>CALNYM010000027.1:0-81519 GCA_942490765.1 uncultured Desulfobacterales bacterium | reverse complement strand
AGCCGACGTGGCCAGCTGCATGGTCGCCGGTGTATGGTCAATACGCGAATAGGAACTGACCATGTCGCCGATGGCAGGCTACACATCTTTAATGCTTGTTTCCATCCGATTGTTCACCGCCACGGCCCGGTTCACGATCTTGCAGCCCATGGTCAGCAGCCAGGTGGATGTTGGCACGCATACCAACGGCCATGACAACGATATCGCAGGGGATCTCCTCACCGGCGATAGTCACCGATTCCACGCAATCCGACCCGTTCACCGAGTCAATGCCCTTGCCGAAGAGAACACGAATGTCCAGTGATTCGAGCTTTTCGACAATCTTGGTGCCCATGGCCGGATCAAGGTTGCGCGGGTCGGGGGGTGGGGTTCTTTTGGTCACCGCGACTTCAAGGCCCAACGCTTTCAACCCCACCGCGACTTCCAGACCAATGGCACCGCCCCCCACCACCAAGCGCTTTTTTACGCGATGCCCTGGCCGCATCCAGCAGGGCCTTGCTGTTGTCGATGGTCGACACGAAATGGACCCCCTGGCCCATAAACTCTTTAGCACCGGAATCGGCAGGTTGACCGGTGTGGCACCCGTGGCCAGGATAAGCGTGTCGTAGTTGAAGACCTTTTCTTCTGAACTATCCAGATCCACGGCCGCCACCGTTTTTTTGACGGTATCTACGGCCGTTACTTCATGTTTGAGTGACTTGGTCAGCTTATTTTTAATCTCAGGCACATCATGCTTGAGCATCTCAAAATCTTTTACCACTCCTTCAATGACAAAGGGCAGACCGCAGGGGGAAAACTGGTCAAAATCCCTTTTTTCGAGGATAGTGACGTGACAATTGCGATTGTAACCCGAAGCACTCTTAGAGGCATAAAGGCCGTTGGCGCCCAGGCCGATAACATGATTTCCAGTGGTTTTTTCTCGATCATGGTGGTTTAATTCTCCTGCAAAATATTCGTAGTTGCGGGACGGCAGCATCTGTATGGATTACTATGAAGCTATTACGGGCACATTCTCGCACATGATAATTTTCTACTGAATTTTTTTAAATAATAGTGAAAAGTAAAAGTTGGGTATCGCTTCGCTCTTTCTTTTGGTGGGCACAGCCCACCCTACGATGGCAAGCACCGGCACATCGCAGTCACCATGGTAATTCATATAATCGGCAGAGCGAAGCGATACCAAATTCATCATTGTCGCTTACATGCTTTATTTTTTGCACATTAAAAGCACAATTCTCAAAATTTAGCGGCTAAACGATTACTACAAATTTAACCGGCCAGACACGGTTTCCGGGCCGCCAGCGTCTCGTCCAGGCGCCTTATAAAGGTGCTTGTCGGAGCGTTGTGCAACAGATCCGGATCTGTTGCAGCTTCCCTGGCAATGGCCTTGAAAGCCTCAATGTACTGGTCGATATCCTCTTTGGATTCGGTTTCCGTGGGTTCGATCATGATGGCGCCATGGACCACCAGCGGAAAATAAACCGTGGGCGGATGAAACCCGTAGTCGAGGAGTCGCTTGGCCATATCCAGGGTACTCACATGATACTGCTCCTGATTCTTATCGGAAAAAATACACTCGTGCATACAGGGCCGGTCATAGGCCAGGTGCAGGGTGTCCTTGAGACGTTCCATGATGTAATTGGCATTCAGCACCGCCAACTGGCTGGCCTTTTTCAATCCATCAGGTCCCATCATACGGATGTAACTGTACGCCCTGAGCATGATGCCCACATGACCGCGGAATGACATCATTCTGCCGATGGAATCCGGCATATCTTCCTTGATTCTGTAGATGTCGCCGTCCTTGATCACCCGGGGGACCGGCAGAAAGCGTTCAAGGTTCTTTTTCACACAGATGGGGCCGGACCCGGGACCGCCGCCTCCGTGAGGCGTAGAAAAGGTCTTGTGCAGGTTCAGGTGTATCACGTCCGCACCGATCTTGCCCATCTGGACGATACCCATTACAGCATTCATATTGGCACCATCGGCATAAATCAACCCACCCTTGGCATGGATGATCTCGGCAATTTTCTTGAAATTTTCCTCGAACAGGCCCAGGGTGTTGGGGTTTGTGACCATGATGCCGGCCACTTCTTCATCCATCAGTTCCTCGATGACCTCAACGGCCATAATACCGTCGTCAGCCACCGGCACCGGCACGGGTTTATAACCGCAAAGGGCCGCACTGGCCGGATTGGTGCCGTGGGCCGTGTCCGGCATGAGGATTTTGGAGCGCTGGTGGCCATTGGCCTGGTGATGGGCATGAATGACCAGCATGCCGGCCATTTCACCGTGGGCCCCGGCAGCGGGCTGCAGGGTGCAGGCGTCCATGCCGGTGATTTCCATCAGGTACCGCTCCAGTTCATACATCATCTGGAGAACACCCTGGGAAAGTTCGTCGGGCAGCAGCGGGTGGGCACCGGCAAAACCGGGCAGGGCCGCCTGTCGTTCGTTGGTTTTGGGATTGTACTTCATGGTGCAGGACCCCAGCGGGTACATGCTGGTGTCCACACCGAAATTCCAGGTGCTCAGACGGGTGTAGTGTCTGACCACATCGACTTCGCTCAAATCCGGAAAATCCGGACCCTCCCCCACCAGAGCGTCATCCAGAGGGGCGGCGGCCACATCGCTCGTGGGGATCGACATGCCGCAGCGGCCCGGGGCGCCTTTTTCCCAGAGCATTTTTTCATTCAGCACCAGGCCGGTTGTTCCTAATCTTTCAGTCATGACTGCACCTCCTTGACCAGGGTGTCCATATCTTCTTTGGACATGGTCTCCGTAACGCACAACAGATAGTGGTCGGCAAGTTCGGGATAGTATTTTGCCAGGGGCACGCCCGCCACTATTTTTTTATCCAGAAGACGTTTGTAGACGGCATCAAAGCCTGCCGGAAATTTCACGACAAATTCATTAAATGTCGCCATGGCAAAGGGAATGTCAAAGCCTGCACTTTTCAACTCTTTTTTAAGGTATTCGGCTTTGTCGTGATTGAGCCGGGACAACCGGCGCAATCCCGTACCCCCAAGGGACGCCATGTAAATGGCTGCGGTCAGGGCACAAAGACCGTTGTTGGAGCAGATGTTGGAGCTGGCCTTTTCCCGGCGGATATGCTGTTCGCGGGTGGCCAGTGTCAAAACAAACCCATCTTTTCCGTCAACATCCTTGGTCCTTCCAATCAAACGGCCCGGGAGCAACCGGAGATATTTATTCGTGCTGCCCAGCATGCCCAGGGCCGGCCCGCCAAAGGAGCGGGCAATACCCAGACTCTGGCCTTCACCGGCGACAAAATCGGCCCCAAGGCTGCCCGGGCTTTTGAGCAGACCGTAAGCCAGGGCTTCGGTAAACCCGGCCACGAAAATGGCTTTCCGACCGTGGGCCTTATCGACAGCGGTCTTCAAGTCTTCGATGCAGCCGAAAAAATTGGGCGACTGAATGGCCACGGCGCCGTAATCCGCGATGTCGTCCAGCCCGGCCAGATCAGTGGTACCGTCGGCAAGGTAGGGCAATTCCACGATTTCCAATCCGGTGGGTTCAAAATAGGTGGCAATCACCTGGCGATAATGGGGATGAATCGTACTGGATATCACCGCTTTGTTCTTCTTTGACTTGCGCAGGGCAATGAGCAGCGATTCCGCCAGGGCCGTGGCACCGTCGTAGTGGGAGGCCGTTGCGACATCCGTACCCATCAACCGGGAAGCCAGTGTCTGGTATTCATAGATCGCCTGCAAGGTCCCCTGACTCATTTCAGGCTGATACGGGGTGTAGGCCGTGACAAATTCGCTGCGACTGGCCAGGTATTTGACAGAAGCGGGAATATGGTGGTCATAGCTGCCGGCCCCCATAAACACCTTGTACTCAGGGGAAATGGCATTTTTAGCGGCGAGCTGGTCCATGCAGGCATCCAGTTCCCATTCGGTTATGGCCTCAGGCAGGTCAAGGGCACCGGGACACCGACAATCCGCGGGTATGGTCGGGAAGAGATCGTCGATGCTGTCAACCCCCACTACCTGAAGCATCTTGGCAATGTCTTCATCGGTATGTGGCAAATATTGCATAATGGTTTCTCCTTGATTAAGGGTTATGCTTCTTTTAAGGAAGCCAGGCAGGCCTCGTTGGTCATCAGGGTATCCATTTCGGCAACATCGCCGGGCTTCACTTCCACTATCCAGCCCTTGCCGTAGGGGTCTGTATTGACCAGTTCGGGTTCATCTTCGAGTGCTTCGTTGATGGCAACGATCTCACCGCCGATGGGCATGTAACACTCGGAAACCGCTTTGACCGATTCGACGGTTCCAAAAACGTCGCCTTTTTTAAAGGTATCCCCCACTTCGGGCATTTCGACAAAAACGATGTCGCCAAGCTGGTCCTGGGCATAATCGTCAAGACCGACCTTGATCATATCGCCTTCCAGGCGGGCATATTCATGGTCCTTTGCGTATTTGACATCGGCAGGCAAATTGAGTTCACTGATTTCTTTACTCATGATTTTTTCTCCTTTTGTTTTTTAAGGTTTGCGGCCATGGCAAAAAAACAATTGCCCTGGCCCGGCATCCAAGTATTCAAAGCTGCCGGCATAGCGCAGCCGAATCTTCTATTTCACATAAATATTTTCAACGGTTTGCGGGCCGTACGATCCGGCCGGACATCCGCTGCAACACTGACCGTCAGCTTGCGTTTTTTGTCCTGCAGTGTAATGGTCTCACCCACACTGAGACTTTTCTTCACTTTCACATATCCGCAGCACAGCCCTTTGGCCTTGAAATTTTCAGGTTTATCCGGACTGGCGATACTGTATATCTTGCCGGCGACGCGGCCGACGGCAATGTCCGTGGCACAGGTCAGGACCGTTCCGATGTCGTTGCCCTCGGCATCCAGTACCCTGGCGTCATGGGCATCAACCTTGCGCAGATCGTTGCCGACAAAGGCGACGGTGTGCTCAGCGGTGTCCCTGGCCGCGACAAGGGCTTTGGCCCCGATAAACTCTTTGGTAAAGCCGCTGCCGTCATCCGCATAGGGAAGTGCAAAACACCAGGGATGGTTGAGATAGGTCCAGTGACCGATATCCTGATGGGAAAGGGGCAGCAGGGATCCGGTCCGGAGAGAATCTCTGGACGCAAGACCGCAGGGCAGGCAGCCGAATTCCAGACCGGCGGCCATGATGGTTTCCCATGCTTTTACCGTGTCTTCAGGGGCGATAAAAACCTCGAATCCAACCTCTCCGGTGTAACCGGAGCGGGAGAGCAGCAACGGCGTGCCGTCTTTGAGCTGAACCTGATGGGCAAGCGGAGAAGCGGGGTCAAAATGACCCTTGAATGAAAAATAAACCATTTTATCAAAGACTTTATCAGGATCTTTGAGCACTTTCTGCATGATTTTGACGGACAGGGGCCCCTGAATGTCGAATTTACCCAGCCGATCGGTCAGGTCGGCGATGTCGACCTGACGGTCACCTTTCACCGTTTCCATGTGTTTGGCAATGGCGCCGCCCATGCCGGCGTTGACCACGATCATATATTCCGTATCGCTCACCTTACCGATGATGGCGTCGTCAATGGCATACCCGTTTTCGTCCAGGTAAGCCCCGTAAACGCAACGGCCGACAGCAATGGGCAACTTGTCCTTGCCGATACAGGCATTTAAATCACGGGTAAAACAAAGCTGGATCAAATCAAAGGCATCGGCGCCCTTGGCCATGACCACCGCCATGTGGCTGGTGTCGAACATACCCGCATTTGTAAGAACCACCAAATGCTCTTTTTTGACACTCGAATACCAGAGCGGCATTTCGTAATCCCCGAAGCCCACCAGGTTTCCCCCGTTGTCGGCGTGCCATTGGTTTAAAAATGTTTTTTTAATTTCTTCCATAGCCTTTTCCTTTATTTTGAGAGTTAACGGAATGAAACAACCCTTAAAATATATAAGGGACCTTCAGATTGTAACTTTTGTAAACCACAAATGTTTCAATAGACTGGACCCCCTCTATACGGGATATCTCCTGGGTATAAAATTCGAGCAGGCCAAAGCCTTCCGTGAACAGAACCATTAACATCAGGTCATACCTTCCCGTTACGACACTGGCGGAGATGACCCCTTTCAATTCACTGAATTCTTTTCCCTTGGTGACCAGATCCGTTGTTTCCAGTTTGACCCCGACCATGATAAGTTTTTGACCGGGCAGTGCCCCGGGGTCCATCAGTCCGGTTATTTCAAGAACCCCTTCCTTAATGAGCTTGCTGACCCGGGACCGTATGGTATTTTCGGAAACCGACAGTTCCCGGGCAATTTTCTTGTATGATTTTCTGCCATCCCGGAGGTGTTTGATGATGGCAATATTGATATTGTCGAGTTTCATTCCGTTACCCCTGGCCTTATCCAGCATTCTGCGGTTTTCTTAACCAGTGGTCCAATTTTCAACCAAATCCAGATTCTAAATAAAACAAGCAGATAGACAGTTTTATCTGTCTACCGGGCATCTTTTGCACTGTCTATTATGATTTTTAGTTTTATTGTGGTTTATTGTCAATATTTTTGTTTTAAATTTACCAAACAATCAATATAGAAATAAAATTATGAACATTTCATTAATTTGAACGTAAACTTCACTATGAGACAAAGGCGTGGGCACAAGAGATAACAACAAACCATTGACTTGATAAATCCCTATACTGTTTTCATCCGGAAGTTTATTATCGAAAGTGCAGCGCATGCAGTGAAATCAGACAAACCGGAATAGATTCAATATTGAGGAAGATAATATAAATGACCGTTTTTTCAAACGTATCGAGGGGCAGCCCAAGAAGCGATAAACACAATTTTACCTTATATAGCCAGTTCTGGCCATAAAAAGGGTATCAAAAAAAAAAAACAAAAAAAAAAAAAAAAACAACAAAGAAGATGATAAAACAAATACAAAAAACAAATTGCAAAATGAAATGAAAAAAAAAAAAACAAAAACATAAAAAAAAAAAAAAAAAAACAAAAAGAAAAAAAAAACACAACGAGACAACAACAATGAACCAGCCAGATCAATCCCCGGTAAAAAAAAAACATGATGGAAACCAACTGAAAAACAAAGTCAAGTCAAAAAGAAAAAAGAAAAGAAAAAGAAAGCGAAAATAAAAAAAAAAAACTAAAAGTAAAACCAAAAAAAAAGAAAAAAAACACAAGAGACCCCACCCGGCCCAAAAAAACGGAAAAAAAAAAAGAGAAAAATAAATAAAGAAAAAAAAAATATAAATAGCTCTAATCGAGAATAATACCCATTTATGGAACGTTTCTATTTTAAATTAAGATAGGTTGGTCAGCCCCCAATAGCTCAAGATGAGGCCAAAAAAACCTTGATGCCATTAATGCTGTAAATTCTGCCTTGTCTGATGAAAACCAGGGCACCAGAGTCGCAAAAGAGGGTTTGGCAGCGATTCTAAGATAAAAAAAAGAGCGTTCCGGGCCGAGCCGTATTTTTTTAAACAGGTATCATTTCAAGCGTTTGATTTTTCCTGGTTTTGCAATTTTTCCAATAATTGTAAATCAAAGGGCTTGCTTTTCTCTCCAAAATATATTGAGTGATGTGGAAAAGGTATTTCGATATTATTTTCATCAAAGGCATATTTAACTCTTCGCAGGAACTCCCGGCCCACTTCCCATTGTTTGATTGGTTTTGTTTTGATCCGTCCTTTAATGACAATGGAAGAATCATCAAACTTGTCTACACCAAAAATATCAAGGTCTTCAAGCATGCTTTTGCCAAATTTTTCATCCTCTCGCATTGTTTTACCGACCGCTTGCATGATTTCTATGACATGATCGGTATTTTCCTTATAAGCAACACCTATATCAAAAACATAGGCAGACCATCCGTTCGTTAAATTACTTAATGTGGTTATTACCCCATTTGGAAAGATGTGTACCACACCGCCTAAGTCTCGAAGCACAGTCGTGCGAAAATTAATTCTTTCTACAAGACCACCTGTCCCATTGAGAATGGCAACATCACCCACTCGGATCTGGTTTTCCAGAATGATAAAAAAACCGGAAATAATATCACGAACCAGGTTTTGGGCGCCAAAACCAATAGCAAGGCCAACAACACCGGCACTGGCAATAATTGGCCCAATGTCAATTCCGAATTCTCTTATAATCACCAAACCAAATGTCAACCACAAAGCAATCAAACAAGCTTGTTTTATCAAACGAACAATAGTTTCAACACGTTTTTCAGATTCCGAGGGCGGTTCTCCTTCGTCTTCACTTTTTTTAATTAGATGTTTTTCGAGACGCTGAAGAAACTTTTGAATCAACTTCATCGCAATCCAGGCTAAAAGAAGAAGCACAGAGATTCGCAGTCCGGTCTTAACAATGGTATCCCAAGTAAAATTACTTAGGAAATCTTGAATTATATTCATTTAATTACTCCTTCTATTTGTTGTGGCATTTAGCCACCCTTTTTCAGAAAATTTTATTTTCAATTGTCATCAGGCACCATTCCCTTTGCTTTCTGGATAAATTGATAATGAAGGATACCCTCCATCATGCCGCCGGCATGGCATTTTTGGGCAAAATAGATCTGTTTTGCAGATCTCAGCACCTCAAGCTCCGGACTGTAATTTCCCACCACAACCCCCAAGGGTTCACCTTTCAGCATTTCTGCATCATTGCCTGAATCACCGCACACCAGAATATTTTTCAAAGGGATTCCCCATTTATAGCTCAGGTACCGGATGGCTTTTCCCTTTGAGGCCCTGTAGGGCAGGATATCCAAATGCTGATCCTGGGAATAGATCAGGGTGTACTTAAATCTGTTTTTGGTCAATAAGTGGTGGATCCTGGCCAGTCTGTCCTTCCCCGGTGCCATGGTATAACTGAGTTTATACGCACTTTGAGCACTTGCTTCCTGGGGACGGATAAAATCAATCTCTTTGAGCCGCGAGGCGATCAGGTCCGGATCCCAGTTTTTTGAAATATGGGTTTCCCACCCCTTGTCATGATCTATGGAATCACCATAGCTGATCCGGCTGCCCACACCGGAAACAATAATGTCCGGTATCCTTATCCCGTGAGTGTTAAGAATATCCAGGGCAGATTCAAATGTTCTTCCCGTGGCCACACCAAACCCTATTTTCCCTGCGTTTTTTTCAAGCAGATCCATTAACGCATGGCGTTCTTCCGGGTTTCCCCCCAAAAGGGTGTTGTCAATATCAGTGATCAGCATATAATCAAGTTTTGCCAGGTGCTTGCCAATGTTCTGCTTTGGTTCCAGTGCGGTAATAAACGATTTTTCATATTTTCGGCAGACGGCCTTCATCTCAGTGCAATAGGCGCGGGCGTGACTCACCCAGGAATAAAATTTCCGGGTATTCAGGATGCCGTTTTTTGAAAATTGATTCCACTTATCCGGGTGAACAATAATATCCTTGATAGCAGAAGCCATTTCCACCGTGTCTGTGGGATCCACCAGCGTGCCTGTCTGGCAGTTGTGAACAATATCCCTTGGGCCGCCGTCATTGGTGGCAACAATGGGCAGACCGCACGCCAGTGCTTCCAGCAGGGTCAAGCCAAAAGGCTCTGTCAGCGCGGGATTGACAAATACGCCCCGTTTCTCCGCGGCAATCCGGTAGAGTTCAGGGACCTCGTGCTCAAAATCATGTTTCTTGGGAATAGCCATTTTCCCATACAGATTGTACTTGTCCATTAACAGCAGCATCCGGGTAAGGACATCCCGCTCTGTTTCCTCCTTATCGGAAATATCTTTCCGAATACCGGCAAATATGGCGAGGTTGGCCATGGCCTGGAGTTCAGCATCTTCACCATAGGCTTTTACCAAGCCCTGGATATTTTTCCGCTTGTCCGGACGACAGAGAACCAGAATCAGGGGTTTGTCCGGGTGCGTAAAAAATCGGTTCAATTCCTGAACTACCGATGCCTTGGCATACAGCGCCTCTTCTTCTTCCGTGCTGCTGGAAAAGGTGTCATGGTAATAGGGATAAAATCGCGCAATGCCGATGCCCGGTGGAATGACCGTATACGTCGGCAGGGTCCGGTTGCGGTACATCCCGTACTGGCCTTCAATTTCCTGGCGGGTGCTGGTAATGACCCGGTCTGCGGATTTAAGGACATGTTCCTCCGTATCAATCCGATGATCAATTTTCAATTTTCGATTCATCTCGATAAGATCATATCCATCTTCAAGCAGCCGTGCTTTCTTGGACCGGCCCAGGGAATGCCCGGTATAGACCAGGGGGACACCAAAGAAACTGCCCAGCTCCATGGCCACATGCCCTGCATCCGAATAGTGGCCGTGAACAACATCCGGAATATCTTTTTCCTGCCGGATAAAAATAATGGTTTTATCCACAAATTCATCCAAATGGGGCCAGAGCAATTCTTTGCGAATATACTTTTTCCCCCCACACTGAATCCGTACGATACGGAATTTTTCATTCACCTGTTCCAGTGGCTGTCCATAATCATCAGAATAGGATTTATCCTTGATCAGCCGTGTGAACAAATCTATTTTTCGGATTTGATCATTGGCAGACAGGGTCCTGCACAATTCCACCACATATTTGATCTGACCGCCGGTATCTGCATCATATCCCAGTTCCATGTTTTCAGCCCGTACCAGTCCGTGAATGCTGAACATCTGAATATATAGTCCTTTTTCAGCTATCATTTTTTTGTATCCTCTGTCTGAAGTCATTATAGATCCGTTCATCTTCCGGCAACGCGCCTTTAATCCCGCAAATATGCCCTGCAAATTCACTGGCAAGGCTCATGATTGTGTCAATGGGCAGTTTTTTCAGCCATCCGGCCGCTGATACGGCAGCATAGGCATCCCCTGCACCAACAGTACCCACAACCTTTTCCAGTGAAAAGGGGGGACAGGGATGGCTTTTTTCACGGGTAAGCCATTGACTGCCAAGGCTTCCCAGGGTCAAAACAATCAATTCAAGGTCATGGGCTGTCATGAACGGACCCGTGGTCTCCCTGTTCAGTGTTTCGCTGATTCTGATATCTGAGATTTCCAGCCACTCCTCCCGGCTCAATTTAAGGATATCCGAGTCCCTGAGGGCTGATTTGATAACCGCAGGGCCATAAAACCCCGGGCGCAGGTTAAGATCACAAAAAACCGTTGTCCCTGATTGCTTTTGGCCCATTACCGTTTGAATCAGGGCGCATCCCTTTTCGTTGTGCTGGATAAGGCTTCCAAAATAAAGAAGATCGCAAGATTGCTGTAAAAGGGTTGAAAGCCCTTCGTCAAAAACAAGGTGGGCCCAGGCCGTATCCGGTGTTATGGTAAACGCATGACCTTCATGGGACATGGTCACCTTAACCGTGCCGGTATCATGATCCGGATCTATCTGAATATCGGTTAAATCAAATTGATGCTGCTTTAAAAAATATAAAATTTCCCTGCCAAGCGCATCCTTTCCCACCCGGGAAACAAACCGGACGGGGAATCCCAATTTCTTCAAATGAAAGGCAAAGTTAAACGGTGCCCCCCCCTAATTTTTTATTGTTGCCAAACAGATCAAATAGTATTTCGCCTATAACAAGAATCATCCTGACCTAATTTTTAAAAAACAACTCCAAAAAGGATCTTGCGCTGTTTTTTCCTTTTTGATTAACGCACAAATTGAAAATTTAGGCTCCTCGCTGTTACATATGGGTAAATTTGGCTGGCACAGTCCCGGGATGATTTCATTTTGCTGCTCGAAACTGTTTAAGGGGCTTAGCGATCGTTAGGCCGGACAGCCATCAAATAGTCCCCGATGGTTTTAATTTTACATAAATATCAATATGATAATTTATGACGAGGCCCTGTCCGGCGTTACGACCGCTTTGCGCCGAGTTTGTTGAGCATCAAAATGAAAGCATCCCGGGGCACCCATACAAAACAGCGAGGAACCAAAATTTATTTCTACACTGAGTATAGACCATTGAATGGATCAGAGTCAACGATATGTCTAACCTCTCTTTTTCTGAATGGTTTCCACCCTATAAAAATGAAATCTGACGCAGATGTCTGGAATAAAGCAATCAACAAAGAATTATTCCTGATATGTTGAAAACGGTATTGATCAGGGGCGCCAGTCGGAGACGCGACGAAAGGGCGGCGGCAGATCAGCGGATACCCGGCAACGGAGATTTTGTCAAGCAGGCCGTATCGGGCCTTGATGATCTTGTTGAAAAAAATTTAAGACTATCGGGACTATGGGCTCGTACCCGAAGGGTTTTAAATTTCGAAAGACACAATTGGATATTCGATTTTAATATTGTTTGTTTACGATTGATTTCAATATTTGCAACGTTCTTAGGGGAGACAAAAACATGGGCATCACCGCACGATTTATCGGCTCCGGAGACGCTTTCGGCTCCGGCGGCCGGTTGCAGCCCTGCATTCTCATTGATGGGGAGGGGGTCTGTTTTGCTTTGGATTTCGGCCTGACTGCTTTGATCGGGCTTCGTCAGCAGGGGATCGATCCCAACCGTATTGATGCCGTGTTGCTGACCCACCTGCACGGCGATCATTGCGGCGGGGTGCCGTTTCTGCTCATGGACGGCATGCTCGGTTCAAAACGGGAAAGACCGCTGACCATCCTTGGCCCCAAGGACACACAGTCACATCTGGACCAGCTTCGGGAGGTATTGTTTCCCGGCAGCCATGTGATGCACCCAAGATTCCAGGTCACCTGTGTCGAGATCGTGCCGGGTGAGACTGTCCCCCTGCCGGCACTCTCCGTTGGGGCCATCGAGGCCCGGCACACCGCCGAGGCCCACCCGTTAGCCTTGCGTGTTAAGGTGGGAGACAAGACCGTTGCCTACACCGGCGACGGGGCTTTTACCGAGTCGCTGGCCGGATTTGTTGCCGGTGCCGACCTGCTTATTGCGGAAAGTTATTATTTTAGCAAAACGGTCAAATGGCACTTGAACTATCCGGATATTGCCCGCCTTTCGGCCCAAAAAACAGTGCTGACCCATATGCACGGCGACATGCTTGCTCACGTGGATGACGTGCCGGAGATCTGCGCTTATGACGGCCTGGTGTTGGCGGTCTGAGTCCGGGAAAGGAAGGGGCGCCTGGGCGGGCCATGGATTCGTAATGGGGGACATAAGGGGGTATAGAATGTCGCCAATTATTATTTTTTTTAAATAGTTACCCGGTTTACCCCAAAACGCTCCCAGATGTGCGGCAAGATATAGGTTGACCAACGGCATTCAATATGGCATATATGAACTTCAGATATTTATTCTGATTCATTTAATTGTGTCAACTATAAAAGGGGGCGTTTCGTGCGTCACTCTCAGCGCCGTATTTTTTCATTATTAACCGCCGCGATTTTTTTGCTGGCCTGGTACCAGTGGGGAGCGCCCGCCGGGGATGAAAAACAGGCGTGTTTCCATGATATCACCTTTGACCTTTCCATTAATCCTGGGACCGAAGCCTCGGAGCTGTTTTTCGAAATGGGGCTTCCCCCCGGTCACTACAAGATTGCCTCCCTCGAACCAGGTCTACTGCTGGGAAACTCTTTCCGAAACCTGAGTCCTCTGGATTTAAATTGTAAAAACTGTAAAAACCGAGCCCCTCCGTCCTATTTTCCCACCTATTTCCAAACTATCTGCTGATGTTATTGTTTTTGGGTTTATCCCCTGCCTGGATAAGGGCGCTGGCCTGTCTTTTTGATACACTCCAGGCGGGATTGCCAAAGCCAGTTTGTTCTCCGGATGGCTGTTAACTGACCGTCATTACGCAATCATTTACCATTGAAGATTGTGAACAATTTTCCAGCGGCGGCTATCTTTATGCCTTGGGATCTCTCGGTCGCGACGTGCCCGGGGCACTGGAATCCTGGCATCGAAAACGGACGGGGATCCAGAAAAAGACGTGAGGGCCTGTTTCAGATCGATTCGGGAAAGCCCGGCACCGGACAGGCTTTGGAGAAACAAAAAATGCATGACCAATCATTTCACCCCCCAACAGGAGGTATTATGCGTAATTTGAATCTAGTGATAATTATAGCAATCGTTGTTGCTTTGGGTTTTATGTATAGCGGCTGTAGTGAAACAAAAAGTATGATGTCTGAAATGACCGGAACCTGGAAAAGCGACAAGAACAACGAACCCATTCGAATCAATTTTGCCGGGAAACAGAAGGCCATCGAAATCGGCAGCAACACCGTCCCGGTAAAGATAAATAACGTCGACGAAGGGTCCTACATGGTAAAGATCGAAGCAACCCCCGCGAACGGCAATGCAGCGGTGTGGTCATTAAGGCAGGTCTGGGATGACAACGGTTCGTCTTTCACCATCAAGTTTCACCATGATGGCGTGGAAGAGACACTCACGCGTGGATAATAGTGACGAAAGCGAACGGGTTCAGCACGCAAAATCGAGCTGTAATACACATAATAACGGATGATGGGGGACATTTTTGTAACAGACCATCTGCTGAAATTTTGAGCCTGGCGATTAAACTGAGAACGAACAATATCTTTACGATTGCCCTGTGCCATGACAGGAATCCTTTTCATATCCCTCAATCAGGTTATTTGACCATTCGACCATGGTGGTGAACAATCGATCATATTGTTGCATTATGGCATTTCCGCCGATCAGGGGATTTTTAATGGCTTCTCTGTCTTTTTTTAGATTGGCATGACTGCTTTGAAAATACAGCCTCAGATCTTTGAGCATGGCAATACCCATGGATTTGTCAACAAGATCCAGGTTGATCAAAAACGCATTAAAATCAAAAAAAATCGGACTGGGCGTTTTAGAAAATTTGACCATCAGTTCCTGGAAATAATCATTGCCGGAATCTGTTACGGTGTATATCACTTTTTCAGGCATATTGCCGCTTTTAACGATTCTGGTGGAAAGGTATCCCTTTTCAGCCAATTTTTTCAAGTTTTGATAGATGGTTGGGGCTCCGAGTTTCATCCAGTTTTTTAACCTGATATACTCAATATGCTTATTCATTTCATATGCATTCATGCTTTGTTTTTTCAAAATACCCAGAATGACCAAGTTAACTGCTGACATACTGACTCCTTTTTAACCATAATTACACATCAGGCCCAATGATTGTATTATACTGTGGACGATCTGATAAATTTTTTTGGACCGTTCATAAACGTTTTGTAGATTTTATAATAATCGGTGTCTTCATACGCTATGGAATCAATTTTCGGGCTATCAAAACTGTAAATGTGGGCACCCGGACACGCCAGCAATAACGGAGAGTGGGTCGCAATAATGAACTGGGCATGACCTTGCCGACTTATTTCAATTAAAAGATTTAAAAGTTCAATCAAAGATGAAGGCGACAGCGCCGTTTCCGGTTCATCCAGAAAGTATAATCCCTTAATGCTATAGCGCGATTGAAAATACGACATAAGTGATTGCCCATGGGATTGCGTCACCAGAGATTTGCCGCCAAAATAATTTAACATTCTGGCATCACTGAGAGCCCATTCTTCAAGATTTTTTGCAAAATGTGAGAAAATCTGAGCGCCAAAAAACGAACCCGGTACAGGCCCGTCTTCCCACCGAACCGAAATGGCTTTATAAAAATCTTCTTCGTAAGGATTGGGTTCGCATCTTAAAGCAGTATCATTCTGCCAGATATGGATTCCGCATCTAATGGTAATGGCTTTAAGCAAGGTGGATTTGCCTGTGCCATTTTCACCGCAGAAAAGTGTAATGGGTGTGTCAAACAGGACCTTGTTTGTATTTTGAAATAATTTCAGATTAAACGGATAGTAATCAAGTACGGGAAATTTCTCTATATGGACATTCACCTGTTTTAGATAAATCAATTTTATTCTCCTTTAAATTAGGTGTGCGGGCTTATTTAAATTAACATAAAAGGAATATAGGTTATCGACATAATAGTATGCTCCATATTACTATGTCAATAACTATAGCCAAAACGAAAAGCGACAATTCATGACTGGATTCACCTTGAATTAAGTCTTAATGTTTCGATACGAAAGTAACTGGGGGCGGGATCGTGGGGCGGGCATCGCTTATTATATGAAATTAATACCAAAAAATTAAAAAACAGTCGCTGAAGTTGCCTTAATCGGCCGATTTTTGCCTGAAAACTGATCGATTAAGACCGAAATGGAAGTAATTGACATAAGGGGGGGTATAGAATGTCCCCAATGTTTTCCCAGTCGGTTCATCTGTACCCGGATCTACACTTGAAGCATGATGAGAGAGTTGTCCCGGGCGAATCGCTTCGCGTTTTTCAAGACCCGGCTGTCGTCTTTGGCGTCCCAATGGGTCTTCTTATAGGGCCACTTCGCTTTGAAAAGGGGATGGATTCCCCTTTCCAGTCCCTTGCCTTTGGCCAACATCAGGAACCTTGCATCCCGGGCGAAAACCAGGTCCGCGTGAAGATGGGCTTCAATGTAGAGGTTCCCGTAGAAGATACTGTCGGCGGTCCCTTTCACCTTTGCACCCAGAGCGTAGTTGGCGATCTCCACGAGCTGCTCCGGCCGGCAGTATAGAAGGAGTCGCCCAATGGTGGAGAAGGTGCAGGTCGTGGACTGGAGGCTATGCACCTTTCCGCCGTACTCGGCTTTCCGTTCGATGAAATCCCGATCCACACCGAACGAATCCATATGGCAAAAGGTCGCGTTGGCCTTTAGAAAATCATGGAGGACCAAGTAGGAGTGACCGTATTTCGAGCAGCCACCGTACCGGCATCCAGGGAAGTCGAGGGCTGCATAACGCGGTCGCATCCGCGGGACGAAGCGGTCACCGTCCCTGATTCCGTACTCGGTGATCCGGTCCAGCGCCTTCTGCTCCCTATCGGTCAGTCTTCCCTGGGAGCGCTGGGTACCGGCGTAGTTCCCCAGTTCCAATTCTGCTCGATCCCTGGCAAGCTTGTCGGACGATGCACCGGTTGTACCGCGCTCCCAGAAGTTCGTGTAGGTCTTATAGGGGTTTTTGTTGTAGAACCAACTGGGCGCCTTGAAGTTGATGGTCAGCCGGGAGTCCTCCAGCAGCTTCACCATCTTCGGGAGTGCTTGTGTCGCAGCATCCTTGGCGGCAAAAGCATTCCGCCTGGCGAGTGGGTTGATCTTTGCCAGCGGCTCACCGCACACGGTCCCGATACGATCCGCCGCGGCTTCCAGTTCTTCTTTGTAATGCCGGGAGGCCGCCTTGTCCCTCAGCCCGACAACGTCGCCTCTTGCCAACCGCGCTAGAACCTGATCCCTATTTTCTGCCATCGAATTTCTCCTTTCGGAAATAGTGATAAGACCTTGCTTTTTCGAGGAAAAGTATAGGGAACGGGCTCTTGTGAGTCAAGGGAAAAAAGTGGCACAATATAGGGTGGCGCATGCTTTTTATGGTTTTTTTCATGGGAAGTCTTGTGATGAATAGCACGGCGGCGGGACCTGGCACCCGTGACCGATCGGGGTGATCGTGCCGAACATATGGTTCCTTGACAAAAGCGTCAACAAAGGTCAATATGCCCATCTGTCTTCTGGTATTGCACATAAAATGAATCCTGACGCTGGCGGCACCTGAACCTGAAATGAAAAAATGCCTTGCGCTTGTCTTATCTGTCGGTCTTTTCTGTTTCCTGCTTCCAAGCACTTATACCTATGCCGACTGCCGTGGATGCTGTGTCGGCCACGGTGGGGTCGTCTGCAGTGACGGCATTACTACCGCCTGTACGGACGGCACCCCATTATCCGAAAAATGCCGCTCCAAGGATTGTGAAAAATGTGACACCGGCAGCACTGCCGATGTCGATCCTGTCTTTAAATGCAATGGTCATATCGCTTACGGTATACCGGCAATCACGGACCAGTTACTTTGCAGAGACGGCTATGCCGTGGGCTACGATTATGCCGAGAAGAATCCGATATGGGTGGCCTGCCATCTCACAAAGGAAAGCGTGAATAAAAAATTCAAACGGTCAAACAAGTTCCGGGAAGATACCGACATACCGGAACAATACCGGTCAACCCTGGCCGATTACAGGGGAAGCGGATATGACCGGGGTCATATGGCAGCCGCGGCGACGGTGGACAGTTCAGACAAGGCCATGATGCAGTCTTTTTTGATGTCCAATATGACGCCTCAGTTACCATCATTAAACCGCCAGGGGTGGCGGCAGCTTGAATCGGATATACGTGACTGGGTCAATAAACGCGGTGAACTGTACGTTGTCACCGGTGCGATGTTTGAAGGACAGCATCCCAGAATCGGGGCTGGTGTGGGTGTGCCGACACACTTTTTCAAGGTGGTATACGATGCCGCAAACCAGGACTGTATCGCTTTTATCGTGCCGCATACCGGCATATCAAAATCAGATCTGCCGAAGTTTATTGTCAGTGTGAATGAGGTGGAGGCGCGTACCGGTTTTGATTTTAACAATCTGCTGGATGATGCCATTGAAAATGATATGGAAGATGATATTGAAATGATGTGGTAACCGGCACGTTGTGCCCGGCATTGAAGGCACACAGTATCTCCCGGGGCTGATATTGCCAGATATCTCGGTGTTACGACCTCTTGTGTGGCGTGAATAATATCAGCAGGGAAAAAGCCGGAGATAGAGGACATTGATTTAAATTTGTGACCGTTCTGCACGAACGTTTCCTATTGCACGGATGTCACAAAGGAAAAAGGACATTATTGATGACTATCAAAATCCCAGAGCCGGGACTTTCTGATAACCTTTTAAAATTAATGGGAAAAAAGAGAGGTGTCATTTTGCCATCGGGGGAACATGAAAAATTCAATCCCTATCCCTATTCTGTTGCCAGAAAAGAAAGTTTTTTAAAAGCAATTTTTCGCCCTACAAATGAGCCCTTGCCCAATGGCATGGTTGATATTTATACTTTCATTTCCCAACACAGCTTAGCCGACAAAGATACAGAAAAATGACGGTTCCCTTCGGGTCGAACCGATATGACATACCGGGCTTGATATGGCATAACTCCGTTGAATCGTATTTGAATTCAGCCGTTCACATACCGTATCGATGCCACAAAAAGGCATCAGCTGGCAACCGAAAAGCGATACGGAAAAAGATACAAATCGAAAACCACGGAGTTACGACCACCTTCAAGGACGGACCGGAACCATATATTTCTTATCCCTCCGCCTTTTTTTCGAGCTCATCGAGTTTGTCAGGTTCTGAAACCGCAACGTCCACAAGGCTCTTTGGGATGGAACTCTGCTCGCACATCACTCTGATTTCTTTTTCCTGATCGCTGAATTCCATGATTTCGCGAATCGACTCGATGTATTCGAGCATCTCCTCGGGCGAAATATCTTCCAGCGCAGGCCCTGCAGCCGCTTCTTTTTTCCGTGCGGCCTCTTCTTCTGCCAGCCGTTGTTTTTCCTTCAGTTCCTCTTCCATGGCCTTTTTGACGGCATCGATTGCGTCCTGGTCAACTTTCGCCATTTCGATTATCAATTCTTCGGAAACGGTTTGTTGAATGAGGTGCTTGACCTTTTCTTCTGTGGGTTTGCCGTCTACCGCTGCGATCAGTTTGGCGACTCTTGCCCGCTCTGCCAATTCCTTTTTTATATCGGCGTTGACCTGTTTCAGTTTTTCATCGGTAATCTCAAACGCGTCGATAATCACGCCGGGATCCACTTTTTCTTTAATGAGCAATCGGATACCGTTATCGCCGTCCAGGCCTTTTGCCTTGGCAATCAGCAGATCGAGCTTTGTTTTTTCGACAAAATCAATCACAATGGGCCGGTACTTGGCGCCTTTTAGTTTTGGCCACGTCTGTCCGATATCACCAAGGAGCTTGTTCGTTGCCAGATAAGGGTCAGCCACGTCCGCCAGTGTAAATGCCGCAAGCGCAGTGTTGAGATCCTTCATAAGGGGTTTTCCGGCTTTGATGGTATCTTTCACGGCCCATCGCAATTCAATCATATTGCCCCCATGACGCGAGACATTGTAACCCGTGGTGTCGAGTGCAACAGCAAGCCGTTGAATCGTTGCTTCCAGATTTTTTTCTGAAAAATCCTGCGAATCGAGCGCAAGGATATTCTCCTCGATTAACAGCCAGAGTGGTTTTTTTTATGTCGCGTCGTTTGTTATCATTTTTTCAATCTCCTCTTTTAATGAATTAAACCGATAATGGATGGGCTGATCGAATTTGCCTGAAAAAGTGTCTTTGATTCCTTCCGGAATACCGATAAGGTGGTAAAAACCTGCTGTTCATGGCAAATATTATAGAGACAGACACGTGTGAGTCAAGAAAAAAACCATGCGCAATGGAGGCCGTTGGTGCAGAAAATGCTTGAATCGTTATGGCCGGTAAAATATTCTACCAAAAATACCGTTTCAAATCCGCCGTCAGCAACCTGCAGACATAATGATCAAAGGGTGAATAGTCGATACGGATCGGCAGAAACGACCGCTTTGCCAGTGAGGATCTTATGAGCAGACGCTGCCGCAATGATTATGCAGGTGCTTAATACCATCTGCTGTCGCGCGGCAATCAGCGGGGCGATGGTTTTGTGGAAAAGGCGGATCATGGCCTTTTTTTAAATGCCGGAACAATGGTTATACGCGTTTGATAGAGGATCACTATGCAAGAAAAAATGAGCAGATGGGGTACAGGTCCAATTTTTGCGGTGCTGTCCATGGGCTACGGAATTGCGACTATGGTCATAAGTTTCTATTTTTACCCTGTCTTCCAAATAGGCTTGGCACCTCATTGGTTTCTGACTATCCTTGGCGTTATTTTGATAGTAATTGGATTGCCATTTTTTATCATTTCCGTTAAAACGGTTATGCGCGCATACAATGCAGATGAGCTTGTAACTGACGGTATTTACAAATGTTGTCGCCATCCCTTATATGCATCATGGGTGGTTTTTTTTGTCCCTGGGATCGTCCTTATCGTAAATAGTTGGCTCGGGCTGACAACACCGATATTCATGTACTTTATATTGTGTAGATTGGTCAAAAAAGAGGAGATATATTTAGAATCAGTTTTTGGTTCCGAATATATTCATTACAAACGAAAGGTTCCTTGTATCTTGCCCGTTGGACGCCTAAAACAATCGTATATCCCCGCTAATTCAGCCAACGCAAAAAGCCGGACATCTGATTAGCAGCGGTCCCTTTTTTGTACTTTTAATTATTCGATATCCATGGGCAGTTAAATTATGCAAACGCATTACTACCTGGTTCATTTTCAATATTTGGGGCTTCGATACCACGGCTGGCTCAAACAGCCTGAATTACGAACCGTTGAATATATGGTTGAAAAAACGCTCCGGTTTATTTTGGGACATACCCGATTTAAAATTTTAGCGGCCAGCCGGACAGATGCCAGAGTATCTGCCAATCATTCCGCCTTTGAACTTTTTATCCAGGAACCCCTGGACCCGGACCGGTTGCTGACGGAGTTCAATCTTAACCTGCCCAGCGATATCAAAGTGTTAAAAATTGAAGAAAAGGATAAAGGTTTCAATATTATCAACGGCTCCAAAATAAAGGAATACATCTATTTGTTTGCGTATGGTGAAAAACACCATCCCTTTTGTGCGGCGTTGATCGGCTCATTTCAGTATGATCTGGACATTGAACTGATGAAAGCAGGCGCTGCATTGTTCCAGGGCAGACATAATTTTGTCAAATACTGCACCAAGCCGAAACCGGGCGCCACATTTGAAAGAGAGATCCTGGTAAGTGAAATTACAGAAAATACGATTTATACGGCCAATTTTTTTCCACCCAGAAGTTACGCCTACTGCATCCGGTCAAAAGGATTTTTGCGGTATCAGGTTCGATTGATTATGGGGCAACTACTGAGTCTGGGCAGGGGAGAAATCAGCCTGAACGATATCACAAAATCGCTTAAAGGAAACGACAATCGACCACTCAGGTATATTGCGCCTTCTTCGGGGCTGATTTTAAACAGCATAGCGTTTGATTGACCATTTTTTAGCCATCGCAGTGCCTTTTTACAAGGGTATCAATTTTTTTTGTTTGATTATTTCCATGATTTACAGGTAGATGATTGTAAAATAAGGCGTATATGAAACGGGTATCAATGCGCATCAGAGAGGGAAATCATGAAAAAAGAAAAAACGGGCACATCGCCATTTCCAAGAATAGAGGGGCTTCTGGATAGATATTTTCATCTAAAACCCTCCCTTTGTATCGAAAGAGCGGTCACCTATACGGAAGTGTTCAAAGAATCCGAGGGAGAACCCATTGTCATAAGAAGAGCCAAGGCTTTCAGGCGGAATTGTCAACGAAAAAGCATCAATATCATGCCCGGGGAGTTAATTGTCGGTGGGGCGGCCTCCAAACCGAGGGCTGCGATTTTCTGTCCCGAACATGCTTCCGCCTGGCTGAAAGAAGAAATTGATGAACTGCCGGTCAGGCATCAGGACCCGTATGACGTTACCGAAGCGCAAAAAAAGATATTGAAAGATATCGTTTTCCCCTATTGGAAGGGAAAAACCATCAGTGATCACTGGATAAATCAAATACCCCCCGAGGTGAAAGAAATAGCCGTAAAAACGGGAATAGTCGATGTCGAGATCAAAACACAGAGTGCACCGGGGGAGATAGCCCTGGTTTTGAAATGATCATCAGCAAGGGTTTTCAGGCTATTATCGTCGAGACAGCGGAAAAGCTGGCAGCATTGGATCATGCCTGCCCTGAAGATTATGATAAAATCAATTTTTATAAAGCGGTCATTATATCTGCCACGGGCATCATTGAAATTGCAGCACGATATTCCGAATTAGCAAAAAAGTTAATAGAAGAAGAAGGGGATTCCAAACGTCGGGCGGAACTTGAAAAAATTTCTGAAATTTGCGAGTGGGTACCGGCAAACCCGGCACGAACGTTTTCAGAAGCGGTTCAACTGCTCTGGTTTGTGCAGATGGGGTGCCACATGGAGGGAAACGGACCCTCATATTCACCGGGCAGGGTCGACCAGTATCTTTATCCGTTTTTCAAGGCAGACCTGGAAAAGGGAAGACTGACCCGGGAAAAAGCGTTGGAAATCATTGAGTGCCTGTACATTAAATTTGCCGAAAACACATGGTTTTTAAGCAGGAATGCCGCCATGTATTTTGCGGGGTATCAGCCTTATCAAAACATCACTGTCGGTGGTGTTAAACCTGATGGCAGTGACGCCACGAATGAATTGTCCTTTTTATTTATAGAAGCAAAGATGGATGTCAGGCTGCATTCTCCATCTTTAGCCGTTAGAGTTTACCAGCAAAGCCCGGAAAAATTTCTGCTGGCAATTGCCCAATTGTCAAAACTCGGGACCGGATTTCCGGCCATCCACAATGACGAAGTTGCCATAAAAATGATGCTGCTGACCGGGGTTTCCATTGAGGATGCGCGGAATTATCAACTGGTGGGCTGTGTTGAACCCTATATACCGGGGAAGATGTCAAAATGGACGGACGGGGGACACTATAATTTTGCTTCGGCAATGGAATTCGCGCTTACCGATGGTGTGAGTGTGATGAATGATAACAGGCAGCTGGGTCCCAGGACCGGAGATCCCATGAACATGACCTTTGATGAATTGAAGGGGGCTGTGAAGAAACAACTATCTTATTTCATACATAATATTGCAACAGGGTGCCATGTGGCCGAGCGGTTGCATGCGGAATTAACGCCCTACCCCTATATGTCGTCACTGATAGAGGGATGTCTGGAAAAGGGTAAAGATATTACGACCGGGGGCGCATACTACACCGTTGGCCCGGCATTCATCGGAACCGGTATTGCCGATCTGTCAAATTCCCTGGCTGCCATTAAAAAATTTGTATATGAACAGAAAAGTGTGGGCATGGATGAGATGCTTGGGGCGATTGCCGGTAATTTCAGAAATTGCGATACGCTTCAATTGAAACTGTTTAATCAGAGCCCGGCATTTGGCAATGATGATGATTACGTCGATGAATTTGCACGGGAAATGACCGACTTCGCATTTAATGAAATCTCAGGTTATACATCATTCAGGGGACCGAAGTTTATTTCCGGATTATATCCGGTGGCATCCCATGTCCCGCATGGACTGGTGGTGTCGGCGCTTCCTTATGGCAGACTGGCGGGCACACCACTGGCAGATGGCTGCTCGCCCAAGGGCGGAACGGATAAAAACGGGCCGACGGCAGTATTGAAATCGGTCTCAAAGATCAATCACGATGCCCATGTTGCCGGGACGTTGCTGAATATGCGACTGGATCCCGGGACGATAAAAGATGAAGATGCCGATAAACGGATTGCGGCCATCATAAGATCATTTATCGATTTGAATATTTTTCACATTCAGTTCAATACAGTGACAAGTGATTTATTGACGGCGGCCCAGAATAATCCTGAAGAACACAAAACCCTGATCGTGAGGGTCGCCGGATATAGTGCCTATTTTGTTGAGTTATGTCGCGAAATGCAGGATGATATTATACACAGAACGATACACGCATTGTGAGTCGGTGGGCGAAGCGTTGCGGAACACCGTCTAAAATTATGGTTCCTCGCTGTTTTGTATGGGTGCCCCGGGACTGAACCGGTCAAATTTACCCATATGTAACAGTGAGGAGCCAAAATTATATAATGCTAACAGCTTAACCATTCAACGAGATCTGTATTACCTGACGGACACTATATAAAAGGCGGTAGCTGTATTTTGGATAGAACACGGAACGCCAGAGGCTTGATATCGGATATTCAAAAATTTTCACTCCACGATGGGCCGGGAATCCGCACATTGATCTTTATGAAAGGGTGCCCCTTAAGATGTTCATGGTGCAGTAATCCCGAAACGCAATGGCATTATGAAGAGGTGGCCTTTTTACAGAATAACTGCATTGGTTGCGGTGAATGTGCCCCGATATGTCCTTTGGGGGCAATTGAACCGGGTACTTTTGAAATTGATCGGGATATATGCGACAATTGCGGAAAGTGTGCCCACGTATGCCCTGCCGGTGCAAAAAAATTGATCGGAAAATGGTATACCATTGATGAGTTGATAAAAAAGGTGGAAGCGGACAGAATTTTTTACAGAAATTCAGATGGCGGCGTTACTGTCAGTGGCGGAGAACCATCCTTTCAATATCATTTCGTTTCAAATTTTCTTGAAGAATGCCGGGCCATCAATATCAGTACTGCCATTGAAACCTGTGGATATGCAAAATGGGCGTATTTAAAAGCAGTTGTGAACTTTTCAGATCTTGTATTTTTTGATATTAAACATATGGATTCAGCGATTCATAAGAAATTGACCGGAAAAAGCAACAAGCTGATTTTACAAAATATAACAAAGGCGAGTGCAATTACGCCGGTTATTATACGGATCCCGGTTATCCCCGGATATAATGATTCAAAAGAAAATATTACCGCTACCGTCAATTTTGTCCGGAAGCTCCAAAAGGTTATTAAAATTGAGTTGCTGCCGTATCATTCACTGGGGACAAATAAGTATAAATGGTTGGGGAAATCATACAAACTGGGGGATCTTTCTTTCCCGGCGGAAACCAATCTGCCGAAGCTCAAGGACATGCTCAGTCGACCTGGATGCAAAATAGAAATAATGAGAAACTGGTATACTGAAAATTGAAAAAGACCCGGGAAACAGAAGGCTGGGGTTGAAACAGCGCGAACAAGATCTGATTTTTCATTCCCAATCCGGGATACCGGCGGTTTAAATCGGAAGGGGGCAATATGAAAAAAATAAATGACATGATCACCTGGATGTTGCCGCACATGCCCCAAAAGCTGGTGTGGGTTTTTTCAAAAAAATACATTGCCGGGATGACGGTGGCCGATGCTGTGGCCGCCTCAAAAGCCATCAACGGCCAGGGCGCCAAATTTACGCTGGATATCCTCGGTGAATTTATTTCGAGCTTGTCAGAGGCGCGTGCCAACAGAGACGACTACATTGCGCTCATCAATACCGTAGAAAATGAAAAACTCGATGGCAACTATTCGCTGAAACCCACCATGCTCGGCCTCCTCATCGACCCGGCCGTCTGTTATCGCTATGTCCGCGAAATTGTGGCCACGGCGGCGGCCTTTGATAATTTTATCCGCATCGATATGGAAGATTCTCAATGCGTGGACCTGGAGATCGAACTGTTCAGGAAATTAAAAGCCGAATTTCCACTCAATGTGGGACTGGTGGTTCAGGCCTACCTGAAAAGAACCCGTCAAGACATTGTTGATCTTTTGGATCTTCATTCATCGGAAATTCCCCTGAACCTGAGGCTGTGCAAGGGGATTTATACCGAACCGCCGGAGATTGCCTTCCAGGCGTACCGGGAAATCAACGCCCATTTTCTTGAGGACCTTGAACTGATGCTGGAAAACGGTGTATATCCGGGTATCGCCACCCACGACAAACCCCTTGTCACCGGTGCGTACCAATTGCTCGAAAAATATCAGACCCCCATGGACCGGTATGAATTCCAGATGCTCTACGGTGTAACCCCGGATTTGAGACAGTCCATTGTGACCGCCGGTCACACCATGCGGGTGTACGTGCCCTTTGGCAAAGAATGGTTCGGCTATTCCACACGGCGGCTGAAAGAAAACCCCAAAATCGCCGGCCACATAATTAAGGCCCTTTTTCTAAGAGGCTAAATCTGATTTTTTTAGGCGTTCACCAAGTTTCCGCGTGCAGTCCCGTGAAGTATCAGCGGTGATGCGCCGAAGCGATGGGGAGTGGTGAAATGGAAAAATTAAAGAGAGGTGCATCCTTTTTTATATGCTTTCCGGTCATGACGTTTCTTTTTTTCGGGGCCCTCGGCACTGCCGTCGGAGCAGATGATGCCTATACTGCGGCCCGGAAAGATATGGTATTGCATCAGATCAAATCCAGGGGCATCGTTGACCCGAATGTATTGCTGGCCATGGAAAGGGTGTTGCGCCACGAATTTGTGCCATCGTCCCGGAAAAAAGATGCCTATGACGACAGACCCCTTCCCATCGGGTATGGCCAGACGATTTCGCAGCCCTATATTGTGGCCCTCATGACCCAGCTGCTCAAAGTGGACCATGATTCAACGGTCCTGGAAATTGGTACGGGGTCAGGGTACCAGGCGGCTGTTCTGGCCGAAATCGCAAAAGCGGTCTACACGGTTGAGATCGTACAACCGCTCCATGTCCGTTCTGAAAAAACATTAAGCCGGCTCGGGTATAAGAATATCAGCACCCTGAACAAAGACGGATATTTCGGGTGGGCGGTCCATGCCCCCTATGATGCCATTGTCGTCACCTGTGCCGCTGATTTTGTCCCGCCCCCCTTGATAAAACAATTGAAACCCGGTGGGCGAATGTGCATCCCGGTGGGGCCGCCGTTCAAGGTTCAGCACCTCGTTCTGATAACAAAGACGGAAACAGGGACAATCTCAACAAAGGTCATTGCCTCGGTGCGGTTTGTGCCCCTCACACGAAAAGGGGAATGAATTGAAACGATTGGGCCATACCCGTGTTAACAGGGTCGTCTTTTTGATATCGTTTTCAATTCTAAGCTACGAAATCGTTTTTACCCAGGTGTTTGCCTATATGCAATGGCATAACCTTTCCGCCCTTGTTATTACCATGGCGCTTTTAGGATTTGGTGCCAGCGGTTCTGTTGTCAGCATCCTTCACAAAAGAATCGAAAAAGCCTATTTTAATTGTTTTTTTGGCGCTACCCTATTATTCCCGATTTTTTTAGGGGCCGGGTTTGTCATCTCCTCCCGTTTGATGTTCAATCCCTATGAAATAGGCGTTGCCCCCAGACAGGTGGTTTTCTTTTTTCTCTATTTTTTTCTCATGGCACTGCCGTTTTTTTGGGGCGGGGCCATCGTCTGCATCGCTTTTTTAAGATATTCCATTTCAAAAACCTATTTTGCCAATCTTGTGGGGTCGGGCACAGGGGCATTGGCTGTGGCAGGTGCGGCCTATCTCATGCACCCCTATACTATGATGGCCGGGATTATCATGATTGCCGTGGTCCCGGCCGTGATCGTCTCTTTTCACGGCAAAACAAAATTTGTCTGTCTGGCAGCGGCAATGGTTGTTTTTAATCTTGCCGTTCTGGCGACGGTCGTATCGTTTCCTCAGTTTAAAAAGGTGTCCCCGTATAAATCAATTTCAGGGGCATTAAACCTGCCAAAAGCCGACATCGTGCATGAAGCCTACTGTCCCCTGGCAGTGGTGCAGGTGGTTCAGGCAGAGGGACTTCGGTCCACGGCAGGGCTGAGCCTGGCATCTGTTTTCCAGGTACCGGTTCAAAAAGGCATATTTTTAAACGCGGATTCAATGAGCCCCATCACCCCCTTTAAGGGGAATACCGATGACATCCGGTATCTGGAATACCTGACCTCATATCTGCCGTTTTACATCAAAGATGAAACCAGCAGGAACCGGGTGTTGATCCTGGGGTCAGGGGGTGGGGAGTCCATTTTAAAATCCGTATTAAGCAACTATAAACAAATAGATGCTGTGGAAGCCAATTCCCGGGTGATTTTTTTGATGAAAAATCAATTTGCCGATTTTTCGGGAAATATCTATAACCGTGCCAATGTCCGGGTCTTTGATAACGATGCCAGAAGTTTTATCAAAGAGACAAAAGAGCGCTATGACCTGATAGACCTTTCCATGATCGACGGGTACAATGCCGCCGCATCCGGCGTGTATGCACTGAATGAAAGTTATCTGTATACCATTGAATCCATCCGGGAATATTTTAGTCACCTGAGTGATACAGGGCTTCTGGCCATCAGCCGGTGGGTGGTCACCCCTGCCAGGGATAATCTCAAACTGTTCAATATGGTCATCACGGCCTTGCGGCAGGCGGGTATAAAAGATGTAAAAAAGCATTTGATTGTCATCCGATCCCTTCAAACCGTTACCCTGCTGGTTTCAAAAACACCGGTTCCCCCAAAGATGATCCATCGCACCAGAGCCTTTGCACGGTCTCGGCTCTTTGATCTGGTGCATATCCCCGGTATTCGAAAAACAGATGTCAATCAATTCGTCAAACTCGAAACACCTGTTTACTACCATGCCCTGCAGGCGCTGTTTGCGCCGGCGGCACAATCCTTTATTGACGGGTATGATTTTGATATCAGCGCGGCCACAGACAACCGGCCCTATTTTTACAATTTTTTCAAACCCGGTGTCATCCGGTATATTTTAACCTATGGCCCCGCCCAGATGCCGGTCACAGAGTGGGGCTACCTGGTATTGCTGATCATTCTTGTGCCGGTGGTGGCCATCAGTTTTATTTTTATCCTGTTGCCGGTATTGAACCGCCATAAAAAAGCAAAAGGGATCCGGAAAATTATTTTTTTCTATTTTTCCTTTATCGCCGTCGGTTATTTTTTTATTGAAATGCCCCTGATACAGAAAATGGCCCTTTTCCTGGGGCATCCGTCCTATTCCATTGCGGTGATTATCGCCGGGCTCCTGGTTTTTACAGGGATCGGAAGCCTGTTTTCAGACCGGCTTTTTTCTACTGATAACAGAATCTTTTTCTCAACTGTGTTCATCTGCCTGATAACGCTTTTTTACCTCTGGTCTATAGATCACCTGTTTTCATTTTTCGCGATTTTCCCTGTTGGCGGTAAAATCGTTATTGTGTGTCTGATGATGGCCCCCTTAGGGTTTTTCATGGGGGTTCCGTTTCCCCAGGGGCTTATTGCAATAAAGAAAATAGAAACAGATGCCATATCCTGGGCCTGGGGGGTTAACGGTTTTTTTTCCGTCATCAGCATTCTGCTGGCGACTGTTTTTGCAGTTACCATGGGGTTTACGGCTGTTTTTGTCATTGCCTGTCTTTGCTATCTTGCCGCCGGCATCCTCTCTTTGAAGTTTCGCCGGTTGCGATAACGGATTTTTTGGGCTGGACTTATTTTCTATGCTATGGCTTGTAAAAAGACAGATAATCCCGTATTTTCGGGACAATGCAAAATATTCAAAGGTTCCTCGCTATTTCGTGTGGGCGCCCCGGGATGATTTCATTCTGCTGCGCAAAAAACTCGGGCCAAAGCGCTCGTAACGCCGGGCAGGGCCTCGGTTCAAATATGGCATTGATATTTAATGCAAAATTGAATCGCAGGGAACACTTCGATGGCTGTCCGGCGCAACGATCGCTAAGGCCCTCAAACAGTTTCGCGCATCAGAATGAAACCATCCCGGGGCCATAGCCGGTTATATTACCTATACAAAACAGCGAGGAGCCATTTTTCTGAATGGATTAAAAATGAAAACGAATCGTTTCAAGGCCATCATATCATCGGACTGGAACCAGTGCCTGGCGCCCTGCGGCCCTTTTGACCCCATCGTCTATACCTATCCGGAGTTAACTTCAGCGGTGACAACCCTGTTTAAGGCATACACGGGCAATAAGATATCCCTGGGCATGGCCAGTCAAAAAATTAAAAAACTGCTTCCCGAGCCCCTATCGATTCAACAAATGGATGCTTACCTGGATGCGGCGTTTATAACCTATACGGGGGTGCCGGCGTTAATCGACTGGTGTGCCAAAAATAACATCCTGTTCATGATCAATACAACGGGTTTCATGGGATATTTTCAACGTATATTTGCAAACCAGTTACTGCCTGAAGTTCCCGTACTATCGGCCAATTCATTGATTCGATATGCTTCTTCAGAGACGGACCCGCCTGAAATGTATGCGCTTGAAGAAATCCGGGACAAGGGTAAAAATACGGCCCGTGCGCTGAAAATTTTTGGTGTCTCTGCAAAAAAGGTAGTGATCATCGGCGACAGCGGCGGAGATGGACCGCATTTTGAATGGGGCCAAAAACAAAAGGCCCGTATGATCGGCAGCATGACAAAGCCGACGTTAACGGATTATTGCAACCGGGAAAAAATAAAGATCGATCTTTTTTTCGGGCCAACAGTTACAGACGGCCAAAAAAGAAACGAAGAAAAAGAGATGCTTGTTGATTTCATGGCATTAAGTTCTGTTTTTGAAAGGATGATAGAATAAAATTAATGGAAACGCTTGAGGAAAAGGTCGCCCGGGTGGTGAAAGAGAATGTGACCGTTGTGGCATACGATCCTGCCTGGCCCAAACTGTTCGAGCAGGAACGATGTCATCTGCTGACATGCCTGCCGGCTGAGCTGATCAATAGAATTGAGCACTTCGGCAGCACTGCTGTCCCCGGTCTGCCGGCAAAACCCATTGTGGACATTCTGGTGGAGGTGACCAGCCTCCATGATACAAAGCAGGTGATTGCACCGATCCTGGAAGCACAGGGCTATGATTATTTCTGGCGACCGTCGTTTGGCGACACCACACCACCGTTTTATGCCTGGTTCATCAAACGTGATGGTCGCGGGGAAAGAACCCATCACATTCATATGATCGAGGCGGATTTCGAGCAGTGGGACAGGCTGTTGTTTCGGGATTATCTTATCGAACATCCGGGTGTTGCCCGGGAATATGGTCATCTTAAAAAGGGTTTTTCCCGTGCATACCCGAAGGACCGAGTGGCCTACACCCATGCCAAGAGTGATTTTATAAAAAGCGTTACTGAAAAAGCCAAACGATATTATCAGGAAAAAATTAATCCTGTGTTTTAACCGACACGCGAACCTTTAAATGTGACAAAACCAAGGGTACCATTATGCAGGAAGTGCGCAGGCGACTGCAACTATTTATAACCTTGTTTCTGATCGTTACGGTCATCGGGACCGTCGGTTTTATGATGATTGAAGATCTTTCCTTTGCCGATGCTTTTTATTATAATATCGTCACCATGTCCACCGTCGGATATGGTGACATTCACCCAACGACCCAGGCCGGTCGTATATTTGCCGTTCTCTTAATTGTAATGGGCGGTGCCACCTTTCTTGGCGTCATCGCCAATGCCACCGAGATATTGATAATAAGACGAGAATCACAAAGTAGAATGAGAAAGGTCAATATGGTGCTGGGTGTTTTTTTCAGTGAGGTCGGCTATAAACTGTTAGGCCGCTTTTCAAACCATGATCATATTGCCAGTGATGTAAAGAAAAATCTTATAGTTGGTTTTAACTGGACAGAGGCGCGATTTTCAACAGTTTTGAAACTCATCAGGAACCATAAACCGAGGGTAGATGCCGCGGCTCTGGATTTAAAGGAACTGGAAGTTTTTTTAAGCTGTAGAAGATATTTTCTTCTGGGGCTTATCGAAAATCCCGTGCTCATGGAGCATGAAGATTTCAGTGATGCGTTGCTGAGTGTATTCCATTTATTGGATGAGCTCCAGAGTCGAAAGGATCTGGGTGCTCTGCCAAAATCCGACATCAAACACCTTGAGGGGGATATCAATCGTGTTTACAAAAAATTGATTGTGCAGTGGGTTGTTTATATGAAGCATCTGAAAATTGAATATCCTTACCTGTTCTCCCTTGCCATGCGAACCAATCCCTTTGATAAAAATGCGTCCCCGGTTGTCATTGAGTAAATGAATAGTACGGGGGCGTTGAGACTACCCATTGGCGGTCGGCTGGCATCCATTCAAAACACCGTTGTATCGAATGGATGCAGCCGGGCCCGAACCGTTGCCGCCGGAAACCCCATTGTTCCCGGCGCAACAGTTCCCTTTATGCCCTTATTCGGGAGGCTTGCAACCATAAGGGCATTAAAGGATTGTCAGTCATGTCGCATCGCATGCCTTAAACTGTTTCCGACGATGCTACCGGTTTGAACCCTGCTGCGGAGAGCCCTGGTCCAAAGCCGCCGGGTAGACCGGCAGCACTGCTTCCGTAGGTGGAGACGCCGAAATCCGGGTAGGCGACACCACCGTGTTCTGAAAAATCCAATCCTTCTATCTCTTCTTCCTTTGAGACCCGGAGCCCCATCGTTAAATCGATGAGCTTGAAGATGGCAAACGCCATAGTGAACGTCCAGGCAAAGCAGGCCCCGATGCCGATCAACTGTACGGCGATAATTTTGAATGAAAATCCACTCACATTGAACAGGCCTGCGGCCAGGGTTCCCCATGCCCCGCAAACGCCATGCACCGATATGGCGCCCACGGGATCATCCACCCGGATGCGGTCGAAAAACAGAACCGAGAAGACCACCAGCGTCCCGGCCACGGCCCCGATGATAATCGAACTGCCCGGCGAGACATTGGCACAGCCTGCCGTGATACCCACCAGTCCGGCCAGTGCCCCGTTTAAGCTCATGCCCACTTCGGGTTTGCCGAATTTGAACCAGGAGACGAACATGGCCATCATGGAACCGGTGGCGGCCGCCAGGTTGGTGTTGACAAAAATCATGGCAATATCTTTATTGGCCGCTGTTGTGGAACCGGGATTGAATCCAAACCAGCCCACCCAGAGGATAAAAACACCCAGCGCCGCCAGGGGGATGTTATGACCGACAATGGGCCTGATCCTGCCGTCGGCGGTATATTTGCCCAGCCGCGGTCCTAAGACGATGGCACCGGCCAGGGCCGCCCATCCGCCCACAGAGTGGACCACCGTGGAGCCGGCAAAGTCAATAAAACCCAGAGCCTCAAGCCATCCCCCGCCATTGTAAAGGCTCCCCCATGCCCAGCTGCCGAATATGGGATACACCAGGGCGCTGATGAAAAACGAATAGATCAGGTATCCGGTAAATTTGGTCCTTTCGGCCATGGCACCTGAAACAATGGTCGCAGCCGTTGCCGCAAACACCACCTGGAACATCCAGAACGCCAGGACCCAGGGATCCCCCCCGGGGGTATAGTCACTGAGGAAAAAGCCGGAACTGCCAAATAACCCGGAGTTATTGACGCCGAACATCAGCCCAAACCCGATGGCCCAGTAGCCCAGCGTCCCCAGAGAAAAATCCATCAGGTTTTTCATCATGATATTGATGGCGTTTTTGGCCCGTGTAAAACCCGCTTCAACCATGGCGAAACCGGCCTGCATGAAAAAAACCAGCGTGGCGGCAATCAGTGTCCAGACATAATCCGCATGGGTTTGCACCAGTTTAATGGCCGTTAGATTTGATGCCGCTGTTGGTAGTTCGTCTCCGGCCCATACACCGGTGAACCCGGCAAAAATTAAAAATAGTGTTACAATTGCAATCTTCATCTTTTCAATTCTCCTTTAGCTTGAACGGGATGGCTTTTTAAGATTTCGGTGAATGTTAATTTTATAAGGTTGCGTTATATTTAAATGGCATCGGTGCCTTTTTCATTGGTTCTGATTCGAATGGCGTCTTCAATAGTTGATATGAAAATTTTGCCGTCCCCAATTTTACCCGTGCCGGCCGCTTTGAGGATAGCCTTGATGACGCGCTCTGCCGAAGCATCTTCAACTACGGTTTCAATTTTAATTTTGGGTATGAAATCGACCTGGTATTCAGCACCCCGATAGATCTCCTTGTGGCCTTTCTGGCGACCGAATCCCTTGACCTCGGTCAACGTCATTCCCTGGACACCGGCATCGTTCAGGGCCTCTTTTACCTCATCCAGCTTGAATGGTTTGATTATCGCGTCTACCTTTTTCAAATTTTTTCTCCCTGTTTGGTGTTACATTTTTTGTATGTGTGATGCGCATTTGTTGATATATGGATCAAACATTGTGCCAACCGGGTTTAATTTTTCTGAAATGCATCTTTGTTTTTGATTTTGTTGCATAAAAATTTTCCCATCATATGGGAACAGACGGTCCTTAAAGAACAGTCAAATTACATAAATGTGCTTTTATATTTTTTATTTACAATTTTGTATCTACCGAACGCCGGTTCGTTAGAGGTGGTAAGCGGCGGTGGGGGTGTGAGCGTTTCATCTCCACCTGCTGTTTTGTATGGGTGCCCCGGGATGCTTTCATTTTGATGCTCAAAAAACTCGGTGCAAAGCGATCGTAACGCCGGACAGAGCCTCGTCATAAATTATCAGTATTGATATTTATAGGTCAAATTAAAACCATCGGGAAACAGTTAGGCTGTCCGGCCTAACAATCGCTAAGTCCTCAAACAGTTTTGGAGCATCAAAATGAAAGCATCCCGGAACTGTATCGGTCAAATTTACCCTTATGTAACAGCGAGGCGCCAAAAAGAATAAAATTTCTATTTGGCGCCGCTATTTTTTAGCGGGAACCGATTCCTTTATCATTGATAATTTCGGTAAGACTAAGATATGGTGAGGTAAGATAAGGAACCCATTGTCATGCGTATTGCCACAGAAGATGACCTTCCGGCCATTGTTGCGATCTACAATGCCACGGTGCCGACGCGGTTGTCCACCGCGGACACAACCGAGGTTTCGGTGGCGTCCCGAATGGAATGGTTCAGGCGGCACACGGCCCACAGGCGACCGCTCCTGGTTCACGAAGAAGATGGCCGGGTTGTCGCCTGGGTGAGCTTTCAGTCTTTCTACGGCAGGCCTGCTTATGCCCATACCGCCGAAATCAGTATTTACATTTCATCGGCATACCGTGGCAGGAAACTGGGCGGAACACTTCTTGGCCAGGCGCTGGAGATGACCGCGTCTCTGGACATCAAGACCATTATCGGATTCGTGTTCGCGCATAATAAACCCAGTATTCGTCTTTTTAAATCGTTTGGTTTCAAGCTATGGGGAACGCTTCCCGATGTGGCCGAGATGGACGGAGAGGCATACAGTCTTGCTATTCTCGGAAAACGGGTCAATCCCTGATTCGGCACCGGGGGTCACCCCTCTTTTTCTGCCGGTGGAATATCTTCTGCGAGTTTTTGTGCGAAGGCTGCAAAGCGGCGGGATTCGCTTTCATTTCCCTGCTGTGCGTAGATGTGGCTGATTCTGCGGTAGCAATTAAGTCGGTGGGCTTGATCATCCCGGGCCAGGGTAAGGTACAGTTCCAGGGTTTTCGTTGAGAAATCACCGGTTGCAAAGCTGGTTTCAGCATAGCGCAGTTTGACTACCGGGTCCACACGGGCATTACAACCGGTGCAGGCATCCATGATTTCAGCGTAAAGTGCCCTGGCCTTTTCCGGCCGGCCCAGCGCCTCATAGGCCCTGGCAAGGGTCTGCGCGACGGTGTTGTCCCAGGGGCCGGTATCCAGTATTTCCCGAAAAAAAGACACGGCTTCTTCGTATCGCTCGGACCGGAGCAGTGTTTCCCCTGCCAGCATTTTAAACGGCAGTGTTTCCAAGAGCGTCTCCGGGCAGGTTGAAAGCAGTTGTCCCACGGCATCGAATGCGTTGCGTTCCCAGAGGATCTCACACATCAGATAATACGCTTTCAGGGACTCCGGGTGTTCTTTTAAAAAGGATGCCAGCAATTCATGGGCCTGCTCGTTGTCGCCCAGATTCAGATGGGCGGTGGCAAGCTCAAGGGTAATATAGTTGGCCGCCAACGGATAGGCGTTATGGGCTTCGGACAGCAGGGCCACCGCGGCATTGAAATCACCGCGGTTCAGGGCGATAAAACCCTGTTTGAAGGTGTCCGGGTAACTGCGGTATTCATTCTGTTCGGCATCTTCCAGGGAATTGCAAAGGGCCGTAAAGTATTCATCTTCGGATCCGGGATCAGCCGCTTCATCAGCGTCCGCGTCCGACATGATGTCGTCAGGCAATGTGTAATTTTCAGGTTTATCGGCAGCATCCGGGATATTATCCAGGCGTTCTTGGATATCAGTGGTCAGTTCGGGATCTGCCGTCAACTCCAGGGCCAGGTGAAACAGTTCCATGGCATCATCATGGCAGCCGGATTCAACCAGGGCGTCCCCGTTTTTTTTATGCTCAAGGGCCAGGGCCTCTTTGCAGTGCCGCAGTTTGTCTTCTATCCCCTGCCTGTAGTCGGGTTTGGCATCTGTCTGCCGTTCGAGTTTGGCCAGTGCCTTTTCATATTCTGTTTTCGCATGGCCATAGGACCCGTTGATCACAAAAGCATCGGCCTTTTGCTCATATTTTTCAGGCGTGCCGCCGGAAAGAAAGTCAAAAAAACCCATTTGTCAGTTCCTGTTTGAAAAGGTTAGTAAAATTTGGCTGTTCCCACTCTTGAACAAAATTGATAGTTGTGAGACAGTTGTGTCTACAAAATGTATTTTAAACAGATATCCCTTCCGCAGCTATTATGCAACGATAAAGGATGAGCGTGATGACCAGTGTGCGAGGGTTTGAAATAGAAATCGGATACACGCCCGGTTCTATCGGTAGAATTGCTGAACTTCATGGCACCTATTATCATATTCACTGGGGGTTTGGACTCTATTTTGAAGCAAAGGTGGCTACTGAGCTTTCGGCGTTTCTCCGGCGATACAATAAAAATTGTGACGGCGTTTGGATTGCCACCGTAAATGGCCGTATTGAAGGTTCAATCGTCATCGATGGTATTCATACGGGGAGTAATGGGGCTCATTTACGGTGGTTCATCGTTTCCGATGCACTCAGGGGGAAAGGGGCTGGTCGCCAGCTCATCAAAAGCGCCATGGATTTTTGCAGGGCCAAGGGGTATCAAAAGATATACCTCTGGACCTTCGAGGGCTTGAATGCCGCACGGTACCTCTATGAAGAAGCCGGCTTTCAGCTCATCAAACAGCAAAGCGGTATTCAATGGGGCACCACCGTCAACGAGCAATATTTTGAATTGAGAAATGAATGATGTTTATGAAGATATGACAAAAAGGAAAAAAAAATGAAACCGACTAAAATACTGTTCAGCGTTGCGCTGATACTTCTATTGGCAGCACCATTTTCGTCAGCAGGCGAATTCGATTGGATCCAGGGATTCAATATCAGGGCTGAATTAGATCCTTCGGGGTTCCGGGCCCGATTGGCAGCCCGTTTTAAAATTGGTGAAGCAACCATCAATACCGTGCTGGGCAGCACTGACAATAAGGCAGACGCCTATATGGTCTGCAGGCTTGGTGAAATGTCAAATCAGCGGCCGGAGTATGTGTTAAAAGAATACCGGACCGGCAAGGCCGACGGTTGGGGAGCAGTCGCAAAACGCTTGGGCATCAAGCCCGGATCAGCTGCATTCCATGCATTGAAAAATGGTCAGGATCTGTATGACGACCAGGGTAAGAAGGATCAAAAAGGAAAAGGAAAGGACAAGAAGAAAAAAAAGTGATCGAAACCGGCCATGAAACGCCCCTCGAAACGGGTCCGGGTGCAGTGTCATAGCCGGTTGATGCTTTTTTATGCCTGCGGTTAAAAAATTTGGCTCATCGCTGTTTCGTCTGGGTACCCCGGGATGCTTTCATTTTGATGCTCAAAAAACTCGGGGCAAATCGGTCGTAACGCCGGACAGGGCCGCGTCATGAATTATCATATTGATATTTATGTAAAATTAAAACCATCGGGGACTGCGCAATAGCTTGCTTTACCCATCCGGAGGGGCAGGGCAATCTCTTTGCCTGTTGGGGTGTTTTTGCGGATTATCATGGGAACGGGACCGGTGCCGGCGAAAATTTTCCATCAACTGATCCAGTTTCTTCTGCTGCTCTCCGGTCAGTTCTTTTTTCACCGCCGCCAGTTCGCTGTTGATGATTTTTGCCATTTCCGCCCGTCTGGCCTGAAAAAAATCCTTATGACGCGTGCGCATACCGGTCAGAATAGCCCCGACTTTTTCCTGCTGCTTTTCGGTGAGATCCAGTTCTCGGGTCAGCCGGCGCATCAAAAACCGGTCCCGCATAAGAGGGGCACCGCTGCGAAATTCGACGATGCGATGTTTGACAAACAATCCGGTACCCAGCACGCCGCTTAACACCCCTATCGCAAAAATCAAAAATATCCCTGTGAATATCTTCCACTTCTTCATGGCACTCCTTACAGTCCCACGACCTGGTTGAGGGTCAACACTTCCATGTCATAGTCAAAGACGGCCAAAACAGCATCCTGGGGAATAAAATCAGTCTGGATCACCATTGCGGTCAGGGCTATGATTAAAATACAGGCCACCGGCGCCAGACGCCAGATGTTCTGCCCGAACTGCTGGAAATAACCCGGATTGCTGTTGAGCGGCCCGATATGCCGGATTTTCCGCATGGTATCTGCCTGCCAGGTTCGGCTTTCCCTGAAATCAGACGGCTTATCCCAGGCAGCGGCCAATGCTTTTTTGATTTTGTGATCATTTTTTGTCGATCGTGTCATGATGCTTCCTATTTTTTTTGAAAGTTACGCCTCCGTCTGCTCTTCCAGCAGTTTCCGGAGTTTTTTGCGCGCCCGGAAAGAACTTACCTTTACATTGGTCGTGCTCCATCCTAATCGTTTGGCCGCTTCTTTCCCTGAAAGGCCTTCCAGATAAATCAACTGAATCACCATCCGCTCCTTTGCTGAAAGCCGGCTAAGCGCCCAGTCAAGGACTTCCCGGGCATCTTTTCGGTCGTTGACGTCTTGAAAAGACCGGTTGGACGCATCCGCCATAATATTTTCAATCCAGTGGCTGTTTTCGGTTGAAAGGGTACTCATGGGCACTTCCCGATTCCGGTACTGCCGGCGCCAGAAGTCATAGGCTGTTTTGACGGCGATGGAAGAGAGCCAGTTTTTAAAGCCCGACTTTTTTTTAAGTGTCGGCAGGGATCGATAGGCCCGGATAAACACGTCCTGGGCCACATCCTCCACCTGATGGGTGGGCAGGTGTTTTTGGAGTATGCTGAAGACATATCCCTTGTATTTCTCCAACAGGTAACTGAAATCGTTTACTTCGCCGGCCAGAACCCGGTTGATGACGACAACATCGTTTTCCTGTGCGGTTTGACCAGACATCAATTTCGGTTTCCAATCCCGTTCAACCCCATGGGCGTCAGTCGGGTGCATCTTCCCACCCTTAGCCATTTCAAATACTTTTTACGAAATCGTCAATTTTAATGGCACCGCCGGCGCAAAGACCCTTTGTCTCTATATTGCCACCGGCGGTGGTAAAGATCAGGTCAGGGCCATTATTCGGTGGTTGATGCCTGTTGACACCTTCGGAATCGCCCCTGTTTTCCCATACGCTCAGACCGCATCTCCTTCATTAATGCAATCTGGTCCGGGGTGAGCACCGTCTTAACCTCGCTGATGATCCGGGCCCCTAAAACGGCCAGTTCTTCCATCTGCGGTGCAAGTGCGTTAAACTGGCTGCGAACGGCGGCTTCATCCAGTTGGTCGGCAAACGTAATGGCCGCCATATTCTCCCTTGCCGAAGCCAGATTTTCTCTGATTTCCTTTCCTTCTGCCCGGTACTTTTTGACGATGCTGCGGATTTCATCCCGCTGGGCATCGGAAAGATCAAGATGCATCACCATTTTTAATCCCGGGAATCCCGGGCCCATGCAACCTGCCATCCGTCCATGTCCGAATTGGGCATTTGCCGTCGAAGTTAAGGCCAGACCTATCACAACTGTCAATACCATTGCAAATTTTTTACTGAGGTTCATTTTTTATTCCTTTCTTTTTGATACATTTTGTTTCGATAAAATGTCCGATACGGTGTTGCTTTACGAAATTTATTTCTTCAGGTTCTGTTTCGGTACGGCAGAACCCGCATGCCCTTATGCGGTTTTTGCCGCACCGAAAACATGAGGAGAACAGACGGCTGCCGATTAATTTTGTTTCCAGCAGTGTCTGTTATTGGAGTCGTGATGATGCCTGAAACGGTTACAGAATTTTTTATGAAAGTCGTGAGTGATGAGTATGGCATCGCTGCGCTCTACCTATTGGTGGGCACAGCCCACCCTACGATGAAGCAACACCACTTGAAATCGGCAGCGCGTGGGCGCACCCTCATTCAGCATTGTTGTATCCCTATTTATCATTCATAAGTGTTTTTTCTCGTTCCCACGTTCCTGCGTGGGAATGCATACAGGGCGTAAATAGGCAAAAGCCGCTATATGTTTGAACGCGGATACATGGACCGGCCCGAACTACACCAGGGAGGACGGGTTGTTTGATGTTTGTACAAAATGGTAGTGTAGATACGCGTTCCCACGCAGGCGCATGGGAACCAGAAAAACGCGTAAACGTTATTTGAGATGGCTAAGTCGAAATTTTCATATACAAGGCATAGGGATTTTCCAGGGACGAAGGCAACCATATGGTATGTCGAATCTCTGGAAAATCCCTATAACGCAGCAGATGGAGATTTTTTACGAGACCGTCAATTTCCAAGAACCCGATTTACGACCTCATGGAGGTGGTTCATGGTGTACGGCTTTGGGGCAATGCCCTTAAATCCATATTGGGTATAGTTTGCCATAACAGGGTCATCGGCATATCCACTGGAAACAATGGCTTTTGCTTTCGGGTCGATTTTTAAAATGTTTTCAAGGGTTTTCTTTCCGCCCATTCCAGCGGGGATAGTAAGATCCATAATCAGTGCATCAAAGGCGTTCCCGGCCTCCATGGCCTGTTTGTACATTTCAACGGCCTGTTTGCCGTCGGATGCAGTTTCAACTGCAAAACCAAATTTTTTGAGCATCTGCGTGGTCACCTCACGGACCATTTCTTCATCATCCATCACCAGTATGCTGGCCGCTTGTTTGTGGTTCGGCTGTTCCTGAAAGGCGCCGGGCCGGTTCCGGCATTGTTGATGACTTAGAAGCCCGAAAATAAAGTGTAAAGGTCGTTCCCCTGCCCAGTTGTGAACTCAACACTGATATTACCGCCGTGCCTTTTCAAAATGGAATAGACCGTTGCCAGTCCCAGGCCGCTGCCGGTCTGTTTGGTGGTAAAATAAGGGTCGAATATCCGGTCCAGATGTTGTTTGTCTATTCCTGTGCCCTCATCTCGTACCGTGACTTTGATATATTCCCCGGGAGTGAGATTCAGCAACGATTCCTCTGGGATATCTTCATTTTCCAGAGTGATGTACAGGTGCCCCCCGTCTGGCATTGCCTGGTTGGCATTTATGGTGAGATTGGAGAAAACCTGCTGCAACTGCCCCTTGTCCCCCCTTGCTATCCAGAGGTTTTGAGGTTTTTTAAAAATAACCTTTACATTGCTGCCGGTAAGATCAAACTGGGTGACTTCCTCTACAAGGCTGGCAAAATTGATGTTTTCTTTGACCGGTGCCCCGCCCTTTGCAAAGGTCAGCAGTTGCCGGGTAAGGCGGATTGCCCGGTTCATGGAGTTTCCCGCTTCTTCAAGGGGCTTGAAGCCCGGGTGACCTTTGGCAAGCGTTTCTTTGGCCAGCGCGATATTGCCGAACAGCCCCATGAGGATATTGTTGAAATCGTGGGCAATGCCGCCCGCCAGCGTGCCGATGGATTCAAGCCGATGCATTTTCTGCAGTTCCTGTTCCATCTGTTTGTGCGCCAATGTCTGTGCGATGATGTCGCCCAGTGTTCGGAGCAGGGTTATATCCATTTTTGACCAGTTTTTTGGCGTTCGTACGGCATCAAAACCGATAAATCCTGTCAGTGTCGATCCAAAAATCAGTGGCACGGAAAGCAAAGATTGAATGTTCTGGGATTGGAGAAGCCCCTTTTCGGTATTGGCTTCGGCGGGCAGGTCGTCTACACAGGGAATATGCATAATTTCATTACGATGGAGCTTGTCCATCCACCACGGAAAGGTAGACACCGGTAGCTTTTGCAGGCTTTCGATCTGTGGCACAATGCCCGGAGCACACCACTCATGCGTGTTGTTTATAACAGCACCATTGTCAGAAAGCATGAAAAGATAGCTGCGGTCAATACCTGTAAACCGGCCCACCCGTTTTAATGTCCGGTTTATCTCATGGTCAATTCTGTCCTGGGAAATGCCGACGAATTTTGCTGAAACGTCAGCGATGAGTTCTTCCAGTTCAATACGGTAGAGCAATGCTTTTTCTGCCCGCTTGCGTTCGGTGACTTTGGCTCTGAGCTCTGTTGTCTGCTCTGTGACCTTGCGCTGCAGGGTTCGGGACCAGAAAAACACCCCCATCAGCAGGAGGAGAATGGGCGTGAGGGCGTAGGCAGAATATTTGAGAATATCCTGAAAGCCGATGGTCGGCTTTTCATAAACACCCAGCCATGTGGAAGCAATCTTCTGATATTCACCGGATGCCTTGATGGCTGTCAGCGCTTCTGATAATTTGGCAAGCAGTACATCATTACCGTTTGCCGCCGCATAACAATATTCCAGCTCAACCATGGATGCTTTGGAAACTTTGAGATTTTTCCAGCCGTGTTTTTTGATCAAATAAAGAGCGGGCACTTTTGTGACCAGTGCACAGTCGTAGCGGTCGGCGGCCAGCAGACCGAGGGCTTTTTCCGCCGTTTCTACCGGAATAATTTGAGATGCATACCCTTTTTGGATGGCAAGATCATGCATAATGTCATCTTTCTGGACTAAAATCGATTTGCCGGAAAGCGATGCCAGGCTATCGGGCATTTTTGAGTCCGTCCTTACCACAATGGCATGACTGATAAGGGTGTGTGCAGGAGAAAAATCAAAGATTTCATCGCGCTTGGAAGAGTAGACCATGCCCTGAAGCACATCGATTTTGTTTTTTGCCAGATCCGCCCGTATTTCAGCCCAGGGTTTGAGCCGAATATCCACGGTCAGGCCCAGGTGGCTGGCAATGGCCCGGGTAAGGTCGACATTGTAACCGGCGGGTTGTCCATTTTTATCCAGAAATTCATAAGGCGGGAAACTGTCATCCCCGCCGACAATAAGGATGCCTTTATGGTGGTCAAGGTTTCTGTCAGAGGCGAGACGGGGTGAGGCGAGATCCTGCTGGGCGAGATTGGGTATGACAATGGGGGACGCGGGGGGTGAGGCATTCCGGCTCGTGTTTGCTGCCGGTAGGCTGCCCGGCTGAAGGACGAATATCAGGCAAAATGCAAGCCAGCGCCATGCCACACGCAGTCGTATCATAGGTGAACGTGTACTTCGTGTGGGTGCCATATGCCGTTTCCTTTGTTACTGCTTTTTAAAATCCGGTTCGATACGGTCATGTTTGAGATTTGGACGGTGTTATTTGGAGTTTGTTTGTTATTGGGTGCTTGTAATTTGTTGTTTGCAGCGTATGCCTTTTCAACAGCACCGGTTTATCCGGGTCAGGGTGAATGCTTTTAAGCTTACGGTTGTTTAGTATTAAAGATAAATTGGATCAAGGAAAAAATGAAATAGCAAAATAAATCATGGGCGGTGAATTGGAACTTATGACGCCCTGATCTGACGGCCATGGGAAAGGCAGGGGGATCCGGATAAGGTTGAAGCCTGAAGGTTCCATTAAATAGACAGCAGTCCTTCAGACAAAACAACCTTTAACCTTGACGGTCTCGTAAAAAGTCCAACTCCTGCGTTGCGCTGCTTTTCGCAATCACTCAATGTACGATGGTTACGCCTCATGATAACAAAATTTCCACGCCTTGAATTTAAACTTTTTACGAGACCGTCTAAATCCGACTTCTAAGGAACTCGATAGTCATTTTAGCCAGTAACATTTTAAAATTAATGGTTATTGAACATAATCAGGCGTATTCGCCATATAAGCGAGTTCCTTTCGGATATATGGCCATGTGCGGCCTGAAAAAGCTTTTTACGACGCCATCAAACTTGCTGAACGCGTAAAAAGTATTTGAGATGGCTAAGTAGAAATCTTCATATACAAGGCATAGGGATTTTTCAGGGACGAAGGCATACATGTGGTATGTCGAGTCTCTGGAAAATCCCTATAACGCAGTAGATGGAGACTTTTTACGACGCCATCAAACTTATCCGCCGAAAATAGCCTCAGCAGCTTCCAGGGCCGACGCGTCGCCAGCCTGGATGGCATCCATCCTGCCGGCGGTTATCGGCAAAATGGCATTGATAAAAAAGGCGGCCGTATGGATCTGTCCTTCGTAGAATACGGCATCTTTCTTTTTGGCACCGTTTGTGAGTTTTTCAGCGGATATGGCGGCCCGCCACAGCAGCATCCAGGCCAGGGTGACTTCTCCCATGGCTCTCTGGAAGGGTGTGGCATGCACAAATGCGGTTTTAAATTCCGGTGACATGGCGGTCTTACCCATATGCATGGCGGTTTCGCCCAGTTTGTCGGCAATTTTTTTGACCTTGTCGGCCAGATCCGCCGTGGCCGGTGAATCCTTTGCCCGGGTCACCGTTTTTTGAATTTCCTGCAGGTAATTCATGAACACCATGCCCTTTTGCATACCCAGTTTGCGGGCCAGCAGATCCATGGCCTGAATGCCGTTGGTACCTTCGTAAATGGCGGCGATGCGAACGTCCCGCAAATGCTGTTCAATGGGAAAATCCTTTGTGTACCCATACCCACCCAGTACCTGCATGGCTTCGGAGCAGACTTCAAAACCGCAGTCCGTGCAAAAGGATTTGATCACCGGTGTGAGCAGGGACAGCAGATTCCCGTAGTATTCGCGTTCTGTGGCGGTGTCGGCCAGTTTTTCCAGATCCAGCAGATGGGCGCCGTAATAAAGCAGACTTCGCATGCCGTCCACATGGGATTTCATCCACATGAGCATGCGCCGGACATCCGGATGCTGGACGATGGTCACCGATGGCGCGTCCGGATTCATGGCGTTTTCAAGTGTGCGTCCCTGAACGCGCTGTTTGGCGTAATTGGCGGCATACAGGTAGGCGGTGGATGCATTGGTAAAGCCGATGGCGCCCACGATGAGCCGGGCATTGTTGATCAGGTGAAACATGGCCCGCATGCCCTTGTTTTCCTCCCCCAGCAGCAAGCCCCGGCAGTTGCCTTTGCCGCCAAAGGTCAGAGAACAGGTGGGGCTGCCGTGCATGCCCATCTTTTCCTCTATGCCGGTGCAGACCACATCGTTGGGCTCTCCCAGGGTGCCGTCTTCATTGACCCATATTTTGGGAACGAGAAACAAAGAGATGCCCCTGGTGCCGGCAGGTGCCCCTTCGATGCGCGCCAGGACCGGGTTGATGATGTTGTCAGTCAGGTCCTGTTCGGCATTGGTGATGAAAATTTTGCTGCCGGTAATGGTATAGGTACCGTCGTCATTTTTTACCGCTGTAGTGGTCAGTGCCCCCACATCCGAACCGGCGTCGGACTCGGTGAGGGCCATGGTGCCGCCCCACTCACCGGAATACAGTTTTTTCAGGAAGAGTTCTTTCTGTTTGGGGGTGCCAAAGGCTTCCACCAGTTCCCCTGCCCCGAAACCGCCCCAGGCACAAAGTGCCAGTGAATAATTGGCCCCTAAAAAATAGTCCACCACGGCCTGGCCCACCACTGCGGGCAGCCCCTGACCGCCGAGTTCGGGGGCCGCAGTAAGGGCGATCCATTCCCCTTCCTTGAAAAGGTCGTAGGCCCGATGAAAACAGTCGGGCATTCGGACGGTCCCGTTTTCAAAGACAAGTCCCTGGCGGTCACCTTCGGAAAACGTCGGCAATATCTCCTTGATGGCCAGATTCCGGGCCTCGGCAATAATCATATCAAAGGTTTTTCTGTTAAAGCCACTGTATTTTTCGGTTTTACACAGCTTCTCTATTTCCAGTTGTTCGTACAGGACAAAATCAACGTCCCGGCGGTCTGCAATGACTTGTGCCATCTTATGGTTAGCTCCTCTTGTTATTATTGACTACTGATTTAAATTGAATATTTGTGGAATCGCTTCGCCCTGTCTTTTTATAAATAAAATCGGCAAAATGCCTTAAGTCTTCACTGTTCCTTTTTTATCAGCTTGTAAAAAGTATTTGAGATGGCTATGTAGAAATCTTCATACACACGGCATAGGGATTTTCCAGGGACGAAGGCATACATATGGTATGTCGAGTCTCTGTAAAATTCCTATAACGCAGTAGATGGAGACTTTTTGCGACGCCATCATTTTTGGATTTTCCGAATCTGCCAGGTGCCATTGATCATGGAGACCACTTCACCGGCGGCATCCTTGATCTCCATTTCCAGAGAGAAATCAGCCTTGCCCTTTTCTTCGGCTTCAGCCTGAATCTGGTCGGCCTGATCGGCGTCAAGTGCCATTTCAAGGGTGACATCGGTGGTGGCCGGGCGGCGAAAACGGATGTTGATTTCCTTGACGATGGGAAAAAACCGGTTCACATCAAAAGAGGCCAGGTGTAAAATACCGCCGGGAATTTCCCCGATGGTAAACAGGGCGCCGGCATACATCATGCCCACATGGTTGACATTGCCTTCAAGGGGCATCAAAATTTTCGTGTAGCGCGGTCGGATGTCGAGTACCCGGATCCCGGTGCGCTTGATGGCGGGGATGCCGTCAATGGTCATTTCGGCGATGGCTTTCATCTCTTCGTTGGTCATGATCTCTTTTTCTCCTATTTTTTTTGCCAGACGGGGGGTCTTTTTTCCATTAAAGCGGCAATGCCTTCCTGAAAATCATGTGATCTTAACAACATACTCTGCATGTCGACTTCCATGCCCAGGTGGGTCATCAGATCCACACCCTCTCCCTTGTTGACGACCTTTTTAACGGCCCCCACGGCCAGGGGGGCCATTTTGATGATATCCATGGCCAGGCTGTCCGCTGCCGCGTACAGGGCTTCCCGGGTGGGATAGACATAGGCTGCCAGCCCCCATTCCAGGGCCTGGGCCGCGGTATAATTCCGGGCCGTCATGAGGATCTCCATGGCCCTGGACGGACTGAGCATTCTGGACAGCCGGGCCGTCCCGCCCAGGTCAGCGATGAGGCCGAATTTTGCTTCGGGCAGTCCCCAGATGCAGTCCGTGCTCATGAGCCGAAAATCGCAGGCCAGGGTCAGTTCCACGGCCATGCCGAACACCCCGCCGTGCATGGCGCAAATGATGGGAATTTCCATGGCTTCCAGCCGGTTGAGAAAGTGCTGGAATCGGCTGATATCCGCACGGATGGGGGCACCGCCGGCTGCCGCATCGGTCATGAACCGGCCCACCAGTGCGCCCAGGGAGTTAAAATCGATACCCGATGAGAACACGGTGCCCTGACCGCGGATGATCACCACCCGGATATCCGGATCAGTGATGAGGCCCTCAATGGTTTCACAGATCTCCTGCAGCATTTCAAAGGTCAGGGCATTTCGCTTTTGCTCGCGATTCAAGGTCAGGTAAAAAATGTTTTTCTTTTTTGTTTTCAGAATATGATTTTCAGACATCCATGGTCTCCTTTGAATGGGCTTTACAACAGTATGGTCAGGTTATCGATGGGATAGGAAACACAGGCATGCACATACCCGAATTGACGATCCGATTTGCGCACCAGGGCCCCCGGGGCCTGGAATACATGACCGGAAAGGATTTTGACCCGGCACATGCTGCATTCGCCGGAACGGCAGAGGGCGGGAAGAAACAAACGGTTTTTCTCCAGCGCCGTCAGTAATGATTCGCCGGCGCGGGCCTTGAATACCCTGTCGTCTTTGACCCTGACTTCAAAAAAAGTATCGGGTGTGACATCCGCCGGCCATCCCGGATATTCGGAAATGTTGAGGGGGGCACCAAACATTTCCCGCCTGATTTTGGTCTTTGGGACCCCCATTTTTTCCAGATCCGGCAGACAGAATTCATACATGGCCTGGGGCCCGCAGATAAAAAAGGATTTATCATCGATCCTTTCCAGGGCTTTTGTTATCACCCCGGCGGTAATAAAACCGGTTTCGCAGGTATTATCACCGGCGGCATTTTCAATGACCGGGATATAGTGTATGTTTGGAAACTGCTGTGCAAGGCGCGTGATCTCGGCATGAAAGATAATGTCATCCATGGTTTTACTGCCGTAAAAAAGATAGACGGCGCGGTCCAGGGCGCCATCGGCAATTTCACGCAGCATGCTCATAAAAGGGGTGATGCCGCTGCCGCCGGCAAGACATACCATGGTTTTGGCATGCATGATGGGATTGAAATAAAAGTTTCCCTGGGGCCCCGAACTTTCCAGAATATCGCCTTTGGCAACATCATCCAGCAGATAGCCGGATACCAGCCCCTTTTCTACCCGACGGATGGTGATATCCCAGTATCCGGTCTGGCATGGAGAAGAGGAAATACTGTAGGGGCGGCTGGTCCGGATCGAACCGATTTGAAGGAAAAGCGTGATATACTGACCGGCCTGAAAGGGCGGCAGACGGCCATTGACCGCCTTTAAGCGCAACGTGGCACTGGAAGGGGTTTCTGTTATGATGCGGCTGATCTGCAGCGGTATTCTGGCCGGATGAAGCCGGTTGATAAAATCGGTCACCTCGTTTTTTTGTGCAGAAAAATCCGACCCGTATTTTTCTGCGATTTTGATCTCTTCAACAATATCGGTGTAGCCGTCAAGCTGTTTGACGATTTCTGTCTGCATGGCAATCCTCCTGTCAGGCGTTCATGTCGGCGATCAGGGCTTTTGCGGCCATGACCCCTGAATCCAGTGTCGGCTGGTACCCGTTATACCCGATCCACCCCCCGACGCTGTACAGGCCCCGAACAGATGACTGGGGCGGCACAAAGAGTTCCGAATTTTTAATATGGTGGTCAAAACCGTAGATCGCTCCTTTTGGATGCCCCAGGTAACGCAGATGGGTCAGGGGCGTTGCGATTTCCATCTCCTCGATATGATCGCGCAGGCCCGGAAAAACTTTTTCGGCCACCTTGAGCATGGCATCTCCTATCCGGTATTTCTCCGCGGCATATTCGGCCGGCGGTACCTTCAGCCAGGTATCCCCGTACTTGAGGGTGACCATGGCCACCTGGCAGGTGCCGGCCGGCGAAAAATCCGGATCGATGAGATTGTAACAGCTCAACACCATGGTATCGTCATCGTCAATATCCCTTACTTTCATTTTCCGGTAGGCGATTTCGGGATCTGTAGTGCCAAGGATGAAATTGGTGGACTGGGTCAGGCCCAGGACACCAGGCTCGCAGTCCAGACCCATATAGAGGGTAAAGGCCGACTGGCTAAGGGTGCACTGTTTTATCTGTGCCGTGACCGCCTCCGGGACCTGGTCTGTGTCCATCATCTCGACATAGGTGCTGATTTTGGACGCATTGGAAATCACGTATTGGGCTGAAATCTCTTCTCCGGCTTCGGTGATGACCCCCTGGACCGCCCCCTGTTTGACGATGATTTTTTGGACCTTGCAGTTGAACCGGATGGTGCCGCCATTTTCGATGATCGAATGGGCCAGGGCGTTGGAAAGAGACTGGGAGCCGCCTTTGAGATGATAGGGCTTGAATTCAAGATAGGCAAAAAACATGGCCGCCATATCGACGATGGACATGTATCGGGGGGGCAGTCCCATGTAGCTCCAGTAGGGGGATACGGCCGCCTGCAAAAGCGGGTCATGAATAAACCGCGGCATAACGTCAGCGACTGTTTTTAACGCATATTGATAATAAAGCGGATATTTTTCCCGGCTGACGTCCGGGTCTTTGAGATAGAAGACACCGATCACCTGCATGAAAAGCTGATAGAGAAAATCAAAATAACCGGCGATGCCCTCCTTTTCATGGGGGAATTGTTTTTGCAGTTCGGCGATCATCTCACCCAGGTCGGGTTTCAGTGTCAGGTCGAGCCGGTTCGGCACGATGACCCGGTAGAGATCCTGCATCTGGACAAATTCGAGCTGGTCCATGACCCCCAGACGCGTCAATGTTCCCCGCAGCGGCCCCGGTTTTTCAACACTGCCCAGCCCGCTGAGCTGATGCAGAGAGACCTCGAATTCAAACCGGCCGCGGCAGAAACTGGTGGCACAGCCGCCGGGGATGTTGTGCCTTTCCAGTAAAAGGACGTTCACGCCGCGCCGGGCCAGGGTGGCACATGCGGTGAGGCCGCCGTTTCCGGCGCCGATTACGATTGCATCATAGGTTGCCATCATGCCTCCTTTGGAGATCAGCCATTAGCTGTTAGCAAATGCCATTAATTTAATACAAACAACCTCTGTTTTTTTACCATGAAGCTTCATGGTGAAAGCAGTTTTTAATTGATTAGCTATCTGTCCAGGAGCCCTATGACTGCCCGGTGATACGCCTTTTCCAGTTTTTGAACCGTCTGTATGGCCACGGCGACTTCCCTGAAATCCGGTTTTTTGTCGTCCGATGCCCGCTTGAGGGCATAGGCCAGTTCCCGCCAGGCCAGGCCCACCGTCTGCATCTGATCGGGCAGGCCGTTTTCGGCAATTGCCGGAAGATAGTCACCGGCCTCGCGCAGAAAATCGGCATACATCAGCCGGAAGCCGCCGCCGCCGGTGCCGCGTTTTTCAATCACCTGATAGGTAAACCGGGTCGTCCATTGCCAGTCGGGAAACGCTTTCCACTGGTCAAGCTCTTTTTCCCATTTGTCCAGGCTGGCGATGCCCTGAAAATCGTCAGAATCGTCCATAATCAGACGGCTCTGGGTCAGAACGGCATCTTCAACAACCTCGGGCATATTTTCAGGCACAGTCAGATTTGCGGGGGCAAACATATCGCCGGTCATGTTGAAAAATCCGCCTTTGGCGTAGCGGGCACATCGCATATCGGCAAACGCCACATCAATCGGCGCCGTTCGTTCCGTATCGGTTATCCGGAAGACCTGTTGCTGCAGGTCATATCCCCAGGCCACGATGGCATGACCGGGGAAATGGGTATTGGTTTTATAATACGGCAGATGATAAATGTCCGTGCGCAGCAGGGCCGGCCGGCCCTGGTCCAGCCGTCGGATCAGCATTTTTTCGCTTTCAGCAGCGTCCGTGTGCCGTTCCCATTTAAAATCAAGACCGATCCGGTTGAAAAACGCTTTTTCAAGATCGGCACTGCGCGTGTGCATCAGTCGTGACATGGAACCGTCAGGCATATCAAGATACCATATGCCCAGACCTGCACCGATCCCGAAACACATGGCCTCGCTCCACCCGGTGCCATAATGGTTCATCATGTCCCGTATGCTCGTGCTGGCACAGTGCCGTCCCACTTTGTGGGTGACGGGTATGGTTGTCATAGTAAAAAGTCCCCCCTGACGTGAAAACTGAAAACTTGTGGTACCACCCTATTAATTGAATAGTGAAAAGTGAGAAGTGAAAATTTATGGTATCGCTGCGCTCTGTCTTTTGGTGGGCACAGCCCACCCTACAATGGCCTGAACATGAAACCCAACCGCCATAAACCAAGATGCATTGTAATCTGCCTGCCCTGTGAAACTGCTTTTTTTGTTTAACCGGGACAGATTAACTCGGTGGTGAATCGTAGGGTGGGCTGTGCCCACCAATAGGGAGAATTCCTTCACTTTTCACTTCTCACTCTTCACTCCTTCGAGTACCACCAGCGCATCCACGGCAATGGGTTTTCCTTTTGACAGAATCACAGGGTTGATATCGATCTCCTTGACGGCCTTGTTTTCCAGGCCGATCCGCCCCACATTGATCAGAATATCCGCCAGCATTTCCATATCGGCGGGGGCCATTCCCCGGATGGCCCCCAGTATTTTGTGTCCCTTGATGTCATGCATCATCTCCATGGCGTCTTTTTTTGTCAGGGGCGCTACCCGGAAACTGATATCTTCCAGTACTTCTGTAAATATACCCCCCAGGCCAAACATGACGCAGGGACCGAACTGGGCATCCCGGGTCAGTCCCACCACCAGTTCGCGGGGTCCCTTGATCATCTCCTGCACCAGAACGCCACCGTCTGATCCGGTCATTTCAGCTGTGATTTTTCCAAAAGCCGCAATGGCCTCGTCTTTGTTACGGATGTCCACCCGGATCAAGTTCTTTTCGGTTTTGTGTGCAATGGTCGCGGCGCAGCCTTTGAGGACCAGTGGGAAACCGATTTTTCCGGCTGCACTGTCCAGTTCCGCAAGGGTTGTGACCAGTGTTTCCCGGGTGCAGGGGACACCATATTGGGCCAGAACCTGTTTGGATTCATACTCGGACAGGGCGCTCCGCCCTTCTTTGACAGCCTTTTCAATCAAGTTCATATGTCACCTCTAAAAAAATATTCAGGCCGCCGCGTAGGACGGCCCTACCGTTTATTTGGGTTTAATGATTCGGTTTATGGTAGTGCCGTATTCGTTTGTCATGACGGGTTGCTACCATCAGCTTTAATCCCTCGCCAGCGCTGATATCGCCGCACCCGGGCATAGGTGGCAATGGCCCGCTCGGCGGAATCGAAAAAGGCAAGGCCCTCTTCACAGAAACGGCGGCCCAGTTCCGGTGCAAATCCCGGGATGTTGACGATCATAAACGGCTTGCCCGATGTTTGATGCGCATGGACCATGGCCTGGAAATAATCTTCATTGGCCTCGCCTGTCAATCCGGCACCGATGACCATGACGGCATCCACCCCGGGGTCGGCGGCAATGCAGTGGGCCGCCCGGGCATAGATGCTGATATCCAGGCTGGCGGACAGGCCCACATCAATGGGATTGCGCAGACTGGTGCCGGTGGTCGGGATAAATTCGGCCAGCGTTGACCGGGTTTCGGGCAACAGGCCTGCCAGTGCCAGCCCATGGCTGCCACAGGCTTCCGCTGCTGAAACCCCCAGGCCACCGGGTCCGGAAAGGATGGCGATATGCCGCCCAAGCCCCTGGGGCAGCAGGGAAAATCCCATCAGGGTGTCGATGAAGGCTTCAATCCCGGTGACGGTTACAGCGCCCCCCTGGCGGGCAACCCCTTCCCAGATATTTTTCGTTCCGGCAAGGGCCCCGGTATGAGACGATGCGGCCCGTGCGCCTTCTGCCGTCAGACCGACTTTCCATAATACCACCGGTTTTATCAAAGAGGTTGCTTTAAGGGCCGCAAGCATGGCCGGACCGTGCTGAATACCTTCTATATATCCACCGACCACATGGGTTTTTGAATCCCGGGCCAAATAACCTAAAAAATCCGCCACAGACAGGTCGCACTCATTTCCCAGGCTGACCACTTTACTGAAACGGATGGCTTTTTCAGGGGCCATAATGCCCAAGATATTCGACAGGGAGCCGCTGTGGGAAATCATGCCCACAGGGCCGGGATCCCGGGAGAGCTGCGGAAAAAAGCTGAGACCTGTTTCAGGGCAGTAGAGCCCCATGCCGTTGGGGCCGATGATGCGAATACCTGCGGCCCTGGCCGTTTGCAGGAGTTCATCCTGTAAATCGGACCCTTCTTTGGTGCCGGTTTCCCGGTAGCCCGAGGTAAACAGAACGATTCCCTTGACGCCTTTTGCCGCACAGTCCCGGACTACGGCAAGGGTGTGACCATGGGGGACCAGTACGATGACCAGGTCCACCGGGCCGGGGATATCGGTTATCCTGGCATAGGCCGTTAGACCGTCGATGGTCCCGGCCCCGGGGTTGACCGGATAGATGGGGCCCTTGAACCCCTGGTCAAGCAGGGCCATGAGGAAAAGCTTGCCGGTTTTCATCCCCCTGGGCAATCCTGCAATGGCAACGGCGCGCGGGTGGAAAAGGGCATCGATTTGTGTGAGGGTCTGTTCCTGCCGGTTCATTTTTCCTTCCCTGTCCATCAAGATTCTATCGTAAAAAATCAGCTTTAGACGGTCTCGTAAAAAGTTCAAATTCAAGGCGTGTAAATTTTGTAATCATGAGGCGTACTTATCGTACGTTGAATGATTGCGGGCTGCAGCACAACGCAGGAGTTGGACTTTTTACGAGACCGTCACCCATCAAAGCCCCATGAATTTAGCGGCTATACCCTTCATGATCTCATTGGTGCCGGCGAAGATGGACATGACCCGCACATCCCGAAATGCTCTGGCAATGGGGCAGGTCTCCAGGATACCCGCATCCCCGAAAAGATCCAGGGCCCGGTCGGCGGTGCGTTTGGCCATCTCTGTGGTCCAGTATTTGGCCATGGATGTTTCAATGATCACATCCTTTCCCTCCATGTGGTCCACCACCAGTTTTTCCATGAAGGTACGGCCGATTTTGACCTCTGTGGCCATTTCCACCAGGGTATACTGGTTGGCCTGGTATTTGGAGATGGGTTTTGCATTTTCGGGCGTTGATTTGCAGTAATCGATGGTCCATTCCAGAATCTTTTCCGCTGCCGTAACCCCACCGATGGATGTCACCAGTCGCTCCTGCTGCAGTTTCTGCATGAGCATCAAAAAACCGGTGCCCTTGTCTCCCAGGCGATTGGCCACGGGGATTCGGCAACCGGTAAAAAACAGTTCCGCCGTATCCTGGCTCCACCACCCCATTTTTTCGAGGTGACGTCCCCTTTCAAACCCTTTTGTCCCGCCTTCCACCAGGTAAAGGGAAATGGCCTGATAGGGATTTTCCACGGCAGGGTCTTTGGCCGCGACCACCACCAGGTCTGAGTTGATACCGTTGGAAATAAAGGTTTTGGCGCCGTTGATGACCACTTCGTCACCTTCTTCCACGGCGGTTGTGGTCATTCCGGCCAGATCGCTGCCCGCATCCGGTTCGGTCATGGCCACGGCGGTGATGATATCCCCGGACACGCATCCGGGAAGATATTTCCGTTTTTGGTCGGCATTGCCGAAACTGTTGATATAGGGCACCACCACATCGCTGTGCAACCCGGCGGCCAGGCCGGTATGGTTGGTGCCGGCCATCTCTTCACCGACAATGACGGTGTAGAGGAAATCACCGCCTAACCCACCGTACTCCGGGCTTATGTCGGTGCATAAGAATCCGTTTTGGCCCATTTTCTGCCAAATCTGCCGGGGCTCGATTTTTTCTTTTTCCCATTGATCCACATGGGGAATGACCGATTCGGCCAGAAATGCCTTCAGTCGTTTGCGAAAATCATGGTGCTTTTCCGTAAATTGCAATATTTCCATCTTTGTCCCCTTAGCTGTTAGCCGCTAGCTAATAGCTAACAGCTTATAGCTGAGTTACTTAATCTTGCCCACGACGGCCCGGCCGATGATATTTTTCAAAGCTTCCTTGTTGCCGCCGTACAGTTCGGCAATTTTGGCATCCCGATAAAACCGCTCCACATCGTATTCGGTCATATATCCATATCCGCCGTGAAGCTGAATCGCTTCATCCGCCACTTCCAGCGCGGCCCGGGCCGATACGATTTTGGCCATGGCAGCCCCATGGGCACTTTTGCGGCCCTTGTCAAAATCCCAGGCGGTTTTATACGTCAACAGCCGGGCGGTTTCGATTTTGGTGGCCATATCGGCAAACTTGTGCTGGGTAATCTGGAATTGGGCGATTTTTTTACCGAACTGCTCCCGGCCCTTGACATATTCCAGGGCCCGGTCCCGCGCCCCCAGGGCAATGCCCAGAGACTGGGCGGCTATCAGCAACCGGCATTCAATATCAAACTGCCGGGCCTGATCATAGCCTTGCCCCTGCTTTCCGATCAGGTGGGTTGCCGGCACCCTGACATTTTCAAATGTGATTTCAGCACTGGCCACCATGCGGGACCCGAGTTTGTCTCCGGCATTTCGGATGGTCAGGCCCTCTCTGTCCGCCTCCACCAGAAACATGCTCAAGCCTCTGGCCGCCTCGGCATCTGGATCCGTGCGGCACAAAACAACATAAAATCCCGCCTCGCCGCCGTTGGTCATACAGATTTTGGTGCCGTTGATGACCCAGTCATTGTCCTGGACGATTGCAGTTGTTTTCAAATCCGAGATATCAATGCCTTTGCCCGGTTCGGTAAAAGCCCCGCCGGACAGCAGTTGTCCTTCGGCCACGGGCGGCAGGAATTTGGCCTTCAGCTCCTCTTGGGCAAATCGTACCAGACATTCGGCCGCAAAACCGGCGCTGGTCAGGGCCATGCCGATGGTGGAGTCCCGGCGGCAGAATTCTTCGGCAATCAGGGTGTTTTCCAGCAGTCCCATGCCGCCCCCCGAGTATTTCTCGGCAAAATGAATGCCGACAAATCCCAGATCTGCGGCTTTTTTCCAGATTTTGGTGGGAAACGCATGGCCTTTGTCCATCTCCTGGGCCAGTTCCTTGTCAAATTCACCCTTGGCAAAGGCCCGGGCCGCTTTCTGGATCTGTTTTTGCGGTTTGGTCAGTTCAAACATTTGTTTCTCCCCTTGTTCCGGGCCGGGAATCGCAGACGCAAATGCTTCCCAGCGATCCCCGACCCGGTGACATCCGTCATTTATTCGTCATACCGGCCGACAATGGAAATACTGCAGACATTCATTGCCGGGAACCCCCCCAGGTTATGGGTCAGGCCGTACCGGGGATCCGCCAGTTGCCGGTCTTCGGCCCGCCCGTGGAGCTGCAGGTACATTTCATAAATCATCCGCAGACCGGAAGCGCCAATGGGATGGCCAAAACATTTTAACCCGCCATCCACCTGGCAGGGGACCTGACCGTCCATATCAAATACCCCGTCCATGACATCCTTGACCGCCTTACCCCGCTCGGAGATATGCAGGTCCTCCATGGTGACCAGTTCGGTGATGGAAAAACAGTCATGGACTTCCATCATGCTGATCTCTTCCCGCGGATTGGTGATACCGGCTTCCTTGTAGGCCATGGTGCTGGCCTTGCTGGTGGTCATGAAGTGGTCGCCGTCCCAGTCATTGTATCCGATTTCTTCACCGCTGCTCAATGCCAGTTGCAGGGCCTTCACCGACACCAGGTTTTTCTTGCCCAGACGTTTGGCGATTTCAGGGGTGGTGACAATGGCGCAGGCGGCCCCGTCGCTGACCCCGCAGCAGTCAAACAGGCCCAGGGGGTGGGCGATAATCGGCGATGCCATGATCTGCTCTTCGGTCACGGCCTTGCGCAGGTGGGCCTTGGGGTTGTTGACCCCGTTGGCATGGCTCTTTGCCGATATATGGGCGATGGCGCGCTTGATATCCCTGTCCGAGATCTTGTATTTTGCCCCATAGGCGCTGGCCAGCTGGGCAAATGAACCCGGGGCCGTGATATTGGGAAACCACTGCCAGGTCAGGCTGCCCGAATCCGATCCCACAAAGCTGGGCAGGCCGCCATACCCCGTATCCTTGAGCTTTTCCACGCCCAGGGCCAGGCAGATATCATAGGCCCCTGACGCCACCGCATAAACGGCACCGCGGAACGCCTCTGTCCCCGTGGCACAGAAATTTTCCACCCGGGTCACCGGAATAAACGGCAGCCGCAGGGTCATGGACAACGGCACAGCGCTCTTGCCCACGTTGATATTGTCAAAACAGGTGCCCAGCCAGGCGGCCCCGATATCTTTTTTCTCAATGCCGGCATCGGCGATGCACTCTTGGAATGCCTCCACCATGAGTTCTTCGGCGCCCATGTCCCAGCGTTCCCCGAATTTTGAGCATCCCATTCCGATGATTGCAACTTTATCTTTTATTCCTGTTGCCATGATTGATACCTCCTATTTCAATGTAAACAGCTTTTCGAGAAGCTGGGATTTCATGATGTCACCTTCGATTTTGAGCTTGCCGGATGTATAGGCCTGCATGGCCGGCAGTTTGCCGCTCATCATGGCGATAAAATCAGTGTCCGCCATTTTCAGGGTACATACCGGTTTGTCGTGCTGTTCGGCTTTAATGGTGCAGGCCCCGTCCTTGATGACACAGGACCAGTCACCACCGGCATCACCGGTGATATTGTACTGAAACACCACATCCACTCCGGCGGCGGCATCCGCGTTAAAGCTACCGGCCATTTTATCGAATATGCCGGCCACATCCAATCCACTGTCAGCTGCTGCCGCTGCAGATGGGGCTTCGGCTGCCGGTGTCATCAGGTCCATGATGGCCGCATTGGCATCGGTGATCTCTTTGGCAGCGTCCATGGCATTGATGGCATCCCAGTTGTCTTCAATCATTTCAGGTGTCGGCGGATTTTCAGCATCGCCCAGGAATGTCGCGGCCCCGGTCATCACCGTTGCCCGGTTATAATATCCCATGCCGGCGTTAAAAATATCACCGGAGTGTTCACATTGCTCACTGCAAAGGTAGAGCACCATGGGGGCCACGAATTCAGGTTTCATTTTTTCGAACATTTCCGGCGGCAGCACGTCTTCGGTGAGCCGTGAGGCGGCCAGGGGGGCAATGGTATTGACCTTGATGTTGTATTTTTTGCCTTCCAGTTCCAGGGTGTTCATGAGACCCACGAGGCCCATTTTGGCCGCCGAATAATTGGTCTGGCCGAAATTGCCGTACAGTCCTGCCGCCGAAGTGGTCATGATGATGCGCCCGTAGCCGTTCTCACGCATTACTTTGAATGCGGGCCGACTGACATGATAGGCCCCGCTTAAGTGCACATCCAGGACCGCCTGCCAGTTTTCCGGTTCCATCTTCAAAAAGCTTTTGTCCCGCAGGATGCCGGCATTGTTGATGACGATATCCACCCGGCCAAAGGCATCCATGGCGGTCTTGACGATGTTTTCACCGCCTTCCGCTGTGGCCACATTGTCATAACTGGCCACGGCATCGCTGCCCAGGGCCTTGATTTCAGCGACGACTTTATCGGCAGCTGATTGGGAGCCTGCACCGGAACCGTCCCGGGCCCCGCCCAGATCGTTGACCACGATCTTTGCACCCCGCTTTGCCAGTTCCAGGGCGTAGACCCGTCCCAGCCCTGCACCGCTGCCGGTCACGATGGCCACCCGGCCGTCATAGCGAATTTTATTCATCTCTTCGGCAGCACCGGGAACGGGAACAGCCTTCCAGAAATAATTCACAAATCCGCGGTCTTTGTCCGCTGCCTTGCGCTTAAAGGCCATCTGCACCGGCAACCCGACTTTGACGTCATCCAGCCGGCAGTCTGTCAAATCGGCCATCAACCGGCCCCCGCCGTCAAACTGAACCATCCCGTAGATGGCCGGTGGATCAACGGATACGGCCAGCATGTCTCCGGTAAACGTTTTGACCTTGGCCGGTACATCGGCAAATTCATAATCGTCCTGGCTGTGCATGGCACCGCAATTTGGGTTTACACAGATGTCCATTTTGGGGAACTGCGGTGTGCCGCACTCGCGGCACCGGCCCCCCACCAGGCCCAGGATCATTTTGTTTTTTCGCCACAACACCGTGGTGGCGGTCTGGGTGGGGGCCTCGGCCCGGATGCCCATTTCCGTCTTGATCAACCCCCTGAATTTCAGCCATTTAAGGTAGTTGTCAGTGGTTTCTTTGTTGGCCAGGGACCCGGCCACACCGCTTCTCGGGGCCAGTTTTGTGATATTTTCCGTGACTTCAAAATAGAGCGCATTGGCCCCCTGGCCAAAACCGGCCACAAGTATCCGGTCCCCGGGTTTGGCTTCCTCGAGGGCAGAAACCAGCATCATAAAGGAATGGGCCGCACCGGTTTCACCGCAGACCTCGTGCATGTTGTCCACCAGTTTTTCAGGAGCTGCGCCCAGCTTTTTGGCGATCTTGCGATGATCGCCCTTGAAAAAGCAGGGGTAAACCAGTTTATCCACATCGTCCATGGTGATGCCCAGCTTGGCAAACAGGCCGTTGACCACCTTGGGGATGATTTTGCCGTAACCGTCATCCCGGGTCCAGCGCTCTTCCCAGACATAATCGTAGGGGTTCTGACTGCCGCGGTAATGATCGATAAAATCGCAGGAAATGGAATAAGACCCCTTGTATTCGGCGATGACATCCGTGTCGCCCACCATGAGGGAAGCGGCACCATCACCAAACCACATCTCATAAAAATAGGCGGTCTTGGTTTCCCGGCAATCCGTGGCCGTTACCATGATATTTTTTTTCGCACCGCTGCCGATCGATTCCAGGGCGCTCACCAGGGCCGTGGTGGCGATTTTCTGGGAAGCGGTGAAATCCGCGGTGGTGGTTTCTTCTTTCAGATTCAATGCCGCCGATATGATGCCGGCGTTTTGCCGGTCTGCAAAGGGAAGTGTCGTGGATGCCAGGTACAGGGCATCCAGGTTTGTTTTGTCCTGATCGATCAGACAGTCGCGGGACGCTGCCACCGCCATGGTAATGGAATCTTCATCCCAGTTGCACATGGATCTTTCCCCCTGGGATACCGCCATGATGGCGGGGGCAAACCAGCCCATTCCCTGGACAATGGCAGACCGGTTGAGTCGCAACCGCGGAATATAGGCGCCGTATGAAGTAATACCTATCATTTTTATAATTCTCCTGTGTTCGTCAAAGGGTTAAACAGTCAGGGATAAAAACCGGTGTTTAAGATCCATGCCGGCTTTTACCCGTCACCAGAGATCCGTATTGACGGATTAGAACTTGAACAGCTTTTCAATGAGCTGGGATTTCATGATATCACCTGTGATCAAAAGCTTGCCGGATGTATAGGCCTGCATGGCCGGCAGGGAGCCGTTCATCATGGCGATAAAATCAGTGGCGGCCATTTTCAAGGTGCACGCGGGGTTGTCGTGCTGTCCGGCGTTAATGGTGCAGGCCCCGTCCTTGATGACACAGGACCAGTCGCCGCCGCCGTCACCGGTGATATTGTACTGAAAGACCACATCGACGCCCTTGGCCGCATCGGCATTAAAGGCATCGGGCATGGCTTCAAAAACAGCGGCCACCGAACCGGTGGTGCCGGCTGTATCCGGTGAATCGCCGGCCGGCGCTGTAAAGGCCGCCATGACATCGCCGAGCTGGTCATTGAGCTGAAAATACTCCTTGCCATTTTTGAGACTTGAGATTTTGTTAAGCTGTTTCTCGATATCTTCCACCGCCGGTACCTGTATGCCGTCCCCCACAACGGTTCCCGGGCCGGTGACAATGGCCGCACGGTTGTAAAACCCCATGCCGGCATTGTAGACGGCGCCGGTGACCGGACATTTTTCCGAACAGAGGAACAATGTCATGGGCGCCACAAACTCGGGTTTGAGTTTTTCCATAAAATCCGGCGGCAGCACATCTTCGGTGAGCCGGGAGGCGGCCACGGGGGCGATGGTGTTGACCTTGATGTTGTATTTCTGTCCTTCTATTTTGAGGGTATTCATAAATCCCACCAGGGCCAGTTTGGCCGCGGTATAGTTGGTCTGGCCGAAATTCCCGTAAAGACCGGCGGCCGAAGTGGTCATCACGATGCGGCCGTAGCCTTTTTCGCGCATGATTGTGAACGCCGGGCGGCTCACATTGTAGGCGCCGTTGAGGTGGACGGCAAGAACCGCGTTCCAGTTTTCCGGGGTCATTTTAATAAAACTCTTGTCACGCAGGATGCCGGCGTTGTTGATGAGGATATCCACTGTTCCGAAGGCGTCCAGGGCTGTTTTGACGATATTTTCACCGCCTTCGGCCGTGGCCACATTGTCATAACTGGCAACGGCATGGCCCCCCATGGCCTTGATCTCAGCGACAACCTGGTCTGCCGGGGACGTCGAACTGTCGCCGGAACCGTCCCGGGCCCCCCCAAGGTCATTGACCACGACCTTGGCGCCCCGTTTGGCCAGTTCCAGGGCATATACCCGTCCCAGACCGGCGCCGGCGCCGGTGACAATGGCCACCCTGTCGTCAAAGCGGATGTCGTTTTTAGGAATGTCACCGTACTCAAATTCGCCGTTGTTAATAACGATGTCGCCGGTTTCGGCGTTGACCACCTGCCAGAGGGCCTGGCCTTCACCGACCTTCCAGATCAGTGTCTTGAGGGGCATGCCCGGATAAAGGGGCTTGGTAAAGCGGTTGAACATGCGCCGTGCTTTTTCCGGCTCGCCGGGGATCAGGCTCTGGATCAGTGCCCGACAGGCAAACCCATGAGTACACAACCCGTGCATGATGGGTTTCTCGAAACCGGCCATTTTTGCAAATTCCGGGTCCACGTGAAGCTGGAACACATCCCCTGAAAGCCGGTAGATCAGGGGCTGGTCAACAGTTGGTGATGCATCCACTATAAAATCAGGATCGCGATCGGGAAAAACGACATCCTTTTTCGGCGCGTTCTTACCCCCGAATCCACCGTCCAGTCTCGCAAACACAGTGGCTCTGGCCGTGAACAGACGCTTGCCGTTGGAATGCCGGGTTTCGCTTTCGGCCACTACCAGGGCACCCTTGCCTTCACCCTTATCAAAATAATCGGTGATTTTGCCCTCGGTGATCATGGTGCCCTCGGACGGGATGGGGTTGTGAAAGATAAGTTCTTCTTCGCCATGGAGAATACCCGCAAGATTTACATTGGAAGCGGCAAGCAACTCGGGCATAAAATTATAGAGTGTGGTGGTGGCAAAACTAGGTATGACTTTTAACGCTTTTTCGTAGCAGTATTCCAGATCGGAAAAACCGGCACCGACGCCAAGGGCGTACAGGACTGCATCTTTCCAGGTATAATCCGAGGAAAGAGGGCCGATTTTCTTTCCGACTGAATCAAGGTTTAATGCCATTTGTGTTCCTCCTTTGGTTAATGAAAATGAATTCTAATCCTGCCGCACAAACGCCGGAATCAGGATAAATTTTAATGTTTCTTTTACAAGTTCGATATAATTTTCGCGATCCACATCCAGCATGGGTCTGAAATAGGCTTCTCCGGATATAAAATTGAAAACCGAATTCCAAACGGCCAAAACCCGGGCCTTGGCCTGGACGGAAATGCTTTTTTTATCCATGGCCAGTCCCATGGCGATGGCGATATTGGATATATAATCGGGGACATTGATATCGATGCCCAGGTCATCTTTGTTTTTGCTGAAATACCGGTACAGGATCAGGTTGGATGCTTCCGGGTTGTCAAACAGATAGTCGCTGATCATATCGATGGCCACTTCAAGGCGAACAGCCACCGATTTTCCGTGAACGCGTTTTTCCACCTCTTTCAGTTTGAGCTGGATTTCATCATTGAGATCCATAATGACCGCTTCATAAAGATCCTGTTTTTCACCCCAGTGGTAGTAGAGGGTGGAGATATCGATGCCCACATCCTGGGCGATCATGCGTGTGGTGGTGCCCTGGTACCCGTAGCTGCCGAACAGGCCCCGGGCCGCGGTCAGTATCCTGGCTTTCATGGAATCCGGCGCCAGGCGTGCTTTTTCAAGGGGCGATGACATTAAAAAATTTTCCTTATGCTGATATATTCTTTTCCATCAACTTTATCCCAATGTATGTTTCCATCACTTGATGGAGATCAAATTAATGCCTGCATAATCAAAAGTCAAGCATTTAATTGTACTTTGTTCAATCGCTGACTGGACATTCAAATTATTTTAATTTAAAATCATGTGTAATTTATCACCAATCATGATATGTAGTATTATTTTGGTTAGTTGTACTGCTTTAACGGTTAACGCCGTATCTGTTTAACCCCCTGCCGGAGCATTGATATGCTGAGTAAATCCACCCGGAAGCTGTGTATTTTTAATGTATTTGACGGCCTGCAAGACGGCCTGTCTCATTTTTCAGGCCCCAGTCGGTCGGCCCTGATCTATGCCGAAACACCCCATGATCCCATATATGTCTTTGATCCGCAGAATCTTCTGACCGGTCATGAAAAGCCTTTACGGGAACTCTATCTGGATAATGAAGACTGGCGACTGCCCCCTGCCGGCCTTGATCGAATGAAAGATTCTCGTCAGATCCTGCCTGAAAAAAACCTGGATCTTGCCGGTCTGATCTCCTGGGGCGGCCGGTCGAAATCCGTGTTTTACCAGATGTGGTTTACCGAACACCATCCGGACATGTGCGCCATAGGCCCCACCGAGCGGTGGCTGGAGCACGCCGCCTGGCTTTTATCCAACGATATGGCCTCGGATCATCCGCTTTGCACCGGTACTTCGGGGCATGTGCTGCGGGCCTATGCAACCCACGCGGTTCGCGATTTTATCGTGGATGAACTCAATTTTTCCATGGGGATGGATGTTCATATGCGCAACTATCCCATTTTAGATGCCGTCCTGGAAATTTCAAAAACAATGGAAGAAAATGCCTGGCCCAGGGGAAAACTGGCGTTTATCGAACCGGGGGCTCTGGATGGGCTTGATTTTCTGGCCCGGTTCCCCGTTTATGAGCAGCCGAACCTGGCCCATCACAAACATGTCCGTAAGCTTCTCCTGGCAGTTGAAGGATCGCAGCGCCAGCTTATTTCCGACGGGCAGTGTATTGCAGGTATTGCCATGGGCCCCATGCCCCGGTATCGCATTGCGGCTGATTTCAGGGGAGGGCACGGTTTTTTAAGCCTGAACGGCCATCGGATCTGCAGTTTTTTCGACGGTGGTTTTCATTCCACTACCTGTCGCGCGAAACTGGTACAATTAGAAGAGATTCTGCTGGAAAGCCATCTTGATGCGTCAATCGAGCCCCACCTTATATTTCAAACCATTTCCCGGATGGTTCATCATGCGGAAGACCTGAAATACGGATGCACCCTGGTCATTGATCTGAATGATAAGCCCCTTGACATTTCAGGACAGAAGCTGGCGGCCCCCATCGACCTTAGAGATCCTCGCTTGCTGGACATGGCCCAATCCCTGTCAAAGGTCGATGGGGCGATTCATATGGGTGCCGATCTGCACCTTCATGGCTTTGCCTGTATTCTGGACGGATTGTCCATATCCGGGGAAAATCTTGCCCGGGGGGCCCGGTTTAATTCGGCGCTGCGATTTACCGCCCGACATGAAAACGTGGTGGTGGTGGTGGTATCTTCGGATCGACCTGTTTCCGTAATTCAAGGGGGCGTTGAACTCAACGCGCAGTGCCAGTTCAAACCCCTGGCCACCAGCGCCCCGGCGCCTGTTTTAATGAAAGAGTGGCTCAACGGGGGTGCACACTGAAAAGCGTCTTAAAATTTTCGGATGATGCGGCGGGCAAGACCGATGATCAGTAACATGAACAACAGCGCTGCCAGGAGCACACCAACGGCAATCCAGGTTACATAGGTGCCGCGTTTTAACAGGTTGTAGGGATTCCAGCTCGCCTCGACAAGCTGTCGCCCCAGCGGCCCCCTGTATTTTTCCGGGACATCCGGCAGACCGTTGCCCGTGCTGTCGGGGAAGCTTTGAATATACGAAATAACCCCCATATATTCCTTTAGTTCCTGAATTCCGGGGGCCTTTGGGTCTGCATCGACCCGGGCGTTTTTCAGGTCGTCCACAGGGTTGCCGGTTGCGTCTTTGGGGATGATATCCAGAACATGCCAGGTAAAATTTCCCACTATTTTTAAAAATGTGGCATTGTAGATATCGGCGGCAACCCGGATGAGCCTTTTGTCCGAGGCCGAGTAATCCAGGGGTGTGTACCCGGTTTCTTCATCTCCGAGCCATATCCGGGTTACCCGGTCAAACAGCATCCGGTTGGGGTTGTATGAAAATTTGACCCCGGAGATCTGAAGGTAGTAATCGTCACCTTTCATCGGATAGATACTGGTCAATATTTCCAGGGCTTTTTTAAGCTCACTTGGGTAGATATAAAAGGCGATGAGGGGGTATCCCATGGAGGCTGTTTCGTCAAATCCAATCCCCAGGGGGATGGCACGAAAAGCGTCGCATACCGCGATGTCACCGGTTTGCCCGATCCGGATATCATCCCGAATGACCCCGTTGCTGATAACCCCCACTGCTACGGGCGTCTCAGGCTCATTTGCACCGGCAGCGCCTTGATTGATGGTCCAGCGGATTGAGTCGGCGATAAGATTACCCAGATTGCATTCATCTTCCCGAATTTCAAGGTTAAAAGCGGTATGGGCAATGCGTTTGCGAAATTCAAGCCCTTTACCGGTTAGAAGTTTCTGGTTGATGCGATCTTCAAAGCCAGTGATCATGGCTGCAATTTCGGCGTCGCCTTTAATGGCATCATTGATTTGGATGAGACGGTACGCCTGCACGGATGCTTTGCCGCCGGACCAGTTGATGTCCAGTACCCCCAGTTGCCTTCCGTATGACCCGGCCTGAACGATGATGGTCTCATTTACCCTGCGGACATCTGTTTCTGTATGGGTGTGGCCGCTGATGATGACATCGATCCCGGTCACCTCCCTGGCCAGTATTTCATCTTCGGATCGCTTGGGGTCATCAGCGAGGCCGCTGTGCGACAGGCAGACCACCATATCCACCGCTTCCTTTTCGCGCAGGCGCTTGACCATTTTTTGGGCCGAGGCAATGGGATCATCGAAGGTGACCGGTGCCGCAAAAGGGGCGACTTCGGCGGCATCTTTGCCCATGAGCCCGAAAAAACCGATTTTCAGCCCGTTTTTTTCCATTATCCGGAAGGGTTTTACAAGGCCGCTGTCAAAGATCTTTTCCAGGGTATCGTCATCATGGCTGTCCTTGCTGAAAATGGCGTTGGACTGGACAATGGGCGGGAGCTGCCCCTGCCCATGGGCCGTTGAAAGAATCCGCGCCAGACCGGCGGGTTTGAGATCAAACTCGTGATTTCCAAGGGTGATGACATCATAGCCCATGGCTTTCATCAACTGCAGTTCAAAAGCGTTCTCGCGGCTGAGCATATGGAACAGCGAGCCCATGAGAAAATCACCGGCATCCAGCACCAGTACCGGGTTGCTTCGCTTCTGTTTTATCTGTTTGATGGCCGTTGCAATCCTGGCCCATCCCCCCACGGTATCGTCATTATGGATCTGCAAGGGAGAATAATCAATATTAGGGGAAAACCCCAGAAAATGAGAGTGCAGATCATTGGAATGAACAATGGTGATCTTTTGATCCGCATCTGCGGCCGGCACAGCAGCAAATATCAGAAACATCAGTATACAAAGGCAACGGATCTGTTTCATTCTGCACTCCTTGAATAATGACGGCGTCGTAAAAAGTCTCCATCTACTGCGTTATAGCGGTGTTCTTTTATGGTGTTTTTCGCTCGAAAGTTTTTTTCCCTGAAAATCGCATTGTCGGTAAATGCCCAAATATAAAAGCTAACAGCTAATTGCTCATCTTTAACTTCATCTTCGCCAGAACAGGTTGATGATCCGAATGTTGAAAACCAAGGTTCACGGTCTGTTTGGAAACGCCTAGGATGTTGGGAGAAAGAAGATAATAATCAATTACGGTAACAAGTGATTTTTCAGGATCATAAGGCGTCTGGAGTCTTCTGTTTGAAGGCGTTTTGTCATCGTAAACCCATGTCCAGTCGGGGGGGAGATAATCCCCGGCAATGGGACTGTATTCATGGGTATCGAAATGTTTTTTATCAAATCCAGGTGAAAAGCCAGGCGCACATTGATTCCAGTCTCCCCCGACGATGATATAATTCCCTTTACGATATTCATCAATTAAAAAAGTCTTTAAATAATCCATCTGCCCTTTTCGCAAACTGCCGTCATCGTAGGCGGAGTTATGGGTATTGATCACAAGAAGTTCCTTGCCGTCGGAAACCGCATACCGGTTTACCAGAAAACATCGGTCCAGCATGAACAGGCCCTTGGGCCACCCGTAATTTCCGGGAAATGAATATCTATCGCAAGATGTTGGAACCTGTTTGCTGAAGGTTGCCAGCCCTGAAAACACTTTGCCCAGCGGATCGGTCATGGGAATCGGTACAAATTTGACCTTATAATTTACAGCAAAGCACGCCTTAAAATTTTTTAAACGCAATGAAATTGAATTGAATTCATCGAGATGATAGCTTCGACGGGAATCACGGTCGACTTCCTGGAGCAGTATAAAATCAGAGGCCTGTTTTTCGTCGATGAGCCGGGTTATCGCGTCAAGATTTTGCCGAACATTTTTTTCAGATGTCCGGACCTGCTTACCGCCATCGTAAAAAAAATCCATGTCCGCGCTGAGACCGCAATAGCCGATATTCCAGATCATAAACGTCAACTCTGCCCCCGCCGGAATGACAGTGGGGGCCTTGCTTTCAAAGACAATCGTCTTTTTATCGGGTTTATAATCTGTCAAAGTTGCGTAAACGATCAATAAAATGAGGGTTACGCCGGCCAATACCGCAATCGTTAAAACCAGTTTTAATACCATTTTCATATAAAATACCTCTGGGTTAAAATAAACAGGATATCAGACCTTCGATGCATATTTGTCGGTAAGCACATATTTTGTGACTTTGCCGGTGGGTGTGCGGGGCAGCAGTCCCTCGTACATTATTATTTTTTTGGGTGTTTTGAAACCGGCAATTCTTTCTTTGGCGTAAGCAATCAATTCCGCTTCCGTGACCTCTTCCTCCGGGACCTTTACCACCACTGCGGTGACCGCCTCGCCCCAGGTTTTGTCGGGCAGCCCGATGACCGCGCAGTCGGCAACGGCCGGATGCCCCATGAGAACATCTTCCACTTCCACGGCAAACACATTCTGACCGCCGGATATTATCATGTCTTTGCTGCGGCCTGCAAGGAAAAGAAAACCTTCTTCGTCCATGTACCCCAGATCGCCGGTATAAAACCAGCCGTTTTTAAATGCTTCCCGGGTTTTTTCCTCATTTTTGAAATAACCGGCCGTAACCGCCGGGCCCCGGCCAATGATATTGCCGATTTCGCCGGTGGGAACCGCCTTGCCTTCCGCATCCACAATCCGGATATCCGCCGTAAAAATAACCTGCCCCACGGAATCGGGTTTGCGATTTTTTTCGGCCGGCCCGATATTTACCAGAATACCGGTTTCCTGGAGGCCGTAGTATTCATAGAGGTTGGGGCAAATTTTTGCCTTGATCTCTTTCTGCAGGGATGAGGCCAGGGGCGATGCTGCAAAAACAAGCGCTCGCAGCGAGCTTACATCGTATTTCCCGGCATCGGGCTGGGCCAGTACGAAACTGGCCATGGTGGGCACCCAGTTGGATAGGGTTACCTTTTCAGATTCTATCAACGGCAAAATTTCCTGGGGATTAAACTGGTGAATGACGTTACGGGCCCCGGCATAAACAGCGATGGCGCACCAGGCAAATCCCACCCGCCCGAAGATGGGAAAGGCGGTGAGGATGACATCCTCCCTTGTCACATGGTGCAGATCAGACATCACCGGGCAGGCAATGCCGTTATTGTAATGCGTCAGCATGTAAGCCTTGGGAAGACCGGTGGTTCCCGAAGTCAGATTCAGGTATTGATAATCTTCTTCGCTGACATCCACATCCGGTTCTTTATCCGGATTGTCAGATAAAAATTGTTCATATTCATTGGCAAAACCGGGCAGGTTGTCCCCCATACCCACAAAATATTTAACCCGGGGAAGCTGGTCGTGTATCTGAGTCGCGATTTCACCGAACCAGGGATCAAATAAAAGGGCTGTGGCATCACAGTGGTTGATCAGTTCTATCATTTCTGCCGGTGCCAGGCGATAATTCAGGGGGATGCCGATAACACCGATTTTGGCCAGGGCAAAATAAATTTCCACTATTTCAACCCGGTTAGTACAGATAAAAGCCGCGGTATCGCCTTTTTCAAGGCCCATTGCCATGAGACCATTGGCCAGCTGGTTGGTCCGCCGGTTGAGTTCCATGAAGGTAAATCGACGACCGGTGCTCGAGCAAAAAATCGCCTCCCGATCGCGGTAGCGAATGGCGGCCACCTTGAGATAATCGCCTACTTTAATTGTTCCTGTCGCTTTTTTGTTCATGATCTTCTCCTTTCTAAACAGATTTTATGACTGATGAACGCGTAAAAAGTTGAATTTAGACGGTCTCGTAAAAAGTTCAAATTCAAGGCGCGCAAATTTTGTAATCATGAGGCGTACTTATGGTACGTTGAATGATTGCGGAATGCAGCGCAACGCAGGAGTTGGATTTTTTACGAGATCGTCATGATTACTATCACAATCCCATAAACTTGGCGGTAATACCCTTCATGATTTCATTGGTACCGGCAAAGATCGACATGACCCGCACATCCCGAAAGCCGCGGACAATGGGACAGGTTTCAAGCATGGCGGGCTCGCCGGCCAGATCAAGGGCCCGGTCGGCAAGTCGCTTGACCATCTCCGTGGTCCAGTATTTGGCCATGGATGTCTCCACAATCACATTCTTTTTTTCCATATGATCGACGATGAGCTTGTCCACAAATGTGCGCCCCAGCCTTACTTCCGTGGCCATCTCAACCAGGGCAAATTGGGCCGCCTGGTATAGATGCCGGGCTTTATGGTCATCCCGGGTGCCATTCAGGGTCCAGTCCAACATAAATTCTGCAGCCGCAACGGCAATGATCGCCGTTATCAGGCGTTCCTGCTGAAGCTTTTCCATGAGCATGAGAAACCCATCCCCTTTTCCCCCCAGGCGGTTTTCTAAGGGAATCGTGGCGTTGGAGAAAAAAAGTTCTGCCGTATCCTGGCTGTAGGCCCCCATTTTGTGCAGTTTCCTGCCGCGCTTAAAACCGGGCGTGTCATCTGTCACCAGGTACATGGAGATGGCTTCATATGGATTGTCGACACCGCCATCTCTGGCCGCCACAACCACCAGATCGGCGTTGATACCATTGGAAATAAAGGTCTTGGAGCCATTGAGCACAACCGTTTCTCCGTTTTCCTCGGCAGACGTCGTCATGGATGCCAGATCACTGCCGGCCCCGGGTTCGGTCATGGCCACTGCCGTAACAATTTCTCCGGAAACACACCCCGGGAGGTATTTTTGTTTTTGTTCAGGGGTGCCGTATGTATCGATGTAGGGTACTACGATGTCACTGTGCAGAAAAGAACTCAGTCCGCCCTGATTGGTATGGGCCATCTCTTCGCAGACAATCACGGAATAAAGAAAATCCTTTGCCTGCCCCCCGTAGGTTGTATCAACCCAGGTGCATAAAAAACCCTGTTCGCCCATTTTTTTCCAGACGGATTTGGGAACCATTCGCTCTGATTCCCATTGATCGACATTGGGAAGGACCTCTTTCTCCATGAACTGCCGTACCCGTTTCCTGAATTGAAGATGGGCCTCGGTATATGCCAGAATTTCCATGATGGTATGGATCCTTTTAATTTGATGTCAGCGGTAAATGCCCAAATATAAGAGCAACCGCTAATGGCTAAGAGCTAATCGCTCATCTTAGAAAGGACTATCCTTGTGCTGGGTAAGTGTCATTTACCGTAAGATGCCAATTTGGAATTATCAAATTATATTGTAAGAAAGTGAATAATATAGAAGGGGTTTTCGTGTGTCAACAATTAATAAATGAGTATTACTTACTATTGTAAATTTAGTTCAACACCCATTTTATTTTATAAAAATATTGACTATCCGTTAAACTTGTTTAAAAAATGAGTTGCACTGAATCAAAAACAGGCCATGGGATCAAAGCCAAATGAAAATAGACGACCTCAATATTGATATTATCAAACACCTGATCGATGGCAGAAAAGCCTACAAACTCATCGCTGATGATCTGAATGTCGCTGAAAACACGATCCGTGCCAGAGTAAAAAGGATGCGTGAAGCAGGGATTCTGGAAATCGCCGGCCTCGTGGATCCTTCCGCCATTCCCGGGCACAGTACGGTCATTATTGGTGTCAAGCTTAAAACAACGGATCTCGTTCAAAAAGGGCTTGAATTCAGTAAATTAAAAGGCGTGGTATCTGTGGCGGTTGTCACCGGACGCTACGATTTGATGCTGGTCGCTGTTTTTAAGGAAGGATTCGGTTTGCTGGAATTCTATACCGAGGAAATATCCCGCCTGGAAGGGGTTCAATCTCTGGAAACATTTGTTATTTACAAGTCCTACAATTTAAGGGTGCCTTATAAATTGTAGTTTGTACGTCACAGACCACCAGTATTGCGATTTAATTTAGACAGAATGCATTTCCTGTGCAATAGGGCAAAACTGCGGTAACCGATTCCTGAGCTGCCCCTCGATACGTTTTGGAAAAAACGGTCATTTACATCATCTTCCCCAAAGCTTGAACCTGTTTCAGTTTTGTCTGATTTCGCAGTGTGTGCGGCTTTCAGTTTTGTCTGATTTCGCAGTGTGTGCGGCACGTTCGATAGGTGCCGTACAGAAACGAGGTTTTTCGTTCGAATAAAGACATACAAAAATTTACCGCAGGCATATAGTGCTATTCCGAGGATAAACTTTTGAACAGAACGCATAGCGTAGTTTACATTCAAATTAATGAAATGTTCATAATTTTATTTCTATATTGATTGTTTGATAAATTTTAAACAAAAATATTGACAATAAACTACAATAAAACTAAAAAACATAACAGATAGCGCAAGCGGTGCCCGGTAGGCAGATAAAGTTGTCTGTCTGTCTGTCTGTCTGTCTGTCTGTCTGTCTGTCTGTCTGTTTTATTTAGAATCTGGATTTGGTTTAAAATTGAACCACTGGTTCATAAAACCGCAGGATGTTGGATAAGGCCAGGGGTAACGGAATGAAACTCGATAATATCAATATTGCCATCATCAAACACCTCCGGGATGGCAGAAAATCCTACAAGAAAATTGCCCGGGAACTGTCTGTCTCCGAAAATACCGTACGGTCCCGGGTGGGCAAGCTCATCAAGGAAGGGGTTCTTGAAATAACCGGATTGATGGACCCCGGGGCACTGCCCGGTCAAAAACTTATCATGGTCGGGGTCAAACTGGAAACAACGGATCTGGTCACCAAGGGAAAAGAATTCAGTGAATTGAAAGGGGTCATCTCCGCCAGTGTCGTAACGGGAAGGTATGACCTGATGTTGATGGTTCTGTTCACGGAAGGCTTTGGTCTGCTCGAATTTTATACCCAGGAAATATCCCGTATAGGGGGGGTCCAGTCTGTTGAGACATTTGTGGTTTACAAAAGTTACAACCTGAAGGTCCCTTATATATTTTAAGGGTTGTTTCATTCCGTTAACTCTCAAAATAAAGGAAAAGGCTATGGAAGAAATTAAAAAAACATTTTTAAACCAATGGCACGCCGACAACGGGGGAAACCTGGTGGGCTTCGGGGATTACGAAATGCCGCTTTGGTATTCGAGTGTCAAAAAAGAGCATTTGGTGGTTCTTACAAATGCGGGTATGTTCGACACCAGCCACATGGCGGTGGTCATGGCCAAGGGCGTCGATGCCTTTGATTTGATCCAGCTTTGTTTTACCCGTGATTTAAATGCCTGTATCGGCAAGGACAAGTTGCCCATTGCCGTCGGCCGTTGCGTTTACGGGGCTTACCTGGACGAAAACGGGTATGCCATTGACGACGCCATCATCGGTAAGGTGAGCGATACGGAATACATGATCGTGGTCAACGCCGGCATGGGCGGCGCCATTGCCAAACACATGGAAACGGTGAAAGGTGACCGCCAGGTCGACATCGCCGACCTGACCGATCGGCTGGGTAAATTCGACATTCAGGGGCCCCTGTCCGTCAAAATTATGCAGAAAGTGCTCAAAGATCCTGATAAAGTATTTGATAAAATGGTTTATTTCTCATTCAAGGGTCATTTTGACCCATCTTCTCCGCTTGCCGATCAGGTTCAGCTCAAAGACGGCACACCGTTGCCGTTATCCCGCTCCGGTTACACCGGAGAGGTTGGATTCGAGGTTTTTATCGCCCCTGAAGACACGGTAGGCGTACAAACCATCATGGCCGCCGGTCAGGAATTCGGCTGCCTGCCCTGCGGTCTTGCGTCCAGAGATTCTCTCCCGACCGGATCCCTGCTGCCCCTTTCCCATCAGGATATCGGTCACTGGACCTATCTCAACCATCCCTGGTGTTTTGCACTTCCCTATGCGGATGACGGCAGCGGGTTTACCAAAGATTTTATCGGGGCCAAAGCCCTTGTCGCGGCCAGGGGATACCGCTGAGCACACCGTCACCTTTGTCGGCAGCGATCTGCGCAAGGTTGATGCCCATGACGCCAGGGTACTGGATGCCGATGGCAACGACATCGGAACAGTCCTGACCTGTGCCACGGACATTGCCGTCGGCCGTGTCGGCGGCAAGATATACAGTATCGCCAGTCCGGACAAACCTGAAAATTTCAAGGCCAAAGGACTGTGCTGCGGATATGTGAAAGTGAAAAAAAGCCTCAGTGTAGGTGAGACCATTACACTGCAGGACAAAAAAACGCAAGCTGACGGTCAGTGTTGCAGCGGATGTCCGGCCGGATCGTACGGCCCGCAAACCGTTGAAAATATTTATGTGAAATAGAAGATTCGGCTGCGATAGATTGGCAGCTTTGAATATCTGGATGCCGGGCCGCGGTTAATGCTTTTTGCCGCGGTCGCAAACCTTAAAAAACAAAAAGAGAAAAACGATCATGAGTAAAGAAATCAGCGAACTCACTTTGCCTGCCGATGTGAAATATGCAAAGGACCATGAGTGGGCCAGGATCGAAGGAGATATGATCAGGGTGGGTCTTGACGACTATGCCCAGGACCAGCTTGGCGATATCGTTTTTGTCGAAATGCCCGAAGTGGGGGATACATTTGAAAAAGGAGACGAATTTGGCACCGTTGAATCGGTCAAGGCGGTATCCGAATGTTACATGCCCATTGGCGGAGAGATCATTGCAATCAACGAAGCCCTTGAAGATGCACCGGAACTGGTCAACCAGACCCCTATGGCGAAGGCTGGATTGTGGAAGTAAACCCGGCGATCTTGCCGAATGGACGCTCTGATGACCAAGGGCCAGCATGGCTCCTGGAAATGACTGAAAGGAGAAACGATTAAATGCAATATCTGCCCCATACCGATGAGGATATCGATCCAAGATGCTTCAGGCGATTGGGGTAGACAGACTGGATGATCTCTTCCCAACCATACCCGACGCATTGCCGGATGACAAAGGAGCCCTTGAACCTTCCGCGAGCCCCTGAACCGAATGGGATCTGGATGCCATATGGACCAGCTTGCCGCTAAGTATGCCAGTTCGCCTGTAATATAAGGTTTTATCGGGGCAGGCAGCTATGACCATTATATTCCTGCCATCCGTATCCTACCTGCTAGTTTCACGGTCTGAATTCGTGACGGCCTACACCCCCTATCAGCCTGAAGTCAGCCAGGGAACCTTCAGGGTATTTATGAATTCCAGACCATGATAACTGAACTGTTAGGAATGGATGTGGCAACCGCCTCCCATTATGATTGCGGAACCGCCCTTGCAGAAGCCGCTCTCATTGCTCTCAAAAAAAGTAGAAATACGACTAAAATTGCGGTTTCAAGCCTTGTCCATCCCAGTCATCGGCAAATCATTAAAACCTATATCAACCCTGCGGGATATGAAATTGTTGAAATCCCTTATCAGAGCAAGGGACTACCGATATCGCCGGCCCTGGAAAGCATGGATGATATTGCCGGGATTGCCATCCAGTCTCCCAACTTTTTTGGTAATATTGAAGACCTTCAAAGCCGCAGAAATTTGCATGACACCGAAAAAGGATATTTTCGTCACCTCCTTTCACAGAAGCCCTGGCATATGGTCTTTTGAAAAATCCAGGCAGTTTCGGTGCTGACCTGGTAGCCGGTGAGGGACAGAGCCTGGGGATATCCAAATCCTTTGGCGGCCCCGGCCTGGGATTGCTTGCCGGAACGAAACAACAGATGAGAAACCTTCCCGGGCCGGCTCATCGGAAAAACCAAGGATGCCAATGGGAAGCGGGATTTGTTTTGACCCTTGCCACCCGGGAACAGCATATCAGACGGGAAAAAGCCTCTTCCAATATCTGTTCCAACAACGGGCTCAATGCCATGACAGCTGCCATGTACCTTGCCACCGTGGGGGAAAATCGGCATCCGGGAAATTGCCCAGCAAAACCATGACAAAGCCGTATACCTGAAAAATCATGCCTTGGAAAAGCAGGGTTTGAATCCGCCTTTGACATGGCACCTTCTTTAATGAATTTGTTATGAAAGCCCCAGAACGGTTTCATGCAGAAAAAAGAGCGACTTGATGCAAAAAAATGTATTTGCCGGCGTTGACTTGGAACCTTTCTATCCTGAACTGAAAACCATTATCTGTTCTGTGCCACGGAAACCACTGTCCAAAAAAGATATTGATCAACTGGCAAAGGAGGTGCAATCATGAGCGAGCAACCGGGAACAAGCGGTCTTATTTTCAATGAACCGCTGCTCTGGGATAAAAGCCGGGACGGCCGGATGTGCCATGTCCCTGCAGGAGCGATGTTGAAGACGAACCCTGCTGGACAACAGCCTTACAGGTGATGCACCTGGACTTCCCCGCTTTCCGAACTGGATGTGGTCCGACATTATACCCGGCTTTCCCAGTGGAATTTTGGGCGTGGATTCCGGCATGTACCCCTTGGGGTCCTGCACCATGAAATACAATCCCAAAACCAATGAACGGCTTCCGGCCCTCCCGGATTTGCCGGGGCTCATCCCTTACTGGCGACGAATTTTCCCAGGGGCGCTAAAACTGATGTATGATCTGGAACAATACCTGGCCGAAATCACCGGTTTTGATGCCGTCACCCTGCAACCGGCTGCCGGTGCCCACGGTGAACTGACCGGCATGCTCCTGATCCATGCCTTTCACCGAAAAAGGCAAACAGCGGTCCAAGATCATCATCCCGGATACCGCCCACGGCACCAACCCTGCCAGTGCGACGCTCTGCGGTTATGATTCCATCAACATCAAATCAGGACCGGACGGAGTTCTTGAACCTGCCACCGTGGCCGCCGTGATGGACGAAGATACCGCCGGTATCATGGTGACCAACCCCAATACCCTGGGTCTTTTTGAAACCCATATCAAAGAAATTTCCGACATTGTTCATGCCAAAGGCGGACTGGTTTATGGAGATGGCGCCAACATGAATGCCATCATGGGGATTGTCAACCCGGGAGAGATCGGATGTGATGTCCTTCATTTAAACCTTCACAAGACCTTTTCCACCCCCCATGGCGGCGGCGGTCCCGGAGCCGGGCCCGGTCTGTGTCGAAAGAACGCTTGAGCCTTTTCTGCCGGTACCCAGGGTGGTAAAAAAAGAACTGGATACCTACGAATTGTCCGAGACTGCCCGGATACCATCGGCAAAATTCATACCTTTTACGGGCATTTTGGTGTCATGGTCAGGGCCTATGCCTATATTCTTTCCATGGGTGCCAAAGGACTTACAGATGCCAGTAAATTAGCTGTTCTGAATGCCAACTATATCAAGGAAAGCCTTAAAGGTACGCTGAATCTTCCCTATGACCGACCATGCATGCATGAATGTGTCTTTAATGATGAATTTCAAGCAAAAAACCATATTAGCACTCTTGATATAGCCAAACGGCTTCTGGACTATGGATTTCATCCACCCACTATTTATTTCCCTTTGGTGGTGCACGGTGCATTTATGGTTGAACCCACGGAAACCGAATGTCCAAGAGGATCTTTGACCAGTACGTCGAGGCATTCAAGGCCATTGTTCATGAGGCCGAGGATGATCCTGGATCTCTTCACGAGGCCCCAGTGCAAGGGGTAAAAAGGCTGGATGAGACCCTGGCCGCCAGAAACTTGCCATCTTGCTGGATAAAACGACCAAGGTTGCGGTTTGGTCCACATGATTTGAAGGTGTAAGTAATCACGGAGAGTAGCAGGGTGCTTGGAGGTCTTTTTCTTCGATTCCCGAGTCTCTTGACGTGTCCGAAGATCCCGCGTAGGGGTCATTTCAAGGGTTTGGACGTGTGATGCCCTACCCCTCCCTGTTCTCCCCGCTAAAGCCAGGCTTCAGGGGGTCCCAAATACATCGCTCCCTGAAATGACGGCCTCCCTGCCAGTCACTCAGAAAAGACCTCAAGACCCTTTCTGATAGCCAGGATTTGTTGTACCACTATTGATTAATTTGCAAAGGAATTGCTTATACAATCCGTAATTGTCGGGCTTGGCTGGAGCGGGCTTTTTACATAATAACAAGGCACTTGAGTGACGCGCGGAAATGTCACGTTACAATAATTGAAAAAAGAGACTTTGATCGGTTCTCGCCCTGCGGTCTTCCTTATGTCCTCCGATGGGACTGGTCAAAGACTTCCAGGCCCTGAAATACGATGTCCCTGAAATGTCAGCCAAACTGACCAAGCTTATCCAATCCTAAAGTCATTTCCGTTAATAATGAGAAAAAGATCGTGCAGGCCGCGGACCTTTCCACTTTTGAATATGAAGGAAATCAAGTATGATTCACTGATGCACGGACCGGCGCGTCCCCATTTAACCTGCCAATTTCGGGCGCCAAGGAACTTGTAGGAAAAGGGGTCCCTACTTCGTGAATAGAAGATCTACAAGGGTGAGGCACTTCTTGAAGCGGCAAAATCATCGAGTGGATTAGCGGTGATTGTGGTGGCGGGAGAAGCAACCGGTCTGGAAGTGGCAGTGGGTCTGAAGAGAACTGGGGCTCGATGTGGCCGTGACCAAGAGGACGCCTCACCCGTTTCCCCCGCAACCTTGACCCGGAAATGGGAAAGATCATTGTCGAACACCTGGAAAAATCAAAGGGCATACGGGTCCCTGTTCGGAAAGGGCATAGACACGCATAAACGGTACTCAAAAAGAGTGGAATCCGTGAAGATCGCCGAAGAGACCATTGATTGCGACATTGTGGTTATGGCCGTTGGAATGCGCGGGAACAACCACATTGGCTGAAAGCATAGGCAGCAAAGATACTGAAAAAGGACATGGTCCAGGTTAATAACAGGATGGAAACTACCGTTAAAGACGTTTACGCGGTCGGAGACCTTGTAAAAAACTATTCGCATACTGACGGCACACCCGTGACCATGCAGCTTGCCACTTCGGCCTACCGCCAGGGCATGGCCGCGGGAATAAATGCGGCCGGGGACAGGAAATACCCGCCTTATCCCGGGGCCCTCAGCCCGTTATTGACGTCGGTGCGCAGTCTGGAGATATCCGGTAACATCCTCACGATACTCTTGGAAGTGGCCAAAGACCTGGGGTATGAGGCCAAGGCCGTTGCCACCAGGCGTGAGAACAAGCCCCATTACATGCCCGACGTCACGGAGATCGAGCTGCGGGTGATCGTGGATGAGGGGACCGGTAAAATTTTGGGGGCCCAGGCCATCGGTGAAGAGGGCGCAGGTGGCAGAATAAATGTTTTTGCCTGCTGGCAAATCACGGTAGTATGACCCTGTAAGACCTCATGGACACGGAGCTGTCATATAATCCTCCCGTATCACAGATGTATGATCCCATCGCCCAGGTTGTGGATATCGCCTTGAAGCGCCTCAAACTCGAGCCAAAAGGCTGTGATGCTGTTTTTTTCCCGGAGAGCGGATAATATATCATTCTATCGGCCGATTTGAAGGGGTTGAAATATAGCCGCCATGAAACAGGACAAGAGCGATTCCGGCAGTCCGGGGCCAGACATATGGTATTGTATCCAGCTACCGCCTACAGCATATGAAACCGCACTGGAATTACAGCGGGCGCTTGTGGACGCCCGCATTGATCAAAAGATGGATGCGAACATCCCGGATGCAAACATCCCGGATGTCCCGGATGCAAACATCCTGTTGCTGCTGGAACACCCGCCCGTGTTCACCCTGGGCCGTCGCGGCGGCCGTGAAAATTTGATTGTTCCCGAAACATTTTTAAAAAAATCAGGTATATCCATCGTTTCTGTGGAAAGGGGCGGCAATATCAAATACCATGTGGCCCGGGCAGCTGGTGGGCTATCCGATCATCAATCTGAAAAATGCCCGGATGGATGTTCACACCTATGTCAGCCGGCTTGAGGATATCATGATTGGCACTGCCGGGGATTACGGCGTTGACGCCGGGCGCAATTTAAAAAACAGAGGCATCTGGGTGGGAAACAACAAGATGGGCAGTATCGGGATATCCATCCGGCACGGCATCACCTTTCACGGGTTTGCCCTGAATGTCAATCCGGCCATGGACCCTTTTTCATGGATTAATCCGTGCGGAATGAACGACATCGGAATGACGTCCATTGAAAAGGAACTGGGCCAAAGCGTATCCATGGAAAAGGCATATCAATCGATCCGTCGCCATATCGAAACTGTTTTGAATATATCGGTTGTTACCCTGCCCGAAACCTCGTGGTTTCAGAAAATTATATCGAAAAGAGACTTGCCGCATTACAAAAAAGAATTAATTTAAAACATGACCGCATTGCCGACAAATTGACCGGGCCTGTTCGGAACTCAGATGGCGGCATACAGGGTCCAAACCTGTTTTGGCAGCATCCGGGCTATATTGATTGACAGCCCGGGCACGACTTTTGTTTCGTCACAAAAACAAACCACACCTGTAACGGGGTATACTTGTTTTAAGACAAAGGAGGTGCAAACTGGCCATTATTAACATTTCAAGACAGGTCGGCAGCATGGGGGATGAAATCGCCGACAAAGTAGCCGAGCAATTGGGATACAGGCTATTCGAAAAAATGGCATCAATGCCATGAGTATCGGATTATGTCGGTGATTTTGCCCGGGAGATGGATGTCATCAGTGCCGAAAAGAAACCGGGGTTTTCGACAAACTCCTTCGGGATCGGTCCATTTACAGCAACCTGGTGCGCGCTATTATTTACGATATCGCCGGCCGCGGAAATGTTGTCATCGGGGGCGCGGCGGCAACTTTGCTGAGCAGCTATCCGGAAGTGCTGAATGTCAGAGTTGTCGCACCCCTTTCCACGAGAATCACCCGGGTTCAGAAAAACCAGCCCCGCCGGGAAATTGCCGAAGAGATCGTCAATCAATCCGACCAGGATCGCAACGGTTTTGTCCGATACCTGTTCCGGCAGAGGCCATCGGATATCGATGCCTATGATCTTGTTATCAATACCCGAAAAATTGATGTTTCGTCGGCCGTGGATATTCTGATGACCCGAGCGCAATTTATCGATGAGAACCACCCGTTTACGGAAAAATTCAGCAAAAAATTAAAACGGCTGTCACTGGGGGCCAGGATCAAGGCGACAATTCAAAAAGAAAAACCCGGATTGTCGCACCTCGCCGTCACGGTTGAAAGTGACAACAGCGTGACCATCGCAGGTACTGTGTCCTGTGAAAATGAAAAAGCGGCAGCTGAAGGGTATGCCCGTCAAATTTCAAAAGGCATGACCATCCAAAATAAT
>CALNYM010000026.1:5000-119004 GCA_942490765.1 uncultured Desulfobacterales bacterium | reverse complement strand
TAAGTTTTTGCCAATTATATTTATCTGGAACAATTGCCTCTCTATTAAATGGCGGTTTGGTTTGTTCATCTGCCATTTTAAGAAAAAGGAAATATGTTAACTGTTCTACATAATCTCCATAGCTTACACCATCATCATGGAGAACATTACAGTAGTTCCAAAGTTTTGCCACAATCGAGGCTGAGTCTGTCATATATTAATCCTAGTCTTTAAGTTAAACCAAATTATTGATGCTTCCTTCTTTAAGTGTTACATCATTTAATGAGCGTGAGTGTCTAATACAATTTCTGATATTGCTCAATTGTCCAAACTTCTGTGTTAAGACTTCTTTGCTCAAAAAGCTCTTCAAAACTAGACCATAATAATTTATTTGTAATTACTTGAAGATACTCTGATAAATCAAAGTAATTAAGTTTTTCTCTAAAGCTAAGTGTATTTACTTCACCTAAATATGGATTCTTTTTCTTCTCATTCACTATTCTTTCGTTTACTTTTTGCTGAATATTAGATGGAATATAGCTTTTGAATGAGTCAGATTGTTGATTAAGTTTATTTGCAATTAATTCTCTCAGCTCAATTTCAATAGCTTCAACCTCAGAATCTAGTCTTGATATATCCGTAGGGGTATCAACTTTGTCAATGATTATTTTATTTTCAATGGCTTTAATAATTTCTTTTTTCCTCAATTCGATAAACTCATTAAATCAAGTTCCGTAAAGGTTTTCTGAGCAGTACTTGAACTGCTTCCTTAGAAATTAGATGTGTTTGTAAAACATTATATACTTTTTCAGAATCATTATTCTTAAACATTCTTTCCATATAATCATTTGGAAGAGTGGAGCCTATTACAAATTTATTAGTATGTGCTGAAATAGGTGTACGATTTAGGATAGAATTAATATTACTTATTGAATTTTCTTTCCCCCAACTGTACAGGACAATATGATGATCATCAAGTGACTCATACTCAGGTAACTCAAATGTTTCCCAATCTCTAGCTTCATTTAGAATTAAAATGTTAAAAATTGCATTATAAGTCGCAGAGCCTTTTGCAACATCTTTAAGGTTTAATTCCTTATAAGACTTTAGAAAATCCAAAATTAAATCAGGAGCCACACTATCATCTGAAAACCATTTTATTAAATCTAAATAGTCTTTTGTTGATGTAGATTCAACAGAACTAGAATACCTATTTAAGAAGACAGAAGCCCAATACCATTTTCTTATTTTACTGTTTATATCAACTTTATTTGGTAAAGGATTTTTCAACATACTTCTTGATTGATGATAAAGCAGGAATAATTGATGAGTATGGAATAAAATCTGGTTTTATAGCTCCGTAATCTCTTGGATTCTTCAATGCATTAATGGTTTTTCTATCGCTTTAGAAGCATCACTCCATCTCGGTTTAAATTCAATTTGATCAGCAATTAATGCTATTTCCTCTTACTTCATCATCTTTTTTTAATTTTCTTAATGGAACAAGGTAATATAAGTACTTCGGTGAACAATAGTTCTGAGTAAGAATTGACATGACTTGTAAAATATAAATTTTTGCTTTTTTAGCATCTATGAAATTAAGGGAGGAACTTGTTTCTTCCCACATTCTTCTTAGATAAACATCTTTTGGGCGCAGGATTGCATTTAGTAAATCAAATATGTCTAAGGGGACTCCTTGCTATTGATATGTGTAAAAATATCACAAACCTTACCAATTTCAATTTCATCATCCAGCTTTATAAAAGAGACCTTATATTTTTGAAGTAATTCTTCAATTAGATCACTAAAAGGTTTAGAACCATCTATTATTTTTTGAATCTCCTCTCTACTATATGGATCTTTTTCTTTTTCGCCTAAAGTGTTTAGTGTGAATTTCAACGTAATTGTCATAATCATTGTATTGTTTTTCCCAAAAATCTTTGTAGTTTTTTGTCCACGTTGTAATTTCCCAAATACCTTGACTAAAATATTTAAGTGGAAAAATGTTTTCTAGGAACTGTAATTCTTCGTTATCAAGTATTTTTTTATATCGATTTGTTAGGTTATAATAGAAAAAACCTTCTTCATAATCCTCATTCAAAAGCTTGTCTATTCTTATGAAAAAATAAAATGGCGATTTTACTCGTGGGAAATTAACGTAGTCCAAAAAGAAATATAAAGCTGTTAACCTTTGCTGTCATCTAGCACAATATATTTATGATTTCCATTGCCTTTGTATCCTTCAATGCTTTTACATGACAAAGTATTGCAGCTTCTTCTTTCCCTTCCCAGATCGAAATTGTTCCTATGTAATAGTCGGTAAAAATTGATTTTAATAAGTCGTTTACATCCCATGGATTCCACTCAAAAGCTCTTTGAAAATCTGGGATAACATAATTTCCTTCTCGAAGAAAACCGATTAAATTTCCTAAAGAAATGTTTAGTGGAGTTTGTTCATTTTTCATTTATGTTCCTTCTCTTTCTTTATTCTCTCTAAAAGTGTGTTTTCTGCTGGTTCGTCGTTTGGGTCTTGGGGAACTAGTTTACCTTCAAATGCTTTTTTTAGTATGCTCTGGCGAAGTTGTTCTGTCTTTTTTAAGGTTAATGTCTATTTCTTCTTCTATTTTGTCAGCGACTGATAAACGGGATTCGATTTCTTCAGACTATTTTTTTTTGTTGACTCTTTGAACTTGTTATGGGAAATTTGCAATCTCCTTGCAATCTTTATGATAGTCCAAAGCATTATAAAAAGCAGAACACACAGATAAAATTCCTTAACTCTATTCTTCAATAAAATTTATTATTGCATACTCAACAAATTGAGGATTAGCATAACTTTTCATTTCTTTTAACCAAAGAATATTTCCATCTTTTCATGAGGTCGATAAGTGTTACGAACGAAGGTATAGTAGATGCCCAATTGTACCAACTGCTGTAACTAAAATATCACCTATTTGTGGAACAGAGAAAGTTTTTTTTTATTTACATTGTGCTCATCTTGTTTTTTGTAATCGAATAAATTTCGGCAGATATGATCTTGCCCATGGTATTCCGCCCCTAGTTCAACTATCTCTTTAATCCTATAAAAAGGTATCCCTTCCTTCCACATACTCTTTTTTATATATTCTTTTACTTGATGTTATTCCGATATATCCTTTAACCCTTACAACCCTCCAATCATCATTTTCTATTTTCAATCGCTTCCCCTCAAAGGCGGATTTTAAGACTGACTGTCTATAGAGAATTTGAGCTGCTTTTTTACATTTTGGAGTTCTGTAACTGCTGCATCTAATTTGGTGAATAGTTCTTCTATTTTTTCTACAATGCGACGTTGTTCGTTTAGTGGTGGAAATGGAATTGGTAGTTTTCTTAAACTTCCAAGTCGGAATAAAATTTCCCTGCGTTGATCCAAAAACTTTTCCAATAATTTTAATTTTTCAAGAAGTGAATTTAAATAATGAAAAGAATCTAACCGAATAAATTTCAAAAATCCAATAAAGGATTAATCCGCAAAAAAAAATGATTCATTTTTTCTTAAATAATCCAACATTTTTTGATATAGAATTTTTTTATCAGTATTTACGACAACTGGATTTCCAATAGGAGTACCTATCATTAGCGAATAAAATATCTTTATTCTCAACTTTTGAACCTTAAAAAAATTGATTTTTGCCGATAGTCCTCTTCGGAAATATACTTTACTTCTATTAAAATCAATTTGACCGTTTGTAAGATTTTTGAAGTAACAAGCGGATATCCTTTTTCAATAATATTTTGGTGTGTCGGTGAGTATCCATCCTCTTACACTTTTGATTTCTAACGAGAAGTAGACCATGTCCAATTAATAGGTAGGCTAAATGGGAGACCTCACTCCACGCTACTAACCTATTATTCAATTCTTCAAGAAGTGAGTTTAGTTCATCACCAAATAAATTATGCACTTTCATCAATCCGCCTTTTTCGTAAAATGGAGCTAAATCAAAATCATCTTTTGTAACTTCTAAAGAAGTTGCTATGTGGTTCTTAAATCATATGTAAGCCATTCAATCTGATCAATGCTAAATATTCTTCCTTTCTGTTCTTGCTCACTTAATCCAATTTGCAAAACGTTGTTCTACAGTTTTCGTTAAAAGGAATAAGTTCATCGGCTTCACCAATTGTAAAGCTTAGTAAAGAAATAATATTTGTTAATATGCTAATAGGCGTTCCTTTAACTTTACTTTTATCAAGTTGTTCATAAGCTTTCCAAACAACTTCTTGTCTAAGATTATATGGTGGTTTTTCAATTGCTAGAGGCAAGTTGTTTAATCTGCTTTATAAGTTAAATGACGTTTTCCATAAGGAGTATTGAAAATTATTTGAAGTGCTGTAATTTCATTTGTATTATCTTCAATAAATTTCTTCCAAGTATCAATTAGCACTTTTTGCTGCTTTCTTCTGCTTGTTCATTAAACCCAGTAAATAATACTTCATCAATACTTACGATATCAATAATCTGTTCAGATAAAATTTTTGTCTCTATCAGTCTATTCCTTAGTTCGGGATTATCGAAAAATCTTGCAGGCTTCATCTGTAAGTTTCTTTTTGATTTCACTCGTTGTTCCACCGTTGGATCTTCTGTATTAAATTCTTTTTTGGCATGTTCAATCTGTAAATCTGGATCAAGAAGCATTCAACAAATTATTAGAGATAGACACCGAGTGATTTACCTTTTGTAAGTTCTTTAATTTCATCTCTTTGAACTGGAGCAATAATTTTATCTAACCTTGTTAAACGTGAAGCAAGTGAGGAAATAATATCCTCTGTTCTAACACCCATTGCAACTTGTTTAAGAAGTTTATCAAAAGGTACGGTTTTACTACGCTCTAAAGTATGCGTTGGGTAAGCTTTATCACTATCAGTATCAACAGCATCAACTATAACAAAGTGGGTTTGTGTTTTTGCGTCAGGAGTAACAGATAATAAGTCAGCTGAATTAAATAACTCTGGTTCCTCTTCCTTTCATTTGCTCGAAGTAAATTGCTGATTTAACATCACGCATAAAGAATACACATTCAATAGGTTTAATATCAGTTCCAGTGGAAATCATATCAACAGAAACTGCTATTCTTGGATTATAAGAGTTACGGAAGTTAGCAATTAAATCTTCTGGTTTATCCCCAGTTGTTCTATAGGTAATCTTTTTACAAAAATCATTCCCCTTTCCGAATTCTTCACGAACAATGTTTACAATATCTTCAGCGTGAGAATCATCTTTAGCAAATATCAAGGTTTTGGGAACATGAGTTCTACCAGGAAATATTTCAGTAAATAATTTATCTCTAAATGTTCTTATTATTGTTCTAATCTGATCAAGTGCAACAACACTTTTATCTAATTGGCTACTAGCGTATTCTAAATCTTCATCTAGTTTTTCACTTATAACTTTTCTGGTAAGTTTATCTCTTTTATCAATAAAGAATCCAGAATCAACTTTGCTCCCTTCAGTTGAGATTTTGGTTTCAATTTTATAGACTTCAAAATCTACATTAACGTTATCTACAACAGCTCTTTCGTGAGTGTATTCTTGAACTAGGTTCTTATTGAAAAACCCAATAGTTTGTTTGATGGAGTTGCAGTAAGTCCGATTAGAAACGAATCAAAGTATTCTAAAACTTGTCGCCACAGATTATAAATGGAACGATGACATTCATCAGTAACTATAAAATCAAATAGTTCTATTGGGAATGTTGGATTGTATTGAACTTCCAGAGGATCTTTAACTGAAGGAGCAACATCGAACATTGAGCTTTCTTCTGATTCGGGTTCAAACTCTTGTTCTCCTTCCAGCATTGAAAAGAGACGTTGAATAGTAGTGATAACAACTCTATTAACTGGATCAATGGTATTAGAAGTTAAGTGCTGAACATTATACAACTCGACAAATTTTCTTCCATCATCAGGTGTAACATACTGCTGAAATTCCATTCTTGTCTGACGACCAAGATTATTTCTATCGACTAGAAACAAAACTCTCTTAGCACCAGCAAACTTAATTAGTCTGTAAATGAAACTAACAGAAGTAAAAGTTTTTCCAGAACCAGTAGCCATTTGAATTAAAGCTATTGGTCTATTTTGCTTAAATGATTCTTCTAAATTGTTTATTGCTTCAAACTGAGGTTTCCAAAGTTTATCGAGATTTAATTTTGGGAATTGCTGAAGTCTGCCTCTAAGTGTTTCTGACTGATTTGACCATTCAAGTAATGTTTCTGGTCTATGGAAGGCAAAAACTCTGCGTGAGCGTGATTCAGGATCTCTTAAATCTCTAAAAAAGGTTTCTATTCCAGTGCTTTCGTAGAAATGGGAGTGGTAATTCTATATGAGGGATATCTTGTTTGAAATTAGCAGCGTATTTGTATGTCTGTTCAGATACTCCGCTAAGATGTTGTTCCTTCTGCTTTTGCTTCAATTACTCCAATGCTATTCTATCGACAAAGAAAATGTAATCACTTGGGTAGAATTGGTTTGATATTCTCTAATAGCAACACCTAAACTTGCACCAAGGTTTAAGTCACTTACATTTTGTATAGTCCATCCAGCTTTGGAAAGGAGTTCATCGATGTGTTCACGAGCTAGTTGTTCTGGAGTCATAATTAACATAAATAAATAATAACTTAATTTATAAAAGAATTTCATATTTTATTTTCAATTCATCAATCATATTATTTATCATTGGTGAAAATTCTTTGATTAGTAATGAGAAGATGATCTCTTGAGTTGGCAGTAACCACAATTTCGTGCCTATCTGGAAATCGCTTCCTCTGCTTATGTGTGAAAATCTTATTCTCATCATTTATAATATAGGCTTCATCATGTTTTTCATCACTAATATTTATAGTATCAATATCAACACTCGTTAAATCTATCTTATTGGATATGTATTCCTCAAACATTTTTCTTTCTCTGGAACCAACTTTTCTGGAATATAAATGAATAACTTTTAATGAACAAATCGATCCCAAACCCATTCCACCACCTCCCTTCTTATCTTTTCTCTCCCCTCCTCTTGGTTACTCTTCCTTACTTTCTCCTTTTTTTTTACCATTTCCTTATCCTATACTCTTCTTTTCTTATCTCCTCCCATATTATTCGGTCTTATTCTTTGGCTTCTTTTATTTTTTTTTAATACTATTTTTCTTTAGACTCCCTCCGTATCCCTTCATCTCCCATTATTTCTTTGTTTCCTCTCTCCTACATCTTCTTCAATTAGCTTCATAAGCAATAGATGCCGAACCACCATCAGATATATCTAATCCCTCATAACTCAGTTCCGGAACTAATGCCGGCAACACTGCCTTAATTGAGTAGGACCCTTGCATTTCCGGTGAGTAGTACCATTTCTTCTGGAATGGAATCATCAAATCCACAATCCTACTAATGCGTTCTGCAATTTCATCATTGTAATTTGGAAAGTCTTTAGCAATAGCATGCAGTATCATTATCTCAAAGGATTTATTGTAAACCGTTATCTGGCGATCACCCTCAGTATCTTTTAGTAACTGCTCTATAAATGGGATTCTTGGTTCCGGTCCCGCTTCGGCAAGGAACTCTTTATGTTCTAATTCTGCATCCTTACTCTGTTGGTAATGCAGACTATACTGAAATGGTATCTGCTGATATGGTTTTGAATTGTCATATAATGGAACTGCTGGCTGGAAGCTTTCGAAATCCATAAAGTAAAGGGGTGGGCGTAGAAAATCGCGCCGCAGGCTTTATTTAACCAATCGTCGAAAGGCTGCCCTTGTTCGCTCATGATATTTGCCGCTCCGTTTCTCCAGCGATTCGCTGGTGCACGTTATAGGTAGTGGTTGACAGATTGATTGGAACAGATTAATCTGTAGTGAAACAATTATTTCATAAAAGTCAATTATTCAATACATAAATAATTTCATTATGCAGAATAAAAAGCTGACTGAACGTATCCGGGCCTTAGGCAAACTGACGCCCAGTGAATCCAAGATAGCCGATTATTTTCACACCCAACTATTGGAATCTGGTGTTCGAAAACACGACCAGTATCAGTAAAAACACAGGCGTAAGCAAACCCACCGTAGTGAGAATTATCGCCAAACTCGGCTATGATGAGTTTTCTGTTTTTCTCCGAAGAGTTGCGCGAGGACGTTTTAGATGGGCAAGATTCTTTACCGATTCGGTATTATTTGAAAAAGAAGCAGCTTACCGACGATGCCGAAGAGGATGTCCTGCTGCAAAACTTTGCACTGATCACACAGAATCTTGAGCATACTCACGCCGGTATCGACCATGACCAGTTTTTGGAAGGCGGCGCAGGCGGTAAGCCCAAACAAGTGGTACTGTATACATCACTGGTCAACGAAGTTCATACGCCTTGGCCTATCTGTTTTATAATATGATCCGTCGGATCCCGACCAGATTGCACCCTAATCGGGTCTCAGATTGCGCCCAACCCGACCGCCTAATTGATGTGGGAAAAGATGATTTGCTTTTTGCCATCTTCCGTCATCCATACGCTAAGACCACACTTCGCATCGGCCAGTATTTTGGGCGCTGCGGAGCACCATCATCCTATTAACCGACAGTGCCTTTAACCCGATGCAGAATCTGGCAAACGTTCAAATCGAGGTAGATACAGAGGGGGTTTCCATTTTTACAAGCTCGGCTGCCGTTGTGGCTGTACTTGAATCGCTTAACATCGCCGCCCTTAAGTTCTGCGACGATTCTGTTTACAAGCGATTGGAAAACGCGGAAGCCCTGTACAACGATTTTGAAGTATTCTGTCCCGGTAAATCATTAAACGCAGAGCGTATCGCCCAATTAAAAAAGAATCATTAATGACTTGGAACAGCCATAAGGAACTGTTAACAGATAATTCTCTTTTACCTTGATTGGGGTGAAAAAACACGCAGTAGATGCTAAATTCTTGCAGTTAATATCCGGGCCAGCACTTGATGCGGGTGCTGAACCGGATTGTTTTTCTGGCCCGTGTCAGCAACGATCTGATCAATATCTTCAATGGTTACCCCATAGGCGCCAAGCCTGGGCATATTTAAACGATTTGTCCATTTTTTTAAAAGGGTTATCAGGCTCCGGCAGTTTTGAATCGGGTTATCCAGGGCCTCGGGATTTCCCAAAAGGCGCCCCGCCTGGGCATATTTGAGCAGGGCAGGGCTTTGGGGGGCATGCCGAATCAGGGCGTCTATGTTTTTTTCGGTTGTTTCGGCCAGCAGGGTGCCGCAGACAACCCCATGGGGGATATCAAATAAACCGCCGATGACGGAGGCAAATCCATGAACGACACCCAGGCCGGCATTTGCCAGGGTCAGTCCCGAGATATAGGCGGCATAGCTCAACCGTGCCCTGGACGCGATATCATTTGAATCCACGGCAGCTGCTTTGATGAGTGAATCGCCTAAAATCTCAAGACCGCTTAATGCAAGACAGTCGGTCATCGCAGATGCGTTGACGGAAACAAGGGATTCCAGAAGCTGGGTCAGGGCATCCATGCCGCAGGCGGCAGTGATGTCCGCCGGACAGTCCAGGGTCAGTTCAGGGTCAATGATGACCATTTCAGGAATAAAATTGTCATGGCGCAGGGATTTTTTAAATCCATGGGGCCCCGTCCGGCTGATGACGGCATTTTTCGTGGCTTCACTGCCGGTACCCGAGGTTGTCGGCAAGGCTATGAAGGGAATTTTTTTTCCATCATGGGATTTGTTGCCAACGCCTTCCAGATAATCAAAAACCGATTCTTTTTTTGTCATCATGGCTGAAACGGCTTTTCCGGCATCCAGAACGCTTCCGCCGCCAATGGCGGCGACAACATCAATGCGTTCATGCCTGTACCGGTCCACAATCGAATCGATGATGTCAGGTGACGGTTCGGTTTTCACCGAGGCGGTATGAATCGTTACTGAATTTTTTTCAGCACTGTTAACAACTCCGGCCAGTAACGGCTTTTTTTGAAAGACGCGGCGCCGGTGATTAAAAGGACGCTTTTCCCGTATGTTTTTATCAGATCCGGCAGCAGATGCCGTTTGCCGGCACCAAAATACAGTTTGGGATTCGAAAAAAAATTAAAATTCAAAGCGGTCATGCCGGGTGCCTCCAAACCAGTTTTTTGATTCAAACTGATAATAATTGATCCAGTATATCAATGTTTTTGATAACATGCAAACCCGCTGCCAAAGGGCCGGATTTCCGGGCCGGACCGAAATAAGTCACCGTTATGTCAAGCAACGAACTCTTCCCTTTTGACAAAAATTCATCGCGAAGGTCTATGACCGGACCACATTAAACAGGCGATAAACGTGATGATTACCACGTTTATCTCCCCAATAAAGTGAAAATAATCACATAAAAAACCCGAACCTTGACATGGCAACCGTTTCAAGGTATGTATGTACCATGAAACGTGATATTTATTCAAAATTGAAGGCGTGGAAAGTATCGAAGCGACGCAAACCCCTGGTTTTAAAAGGCGCCCGACAGGTTGGCAAAACCTATATCCTGAAAGAGTTCGGCCGCCGGGAATACTCATCGGTGGCCTACTTCAATTTTGAGGAAAACCCGGCGCTGGGTGATTTTTTTGGCCAGACCCTGGATCCGGAAAAGGTTATCGATAATCTCGAAATCTATACGGGCCGTAAAATCGTTGCCGGAAAAGACCTGATCATTTTTGATGAAATTCAGTCCTCTCCGGCGGCGCTGAACGCCCTGAAATATTTCCGGGAAAAAGCCGGGGATTACCACGTGGCGGCAGCCGGTTCACTGATCGGGATACGCCTGGCTGCAACGGGTTCGTTTCCGGTGGGCCAGGTCAATTTCCTGGATCTGTACCCCATGACGTTTCTTGAATTTCTGGATGCGGTCGGCAAAGGCGGCCTGAGACGTCTGCTTGACGAAAAAACGGATCTGGCCCCTTTCCCTCTGCCGTTTCACGAAGAACTGGGTGAATGGTTGAAGCGCTATTTTATCGTGGGGGGGATGCCGGAACCGGTAAACACCTTTGCCGAAACCGGAGACCTGGCGGCCACCAGGACAAGTCAGAAGGAAATTATTGATGCCTACCTTCTGGATTTTTCAAAACACGCCCCCGTGTCCGATATCCCCAAGCTGGGTCTGGTATGGGATTCCATCCCTGTGCACCTGTCCCGGGAGAACAAGAAATTTATTTTTTCGGCCTTAAAAAAGAGTGCGCGGGCAAGAGAATATGAAAATGCGCTTAAATGGCTGGAAGATGCCGGGCTTATTTACAAATCACTGTGCGTAGATACCGCGAAATCTCCATTAAAAGGGTACACGGCCGGCGGCAGTTTTAAAATCTTCATGCTCGATGTCGGGTTGCTTTCTGCCATGGCAGGCATTTCGCCGAAAATCATCATTGAGGGCAACAGCCTGTTTGATCAGTACAAAGGCGCGTTTGTTGAAAACTATGTTGCCCAGCAACTCAAAGCCCGGATGGATATCGCGCTTTATTACTGGACCAGCAAGGGGAAGAAGGCCGAGCTTGATTTTTTGTGTGAAATTGATGCCGCCGTCCTTCCGCTGGAAGCCAAGGCCGGAATAAATCCAAAAAGCAAGAGCCTGCGCTCGTACGACAATCAGTTTAACCCGCCGGTCCTTTTGAGGACGAGTCTGCTGAATTTGAAAAAAGATGGAAAAATATGCAATATCCCGCTTTATGCCATTGCCATGCTTGCCGATTATGTAAAATACGCCCGGTAAAAACAGGGACAGGAAACGAGGTTTTGGGGCCCATAAAATTATAACTTTCTACTCTTTTATAAGTTCCAGTTGCCTGGCTTTGGCGATTTTCTCACCACGCTTTATCGAAATGCTGACAGATGGCTGCGAGACACCCAGTTTTCGGGATAATTCCGTCGCACTGAAACCCAGCTTTCGTAGTGCCCAGTAGCATAATAAACTTCGTGCTTTAACTGTTTCCTGATGCTTGCCGGCACTTCGAATCAGGCCGCCGCCAACTAGTACCGGCCGACGCCCTTGAGCAATACCCTTTTCAACATAGGCCCGATAGGCCCTGCGTGCCGCTGGCACTTTCTTTCCAAACAACCGCAATACATAACCTATGTCCTGAAACTTTCTCTTCACTTTTCCCATCAATGCACTATGACCACTATAGGGATAGTTGTCAGTGTCTGTCAGGCTGTTTACGATTTTAGCGCGCAATGGATTTAAATGAATATAGCGAACCAGTTCAAGCAAATAGGCGTCTTCCATGGGAATCAAACATAGAATGTCCCTTATCCCCCTTCTCTGAACCGCTCGCGAAAAAGGGACGTCCTTTTTTTCTATGCGGGGTTTTATCTCAACTAAATGTCAGATGATAAAAGCGAAAAAGGGTTCAAATACCCCCAAAAAATTTCAACCAAAAATGCTTTAATCCTCCTTGACAAAAAAAACACAATGATTAAATTTTTTTAAAAACCCACACATCTTATTGATATTATACGTATTTATTTTTTTTAATTTTTGTTCATATGGCTTTTTTTGAATGAGGAGGTAAAAAAATGATGTTTATAATTATCAATAAATCAACATTCCCTTAGTCCGTTGTCGTCATTTTCTTTTGTCGATCCGGCATATTCTCTAATTGTAAAAAGCTGCATTGAGGCCAAAACGGATGTCTCTTTGGTTGGTAAAAAATTTACAACTAAAGTTGTTCTTGAAGGAGGTGGTTTTATGAAAAGTTTAATCCCCTGGAAAAGACGTAATCGTGAGATGACTGATTTTGGCAAAGGAAAAGAGGATCTTTTTGACCGTTTTTTCAGTATGCCGATGCATTTTGGCCGAAGTTTGTTTTCCGATGAAAGCTGGTACCCCAGCGTGGACGTAAGCGAAGGGAATAAGGACATCATTGTCAAAGCGGAGATTCCGGGTGTTGATCGCAAGGATATCGACATTTCCCTGGATGGTCGATGGTTAACCATAAAGGGCGAAAAAAAACATCAAAAAGAGGAATCAGGCGAACATTATCATCGCATGGAAAGTTCCTTAGGATACTATCAGAGAACCATAGCGCTACCATCAGAGGTTGCTTCTTCTGATGTTGATGCCACATATAAAAACGGCATCTTGAAATTAAAACTAAAAAAAGTAAAAGCGGCTGAAACAAAAACGATCAAGGTAAAAACAGGGTAAGGATAAATTTGATTGAACTGAAAACCACATCAAATGAAAGGAGGGGTTGATTATGTTTATTCAAAGGCCATTTTTTTCTGATATGGGGTTAAGGAGCGCATTCAGTGAACTTGACCGGATGCGGCAGGATATGGACCGTCTAATGGGGGATTTTGGCGGTAGATTTTTCAACATGCCGACCGCCGGGGTTTTCCCCCTGGTGAACCTGACCGAGGACAAAAACGGTTATTCTGTTCGGGCCGAACTTCCCGGTTTAAAGGCGGATGAACTGAACATTTCAGCAACGGGTAATTCTCTTTCGATCAGCGGTGAACGGAAGATAGCCAGAGAGGGCCAGGATATTCGTTATCATCGCAGAGAGCGTGAAGCCGGATCGTTCAGCCGTATTGTCAGCTTGCCCGGGGAAGTGGATTCGGACAAGGTGGACGCTAAATTAAAGGATGGCATCCTTACGGTCCATATCCCCAAAGCTGAAGTCGCCAAACCCAAACAGATTACCGTTAAATAATCAAATCGAGGGAAAGGAGGGATGAAAAATGGCAGACACTACTGGTAAAGAGCTTCAGGCAAGACAGAAAACAGAAGTCACTACGCCTGCTGAACAAACAACCCCGGGGGTCGTTTTTGTGCCGGCGGTGGATATATTCGAGTCTGAAAAAGACATTACCGTGTTGGCCGATTTGCCGGGCGTAAAATCAGAGGACCTTAAAATTGATCTTCGGGACAATGTTCTGACGCTAAGCGGTGACATTGCGCCGTACGAAGGATCCGATGAAAAAGATATCATTATTGAATATGAGATCGGTAAATATTATCGACAGTTTTCATTATCGGAAGTGATTAATCAGGATAAAATCGATGCGCGGATGGAAGATGGCGTTTTAAGGCTTACACTGCCGAAATCAGAGAAGGCCGTTCCGAAAAAGATTGCTGTAAAAGCGGCTTAATGGCGAGGCCGGGGATCTTTTATTAAAGGATTTCCGGCCAAACTATTACAGCCGTCACAGTGACAATCGCGGTTTTAAAAATCGAAGGAGAATATATTGAACCTACTCGCTTACGTCGGGAAAAGGGCCGGCCTGAGACTCGATTAACGAGATCGTCAGCCGAATCAGGGAATAAGGTTTATGACAAAATATCGGAAGTGCGGCTTAGGGCTCGCGCAACAATAACTTCACATTTTAAGCACCGCCGCATCCCGGCTGGCTGCGTTGCAAAAGCTCGGAATATGCCAGATATTCCTGCGTTTTTGCGCCTTGCCAGACGGGCGCCGCAATTTTTAAAATTGCGAATTAATTGTTGCGCGAACCCTTAATGATATTGGTGATCAATTAGGCGTTAAAGATACGTGCTATTAGAGATCGCCAATATGGGGGCAAAAATGGTGGAAAACGATAAAAAGATTGGAAAAGAAATAAAAAAATAGAGGGAAAACATGGCTAAAAGCTATTTCGCAATTCTTGGCGTTACATCAAATGCCTCACCCAATGAGATTCGGTCGGCTTATCGGCAACTTGCCAAAGCGTTTCATCCGGACCACTTTGAGGGCGGTAGTGGGACGTTCAGGGAGATTCAGGAAGCGTATTCTGTTTTGGGGAATACCCAAAGGCGCAGGGAATACGAACAGTCACTCGCAAAGTTGCCGACAAGAAGGCGGGTAAGAAACACGGTCAACCCGGCGCCTGAACCGCTTGTCCCGGAACGAGGGCCGGTTGATATCGGAGAAATCTCGCCGGTAAGATCCTTCCAAACGTTTAGACCGTCCTTTGACGAAATTTACCAATGGCTATGGGACAATTTTTCCGGCATAGACCGGCCAAAATCCAGGCGAGTTCAAAATATGACACTTGAGGTTCCTTTATCAAGAGAACAGGCCCTTCGAGGTGGAAATGCCAAAGTGATGGTTCCGGTTCGTGCGACTGGCCCGATCTGTCGCGGTGTTGGCGGTATGGGGTATGATGAGTGCGCTACAGGTGCCGGTGAAGGTACTGTTTCAGGAGAGATGCCCATTTCAATAGCGTTTCCACCGGGTTTGAGCAGGGATCATGCAGTAGTGATCCCTTTGGAGCGATTTGGGATACGGAATCTTCATCTGACGGTGATATTTCGGCCCACCGACATCGTTTAGACGTGTGAAACATAAGTGTTGATGCCGCACCGTACGTCCTGATTTTAGGATAAATGCTTTCCTGATGATTCTGAAATTTTACATATTTTTCTATTAAACGGTAGCTTTGACAATCCCCTTTTCATTTAGCGATCCCCCCTAAAATTGACGATGCCTTGCCTGCTTCTTGAATTTCAAAGAATCGATGATTTGGAATCGGCATCATCTGTGTTATCATTACCATCTGACGGTATATCACCTACCTCAAAAACCGATATGGCTGGGTGTACCACGAGATTAGCCCTGTTTTCCAGATACCTGCTATCGATAACAGCTTAACGTAAAGTGAAATTTGGGTTCAATGGGAGATATAAAGGTCTATTACATGAGCGGGTGTATCGACATATCTCATTATAATATCAATCTGTTAGGGAAAAACGGTGTTGAAATTGCGCGTTTCTGTTCCTCCCGTGATTCCGTCACCGGCCAAGGCAATTTGCTGTAATTTAAATTAAAAAACACAAAAGAGACTATTTCGAGATTTAGTATGATATTTTTATGGGTGAAATTGGAATTCTATGGCATTCTGTCGGTGAATATGATTATAAAGTTTTGGAAAAGCATTTAAATTTGACAGGATCTTCAGAATTTTTTTAAGCGATAAATCATGTTGTGAAATGTCGGATATTGGCGATTTGTCGCCGTTATTATGTAAAAGGACAGGCTCATGGGAATGACGTATAAAGAAAGGATGTTTGCGGCCTTGGGGGGGGAGATGCCCGATGTCGTACCTTTTGTGCCCCGCATCGATTTATGGCACACGGCCTGTGCGGTCAGGGGAACGTTGCCGAAAGCGCATGCGGATAAAACACCCGATGAGATATGCCGTGCCGAGGGCTGGGCAATATACAAACTCACCTCGAATTATGTCGCCATTGTTGATGATCCCTGGCATACAGTTTTAACGTCCCTTGGCATATTCATCTCACCGGACACGGCTTTTTCCGTAACCTTCTCCCCGGATATCGAAGTTGATTTTGGAAAGGATGGAAACACGTGGCATGTGTCGTTCCATACGGCGGAAGGGTCTGTTGCGGCTGCCATGGAATATCCTGAAGAGATGCGCAGAAACGGCATCACCTATCCATGGGTAAAGGAGAGACTGATCAAGACCTTTGACGACTGGAAAATCGTGGCCCGTATTTTTGATCATATGATCCTGGTGCCGGAGTATGCCAGATACAACCATCTGGTTGGCACTATCGGCAGCGACAGTGTTGTGACCTCGGCAGCTTCGGACCCCTCTTCTCCCATGCATCATATCCAGAAGTATTTTTTTGAAGGGACTGATTTTTTTCTTCTTTATAAAGAGCGATATGCGGAATTGAGCCGTTTTGCCGCCAGCATTTCCCGTTACTACGAACAGGTGATCGACCTGCTGGCCGATTCACCCGTTGAACTGGTGAGCTGGGGCGGCAACTATGATGCAACCATTACCTATCCCCCCTATTTTGAAAAAGAAATTTTTCCATGGCTCAAGAGAGCCGCCGACACACTGCACGCCAGGGGCATCCCGGTTATCACCCATTGTGACGGTGAGAACGACGGTTTAATGGAACTGATCAGGGACAGCGGTGTCGATGGCGCTGAATCCATCTGCCCCTTTCCCATGACCCGGCTGAAGCTGCACGAATATTACGAAAGATGGGCTGACCGGCTTACCATCATCGGTGGGATTCCAGCCGAGTATCTGATTAAAGAGATGGCCTCCGACGAGACGTTTGAAGGATATCTTGATTATTTAATGAAGGCGGTGGCGCCGGGCCGTCGTTATATCGGCGGTATTACCGATGCGGTCCCGGCAGACGCTGATTTTGACCGCCTGCGAAGAGTGCATGATTTTTTTGAACGAAATGGGCGGACCCCCCTGGTGCAGGGGGCCATCCCTGAATTTTTTAAGGAAGATAAGGCACAAAAGGGCTGCAAAAAACAGGAAACTGTTGACCCGGATGGAAAATATCGCACCGTGCGGGAAATAATTTTCAAAGGTGACAAGGACGCCATGGCAGCGGCTGTGGAAGCGCTTCTGGCCCAGGGGCGTGATGCCGGTGAGATTTTACAAAAAGGCATGATTGCATCAATGGATGTTATCGGAGATCGTTTCAGTACCGGTGAGGTATTTATACCGGAGATGCTCATGGCTGCCCAGGCCATGGAGGCCGGCGTGTCAGTACTCAAAAAGAGCCTGCTGTCAACATTTGACAAGTCCGGGGGCAGCGGCATTGTTGTAATCGGTACGGTATCGGGTGATCTGCACGATATCGGGAAAAACCTGGTGGCGATTATGATGCGCGGGGTTGGATTCACGGTGGTGGATCTCGGGACCAATGTCAGCAGTGACCAGTTTTTAAACTGTGTCAGAGAAGAAAAACCCGTGGCTGTTGCATTGAGTGCACTTTTAACCACCACCATGCCGGAGATGGGCAGGGTGATCGATACGCTTAAAGAGGCCGGGTTGAGAGACTCACTGAAAGTGATTATCGGCGGAGCGCCGGTTACGGCTCAGTTTGCCGACACCATTGGTGCGGACGGGTATGCTGAAAATGCAGGTGGCGCCGCTGCCCTGATCAAGGACCTTCTTGCGGAACTTTAGAAGGGCTGTTTTGGGACACCAGAATGATCGTCGCCATCATCCTTCCGATAGAAGTCAGGGCCGGAATAAAGCTGAAAAGGAGGCCCCGGCGCACGTACGATAAGCCGTTTAATCCATCCGTTGCCGGTGAGTCCGGCCGGCCCCATGGCGTCATACCGGGATCAATACGTGAGCCGATAAGCGACGACCCTGTTATCAAAAAATGTCGGGATTAACAGTAATTTCTGATCCGGAATATATTCCAGATCCGCTGCATTGATTTTTTCAGTTGACGTATCCACTAGAACTTCCGGCGCTTTATTGATGCCGATCAATTGTGTTTTTCCTTTCCAGTCGCTGACGATATAGACGCCTTTTCGGATTTTTTTCAATCCATCGATACCGCCCTTGTTCGGGATTTCCAGTTTAATGTCTTTTCCGGCCAAATCGATTCTTAAGAGCCCGTCAGCGGTCCCCACGAGCAGATCCGTTTCTTCCATAAACAGCCCGTTCGGCTTTGAATCGTCATGTAAATCGATCCACGTCTCGACCCTGTCATTTTTTAAAATGAGCACTTTTCCGGTTGCCATATCGGTGATATAGACAGCCCCTTTGGCGTCTATGGCAATGTCGTTCAGAAATTTCGCGTCGGCCACATCAACTGTTTTTACAATTTGACCTTTGTTTTTATCAATGACATGAATCCTGTCAATATCGGTGACATACAGCAAATTGCCGTTTATGCCCATTCCCTTCGGGGCGTTCATCCCGCCGACCCATTTCAGGGTGTCGATTTTTCCATCTAAAGATATTTTTGAAATAAACCCCATGTTATTTTTTTCAGTTGGTTTGCCATTGATATTCGCGACATAAAGAATATCGCCGGCCCGGTCGTACATGACCGATTCCGGTACCTTCAGGCTCCCGGAAGTAGACCAGACATCGGCAATCCGGACGCTGCTTTTGAATCCCATCCCGAAAAGTATTAAAAAAAGCATGAACAGTGTCAATAAAAGGGTTCTTTTCATAATACCGCCTCCTCACAGGGTCGTTTTTAATTCATTTGGAATTTTGTCACGCAGGCGACAATCGGAACACTGGATCCGGCGCCTGATGACAAAGGCGCTGAAAAAGACAGGCAAAGACAGGGAATCAGCGTTTGTGTGGATGAGTATAGCGAGACGGTGTTTGTGTGTCAACAGCCAGGCCGTTACATCAAATTGCGGAAAAATGTCCGTCGGACTTCCTTGACAAAAACCAAGTTCCTGATTTATTGTATTTTTTATTATTTTTATACCACCGAACGGGGATGGCCGGGAATAAAAAATATGTCTTTCACACAGCCTGTAAACCATGAACTGCAACTGGCCACTAATTTTGTTCAGCACACCGGTTGTAATATCTTTCTGACAGGTAAGGCCGGCACCGGCAAGACCACCTTTCTTCGTAACCTTCACAAAAATACGGCCAAGCGGATGATCGTCACGGCCCCCACCGGTGTTGCGGCCCTCAACGCCGGCGGGGTCACACTTCATTCTTTTTTCCAGTTGCCCTTTGGTCCGTTTGTGCCCGGAAGCGATACATATGAGGGCAATAAGCGGCGCCAGTTCAGGTTCAGCAAAGAAAAAAAGCAGATTATCAAAAGCCTTGATCTGCTGGTGATTGACGAAATAAGCATGGTCCGGGCTGATCTCCTCGATGCGGTGGATGCGGTGCTGCGTCGCCACCGCCGTAACGAGCTGCCCTTTGGGGGCGTGCAGCTGCTGATGATCGGTGACCTGCATCAGCTGCCACCCGTGGCAAAGCCCGATGAGTGGCAGCTGTTAGAGCAATATTATAAAACCGTTTATTTTTTTTCCAGCCGTGCCCTTGATCAGGCCCGGCTGGTGACCATCAAGTTGCAGCATATTTATCGTCAGTCGGATGCATTTTTCATTGACCTCCTTAACCGGGTGCGTGGCAACCGGCTCGATGCGTCCACTGTGGCGAATCTTAACCGGCGCTGTATTCCCGATTTTGCACCGGAGGAAGATCTTGGCTATATTACCCTGACCACCCACAACCGCAACGCCGATGCCATCAATCAGGCCAAGCTTTCCGCTCTGCCCGGCAAGAAATACCGCTTCACCGCCGAAGTTTCCGGAGATTTCCCCGAATATCTCTATCCGACCCCGGCCCATCTCCTGCTCAAAAAGGGGGCACAGGTGATGTTTGTCCGCAATGATACCGCTGTTGAAAAGCGTTACTACAATGGTAAAATTGGAAAAATAAGCGCCATTTCCCATGACGCCATCAGCGTTGTCTGCCCGGGTGATCCGGAAAAAATAGTGGTTGAACCCATCGCCTGGGAAAATATCAAATATACGGTCAACCCGGAAAATAAGGAGATTCAGGCGGATATCATCGGTCAGTTCGAGCAATACCCGTTAAAACTTGCCTGGGCCATTACCATCCATAAAAGCCAGGGGCTGACCTTTGACAAGGCCATCATCGATGCCGGCGCCGCATTTGCCCATGGTCAGGTTTATGTGGCCCTGAGCCGGTGTAAAACCTTTGAGGGGATGGTGCTCAGCTCTCCCATCTCGCCCAGGGGACTGCAACCGGACAGGGAGATAATGCGGTTTGATGAAAATGCCAGTCAACACCTGCCGACGGCAAGCCAGCTTCAGGCGGCCCGGATCAGCTATCAGCAGCAGATTTTGCTCGCTTGTTTTGATTTTCAGCAGTTGCGCAGCCACCTCAACTATCTTGTCCGGATGTTGCTGGGAAACAGCCGCGTCGTCCAGGTTTCAGGTGTGGGCGATATTCGCCAACTGATGGAAATGGCCGAAAAAGATATTTTCAGGGTCAGTGAAAATTTCAAGGGTCAATTACAGGCTATTTTTGCCAATGGCAACCTGCCGGCGTCGGATGCCCTTGTTCTGGAGCGCATCGGCAAAGCATCCATCTGGTTTCAGGAAAAGGCTGCCGTTATTTTGGGATCGTCTGTTCAAAAACTGCATGTTGAAACGGACAACACGGACCTGCGTAAAAAAATCGGCAATGCCCTGAATCATCTCAAGAAAGAAATTGCCGTAAAGGTGGCCGGTGTAAAGTGCTGTGAAAGGAATTTTTCACCGTCAGGTTATCTGCGGGCTGTTTCTGCGGCTGAAATGGACTTTGCCCCTGAAAAAGTCAAAAAACAACGGGTGCCGGACTGCACGGAAGCCGACATCGATCATCCGGAACTGTTCCAGATCTTGAAGGACTGGCGTGCGCGCAAGGCCGGGGAGAAGGCCATCCCCCATTTCCAGGTTTTACACCAGCGGGTATTGATCCAGATTGTGGTAGACCTGCCGGACAATGTGGTCGATCTGGCGAAAATAAAAGGCGTGGGCAAGAAAACCATTGAAAAATACGGTGAGGAACTTGTAAAACTGGTTTCGGCCTATCACAAAAAAAACGGGATCGGCCAGGTGTGATGGGCCTTATTGGAGATATAAATCATCCCTGTTCGGAAAGTTTTTTCTGCGTTCGTTTTTTTCTTTTCTGTTTCTGTTTTTTGATTTTCTCGACGGCTGATATTTTCCGGGCGCCCGGGCCTTTTATATGGTCTTCAATTTTATCAACCAGATGTCGAAGGGCCAGAAATTTATTCAGATGCTGAGATCTGGCCTTGCCGCATTTTACATTGATGCCCGTTCCAACGTGTCTGGCAAAAACAGCGGAAACGGATTTATTTACCTTCTGTCCCCCTCTTCCTGATGCTTTGATGAATTTGAATTCAATATCCTTTCTGTCGATATTCAATTCCTTCATTTTCTTTTCAAGCGCATCAATTTTGTCTTTTCCGGGTCCCATCAAAAAAACCTGCTTTGCCTGGGCCTTGAACCGCACTTTCCGGGGGTACACAGGTGTCTTGTCATAGCGGATTTCACGGAAGTTGAATTATGCCGACGGTTCAGTCGGGGCAGAGCCTTCACGAAGGCGGCGGAGTGAGAAAAAGATGAGGCACCCCCCCAAAAAGAAATATATGCCGGCTACGGGGTATTGTTTAAGCCTTGGGTTTCCGGAATACACATATGACGTGTCCTCCGAATCGTAGAGGAGGTTGAGTGAATCACCCTGTTTAAGAGATGTGGTGCTGCTACCGGTTTCGAATTCCGCCTGCCGGGTAAATCCTTTAATATCGGGAAATGACACCGTAACCACGGCATTCCATATCACTATGCCCTGGCGTGATGTGATAACCGTGCCGGTGGTTTGCTCTGCCCGGTTGATAAACGATTCGGTCTGTACGACGCGCATGACGGCCAGCACAACCAGCACAAGACCGAACAGGATGGTAAATCCCGGGACGAAAAATTTAAAAGAGAAAACGTTTTTTTGTTTCATACGGACAGCAGCCCCTGTGATTTATGCCAAGGTGGTGATAAACACCCGATGGGCGTCTCTATTATCATATTTTTTGAGATTATAAACCTCAAAAAAACAGGGGGGCGGTTTCATACACATACAGATAAACGGATTAATGGGCCACAGCGGCCTGGTAAAGGGGCAAGAGCTGTGTAAACAGCCGGGCAATGTTTTCTGCGACATCAAGACCGCTGGCCACGGCAGTGCTTTTATCCATGGTGGCGGCAATTTCCAGTTCAAACGGCTCTGTTTCCGGTGTCTCATGGATATACGCCGTCAGCGTTTCCTTGACAGATGGCTGTCCTTTTCCATCAATGCGCCAGCTGTCATCGGAAGCCAGCAGGGGGACTGACGAAGGCGTTGTGCGGTTGCATGCGGTCAGGTTGTCCCCGGCGGCTATCGTGCGGAGCATCTGTTCGTTTTCCGGCAGGGCCAGCCATTTGATGAAAGCATCCCAGTCGGTGGGGACATCGCCTTTGTTGTCGGGGCGGGTCACCTGGAATCCGTAAGAAAGGGTCTTCGGGTCAACCCTGACAAAAAAATTAGCCTTAGCATCGGTGGCCGTCTGACCATGGTGTTTGACATCCTGCACATGCATTTCGGGTTTGTGACCGAACGCCCAGGAATTGAAGTTGAACCGTGTGGTGTCTATTTTTTGCGTTACCGCCGCACCCAGCTGATAGCGGGAGCGCCAGGTCGTCCCGGAGGCACTTTTTTTGAAGTCCGTCGGGGCAAAACCGGGGAAAACGGATTTTTTCCCACCGGATTTAGGGGTGGGGTGAAGGGCGGCTTCGGCATCGGCCAGGCGTTTGTTTTCTTCCCACTGTCTGCGTTCCGCGATACGGTTTTGCAGTTCAATCTCCGTTTTGATTTCTTCGCCGTTTTCCCAGCGGATAACCATCTGGCCTCTATGCATGGAAAGGACCGTGAAAACACCTTTCTCATTTTCGTATTGTCCATCAACATTAAATTCAATTTTTGCCGGCTGGTCCATGGTACCTCCTGTTTGGATTACATTATCAAATTGTTTGTACGACAATACGAAAACCGGGCTACCTGAAAAAATAAATCAATGACTGGCTTTGATTTGTCTTCTTCATCATGGATGAAATCCGGTCGGAAAATGCGGCCACCGCTTATTGCAGCTGTCTTACTGCAGACGGCGTATCGTCGATAGGATCGGTATGGCACTGCATCACTGCAGCTCATTTATGTATTGTTATAATATACTAAGCATGATTTGTCAATTTTGCTCGTTTTTTTTTGTATTAACGCCCGGTATCCTGGATCCGGACGTCAAACTGCCGTTTGATGTTCAAAAAGCCGCCAGTTGTGTACAGGTTGTCTAAAAAATAATTTTTCTGTGTATTTTAAACTTGTTGTGGTAAAAGGAGAGGATCATTTACCAGAAAGAGGGGGGCAGGATGAAACAGATTTCCGGTAAAATCGCTGTGGTAACCGGCGCGGCCATGGGAATGGGAAAGAGCCTTTCCGCACGCCTTATGGCAGAAGGCTGCAGCGTGGCCATGGTTGATATCAACGCCGATGGTCTCAATGAAGCCGTTGCCCAGTTGACGAAAAACGGTGTGTGCCGGCCTTACCTTTGCGATATCTCAGATCGCCGGGCCGTTTATTCACTGGCCGGTACCATCGAAAAAGAGATGGGACCGGTGGCCATTCTGGTGAACAATGCCGGTATCGTCAATGCCAGGCCGCTGATGGACCTTGAAGACGAAGTGATCGAAAAAATCATCGCCATCAATCTGACATCCATGTTCTGGACCTGTAAGGCGTTTCTCCCGGGAATGATATCGGCCGGCGAAGGACACGTTGTCAACATGGCCTCCGCCGGGGGTATTCTGGCCCTGCCCACCCTTTCGGCCTATTGTGCCAGTAAATTCGGGGTGGTCGGTTTTACAGACGCCCTTCGTCAGGAAATGGTCAAATTGAAATACAATATTCATTTTACCATGGTATGCCCCAATACCGTGGGCACGGGGATGTTTTCGGGCTCGAAAATGGTGGCGGGGACAAAACTGCTGAAAGCCGATGACGTCACCGCAAAGATCATCAGCGGTATCCGCAAAAATCGCGCCATGGTCGCCGTGCCGTCGGTTCCTGTAAAGATACTCACCCCTCTTGCCAAACTCCTGCTGCCGGTCCGCTGGATGGATGGGTTGAACCGCATGATGGGCATGTGGGATGCCAATGACACCTGGATCGGCGGATAGACCTTGTAGAATACCATAAAAAAAAGGGTTTACAAGCCTTGATGCCTGTAAACCCTTGGTATTCATGGTGGGCGATACTGGGTTTGAACCAGTGACTTCTACCGTGTGAAGGTAGCACTCTCCCGCTGAGTTAATCGCCCATGGCTGTCGGTTGTCATGGTTTTACGACTTAATGTCAGATGCTTATAATCGCTTGCAGGACTGCAAGTCAAGTGTTTTTTGTCGCTTGGCTCTTTCAAGTGGGTCACCCGGGCAATTTTGCCCATACGAAACAGCGGGGAGCCTGTTTTCTGATTGTTTTTATGCCCTGTCGGGTTTTATTTCAGGTGAAGTGGTGGACTCTATGTCCGGTGTGGCCGCGGCCTTTAATTCTGCAATTTCTTTGGGGGTCGGGAGGTCTTTCAGGTTTTTCAGGTCAAAAATTTCAAGGAATTGTTTCGTGGTGGCATAGATCAGGGGACGGCCGGGGATTTCCTTGCGGCCCAGTACCCGGATAAGTTTGCGTTCGAAGAGCATCCGCAGAATACCGCCGCATTCGACACCCCGGATATGTTCTATGTCACTGCGCAGTATCGGCTGTTTGTAAGCGATGATGGCCAGGGTTTCCAATGCCGCCTTACTCAGATGGACTGCGGTCGGCCGTATCAACCGGGCGATCCAGCGGCTGTATTCAGGCCGGGTGCAGATCTGGTAACCGTCTGCGACCTGCCGCAGGATAAACCCGCCGGATCGGTTTTCATACTCATCTGCAAGGGCCTGCAGGGCATTTTTGATCGCTCCGGTATCGGTTTCCAGCACCAGTTTCATGCGTTCCACGCTGAGCGGTCCCTCGGCTACAAACAGCAGGCTCTCAATGATATTTTTAATATCTTTCATGGTATTGTCACAGATAAAAAAGCCGGATGATGCCGGTCTGAACATGTTGCACAATCTTTACAAGATGCAGCCTGACCAGTTCCAGAACAGCTAAAAATGTTACCACCACATCACTTTTTTCAGGTTTTTCCGAAAAAAGCGCCATAAATGATACTGACGTTTTATCGCTCAGGATATCAATAATCTCGGATATTCTGTCTTTAACTGAAATCCTGTCGGCGGTAAAGTCAACGCTATGGTCGCCGGGCATTTTTTCCAGCACCCGCTGGAACGAATCGATTAATTCAAACAACCCCACGCGGATGAATTCATTTTCCGCCGGTCCGGGGTATTGGACCGGGTTGCCGGGCAGTCTGGTAAAAATGTTTTTTCCCAGCAGATTTCTGCCGGACAGTTGTTCTGCCGCTGCTTTCATCTGCAGATATTCTATCAGCGGCCTGGTGATTTCATCACGTGGATCCTCATCCTCATCCTCATCACCGATGCCTTCATGAACCGGCAGCAGGGTCTTTGATTTAATCTGGGTCAGTGTGGCCGCCATAAACAGAAAATCACCGGCAAAATCAATATTCATTGATTCCATCCACTGAATGTATTCCAGGTATTGATCGGTTATCAGGGCAATGGGGATATCCTGGATGTCCACCTCATTTTTTTTGATCAGGTGTACCAGAAGATCCATGGGGCCCTCGAAGATAGCGTCAAGTTTTACGGCATACGGTTTTTTCTGCATGATGACCGGAAATTCCGACTATTATAAAAACGGTGTAATATATTTGCGGGCAAAGTCGAATTCATCGGCTCTGGTTTTCAGGTGACCGTTTAATTTTTCGTCCAGTGTCGCCTGAAGTGTTTCACGATAGACCGGTCCGGTTTTAAGCCCCATTTTTAAAAGATCCTTGCCCGACAGGGACAGGGTTGTCTGGCGGAGCCGGGTAAAGTAAAGGGAGATGGCTTTTTTTACTTTTTCATACCCTGTGGCCGCCATCATATACAGCAGCAGCTCAATGTCAAGGCCGGTGAGCTGCCGGTATAAGATACTGTTTGCGGCAGGCAGGTTGTGCTCCAGCCAGAGCAGACGGTGCTGGGCCTGTCTGCGGTTTTTCGTAAAAAGGGTTTGATAGCGCGGCGCCAGTTCCATCTGGTGGCAGATTTCCATAACGGTTACAGGGCTGCAGCCATGAATCAGGGCTAAAAAGTAAACGGTCCAGTGCATGCAGGGCTCTTTTAAGAAAAGCAGGTCATTCCAGTGCAGTACCTTTTTGACGGAATTTAACAGTGAAATGAGATTTTCATCCAGTTTAATGGAAGGATGAATTACCTTCAGCAGGTTGTAATCCTGAAGCCGTATAATCGCCGGTGTTGGATTTTCTTCTTCCAGGAGCTGTCGCAGTTCACCAAAAACCCGTCGACCGCTGAGCCGTTTGAAAAAATTCATTTTAACGGCATTATCGATCAGTTTGGACGTGAGTTTGCCGATGGGAAAAGCAAAGCGCTGTTCAAACCGGATCGCCCTGAATACACGGGTGGGGTCTTCCACAAAACTTAAATTGTGCAACACCCGTATTGCTTTGTCCTTGAGGTCCTGCTGGGCCGAGAAAAAATCCACCAGGAGACCGAAATTGTCCGGGTTCAGTTGAATGGCCAGGGTATTGATGGTAAAGTCCCGCCGAAAAAGGTCCAGTTTGATGGAACTCATTGTAACGGTGGGCATGGCCGCCGGAAATTTGTAATATTCCATGCGGGCCGATGCCACATCTATTTTCAAACCGGAGGGGAAGATGATGACGGCGGTTCCGAATTTTGCATGGGTATGAATATGGGCCCCCATGGGTTTTGCAAATTTTTTGGCAAATGCGATGCCATCGCCCTCCACCACGATATCGATATCTTCCGTGGGTCGATACAGAAACAGGTCCCTGACAAATCCGCCGACCACATAGGCATGGTATCCCAAGTCTGTGGCAGTCCGTCCAATTTTTTCCAGGATGTCAATAATATCTTTTGGAATTCGTTCATGGAGGAAATTGACGATTTTTTTTGTTTTGGCCTGGACCCTGCCTTTCAACAGGCCATTGGGATTGTCGCTGCGTTGTGTCTGACGAACCAGTAGTTTTAAAAGATCGGTGCGGGTCACAACACCCAGGGTGATACCGTCATGAATAATGGGCAGGATGCGCTGTTTGCTGTCAATTATTTTATCTTGTATTTCCTGAAGGTCGGCACCGGGACCGGCAGAGGTGAGATCGGTGGTCGTATATTCGCTTACCGGAAGCGCCCCGAGGTCATGGTAGAGGGCTTTTTCGATGACCTGGCGCGATATGAACCCCGTCAAACAGCTGTTTGCCGTTGAATCTTCCGTGACCAGCAGTGCGTTTATATTATACCGGATCAGCATGTCGGCAGCCTCTTTACAGGAAATATCGGCGGCAACCGTGATGGCAGGGGATGACATGAGATCTCTGGCCAGTCGTCTGGGCCTGATTCCGGCGTGCAGGGCTTCAAGCAGCCTGTTTTCAACCTGGGGCAGCGTGGTTTCCTTTACCGTGGCGGCGGCGGCATGGACATGTCCGCCGCCGCCAAAAGATGACAGGATATCGCCAACGTCGACTTCGGCGATTCTGCTGCGGGCCACGATATATATTTTACTCTCCATAAGCCCCATGGCCAGGAGGACATCCAGATTTTCCATACTGATCATTTTCTGGACCAGAAACGCAAAGTCGGGCACGTAATTTTCTGTGGTGATGCTGGTGATCACAACATCAATGCCTTTGATGGTGTGATGGACGGCATTTTGAATCATATCATTTAAAATGCCGACCTGCTGAGGGCTTATTTCCCTTGCAATCATATTCGCTACGGTATTTAAATTCGCCCCTTTGGAAAGAAGGTAAGCCGTTGCCAGAAAATCACTTTCGGTGGTGGAGGCAAAAGTAAAAGAGCCGGTGTCTTCATAAATGCCCAGGCACATAATCGTGGCTTCATCCGGCGTGATGGTAATGTTTTTCTGTTTAATAATTTCGGTCAGGATGGTGACCGTTGCACCCGTCAGGCGGCTGACTTCAAAATGGGCTTTGATATCGCCCGGTGTGGGGGTGGTGATCATAGATGTGAATTTCAAGGCCCGGGTTGTTGAGAATATCGGCGAGCCTGCCGATGCGATGGGGATGCCGGGTATCCACCAGGACCAGTTTTTTGATTCGGGCAAATTCAATATCTTTCAAGTCCACCATATTGAAGAGATACACCATGGAACTGATGAAGAAATCCCGCAGGTTTTTTTCCTGGGAACCCGGGAAAACGACAAGGGAACCCGGGTATAATTTATGGGCCGCCAGCATGGACGCCAGTGCATCAAAATCAGCATTGATATGCGTTGTGATAACGGTCAGATTCTGTTTGTCGGGCAGGTGCTTTGCCGGCATGCTGAGTTCCTGTTGGGCATGACGCGAATTGTATTTCCGGATAATTTATTTTACTTTTTAATCATAGGCACATATCGTCGGTTTTATCAAGGCATAGTGTTTGAAAACCAGGACCCAGCGCTTCAAAAAGGCTTTACGCCGTCAACGTTGAACCGTAACCGATATGTGTCCAACCGGGGTTTGAATTTAAACCCTGCCCCCGGAGATATGAACGGTGGTGAAAAAAATTGAAGGACGGTTTCACGAGGGGGCGATCTTTTCCGGGAACGGTGACACACACCATGTTAGCAGGATAAAATATGGGGTGCCGGATAAGACGCTTAAATATATTGTTATTTGAGGATTATTATGATATTTGTCTCAAACTGTTGCAGACGGCATCACACGTCACCTTCAGGATATTGGATTTTTTATTTTACTATGTAACGATAAAACTGTTATAAGGTTTTCGATTGGTTATTCGTGAAATCAATTCAAAAATACACGTTTTTTTAAAAAAAGTATAAACTGATAAATGACGGACATCTGAAGTTGAATACCTTTTTGTAGACCATTTTTTGTTTTGTAATCACAAGGGGGAATTATGGCGGTTTATTTGTGGGAAGGAAAGAACAAAAAAGAGGAAACCCAGAAAGGTGAGATGGAGGCTCCCAGCGAGGAAGCTGTTCGAAGCAATCTGCACCGGCTCAGGATCTCTCCAATCAAAATCAAGAAAAAACCCAAGGATCTGTTTGAAAACGTATCTTTTCTGCAACCCAAGATCAGGGAAAGGGATGTTATCATTTTTGCCAGGCAGTTTTCCACCATGATTGATGCCGGGCTCCCCATCATTCAGTGCCTCAATATCCTTTACTCTCAGCAGGATAATAAAAGGTTTCAGAAGATGCTCAAAGAGATCAAGGAGTCGGTGGAAAGCGGGACGACCCTGGCGGAATCCCTTAAAAAATATCCCAAGATATTTGATAACCTGTTTGTGAACATGATCGCGGCCGGAGAAGCCGGTGGTATTCTGGATACGATTCTCAAGCGGCTTGCCGGATATATGGAAAAAGCGGCCAAGCTCAAAAAACAGGTCAAGGGTGCCATGATATACCCCGCCATGACCCTGGGGGTCGCCGTCATCGTGGTGGCCATTCTGCTTGTTTTTGTTATCCCCGTATTTGAAAAAATGTTTCAGGATTTCGGGGGTCAGCTCCCCGGGCCCACCCAGCTTGTTGTCAATCTCAGTAAGTTTGTACAAAGCAAGATATTTTATATCATCGGTGCCATCGTTATTTTTGTTTTTGCCTTTAAAAAATATTACAGCACGGAAAAAGGGCACATTGCCGTCGATAAATATATGCTTAAACTGCCTGTCCTGGGGATATTGCTCCGCAAGGTGGCGGTGGCCAAGTTTTCCCGAACCATGGGGACGATGCTGGCAAGTGGTGTGGCCATTCTCGAGGCCCTTGACATAGTGGCCAAGACGGCGGGGAATAAAACCATTGAACTGGCGATTAATAACGTTCGATCCGGTATTACCCAGGGCCGTACAATGGCCGAACCCCTCGCGGAAAGCGGTGTCTTCCCGTCCATGGTCTGCCAGATGATTGCCGTGGGGGAGTCCACCGGTGCACTGGATGCCATGCTTGAAAAAATCGCAGATTTTTATGATGAGGAAGTCGATCAGGCCGTTGAAAATCTTACCAGTATGATAGAACCCTTTATGTTGGTGTTTCTAGGTGTCGTTGTCGGCGGTATGGTCATTGCCATGTATCTGCCCATATTCACCATGGCCCAGAATATAGCATAGAAACGCTCTCCGGTATTGTGAACTTCCCATGAACAATTTTTCCTCACAGCCACAAAATGAATTGCGTCTTAAACTTAAATGGTTGATATCCCTCCGAGTGCTTTTCGCGCTGTTGATGCTGGGGTCAATCCTTTTCCTGCAACTGGTTAAAAATAACGCCATTTTTGAGCCTCAGCTGATCACGCTGTATAGCCTGATTGCCGCGATTTTTATTTTAAGTGCCTTGTATAGCCTTATTCTCCGCCTCGGCAAACAACAATCCCTTTTTGCCTACGTTCAAGTCGGGATCGATACGGTGATGGTAACGGTTATTATTTTTTTAACCGGTGGCTTCACAAGTGCTTTTTTATTTCTGTATCTGGTGGTCATTATCTATGCGAGTGTGCTGCTTTTCAGAAAAGGCGGCCTGATCATGGCCTCGCTGTGCTGCATAGAATACGGGATCATGGTGAATCTGGAATATTATCTGTTATTGAAGCCGTTTGGGGTAGATAATTTTCTGAGTCATAATTATGAGTGGAGTCAGATTTTATATAAGGTCATCATCACCATGGCCGCATGTTTTGCAGTGGCTTTTTTAAGCGGGTTCCTGGCGGAACAGGCCAGGAATTCCAAAAAAGAACTTTTCGAAATGGCAGAGCACGTGAAACGGGTTGAAAAAATGGTGGCTATGGGAGAAATGGCCGCCGGACTGGCCCATGAAATTAAAAATCCGCTGGCCTCTCTTTCGGGATCCATCCAGATGTTAAGGGAAGATATCGAGTACAACCCGGATCATGACAAATTAATGCAGATCGTGTTGCGTGAAGCCGACAGGCTCAGTTCTCTGGTGACCAGTTTTCTGTTGTTTGCCAGACCCCCTGCCGGAAAGAGTGAAGCGGTGGAACTGGGCAAAGCCCTTCAGGAAACCAGTGATTTTTTCGGGAAGGCCAATGGATGCGCGGGCAGGATTAAGATTACCAGAGAATTGGTCCCGGGGATCTGGATCGAATTTGATCCCATGCATTTGCGGCAGATACTGTGGAATCTTTTTTTAAATGCTGCCGAGGCCATTGACGGTAAAGGCGAAATCCATATTGCCATGCAGCCGATTCAGAATAAGCGGGTGGATGTCAGGATTTCAGACGATGGATGCGGTATGTCGTCTGAAATTGCCCAATCTGTTTTCGACCCCTTTTTTACCACTAAACCCGGCGGAACAGGGCTTGGGCTTTCCATCGTCCACAGTATTGTCGAGTCCTATAACAATCGCCTTGATGTTGAAAGTACCAAGGGGGAGGGAACGACGTTTACCCTCAGGCTCAATCAGATTGCTCCCCCAACTTAACCTTGACACATTCTTCCAAATAAGATAGCAATTTTTGTTTAACCCATTTTTCTATAAATGTTTAACCCGGGTTCAACCGTTGTAACTGGTTAATTTTTTTATAAAATCAGTTATACCAAGTGATATGATATTAAAAAAGCAGGTGCTTGAAATAGATGGATAAATCAAACGAAATAGTCGATCGAAAACAGAAGATATCGGATTTAAAAAAGAGCGGTCAGAACCTTTATCCCAATGATATTGAGGTGTTGCATACAGTTCAAGAGATAATGGAAAAGGTCGATCAACTGGCCGACGATCTGACCGAGGATGCTTCGGTGTTTGCACTTGCCGGGCGGATGATGGCCATCAACAAATTCGGGAAATCCTCTTTTGTGCGTTTCAGGGACCGGACCGGGCAGATGCAGGCGTATATCCGGTTTGATAGAGTGGGGAAAGATGCTTACGCCCTGTTTAAACAACTGGATATCGGGGATTTTGTCGGTTTGAAAGGGACCCTGTTTAAAACCAGAACCGGCGAATGGACCCTGCTGGTGGATGAATTCAGGCTGGTCTGCAAATCAACCCGGCCCCTGCCTGAAAAATTTCATGGCTTGAAGGACCCGGAAAAACGGTATCGCCAGCGGTATATAGACCTTATCATGAATCCGGATGTGCGGTCTATCTTTGTAAACCGCAGTCGGATCATTCAGGCCATCCGTAATTTTTTGCTGGCCCGGGATTTTCTGGAAGTGGAAACACCCATGATGCAACCGATTCCCGGAGGGGCGGAAGCCGAGCCGTTTAAAACCTTTCACAATGCGCTGGGCATTGATCTGTTTTTACGGATTGCGCCTGAGCTTTATTTGAAACGACTGGTGGTGGGTGGCTTTGAGCGGGTGTTTGAAATTAACCGCAATTTTAGAAATGAGGGCGTTTCCACCCGCCACAACCCCGAATTCACAATGCTTGAATTCTATCAGGCATATGCTGATTACAGGGCGTTAATGGACCTCACTGAAACGATGTTCTGTGATATCGCCCGGGAGCTTACGGGCGGTACGACAATAGAATATCAGGGGCACGAAATTGACCTGGGCGCTGCGTGGCAGCGGATCACCATGGCCGAGGCCCTGGAAAAAATCGGCGGCGTTGCCCCGGATCTTTTAAGCAGCAAGGAAAAACTGCTTGCCTTTGCGGCATCAAAGGATATCAGGATTTCAAAAAGCGGACGATTGGGTAAGGTCATCACAAAGCTGTTTGATGTGCTGGTGGAGCCCAAACTCATCCAGCCGACCTTTATTACCGGCTATCCGGTTGAAGTGTCACCCCTTTCAAGAAAAAATGAACAGAACCCCGACCTCACCGACAGATTTGAACTGTTTATTGCCGGCCGTGAGATTGCCAATGGATTTTCCGAATTAAATGACCCCCAGGACCAGTACGAACGCTTTTTGCAGCAGGTCGAAGACCGGCTGTCCGGGGATGCGGAGGCCCATCAGATGGATGAAGACTATATCCAGGCACTGGAATACGGGATGCCGCCCACGGCCGGGGAAGGTATCGGCATTGACCGATTGGTCATGCTGTTTACAAATTCGGCGTCGATTCGGGAAGTTATCCTTTTCCCCCATATGAAGCCGACGGGCAGGAAATAACCGGCCAGTTGACCGCATGGTGCATTTTTTATATGGGATTTGAATTTTTCATAGGGAAAAGATATCTCAGGGCCAGAAAAAAACAGGCGTTTTTATCCCTGATTACCCTCCTTTCCATTGCGGGGGTTACGGTGGGTGTTATGGCCCTGATCGTGGTCATTGCCGTCATGGCCGGATTTGAATCAGACCTTAAATCCCGTATTCTTGGTGTTGAATCCCATGTGGTGCTGACACCTGAGGCTGGTTTTTTTGCCGATTACCGTCAGATACTTCAGGTCGTTGAAAAGATTCAAGGTGTTGCATCGGCAGCACCCTTTATTTCTTCCCAGGTCATGCTGCGATCGGCCGCCGGTGTGGCCGGGGCCGCTCTCAAAGGAATCGATCCGGACATGATCGCCGAAGAACCCATCAGATCCGCCGTGGTATTGCTGCAAAAGCGGCCTGAAACCAGCGGGTCATCATCGGTCCCGGACGCATCGGTTCCGGGTATTGTTCTGGGCCGGGAGCTGGCCGGGAATCTGGGGCTGGTCGCAGGAGACACGGTTTACCTGATATCGCCCAGAGGGATTATTTCCCCGGTGGGACATATTCCGGCCATGCATCGATGCCGGGTTGCGGGCCTGTTCAAATCCGGCATGTATGAATATGACGCTTCGCTGGCTTTTATATCATTGAAAGATGCTCAAAAGATGTTACGCATATCCGATGTCGTAACCGGGGTTGAAATCTGGGTGGACGATATTTTCAGGGCCGGTCAAATATCTGAAAAAATAATAAAATCGATTGATATCCCCTGCCAGGCAAGAACATGGATGCAGGTGAACCGGAATCTTTTTTCCGCCTTGAAGCTGGAAAAGGTCATGATGTTTATTATCCTGACCCTGATCATTCTGGTGGCGGCGTTTAATATTGCCAGTACATTGATTATGACTGTCATGCATAAAAAAAGAGATATTGCCATTTTAAAAGCCATGGGTACGACAAACAGCAGCATTCAGCGCATTTTTGTTTTCAAAGGAATGATCATCGGTTCAACAGGAACGATTCTGGGTTCAGCTCTGGGACTGTTGCTCTGTTTTCTGCTCGATCATTACCAGTTTGTTAAACTGCCTCAGGATGTTTATTATATCACCAGTTTGCCGATCCTTCTGGAAACCGGAGATGCGCTGTTAATTGCGGCCAGTGCGCTGGTGATCTGTTTTCTGGCAACGCTGTATCCGGCCCGGCAGGCGGCCCGGATTAACCCGGTTGAGGCGATTCGCTATGGGTGATGGCGTTGATTTAAAAACAAGAGAAACAGGCGGTGTCCACAGGCCCCCTGCGATACTCAGTGCCCTTGATATCTGCAAGCATTTCAACTCCAGTGGCACACGCATCACTATTCTGGAAAAACTGGATCTTGAATTGAGGGCATGTGAAACCCTTTCCATTGTAGGGGCTTCGGGGATCGGTAAATCAACACTGCTGAATATACTGGGGACGCTGGATCGACCTGACAGCGGCACACTGCTGTTTCAGGGTGAGGATGTGTTTCTTTTAGATGATGCGAAACTGGCTAAGTTTCGAAACGAATTCGTGGGGTTTGTTTTCCAATTCCATCATCTGCTGGCGGAATTTTCCGCCCTTGAAAATGCCATGATGCCGGTGCTTATCAATCATCAAAGCAGGGAAAACGCCCGGTTGGCGGCTGAAGAGATGCTGGTGCGGGTCGGCCTTCAGGACCGGTTGTCTCACAGAGTGGGGGAGCTTTCAGGGGGTGAGCAACAGAGGGTTGCCCTGGCCAGGGCCATTGTGCTCAAACCGAATATCCTGCTGGCGGATGAACCCACCGGTAATCTTGACAAATACAATAGTGACCAGGTCCATGAATTGTTGCTGGAGTTGAACCAGGAGCTTGGCATGACGCTGGTGGTTGTGACCCATAACATGGACCTGGCTGCCTGCATGTCCAGGCAGATGACCATCGTCGATGGGCGTCTGATTTAAATACAGAGGATGATATGCTGCGAAGATTTTTTCTGATAATACTCGTTGTCCTGTTCTTTTTACCCACTGCTGTTGCAGCGGGTAAAGATACACTGCGAATTGTCGTATTGCCGTTTGAAATATTTTCTGAAGGTGAATCTGTCGGCCTGGCGGACGAAATCCCCAACGTCATCCGGACCTTTCTTGAACAGGAGGGCGCTGTTGTTGTATCACCGGCGGACGACGAGACCACGGCAGGTAATTTATCCACCGTCGATATGGAAAATATCCGGAATATCGGTATTAAAAATGGTGCCGACGTTGTCATCTGGGGCAGTTTCACCCGCATCGGTGGCCAGTTCAGTCTGGACGCAAAAATGGCGAGGTCTTTTGACCGGCAGCCGCCCCAGGTTTTTTTTGCCCGGGGCGATAAAATGGAAAATCTGCCGGCAATCGTAAAAGATCTGGCCCGGGATATGGGGCTGAAGATTTTTAAACGTGAAAAAGTTCTAAAGGTTTTGGTTTCAGGCAATAAACGCATTGAAGCCGACGCGATAAAAGCCAGGATCGAGACAAAGCCCGGCGATGTTTATCTTGCCAAGAGTCTGGCCCGTGACCTTAAATCCATCTATGCCATGGGGTATTTTGAAGATATCAAGGTGGAAGAGGAAGATGCGCCGGGGGGTAAAATCGTTTCGTTCAAGGTTACGGAAAAGCCCACCATCCGGGTGATTCGCATCAAGGGCAACCGGGTCTATGATGATGAGAAAATAACCGAAAACCTGACCCTCAAGACCGGCGCTATTTTAAATATTTTTAAATTGAACAGTAATGCCAAGCGTATAACGGAATTGTACAAGGAAAAAAATTATCATAATGTCACTGTTGAATTCAAGGTGCATCAGCTTGAGCATAACCAGGCGGATATTGATTTTCTTATAAAAGAAGGTGAAAAGGTACGCATCCGTTCAATTCAATTTGAAGGTAACAGTGTATACCCGGATAAGAAGTTGAAAAAAATGATAGAGACAAAGGAAAAAGGCTTTTTTTCATGGGTCACATCATCCGGGGATCTCAGCAATGAGGATTTAACACAGGATGCGGCCCGACTGGCTGCCTTTTATCAAAACAGCGGCTATATAGAGGCCAGGGTCGGTGATCCTGAGATACGCTTTGAGGGAAACTGGATTTATATCACGATTAAGATTGAAGAAGGGCCCCGGTACAATGTCGGGCTGGTAAAAATGGATGGCGATCTGGTGGCGACGGAAGAACAGCTTCTCAAGGCTTTGAAAATCAATAAGGAAACCTACTATAATCGAAGCATTATCCGTGATGATGTGCTGGCGTTAACCGATTTCTATTCGGATGCAGGGTATGCCTACGCCGATGTGACGCCGCGAATCAAAAAGATAGATGAAAAACGGCAGGTGGACATCACCTACGTCATCGACAAGGGGCTGCGTGCCCGTTTTGAAGAAATCGTTATCAGCGGCAATACCAAGACACGGGACAAGGTCATTCGTCGCGAACTGCGGGTTTATGAGCAGGGGCTTTTCAGCGGCAGGGGACTGAAACGAAGTGTCCGTAACCTTCATCGCCTTGATTATTTCGAAGATATCCAAGTAGATACGCCTAAGGGTAGTGCTGAAGACAAGATGGTGCTGAAAATCGATGTCACCGAAAAACCCACCGGCGCCTTCAGCTTCGGCGGCGGATACAGCAGCGTTGAAAATATGTTTGTGGTATTTTCCATTTCCCAGCGCAATCTTTTCGGGCGCGGGCAGCTTTTGAATCTCAAGGCACAGCTTGGCGGTGCCTCCACCCGCTATACCTTGAGTTTTACCGAACCCTGGCTTTTCGACATCCCCCTGTCTGCAGGGTTTGATCTGTACAATCAGGAGGTTGAGTATGATGATTACGATAAAGGACAGCATCGGTGGAAATATAAGATTCAGTTATCCGGTGTTTGATTTCACGAGGCCTATCTGACGTATAAGTATGAACGTGCGGATATCAAGAATATCAGTGACGATGCCTCGGACTCAATATGGGATCTTGAGGGCATCAATACCGCCAGCAGCATTACCGCGGCCCTGCGGTATGATTCCAGGGATCAGGTCTTCAGCCCCACCAAAGGGCAGAATCATAGTTTTTCCATTGAATATGCCGGCCTTGGCGGAAATATCGCCTTTACCAAATATCTGGCGGAAACCGGATGGTATATACCGCTTTTTTGGGAATTGACCGGCTTTCTCCATGCCGAAACCGGATTTGTGAAGGAAAATTCAGGGGGCGAACTCCCGGATTATGAACGGTTTTATCTGGGCGGTATGAATTCCCTGCGCGGGTTTGACTGGCGGGATGTCTGCCCCGTAGATGAAGATGGCAATGAGATCGGCGGTGATAAGTTTGTTCAGTTTAATGTTGAAATGCTGTTTCCGCTGCTGAAAGATGCCGGTTTGATGGGGGTTGTTTTTTTTGATACCGGTAATGCCTATAATGATGATGAGGCCATCGATCTGGGCAATATGCGGGAAAGTATCGGCTATGGTATCCGGTGGTATTCTCCCATGGGCCCGATCCGTCTGGAATACGGGCATATACTGGATCCAAAAGAGGGCGAAGGCACCGGGCAGTGGGAGTTCACCATGGGGACGGCATTTTAAGATAGAAGTAAATTGAATCATTCGATAAGACGTCAAGGGGGTAAAATGCGAAGCGCAAAAGCAGTATTGGCAGTAATGGTTTTAAGTCTTTTTTTTCTTTTCAGGAACCGTATATGGCGCAGCGGGTGTTAAAATCGGTATTGTAGACTTTCAGCGGGTTTTGACTGAAGCCAGTGCCGGTAAGACGGCGGTTGCTGAAATTAACCGGCAGGGTAAATTAATGCAGACGGATCTTGAAAAAAGAAAGGCCGACATTGATGAAATGAAAGAAAGAATCGATCGTGAGATGCTGGTCATGAGCAAGGAACAGCAGATGGAAAAAGAAAGGGAGTTCAGGATCAAGGTCAATGATTTTAAGGTCCTGCAGAAAAAATACAATACAGAAGCCCGGAGCATCGAAACCCGTCTGATTAAACGGATTAAAATAGATGTTTTTAAACTGGCTGCGGAAATCGGCAAAAAAGAAGGCTACACGCTGATTGTCGAAAAAAATGAAGCCGGGGTTCTCTATTCGATGGACGAGATCGATCTGTCGGACAAGCTGATTTTGCAATACAACGCTGATTTTGCAAAAAAAGCGACAGAAAAGACCGATGCGGCAGAGTAACTCGGTTTTAAAAATGGTGAGGTTAAAAATCAAGGCGCTATGAAGATATCACTGGCTGAAGCAGCACGGGTGGTGGGGGGTACGTTTAAAGGGGATGCGGATAAGCAGATCCTTGGCGCAGCCCCTTTTGACGGGGCGGGCAGGGATGAGATCACCTGGGCCGGCAGTGTTCGATTTTTAAAGAAAATCAGCACCAGTGTGGCGGGAGCGATCATTGTTCCTGCCGATTTTTCTGACCCGGCCCATAATATCATCCAGGCGGCAAATCCCGAACTGGCCTTTGCCAGAATTTTAAATCACCTCTATCCTGTCCCGAAACCCTTGGGGCAGATAAGCCCCAGGGCCTGTATCGGCAGTGATTTTCGTTGCGGCAGTGATTGTTTTATAGGGCCGGGGGTTGTCATCGGCGATGGGGTTGTTGTGGGCAGTGGTGTAACGCTCCATCCCAATGTCGTTTTATCGGATCATGTGACCATTGGGGATGATGTCGTGATTTGCCCCAATGTGACGATTCTGGAGCGGTGTATCATCGGCAGTCGGGTAAGGATAGATGCCGGAACCGTCATCGGCAGTGATGGGTTCGGATTTGCGCCTGACGGAGAAACATATTATAAAATTCGACAGCTTGGCATTGTTCAGATCGATGACGATGTTGAAATCGGGGCCGGCAACACCATTGATCGGGCTGCCTTTGGCAGGACATGGATCTGTCGGGGGGTAAAAACGGACAACCTGGTGCATGTGGCCCATAATGTCACCATCGGGGAGAATACCGTGATTGTGGCCCAGGTCGGTATTGCCGGAAGCACGTCCCTTGGAAAACATGTGATTGTGGCGGGTCAGGCCGGCATTGCCGGGCATATTGAGATCGGCGACAATGCGGTGGTCGGTCCCCAGACAGGGGTTGCCCGTTCGATTGCCCCGGGCCATGTGGTCTCCGGTTCTCCGGAAATGCCGCACCGGCAATGGCTCCGGGTACAGCGGATCGATTCCAAAACTGCCTGAGTTGAGTAAAAAGATTGAGAAAATGGAAAAGCAGCTGGCTAAAATCGAAAAAAAATATCTGGACCAGGTCGAGGAAAAATGAAAAAGAAATATTTGATATTCAGGAGATAATGGAATTTTTGCCCCATCGCTATCCATTTATTCTGATAGACAGGGTCATTGAACTTGTTCCGGGCCAAAAAGTCCTGGCGTTAAAGAACGTGACCATCAATGAACCTTTTTTCCAGGGGCATTTTCCGGGAAGGCCCATCATGCCGGGTGTGCTGATCCTAGAAGCGCTGGGTCAGGCCGGTGGGATTCTCTCATATCCGATGATGCAGGAAATAAAAGGCAATCCGGCCATGTATTTTATGGGAATGGACAGGGTGCGTTTTAGAAAGCCGGTGGTGCCCGGGGATCAATTGTTTTTAGATGTGACAATATTGCAACAGCGTTCAATGGTTTTTAAAATGGCCGGAAAGGCCACGGTTGATAATACCATTGTGGCAGAAGCCGATTTTCTGGCAATGATTGGAGATAAAAGTGATACATCCCACAGCAATAATTGACCCTAAAGCACACCTGGATGACAGGGTCGAGATCGGACCGTATTCGATTGTCGGAGCGGATGTCAATATCGGGGCCGACAGTATTATCGGGCCCCATGTGACCATTGACCCGTATGTGACCATCGGGCCCCAATGCCATATATTCCAATATGCGTCCATCGGCGCGGTTCCTCAGGATGTTAAATTCAAGGGCGAAAAAACGTTTGTGAACATCGGCCGCGGCACTGTTATCCGGGAATTTGTCACCATTAATCGCGGCACGGAATTTGGTGGCGGTCTGACGGAAATTGGTGAGGACTCCTTTCTGATGGCCTATACCCATGTTGCCCATGACTGCAGAATCGGAAAAAATGTCATCATGGCCAACAACGCCACCCTGGCCGGGCATATTTCCATCGGCGCCCATGCCATCATTGGCGGGCTGGTTGCGATTCATCAGTTTGTCAGAGTCGGTGAGCATGCGTTTATCGGCGGAAAGTCTGCCGTGGTCAAGGATATCCCCCCTTTTGTGATTGTCTCCGGAGACCGGGCCAGGCTGCACGGTTTAAACAGCGTCGGGTTAAAACGGTATGGCTTTTCAACCGACGCCCGGCTGGCATTGAAAAAGGCATATCGGATTCTTTTTCGCATCGGGCTCACTTTGAACGAGGCCATCGAACGTGTTGCCGCCGAAGTGGAACAGATTCCTGAAGTTGTTCAATTGATTGATTTTATCAAAGCATCCCAGCGGGGAATTACCCGATAATTCAAGAACTGCACATGGCCGAAAAACGAATCGGATTGATTGCGGGGAACGGACAGTTCCCCTTACTTTTTTCAAAAAAAGCACAGGAAAAGGGTTTTTGTGTTTATACGGCGGCCTACGTCAATGAGGCCGATACACGGTTGGCGGATTATGCGGTGGCCATGGAATGGCTCTATCTGGGACAAATCAAACGGCTGATTAAATTTTTCAAAAAAAACAGGGTTGAAGATGCCGTCATGGTGGGGGGGATCCGAAAGACGCGATTGTTTTCCGATGTACGCCCGGACATCAAGGCGATTACATTGATCGCCGGAATGAAAAGCACCCATGACGACGGGGTGCTGCGTGCCTTTGCCGATGCGCTGGAAAAAGAGGGGATCCGGATACGGGATCGACCTTTTTAATGCCGGAACTGCTTGCGACAAAGGGATGCTGGACCCGGCGGCGGCCCCGTCGTTCCGAAAAGGCCGATATTGAAATGGGATGGCACGTGGCCAAAGCGATCGGCCAGCTGGACATCGGCCAGTGCGTGGTGGTGGGCGGCGGATCGGTTCTGGCGGTGGAGGCCATCGACGGTACTGATGCCACCATTTTGCGGGGGGGGGGGCTTGGCCGGGAAAATGCCGTTGTGATCAAGGTCTGCAAGCCGGATCAGGACATGCGGTTTGATATCCCGGCCATTGGGGTGGAGACCATTAAAACCATGGCCTCCGTGGGGGCCAGGGTTCTGGTGATCGAAGCCGGTCGTGCCGTGGTGTTTGACCGGGCGGCGATGATTGACCTTGCAGACCGGTCCCATATCGCCATCGTTGCCCTGGAAAGAGGCTGATGGGTTCAATTCTAAAAGGGAATGTTGTTATCAGAAGATGAAAAAAATTCGTGTCGGTGTCATCGGTGTGGGGTATCTTGGGAAGTTTCATGCCCAGAAATATGCGGGAATGGCGGATGTCGATCTGGTGGGAATTGTTGATACCGATCGGACCCAGGCCGAAGATATTGCCCGGCAGACGGGCGCAAAAGCCTATACCCATCATCTGGATCTACTGGGGAAGGTGGATGCGGTCAGTATTGTCGTTCCCACGCTCAGTCATTATGTGGTCGGTCACGACTTTCTCGCAAACGATGTGGATATCCTGCTGGAAAAACCCATGACCACCACCCTCGAAGAGGCTGACAAGCTTCTTGAACTGGCGGAATTAAAAGACCGGATCATTCAGGTGGGCCATCTGGAGCAGTTTAATCCTGCAGTGGTGGCGTTAAAAGATATCATCAAACAGCCCCTGTTTATAGAATCCCATCGGCTGAGTATCTATAAAGACCGCTGTACTGACGTCAGTGTCGTTCTGGACCTGATGATTCATGATATCGATATTATATTGAATTTTGTCAAATCCGAGATCAGTGAAATCCGGGCTGCCGGTGCAAAGGTCACTTCGGGGAATGTGGATATTGCCAATGCCCGGATAGAATTTGAAAACGGCTGTGTGGCCAATATTACCGCCAGCCGGATCTCAACCAAAAATGAAAGGAAAATCAGGGCTGTTTCAAAAGGACGGCTATGTGTCGGTGGATTTTGCCAAACGGGAAATTACGGTTATCCAGCAGGGCGGCACCGGCGGCAACGAGGTGATTCCCGGTATGAGTATCAAACAACTGCATTTTACCCAGGGTGATGCCCTGGAAAATGAGATCCGGTCATTTGTCAATGCCGTAAGGGAACATAAAAAACCGGAAGTCACCGGCCAGATGGGCCGCTGTGCACTTAAGACCGCCCTGCGTATTATGGCCCAGATCAAACGGTTTGCCGAATCCAGTCAGGGAAAATAATTCTATGGTACGGTTTTTTGGAAAACCCTGTGTGATGATTATTGCCGGAGAGGCCTCCGGGGATCTTCATGGTGCCAATCTTGTCAAGGCCATGGCTGCAATGAACCCGGACCTGTTTTTCTGCGGGATCGGGGGGCATGCCATGAAGGCTGCCGGCGTGAGAATTCTGTTAGATGCCGAAGCCTTGTCAGTGGTGGGGATAACCGAGGTGTTTGTAAAATTACCCGATATTGTGAATGGGTTGACCCTGGCCCGGCGGCTTCTCAAGAGCCTGAAACCCGACCTGCTGATTCTCATTGATTTTCCTGATTTCAATTTGCGTGTGGCAAAGTGTGCCCAAAAAACCGGCGTTCCGGTCTTGTATTATATCAGCCCGCAATTCTGGGCCTGGCGACAGGGTCGGGTTAAAAAAATGCGCAAACTGGTGGATCATGTTGCCGTGATTCTGCCCTTTGAAGAGGCCTTTTTCAGGGACCATGACATTCCGGTTACGTTTGTGGGGCATCCGTTGCTGGATCATTCCGTAACGGGAATATCCGGGGGAAAGGCCAGGGATTCCCACGGGGAAAGGCTTCCCACGGTGGGTTTTTTGCCAGGGTCCCGTGACGGGGAGGTGGCCCGTCATCTGCCGGTCATGCTGGCAGCGGCCCGGCTTGTCCGGAAACAAAGTGCTCATGTGAAATTCATGGTATCCATTGCACCCTCCCTGAGCAGGGACACGGTGGCGGCGATGAACGCTCAGATACCCGATGGGCAAGGCTATGCCGGTGTATCCGGGGATGTTGAAAAAATATTTTGTGAAAGTGACCTGGTTGTAGCGGCTTCGGGAACTGTAACGCTCCAGGCCGCCATATCCCAAACACCGGTTGTGATTATTTATAAGGTGTCACCCGTCAGTTACTGGCTGGGCCGTGCCCTGATAAAGATTGACAACATCAGTCTGGTGAACCTGATTGCCGGTCGTAAAATTGTTCCGGAGCTGATCCAGAAAGAGGCATCGGCTGAAAAAATCGCAACACTTGTTGCGGAGATGTTAAATGATAAAAAACAACTGGCGGTCATGCGCGATAATCTTGGCAATGTGAAAGAGGCCCTTGGCCGGCCCGGGGCATCGGCAAAGGTCGCCGGTATTGCCCTGGATATGCTTCAAAATAATACAAAAATCAAAACCGTTTTTGAAAAATAAAGACAAGGCGGCTTTTACTTCTGATTAAAGGCAGCCGGCTCAAGCGGTGTCCGGCAATCGTCTGCACGGTGGTATGTTTTCCCCATCAACTGCGGTCGTCGCGGCCTATTTTATATATCGGTCCTTTGTGTGTGATATTGAAGCTGCACGCCGTTTAGAAATTTGCGCAGGATCTGATCATTACAGACCCGGTAATTTTTATGGCCCGGTCTACGGAAAAAAGCACTTAATTCGTGTTTGCTCATCGGCAGATCAGCTGTGGTCATCATCTCCAGTATCTCTTCAGCTTTCAGGTTTAATGCGATTTTTAATTTTTTGAAAATAATATTGTTATTTAATTGAAGCTCCGGTTCGGGCTGTGGCCCCTCTTTTTTGCCGCGTTTATCGATAATCAACCCATTTAAAAAAATCGCCAGTTGCCTGTCGCTGCAGTTTCGATACCCAGGGTCAGTTTCTTTTTTTAACCAGTTGCTGATCTGCTCCCGGGTGACCGGATAACCGGCCAGATCAAAAACAGCCATCATTTTCGAATCGCTGAAGTCAAAGGTATAGCGGATACGACGCAAAATATCGGTATTGTTCATCGGTATGTCCTTTATGTGAAAGTCGGTTGTTCAGGTAGACGGTTAAAGGCATTCTGCCTGTTTAATTGATCTCTTCAGCCTTTTACCTTCAACCTTCGTACCTGTATATAAAGATTTTTACTTAGCCATCTCAAATATTTTTTATGAGTTCATTATTTTTGATGAACTCGTAAAAAGCTTTTCCAGACCACGAATGGTCATATCTCCGAAAGGAACTTTATCTGTTGATTTTAATTCGGTTTTGATACCGTAAATACAAATCAAAATCAATTTGTTATGTTAAATTTTCAACAATCAGTTCCTTAGAAGTCGGATTTAGACGGTCTCGTAAAAAGTTCAAATTCAAGGCGTGCAAGTTTTGTAATCATGAGGCGTACTGATCGTACGTTGAATGATTACAAAATGCAGCGCAACGCAGGAGTTGGGCTTTTTACGAGACCGTCATTTTTGGGTTTGCCGTTAAATGGCGTTGGAACCGGTACAGCAAAGCAGGTCCTATTGCCGCAGCCAATCCCATGGAGCCGAAGGTGAGACCCCAGGAGAGTGAGGTCACACCGCCGCCGGTAATATCCAGCAGCATGCCGGTGACCACGGATCCCAGGGAGGCGGCGGCAAAGCCCCCCAGGGACTGGAGGGCCATTGTGGCCCCGCGTCGCTCCGGCATCGCCGCCGTAATGACACCGGCATGGATGGCAGCGGAATCCCCTTGAAAAAACAGGGTATATACCATGCACAGGGTTACCACCACCGTGTAGGGCAACGCTGCCGAATACCCTATGGTGGCTGCCAGCAGGCAGGATATGCCCATGATCGCCTTTACCACGGGGCCTCTTCCCAGTTTGGCAGCCAGTTCTCCGCCTGCAATGCTGGCCAGCATGCCGCCGATACCGGCTATGGCCATGACCGTAGTGGGCGCTGTGAAGTCCCGTGTCACCGTCTGCCGGCTGATGCTGAAGGTCAGGAAAACCACCAGCCAGGAGCGGGCCGCAAACATTTCCCACATGTGGCACATATAAACCAGGATATAGGTCCGGGCTTCCCGGTTTTTCCAGACCGGTCGAAAATCCAGTATATGGGGTGCTGCGGTTTTAGCAGGTGCCGGGATCAGCCTGGGTTTTAACGCCAGAAAGGAAAAGAGCAGGGCAATGGCGGAGCCGGCAGCGGCCACTTTAAATGCGGCCTGCCATCCGAACCCCCGGAACACCTCTCCGGCGCAGTAAAAAGAAAGGCTCATTCCCAATCCGAAACAGGCCGTATAAAAAGAGATGGCCCGGGGATGGTTGGGAATTTCCAGACGGTCGATGAGGGCTTTGAGCCCCGGGATATATGTGCCTGCCAGTCCAAGTCCGCTCAATGCTCTGAATAAAAGCGCCGACCAGAACCCGTGGGCCAGAAAAGCAAACCCCAGGTTGGCCAGAACCCCCACGGTGCAAAAGGCCAGGTAGATACGCCGGGCGTCCATGCGATCCGTCAGACTGGTGAGGAGCGGCACGGCCAGTGTATAGCCGACAAAATAGCTGCCATTGATCCAGCCCGCCTGGCCGTTTGATAACGCCCATAATTTAAGAAAATGGGGCAGCAGGGCCGGAAAAGCGAAAACGCCCAGCATACCCAGCACCTGGGCGATGCACAGGGTGGCAATGAGGATAGGCGAACTGTCGCTTGTTCTCCACCGTCCCGGCAGTAAGGTCATTGATATCCTTCTATTTGGGCTTGTCGGTTCTATTTTTCCTGAAACAGGGGTTGTAACTGTATTTTGATCGTATTGGAGAGATGTTTCCAGATTGTGCTTTGCATATCTGAAGGCTATATTCATATTTACCGGAAAAGTAAAGGGGGAATATTGGGAATCGCCGGTCTGTTGGGCATGGGAAATGGGAGGGTGCAGAATAACCGCATCCGTCATTTTACTGGCCATTTTTTAAATATTGAAAGACGACATCCTGCGATCGCTGGAAAAATTTGATTTATGGCTTCAGATATTTTAAAGTCAACCATTGCTATTGGGCAGGAAGCGTTTTATGGTTAATTTTGAATTTTTTATATACAGGTGGAAGAGCAGGTACAAAAAATATGGATTCACAAATACCGGAAAAAGCCAGGTTGCTGACCAGACTTATTGATGCGGGATTTAATGTACCGCCCTTTATCTATATTCCGCCGGATAATTTTATAAAGGAAGATTTCAAGGACCTGGAGCAATTTTTGAAAGACCATTGCACCAGTTTTAAAGTGATTGCACGCAGTGCCCACGCCAGTGAGGAAAAGTTTAAAAGCGGCACCTTCGACTCTTTTGCCACCTATGCCGATGTGGGGGGTATCAAATACGCCCGCAACAAAATGATCCGCATGGCCAGGACTACCAAACGCCTGTCCATCCAGCGGCAACAGCACTTTGCCAATGCTCCCGAAATCGACGTGGAACAAATGGGCGTCATTGTCATGCCCTTTATCGAAGGCACCGGTGTCATGACCAAGGTGCTGGGCAACCAGTGGGAGTTTGGATATTGCCGGGACCGTTCCAGGAAAATTCAAAATGAGCCGTATATCACCCGGGTCCCCCATGACCGCCGCCTGGTGCAGCTGTCCAGAAGCATCCAGGAGACCCTGGGATTCCGTTGCGAGATTGAATATATTTTTTCCAGCCGCGGCGATATTTTCGTGGTCCAGGCCAAGGACATCTCCCATATTGAGACCCTGGAGGAAAAGGAGAGTGAACGCTGCATCCGGCTCGACGGCATCCGGCGCATCCGTATGCGTCGAAATTATCGTGAGCGGCCGCTGTATGTCATCGACAACAAATCTTTTTACATCAATTTGATCGGCAGGTGCGAAGACATGCTGCTCGATGGCCCCGGACCCAAACCCGGGATCGATGACCTTGTCGCCGACATCAAGGCATACGAAGCCGAGATGATGAATTTTGCTCTCAAGCACCAGCGGTATGCCGTGCTGGGCCTCTCCATCCAGGACGTCGAAGATCTCTACCAGGTGGCCAGTCATTACCTGGACGATCTTCCCGAGGTGCAACCTCATCTGGCCCAGGCCCTTCACGACAACCTGTATCAGGTCGATATTTTCCTGTCCGAAGCCGACACCATGATCGCCAAGGATAAACTGCGCATCAATCTCGGCAGTCACGATGCTTACGGTATCGATACGGTGCGCAACCCCTTATGGTCGATTTACTGGCAGGTGGACAAGCATGATGCCATGGTGAAAAAATTCCATCAGCTCGGATTCAGAACCGGCGACACGGTGGGCATTGAAATCGATACCGAAGGCCGTCCCACCGTGTATCGCCAGTAAGGGGCGAGGGGAAATGGGAAGGCAGGGGCCTGGCAGCAGCCGTGAATATCCGGGCCACAGGAGTGGGTTTAATAAGGGACGTCAGGTAAGATGGCAGGCAATACCGTTGAAACGGCGGGTACTGCCTGCCATCTTTGGTTTCATGGCGGAAAAATCAGTGGGATTTAACCCGTGTCCATGTCTGGTCAATGATATAGTTGTCTTTTCCGAGATCTTTTACAAAGTGAAGGGTTTTCATAATTTCCGGTGTCGGCCAGATACCCGGGTTTTTCAGGTCCTCTTTGGTTAAAAACGGGATCGCTGCATCATTGGGGGTTGCATACTGGTTGTAATTGGAAAGAGATGCGCCCACTTCGGGATCGAGTATCCAGTTGATCCATTTGTGGGCCGCTTCAAGATTCGGCGCCTTTGCAGGAATACACATGGAATCGATCCAGATCTCACTGCCTTCTTTGGGAACGATAAATCCGTATTTTTCAGGCTCCTGGGAAACGGTCTGGATGGCATCCCCGTTATAGACGATGGCGGCATCCGCGACGCCTGAGATAACATCATTTTTTCCGCCGACGCCGCCCTTGAAGCCGAGGCATGCGCTGCGCTTTTTGGTATCGATCAAAAGATCGGACGCTTTTTTGAGCTCTGCCGGAATGGCGGAATTAAAATCGTATCCAAGATACACAAGGGCAATTCCGAGCATTTCCCGTACGGAATCGATCAGGTAGAATGAGCCCGGGTTTTTGGCAGGATCAAACAGGATCGCCCATGAGGCCACATCGCTGTCTTTCAATTTGGCTTTGTTGTACATCAGGCCAACGGTTCCCCACTGCCAGCCCACGGAATATTTATTGCCCGGATCAAATGATGCATTGGCAAATTTATGCCCGAGGTTTTTCAGATTTGGTATTTTGGAATGGTCAAGGGGCGTTAAAAGTTTCAGGTTGATAAGGCTGGGCATGATGTAATCGGATGGAATGATAATATCATACTGCCCCAGGCCGCCGGCCTGGAGTTTTGCCATCATCTCTTCATTGGATTCATACATGTCCAGTTGGACCTTGATACCGGTTGCTCGTTCAAAATCCTTGGGCATATTTTCTTCATCCATGTATTCGGACCATGTGAAGATTTTCAGTTCCCCACCACCACTCCATGCCATTGCGGGCAGAAGGATCAGAGCTGCCAGAACCATAAACAATACTTTTTTCATTTTTATTTCTCCTTGGTTTGAGTTAATGATGTGTCCGTTGATCGTCCATTTTTACTTTATGGTCACTTTTCTCGTAAACCGTTCCATGCCAATGACCATGATAATGGTGACCAGCAGGACAATGGTTGAAAGTGCATGTATCTGCGGCGTTACAGTCCTTCTGACCGCGGCATATATATACAGCGGAAGTGTGACCGAATCAGGGCCCGCCGTAAAAAAACTGATGACAAAATCATCAAGGGACAAGGTAAACGCCAGCATGGCACCGGCCACGATACCGGGCATGAGCAATGGCAGTGTCACCTTCAACAACAGATACGTGGTATCGGCATAAAGGTCCCTTGCCGCCTCTTCAATCTCTTTGCCGATACTGACCAGACGGCTTCTAACCACCAGTGCCACAAATGCCGTCTGAAAGGTAATGTGGGCAATAATCATGTTCAAGAGTCCTGGCTCGAACGCGGATGACAGAACACGAAGAAACCCAAAGGCCACCACCATGGCGGCTGCAAAAATAATATCCGGTATGATAACCGGCAGATGCAGGATCAGGTCAAAGGTGGTATTCAATTTTTGAGGCCATGGAAACCGGTCCATGCCAATGGCGAGAATGGTCCCGAGAATGGTCGATACAAGGGTGGATACAATGGCCAGAACCAGTGTGTTCCAGGCGGCATGGAGAATGAGTTCATTCTGGAACAGCTTCAGGTACCAGTCCAGGGTAAAGCCTTTCCACGCCATTCCGTATTTTGTATCATTTACTGAAAAAAATGCAACCGCCAGCAGGGGAAGATATAAAAACGCCATGGTGGAGATGGCGGTAATACTCACCAGCATGTTTATTTTTCTCATAATAAATTAATATCCTTGTTTTTCCGTTTATACAGGTAAAGACTGTACATGGTCAAAACCATGAGGCCCATGCTGATGGCAGCGCCAAAAGCCCAGTCCCTGCTGGTTCCGAACTGCTGCTGGATAAGATTTCCCACCAGCATGTATTTTGCCCCGCCGAGAAGATCGGGAACGACAAACATGCCCATGGCCGGCACCAGGGTCAGAATAATCCCCACGGACAGTCCCGGGAGCGTCTGGGGCAGAATGGCATGCATGAAAACCCGGCTGTTGGACGCATATAAATCCTGAGCCGCTTCCACAAGGGTCCAGTCCAGGCGTTCAACGCTGGAAAAAAGCGGGAGGGCCACAAAGGGCAGAAACATGGAAATCATACCCAGATATACGGCAAAGGCACTGGGATACAGCGGCATCCCCGGTGCAATCATTTTGAAAAAAGCCGCAATCTTTGCCGGGAGCATATCCGGTGCGAGAATCAGAAACCAGGCATAGGTGCGGATGACCATGTTGGTCCAGAAGGGAATAATGACAATCGTCAGCCACAGATAGCGGGTTCTTTCAGGTTTTCTTGCAATGTAAAAGCATAGCGGATAGGAGAGAAGCACGGATAACGCCGTGGTGACAATGGCCACCCATACCGATCGCCAGAGGATTAAAAGATAATCCGGTGTCCATCCAAATATGCCGTACCCGATGAGCCGTTTATAATTTCCCAGACCGAATTCCCATACCAGTTCACCGTAGGAACCTCTGCCGGCAAAGCTGACGACAATCAGGATAAGACCGGGCAGCACCAGAAAGAGAATCAGCCACAGCATTCCCGGTGTCAGGAAAAAAAGACCTCTTTTGATCAGTTTTTTCCCGGTAATCAGTTCCCCGTACCAGATGATGAGTTTATTCATTGAGCACCGCTATTTCTTTGGGGGCCATATCCAGCCACAGCTCATCCCCGATCTTGATGTTTTTATAAGTGCTGGTTCGAAGCCTTATGGGGCCCGGGCTCAGCCAGAGGTCCAGATTGGTCCCCCGGTAGATCATTTCGGTGACCGTTGCCCGGACACCATTTTTATCCGGCTGTGTATCAGAAATCCGGATCCATTCAGGCCGGATGGCGATGGTCCCTTTTTCCCAGGCGGGTGGTTTTTCCAGTTCAAATGTTCCCATCTCTGAATGAAATTGCCCGTCGTGGTAACTGCCCTCAATCAGATTGGCCGTTCCTAAAAATTCTGCGACAAATTTATTTTTGGGGGATTCATATACCTCTTCGGGCGTACCGAACTGGATAATTTTTCCATCTCTCATCACGGCAATCCTGTCCGACACCACAAGGGCTTCATCCTGGTCATGGGTCACCAGGATAAAGGTCTGGCCGAGCTTTTGCTGCAATCGTCTCAGTTCCACCTGAACCTGGGCCCGCAGTTTTGCGTCCAGGGCTGACATGGGTTCATCCAGTAAAAGAACCTTGGGTTCATTGACCAGGGCACGGGCCAGGGCCACCCGCTGATTCTGCCCCCCGGAAAGCTGATGGGGGAACCGGGTGGTCATTTTGCCGAGTTCCAGCATTTCCAGTGTTTTCCCTACCCTTTTATCCACTTCAGGTCCGGGCACTTTCCGGGAACGAAGTCCAAATGCAATATTTTCAAAAATATTCAGATGGGGAAACAGCGCATAGCTTTGAAAGACCGTATTGATCTGACGTTTGATTGCCGGAAGGCCTGTGATATCTTCCCCTTCCAGAAGGATCGTGCCGGCATCGGGCAGTTCAAGCCCGGCGATGATGCGGAGCAAAGTGGTTTTACCGCATCCGGAAGGACCCAGCAATGTAAAGAATTCCCCGGAATGAATTTCCTGGGACACATCTTCCACTGCTTTGACTTTACCATATGTTTTGTGGATCCCTTTAAGGCATAATCCCTTCATCTGATATCGTGTTCCTTTCATCGCAGTGTTGTTAAAATCCTTTTTTAAAGGATTCTTCATCCCGGGCTTTTTTATATTCGGATTCAAGCTCCATCATGCTGGAAGGAAATCCATATCCCGGCAGCCTTTCCATAAACGGTTCCGGCGGAAAGTTCTCCGGGCCCAGAACACCTTTCCCGTCCCAGATTCCCTTTGACAGCAATTCCATCATGATGACCGGGCTGACGGCGGTCTGGGTGACAACCGCCTGACTGCCGTAGCGTTTCATGCAGTCTTTATTATCGACCATCTGATAGATATACACACTTCTTTTTTTTCCGTCCTTCAGCCCTTTTACCCACAATCCCGCAGACAACTGGCCCACCATTTTTTCGCCGATGAGTGCCGGATTGGGAGAGCAGGCGGCCACCACATCCCGTGGCGACACTTCAACGCCTTTTACATTGACCTTTTCGGTACTGGTGAGGCCCAGCGCTTCCAAAATTTTAAGTACCCGTCTCATATCCCTGTCCACACCAAATTTGAAGGTGACCCGTTTGAGGCCCTTATCCTTAAAGTATCTGGGAAACATCAGCACTTCCTCGTGCTCGATGTTGATGACTTCCCGGTCACCCACAGGATCGGGAAACCGGAATATCTCAGGCTCTGAAAAAGACTCGGTGACATACCATCCACGCTCTTTTTCCCAGATGACCGGTGGGTTGAGGCATTCTTCAATGGTGGTCCATATGGAGAACCCAAAAGCGATATCGATGCCTTCAACTTCCAGATTGTCTGCATCACGGACATTGAGTTCATGTATTTCATCGAACAGATGGTCGCAGGCATACCGGGCAAAGACATTGACCATGCCGGGCTCAACACCTGATCCGCAAAGGGCCAGGTTGTTTTTTGAAACCCACAGGTCATGCTGGTCATACTGGGTATCTCCCAGTTTGATACCAACGGTTCCATAAGGATCATCCTTGTCCCGACAGGACATGCTCATGGCCATGTCCATATATCTGGCACCGATTTCAAGGGCAGCCTCAAAAATGGGCATATTAAATATGGGGTCGCATGCATTCATAATAAAATCGGTTTTGTATTGTCTGGCAAGCGCAACGATCCCGGCTTTGTCACTGGCATCAACCCTTTCCGCGGTGAGTCGATCATCACTGGCTCCTGAAACAACTTTTTTTGCACGGTTGACATCATAATCACAGACAATCATGCGCGCCAACCATTTGGCATGAGGGTCATTTTTTGTTGCAATTGATACAATGGCTTCACCTACGCCACCGGCTCCCACCAGTAAAACTCTCATAAAACCTCCATTTTTATAGTCGCTGTCTAACTGCTTCTTTTTTTTGTGAATCCCGGATAATGGCGTTTGCAGCCTCAGGTGATCGCCGTTCCCCAATTAAAATTATGTTTTCCATATTGTATGATCAAAGCGGTTTCAATCTTGTTGATGCCGTCTATCTTGTTAATTTTTTCAAAAATCAAGGATTCAAGGTCTTCAAAACTTCGAACAATAAAGTCGGCATCAATATCTGATCCCCCTGTTATCAGCACAACATACCAGAGTTCTTTTATGGCCACGAGTTCTTTCATGATCGTGTTTTTTTTCTTCAGATCAATGGTGATCTTGAAGTTGCCGGCCACCTGAAAACCCAAATCAAACGGGTTGCTTACAGCGACGATTTGAACAATTTTATTGTCGATGAGACGTTTGAGCCTGATCCGAACCGTTGACTCGGCCATGCCAAGTTTTTTGGCAATGGCTGAATTCGAGATTCTTCCGTCATTCTGGAGCAACAGGATTATTTCGGAATCAACGGTATCTATTTTTATCTTATTTTTCCGCATTTTTTTAGTAATCATCTTTTTATTTCGTTTTAAATATAAAATTACTTGATATTCGCAATATTTGAATTCACTATTTACATTTTTAGAGTAAATTGTCAAATATTTTATTGACAAATAATTGTCGGTCATCTATTTTTTTAATGGATTTGTAAAAAGTCCCGACAGTTCATTTCCATCGCAGCCTGTAAATTTTCATATTTTTATTATGTCAATATGTTGTGGCAATAAGGGTTTTTCGACTTTTTACGAGAATCTTATTTATAGATCAGGAATGTTGTTTCTAACCAACCGGAAAGTCAAAAGGGAGAGCCAGATGATGGATTACAAGGATTCGGTCTTAAAAGAATCTTCTCAAGTGCTGGATTATATTTTAAAGGATCAATTGACCGAAGAAGACAAAGATCGGATCATTGCGGATTCAATTGATAATTTCAACCATCATGTCAATCCCGGATGGTTGAAATACAGAAAATCGGTTTCCACGGATGCTGCTTTTGTTGAATGGGCAGACGCCGAGGAGACCTTTACCGATACCCATGGCAATGAATTTATTGACTGCCTCGGCGGGTTCGGCGTGTATACGGCCGGCCACCGGAACCCTGAAATCGTAAAGGTTGTGCAGGCCCAGCTCAACCGGTATGCCCTGCACAGCCAGGAACTGATTGACCCGTTAAGGGGATACCTGGCCAAGCTTGTGGCCATGTGTACCCCGGGAGATCTGCAATATGCGTTTTTCTGCAATGGCGGGGCTGAAGCAGTTGAAATGGCATTAAAGCTGGCAAGACTTGCTTCAGGAAAACATTATTATATTTCAACGGTCAACGGATTTCACGGTAAGTCATTGGGGGCGGTATCGGCTACCGGAAAAGGGATTTACAGAAAACCCTATCTGCCAATCATCCAGGGGGTTCAGCATGTGGCATTCGGAGATGCAAAAGCGGCTGAAACCGCCATTAAAAATCTGATTGCCGTGGGGGAAACAGTCGCCGGAATGATTGTGGAACCGATTCAGGGGGAAGCCGGGATTATTCTACCGCCGGAAGGGTATCTCAAGGAGCTGAGGGCCATCTGTGATAAATACGAAGTTGTTCTTATCTTTGATGAGATTCAGACGGGCATGGGGCGGACCGGGACCCTGTGGGCGTGTGAAGACTATGATGTGGTTCCCGACATCCTGACATTCGGGAAGGCGTTTGGCGGTGGCATCATGCCCATTACAGGCATCATTGCACGGCCGCACCTCTGGACGGAGCAGCTGAAAGAAAATCCCTGGATTCTGGGGTCCCCCACCTTTGGCGGCAATCCCCTTGCCTGTGCCGCTGCCATTGCCGCGATTAATTTTACCATTAAAACGGATCTGCCGGGACAGATAAAGGAGAAGGGCAAGTATTTCATGGATCGCTTGCTGAAGTTCAAAGAAAAGTATCCCATTCTTGTGGATGTCAGGGGTAAAGGGTTTTTGATCGGACTTGAATACAAGACACCGGAAATAGGATGGGCTGTATCCAAAGGCCTTTTTAAAAGACATGTCATGACCGGCGGCACCCTGAACAATGCCCGGGTGAACCGCATCGAGCCGCCGGGCATTATCGCTTATAAAACCATTGACATCATCCTCCAGCGGTTGGATGAAACCCTGACAGAAGTATCGGAACAGTTTAAAGCATAAATGATACCCGGCTGCCCCCCTTTTTTTAATAATATTTCTCGCTTGGGCCCTTATAGTCCTGGATCGTATTGCCGCCGTCAATGACAATCACCTGACCGGTGATGTAAGTCGATTCGTCTGAGGCCAGAAACGCGATCAGGTCGGCTACTTCAGCAGGCGTTCCGGCTCTTCTGATCGGTGTATTTTCTGCGGCATGCTTTTCTTCTTCAGTGGATGATCCGGTGCTGATCCAGCCGGGGGCCACGTTGTTGACAGTGATGCCGCTCTGGGCCACTTCCATGGCCAGCCCCCTGCTCATGCCCACCATGGCCGCCTTGGCCGCGCTGTATGCCGCCTCCCCGGGATTGCTCACCAGGGGGCCGGTTACCGATGACACATTGACGATGCGGCCAAAGCGGTTTTTCAGCATGTGGGGTAAAACAGCATGCGTTACGTTGAAGCAGGTGTTCAGATTCCGGTCAATGGACTTATCCCAGTCTGAAGGGGACAGTTCGGCCATGTGGATAAGGCGCTCGGGATCACCCACCTGAGTCATGCCGGCATTGTTGACCAGAATATCGATACGGGCAAAATGGGCGACAATTCTTTCCACCAATCGGTTGGTCTGGTCACGATCCGTGAGGTCGGCCGTATCGGCAAATACCGTTCCCCCCAATGCTTCCAGTGCCGTTTTTCGTTCAAAGATACGATCAGTGGTGGAGGTGACGGCGACACTGGCCCCGCTTTTTACCAGAAGGGCGGCCGTGGCAAAACCGATGCCCCGTTCACTGCCGCACCCCGTTACCAGGGCGACTTTGTTTTCAAATCGTTTTTGATTAATGTACACGGTTATCTCCCTTTAAGGTGCCTGCCCCGTGAATCTCTGATGTCAACAGGTCTGGTTCAGCCTTTTCCGGTCAGTGCCGATATCTCACCCATGCAGGCATCCCATCCGTCAACCAGAAGATCAATGTCCTCATTCGTGGCCATGGGCGGCACCAGCATCATGTTGTGAAACGGCGTTATTAAAAGCCCCCGGTTTGCCAGGTACAGGTGGGTGTAATAAATCAGATCCCATCTGAACGATGCCTTGGCCTCCTTGCCCGTTGTGGGCATCCGTGGCATGAATTGCAATTCAGCCCGGGCACCGCAGCGAGTGACGCTCCATGGCAGACCGTATTTTTGGATGGCGGCTTCCAATCCGTCCGCCATGCGGTTTGCCCCATCGATCATCAGCGCAAACGCCTCGGGCGTTGCCACATGCGCCAGCGTCGCCCGCATGGCATTAACGGCAAAGGCATTGCCTGAAAGCGTTCCGCCGATTCCCATGGGATCTGACAATCCCCTGGTCCCGAAGGCGGCATTGATGCGATCGGCGATTTCCGCCGTAAACCCATACACGGCTACCGGGATACCGCCGGCAATGGCTTTGCCGAATGTGAGGAAGTCCGGGTCCAGGCCATGGGCCGCGGTATACCCGCCGGGACCTGAAGACAGGGTATGGGTTTCGTCGATAACGAGGTATGTACCGTATCGGGAACACAACTCACGAAGCTTTTTGTGGTATCCCGGGGCCGGAAGAACCATCCCGCAGTTTGTCATCACCGGTTCCGCCAGAACACAGGCCACGTCCTTATGGGAAAGCGCTCCTTCAAGGGCCTCCACATCATTGAATTCCACCACCCGTGTCAGGGCTTCCTTGGGCACGCCCGGATTAATGTCATACTCTGAACGCAAAACAAGATTGCCAGACGGGCCGATGTGGACCAGTGCCTCATCAATGCTGCCATGGTAGCACTCGTTGAAAACCAGAATTTTAGGCCGTCGGGTCAGGGTCCGGCATATGCGGATGACGTAGCGGTTGGCTTCTGTGGCGGTCATGGCCACCTGCCAGCAGGCCAGACCAAACCGGTCTCTCAGGGCTTTGCCCACCCACACGGCATCTTTGCTGGGCAGCATGGTGGTGATTCCCAGGCGGACCTGCCTTGTGACGGCGTCCGCTGTGGCCTTTGGCGAATGCCCGAACATGGCCCCGGTGTCCCCAAGGCAAAAATCCACATATTCGTTGCCGTCCACATCGATGATCCGGTTGCCCGAAGCCCTGTCGATGAAAAGCGGGTAGGCGGTTCCCCAATCACCCATCCAGGGCATGGGCACACCGTTGAGCAGAACATCCCGGGCCTGGGTGAACACGCCTTTTGATTTGGGTGTGCGTATTTCGTACCGATCGACTTCACGCTGCATCAGCGTATCAAGCTGCCTCTCGGTCAAAATGGTATTTGAAGGTGTCATTTTACTCCCATTTAGATGGCGGCCCTTAATTTTACCGATTAGATTGCTATGCTTGAACGTCCTGGCCCATGCTTTTTTCAAGGTCGATGATTCTTTTTTTTATGCCATCCGGAACAAGTGCCTTTTTATTGTTTTGATAATCGAATGTCACAATGACACCTTCTCCTGATGCCGCAATTTTCTTATGTTTAAGACTGATGACAGCATACTTCATTATAAAACGATCTTTTTCGATAGACGCCACTTTGGCGCCCACTGTGACATGGTCCGGATAGGTTAATGGGATTTTGTATCTGCATTGAGTGGATGCCAGTATGGGGCCGATGCCGGTTTTATTCATGACTTCAAGAAAATCGATTTTTTCGAAATATGAAATTCGGGCACTTTCAAAATGCTTAAAATACACGACATTGTTCACATGTTGAAATGCGTCCATATCGCCCCAGGCTATCGGAAGTTCAATTACTACAGGATAAGCGCTGATTAGTTCTTTCATTTTTTCACCACAGTTGGAATAATTTTCGGTAATTTCGTTTCGTCGAATTCATCGGCGGCAAAAGCCGGAGCGTCACTAAAGGCTTTGGTTGCCCTTGATTGCCTCTCGCCAGAACAGGCTATAGAGCCCCTTGTATTATTTTATTTCAAAGTCTAACGGTTTGCTCATCTGCTGGTGTATTGCGGCTGCGGGACACCGGTCAGAGATTAGCAAAAGTTTCGGTGTTTTTTGAAATTTTCACAGAAAATTATACACTTTTATTTAACTGAAAATATATGGCTTCTTTCCAGACCATGGTTGTGTCTTTTTCGTTAATATTCATGTGGTTAATTGTAAACCAAAAAAGGACCGTTGACATATATGTACAATATATGTATATAGTGAATCATGCATATAACATGGGATCCCGATAAAGCTGAAATCAGCTTTTGAAAACATGGGATACGCTTCCCCGATGCAGAGTTGGTGCTTTATGATCCATTTGCCATGACCCTTGAAGATCAAGTCGTTGCCGGTGAAAACGATTCGTGACCGTGGGTTCAGATGCATTTGGTCGAATAATCGTCGTGTTTATACATACCGTATAGATAGCATCCGTATGATTTCGGCCAGAAAAGCGACACCAACGGAAAGGAAACAATATGAAAAAGGAATATAATTTTGAAAATGCCAAAAGAGGCCAGGTTGTTCCAACAAAAGGAAAAACCAGAATTACAATTTATCTTGATACTGATATCCTCGATGATTTTCGTGTACGATCGGAAAAAGCAGGGTATGGATACCAGACAATGATCAATGAGGCCCTTCGGGAATATCTTGCGAAAAGCGGAAAACCACTCGACGAGACGGTTATTCGACAGGTAATTCGTGAAGAATTGGACCGGGTCGCTCATCATTAATGCTTTATCTTTCTATCTGTTTTAAAGGTTTTCTTTTTACAGCCGCCATTTAATGTGAGGCCGTATTTATTTGGGCACAACGCCGGGTGTCACAGGGCGCATGGTCTTTGCGCTCCTTGCACACCCGTGTTCGCTGGTCATTAGTGTGTCCTACGATTTTGCTAACTCCAGCCACTTAAAACATATTATTATTCATCCCGGAAAGATCTGCTCTCATCGTTTTTGGGGAAGTTTGGATCAATATGTTTTTTTACTTTACTACCGGTCAAGTATATACGGAGTTGTTGGGCATCTGTCAAAAATTAATTTACGATCGCTTAGTGCCGAGTTTTTTTGAGTATCAGAATGAAAGCATCCCGGGGCCCCCACACAAAATAGCGAGGAACCTGATTTTTAAATGAGAAACAAAGCGTTGAATGTTGTTATACTGCCGGGCGGGTCTCTGCAGCTTGAATGGGCCGACACCCGGGAGGCGATAACCAGAAGCCGCCATCTGTTACAAATGGAGATATACAAACGGTTTACCGATGATGGTGATTCGTGGCTGTTTTTTCTGGGATTTTGCGATCACCAGGTGATGCTTTCTCCTTCCCTTATGTATTGGCGAGGGGTTACCGGAAAATTTGTCGAAAAACTCTGCCGGACCCCGGACCTGGAAACGATTCGTCACAAGGTCGATATTGTCCTCGACAAAGATGAGCGGCAGCTGTACCTGGAACAGGCGCCGCTGATGACCGGGTCGGAATACCTGTGCCCGGGCTTGCTTGAAGATGTCTGGTCGGTTTTAAACCGGGCATTTGGCCGTGCGATACAAGCCTACACCGGCACGGTAAGTGCGTTTATCCGGGCGTACAGCCCCAATGCCCAGCTGGTGGGCCGGGTATTTTTTCACCTGGTGGAAAATAAGAGTGATGCGTATCCTTTTGCCTTTATGGCCACCTATTCCACCCGGCTCAACGACCAGGGAAAGTCCAGGCATCTTCCCCTTAAACACGCCCTGGAAACGTATGGCAAAGACAGCGATAAACTGCTGGTACTGCTCACGACGGTCACTGCGGCTGCAAGAAAGAGTTCTTTTATGGCCGGCCTTGTTGAAAGCGGCGAGTTGTTTCAGCCCACGGCCTGGACCGCCCATGAGGCCTTTTCATTTTTAAAGGAAATTCCCTTGTACGAAGAATCGGGTATCCTGTGCCGGATTCCCAACTGGTGGAAGGGCAAGGCATCGGGGGCCCAGTTGAATTTCAGCGTAGGAGATAAAAAACCCTCTTTTGTGGGAATGGATGCCCTCTTGAGTTTCAACCCCGCTCTTTATATCGGGGATATGAAGATTTCGGAAAAGCAGGCCCGGCAGCTCTTAAATGAATCCGAAGGGCTCGCGTTTATCAAAAACAAATGGGTGGCGGTGGATCCGGAAAAACTGAAGCAGACCCTTGCTGCCTATGAAAAAGCCCAAAAACGGATACATAAAGGCGGGCTGAGCCTGAAAGACGCCCTCCACCTGCAGTTGACGCCCGAAAAAATTTTAGACGTCGGGGCCGGAGAGATAGACAGCAGCGTTACCAACGGAAAATGGCTGAAATCGGTCATGGGCAAACTTGTCAACCCCGATTTGATCACCCGTACAAAAGCCGGCAAAGGGTTTACAGGATCGCTGAGAAAATATCAGCAAAGCGGGTTGAACTGGCTTTATTTTCTGCACTCACTGGGATTCGGGGCCTGCCTGGCCGATGACATGGGTCTGGGTAAAACCATTCAGGTGCTGGCCTTTTTAAGCCGGATAAAATCCGATGCCAAAAAATTTAAACAAACGCCCCGGGGCAAGCCTGCTGGTGGTTCCGGCATCCCTTTTGTCCAACTGGGCCGATGAGATAAATGCCTTTGCCCCGGAACTTGAATTCCATATCGTCCATCCGGGAACCCGGGCAATACAAAACACGGCGGCTAAAGGCAAAAAATCCCCTGATGCGTTTGACCCGGATACCGTTGACCTGGTGATCACCACCTATGGGCTGGCTCAAAAATACGACTGGCTTAAACGGTATTTATGGCATTACCTTATTTTAGACGAGGCCCAGGCCATTAAAAACCCGGCAACAAAGCAGACCCGGGCCATTAAAAAACTGGCTGCCGGCAACCGGATTGTCATGACGGGAACCCCCATTGAAAACCGGTTGACCGATCTGTGGTCCCTGTTTGATTTCCTGAATCCGGGGTTGCTCGGCAACGTGAAAGAGTTTAGGGCATTTTCCAAAAACCTGAATGCGGATCAAGCCGGGTATACCCGGCTGCGCCGGCTCATCAGCCCTTATATTTTAAGGCGGCTGAAGACAGACCGCTCCGTTATATCGGATCTTCCCGACAAGGTTGAGATGAAAACATATGCCCCCTTAAGCAAAAAACAGGTGTTGCTGTATGAAAAACTGGTTGCCGGGATTAAAGCCCTTATCGAGGATACCACCGGCATCCAGCGAAAAGGGATTATTTTATCCTCGATCATGAAATTCAAACAGCTGTGCAATCACCCGGATCAATACCTGGGAACCGGTTTGTTTGCGGAAAAAGAGAGCGGCAAGTTTATAAGACTTCGTGAAATTTGTGAAACCATCTATGAAAAAAGAGAAAAGGTCCTTGTTTTTACCCAGTTTAAAGAGATGACCGGCCCGCTTTCGGATATTCTGGAGACGATTTTTCAGCGAAAAGGCCTTGTCCTGCATGGCAGTGTGGCCGTGGGCAAAAGAAAAAAGCTTGTTGAACAATTTCAGACCAAAGATTATCATGCACCGTTCATGGTGTTGTCCTTAAAGGCCGGGGGCGTCGGGTTGAATCTGACCGAGGCAAACCACGTGATTCATTTTGACCGGTGGTGGAACCCGGCTGTTGAAAACCAGGCCACTGATCGGGCCTTTCGCATCGGGCAGAAAAAAAATGTCATCGTGCACAAATTTTTGACCCGGGGCACGGTGGAAGAAAAAATTGATCGGATGCTGGCGGAAAAATCCAGATTATCCGAAGATGTGATTGCCGATACCGGCCAGGCCTGGATAACGGAAATGAAAAACGATGAGTTGATGGATCTGTTTCACTTGACGTTGTAAAGGTAACGGGCTGTTCTGAATTTGTTATTCCCTAAGAGGAGCGATTAGCTTTTTAGCAATTAGCGGTTAGCAGTTCACGGTTCACAGTTATCGGTTAAAAAAAATCAATATCAATGAACTCGTAAAAAGTCGGGTTTAGACGGTCTCGTAAAAAGTTCAAATTTAAGGCGTACAAATTATGTAATCACGAGGCGTACTTATCTTGCGTTGAATGATTGCGAATTGCAGCGCAACGCAGGGGGTGGACTTTTTACGAGATGGTCAATATTCAGGCTGTTTCAATCGGTGGGTCTCGCTCATGGTTCCATCGTTTATTGACAAACTGTGAACCGGCAACCGTGAACGGTCACGTCATTTTTTAGGATATAAAATTTACGAAAATAATTGATAGGCGACGAAGCAGCCAATGAGGTGTGGTATGGGAGACTGGGGCTTTCCGAAGTATGTCACCGTTGCGGAAAAAAAGGCAAAAGCGGCTAAAAAATTAAAACAGCTTAAAAAGAAAAATTTCGATATCCGGCCGGTGGTCATCGACGGCCGGGCCATTGCGAAGACCTGGTGGGGCAAGTCATGGAACCGCAACCTGGAGCGGTATGCTGATTACAGCAATCGTATCGGCCGGGGGCGAAGTTATGTTCGCAACGGGGCTGTGCTGGATCTCCAGATCCATTCGGGCCGGGTCGAGGCCCTGGTGCAGGGCTCAGGATCCAAACCTTATTCGGTGCACATCGTCATAAAACCGGTGAACTCAAAAGGCTGGCAGGCGATCAAGGCCGCCTGTACGGACCGGCTGGACTCATTGCAGGGGCTGTTGGCCGGAAAATTCCCCAAGGCCCTGGCCGAGATCTTCATGGCTGAAGGCTCGGGACTTTTTCCCTCACCGGATGAAATCGAATTTTCTTGCAGCTGTCCGGACTGGGCCTACATGTGCAAGCACGTGGCCGCCGTCCTGTATGGCATCAGTGTACGGCTGGATGAAGATCCCGGGCTGTTTTTTACGTTGAGAAAAGCCAGGATCGAAGAACTGGTGACGGTTGCGGTAAAAGACACCACCCGAAAAATGCTTGAAAAGACACGGAAAAAAACGAAAAGGGCCATTGCCGATGATGATCTTTCGGCGCTGTTCGGCATTGATATGGATGGATCGGCAGATTCGGGCCGGAAAAAATTAAAAACGGTTAAAAGGATTACAAAACCGAGAAAACGCCAACCCCCAAAAAGTATTAAAACGCCAGCGGCAAAAATTATTTCCCCAAAGTCCGGTAAACCCAGAACAACGAAAAAAACAGAGCCGGCAATAAACATCGAATCGCCCTTTGATACGGTGGTGGGCATCGTCCGGAGAAGCAGGCGGGGCGTCACCGTCGCTCAGATAAAAATCAAAACAGGCCTTGAGAAGGAGCAGATCCGGAAATTTATCATCAAGGCCAGGCAACAGGGAAAGATCATGAGCCGGACCAGGGGCGTTTATGTGAAATTCAGCGAACAGTCACTTTAGAGAAAACATTGATGACAACGACGCCCGCAATGATCAGTCCCATTCCAACGACAGCAGGGGTATCGGGTATTTCTTTGTAGACAATCATTCCGGTAATCGTTACCAGGACAATGCCCAGGCCCGACCACAGGGCATACATGATCCCGACGGGAAGTGTCCGCAATATAAGCGTCATGCAATAAAACGACACACCATACCCTGCCACGACGACCATGCTGGGTATGATTTTTGTAAATTCTGCAGACGCCTTTAAGGCATTTGTGGCAATTACTTCTGTAATGATCGCCAGGGCAAGATAGAGGTAGGCTGTTTTCATTTTTTTAAATGACCTTAATTGAATTTTTGTCTGAAAGATGTCAGCAGGGCCGGCAGATTGGTCAAAAAAACGGCCAGCAGTACCAGTGCCCCACCGGCGAGCTGTAATCCGGTGAGGACTTCTCCCAGCAGAAACCAGGCACTGAGTGCCGTTACCACCGGAATACCATTGATAAAGACAGACGCCTGGGAGGCCGGTATCTTGGAAAGGGCGTAATTGTTGCAGAGAAAGGCGCCAATGGTGGAAAAAAAAGCCAGGTATACCAGGGCAATGAAGGCGCGGCCACTGACGGCGCCCCATTGGATGGCCGGCAATTCCCATAAAAAAAGCGGTGCAAAAAAAACAGCCCCATAAATAATCTGCATCATGGTAATTTCCAGGGGTGAATGACCCCGCCCCATATCACGGGCAATGACCATGTAAACAGAGCAGGACAGCACGGCTCCCACAATGAGTAGATCACCGGCCAGGGGGCCGCCGAAGGTCATATCGAAATTCGGATCACCCGTCACCAGTACCCCGATACCCACCAGGGAAAGCAATATGCCGATAATGCCGACAGGGCCGGTGCGTTCGCCAAGGAAAAGGGCCGAGAGCACCATGATCACGATCGGTATGGTGGCGATGATCAAGGAGGCCTTGGCAGCGGATGTATATTGCAGCCCCAGGGTTTCAAAGATAAAATACAGCCCGGGCTCAAACAGGGCCATGAGAAATAGTTTGCCGTGGTCTTTTCTGGAAAATTTGGGAAACCCCCGCCGTGCGATCAATATCATAAAACAGCATGATGCCGCGCCGAAACGGAAAAAAATCAGCGTAAAGGTGGGAAATCCTTCAAGGGCCACCTTTGTCGCCACAAAAGAAATTCCCCACACGATGACCGCTGCCACCATGGCGCTGTAGGCTGTAAACAGGTTGTTTTTTTTCATGATAATGGTATCGCCTGTAAATGTTGTGTCGCTTGATTGCCCTGACTTACTATCTGCTATTTAAAAAAATAGAAAGTTTTTTATACCTGATTCACCATGAAGGGCAGGAAGGACATGAAGAAAAAATAGTGCGGCGCAGGCTTGACAATAAGGCTGCACCGCCTCAAGAGCGAAACCAAAAAAAATCAATTTGGTCCCGGCCTGGGTGTTTTAAACTTCATGTCCTTCAGGCACTTCATGGTGAAATTAATAAAATAATGAATATTTACAGTATATTAATCGGTATGGTGCAAGGGCGGGGCGGGGAAAAGAATCAGTGGCGGTCCTGCACCGGTCAGGAAGACGCCGGCCCTTGATCCAGGGGAAGCCGCACGACAAAGCACCCTCCCGGTCCAGAATCGGTTTCAAGGGTGATGGTGCCGCCGTGCTTTGAAATGATTTCGTGACAGATATACAGCCCCAGGCCCGTGCCTTTGCCCACCGGCTTGGTGGTAAAAAACGGCTTGAAAATATCCTGGCGCAGTTTTGGGGCGATTCCCGGCCCATTGTCCCGGCACTCGAATATGACCTGATTTTCGTTTAAATCAAGATGGGTGGTCAGGGTTATCTGGCCTTTCTGGCGCGGCACCGCCTGGATGGCATTTTTAATAATGTTCAGCGCCACCTGGCCCAGGTTGGAAAAATTACCCTGAACATCCGGCAGATGTTGGCAATAATTTTCCTTTATCTCCAGATCCTGATGTTTGTACTGGTTGTGCAGCACCCGCAGGGCATCTTTGACCACCGCATTCAGGTTGACGGCCTCGGCATAGGTCTGGGTCTGCCGGGAAAGCCCCAGCAGGCTGGCCACGATATCCCTGGCCCGGCGCAGTTCCCGGTCGGCAAACTGAAGATCGTCCACCATATCTTCATCCGGGGGTGTGGCCGGATCCCACTGCTCAAGGTCCTCGATGGTGGCCTGGATCAGGCTGGTCACACTGGTCAACGGATTATTCAGCTCATGGGCCGCACCGGCCACCAGTTGGCCAATGGCGGCCAGGCTTTCCGACTGAATCAATTGTGCCTGGGTGCGCTCTTTTTCCTTGAGGGCCTGCTTGAGATCCCGGGTTCTTTCCGCCACCCGGCGTTCAAGATTTTTATTCAAGTCTTCTATCTGCCGATAGGAGCGTGCATTTTCCATGGCCAGGGCACTTTGCCCGGCAAGGGTTTCCAGTAGATCCAGGTCCTCCCGGGAATACATCTCCCCGCTCTTTTTTTGACCCAGAGCCATAAATCCGTTCAAGCGATCTTCGAAAAACAGGGGCAGGGCCACTTCGGCATCAAGGGTCGCCATATCGGTCAGCACAGCGGCCATACCCGGGGTCGCCGCATCCCGGGACAGACGGATTCGGACCGCCGGGCGTTTTTGTGTTTGCATATAGGCTACCAACGCAGAATCCTGGCTGAAGTCGTTTGTCCCTATGGATGTATCTGATGGCAGCGGAACTGAAAAACGGCTGAACCGATCCTTTTGGGTCCCGGGTAAAAACAAGACACAATTGTCGATTTTCATGGCACCGGCAATGGTGTCGAGCAACAGCCGGGCAATATGGTTATGGTCCAGTACGGCTACGATGGTGTGGCTGACCTGCTTGATGGTTTTGCGGTAATCATACTTGTCCCTGGCAAAATAATGATCAATCAGTGCCTGTGCCCGTGTTTTCAACGGGCCGAAAACCACGACGATAAAGATGAAAAAAAAGATGGGAAACCAGACGGAATCGGCAATGTCATGGCGCTTCAGGATCATTTCCGCTGTGATGATGATCAGGGTATACAGCAGGGTCAGGGACACGGTGAGTATGGAATACAGCAGGCTTTTTCTGAGCAGAATACCCATATCCAGAAGATCGTGCCGGAAAAGACCAAAGGCAAAGACAATCAGGGGCAGAAAGCTTAAATTGCCCGGCGGATAAACCGCGTATCCTTCCAGCGGTAAAACGCTTATGCCGGTCAAAAGCCCCATGCCGCCGAAACCGGCAAATACATATTTTAACTGGTTTCTCCGGGCGTTGTTTTCGGCCCGGCCTATGGCAAGCCAGATCTGTACCAGGCTGTAAATCGTTGCGAACCCGGCCCCTGCGCTGATCGCTGGATAGAGGGTGCCGCCTTTGCCGAAATAGCCGAAATAATGATGGTGCATGGATTCGATCACCAGGGGGGTCGGGGTGAACCACATGAGCACAAAGGCATAGCCGTAAGCCATGCGAATCAGCCAACGCCGGTTTTCAATTCCCAGGTAGGCATGAAAAAAATGGATGTATACCGGAATGGTATAAACGATGAAAAAATGATCGGTGCGGCTGATCAAGAGGGCGGTCGCTGCGGATTTGATGTTGAAAATCAGAACGATATCGATGTAGAGAAAGCACCCCAGCACGCACAGCAGGCCAAAAAGAATGTTGACCCGGGTGCGACCGCCCCTGAGGACGGACAGCACGCCCAATCCCAGAAAGCAGGCAAGGGTTAACAGCGGGGGGATGCTGTAAGGATTCACGGTGGCCCCCGATGCCCTTCCACCATTTCCCGGGCATGGGCAAGGGTTTTGGGGGTAATTTTCATGCCCCCCAGCATTCTTGCGATCTCATCCACCCGGGCCGCGTCGTCTAAAGGATCGATGCACGTCCGGGTCCGGCCCGAGACCACATCTTTGGAAATTCTGAAGTGGTGATCACCGAACCGGGCGATCTGGGGCAGATGGGTAATGCAGATAATCTGATGATGGCCGGCCAGTGTGGCCAGCTTATGTCCCACGACTTCGGCCACGGCGCCGCCGATACCGGCGTCCACCTCGTCGAACACAACGGTCTGGACCGAATCGTTTTGGGCCAGCAATGCCTTTAAGGCCAGCACCAACCGGGAGAGTTCCCCCCCCGATGCAATAGCGGAAAGGGGTTTTAACGCTTCACCCACATTCGGGGCAATCATGAAGGCGGCTTTATCCAGGCCGTTTTCGGTGATACAATGGCCGTCCACCGACAGAAAGGGCTCGGTATGGGGGTCGGCCATAATGGGGCTGACCTCGATTTTGAATATTGTTTTGGCCATGCAGAGGGACGACAGTTCGGTTTCCACCTTGCCGGCCAGGGCCAGGGCCGCCGTGTTTCGTTTATGGGACAGGGAAAGGGCCAGCGATGCCAGGATCTCATGCTGCCGGGTCAGCGCGTCCCGGGCTGCAGCAATGCGATGGGCGATATTTTCAATGCCGTCAAGTTCCCGGTCAATGGCGTCAAGCCGGGCCATCACCGTTTCCAGACTGCCGCCGTATTTGCGTTTTAATCGCGTCAGTGCATCAAGACGGGTTTCCACCGCCTCTAATTGTCCGTCATCGATCTGGATATTTTTCAGATAGGTTCTCAGGTCCGCGGCCATATCCTCGATGTGAAATTTTAAATCAACGGCCTCTTTTCGCTGCAGGGCCAGGACCGCATCGATGGCTTCAGCTTTTTCCAGACGTTTTTCCACCTCCCCGAGCTGCTCGGCCACGGCCCCTTCACGGTCGTACAGAATTTCAAGGCTGCCATGGATATCCTGGTACAGGGCTTCGCCGTTTTTCAGGATAAGGCGTTCCCGCTCCAGGGCTTCATCTTCCCCCGGTGTGATCCCGGCCCCACTGATTTCCTTTTTCTGATATTCCAGAAGGTCCTGCCGTTCATCCTGGCGATCCCGGGCATTCTCCAGATCCTTGAGGTTTTTGATGAGCGGCAGTATGGTCTGAAATGCCTGCTGTACCTTTTTTTTCAGGGGTACCAGCCCCCCGAATTGATCCAGGATGTCAAGGTGCAGGTCTTCTTTTAAAAGGCCCTGATGGGCGTGCTGTCCGGAGATGCTGGCCAGGCTTTCGGTAATACTGCCAAGGATATGCATGGTGGCCAGTCGGCCGTTGATAAAAATTTTATGTCGGTCGTTGCAGGATATGATACGGCGGATCAACAGGCCTTCGGACGGGTCATACCCGTTTTCGGCCATCAATTTTGCCGCCATGCTGGTCGCTGGGATATCAAACAGGGCCTCTAATTCGGCAAATTCAGCACCGGTTCGGACGAGCCGGGCCGTGGCCCGGCTGCCCAGCAGCAGATTGACGGCATTGATAATAATCGATTTCCCGGCTCCGGTCTCCCCGCTCAGGATGGTGAGGCCCTCTTGAAAGGTGATATGCAGGTCATCGATGATCGCAAAATTTCTTATGGAAAGATCCTGCAGCATGGCACCATCCAAGGGTTCTCTGTTTTAAACGTCAATAAATGGTTGAAAGGCGGTCGGGTGTCGATTGGGTTTAATCATCCGCAACCCTTTGGGATAACAAACCGTGATCCTTGTGCGAGGCCTTTAAATTCTGGGCGGCCGGAGAAAACCGAGGTCAAAGGCTTTCAGGTTGGACTCCACAAACGCTTTTTGGGTTCTGGTGGAAATCGCCTGACGGATATTTTCGGCTGGACAGAGGAAGGATTCCGGTTTGAATCAAAGCGCCCAGCAGAACCATATTTACGGACAAGACGTTTCCGGCTTTGACGGCCATGGCCGCTGCATCAAAGGCAATAAGCTTTGCCGTTTTTTTGCGAATCAACTCTTGGAGTACATCCAGATCCGGATAAACAGTTTTTCCCGTGGTCACCGTAAAAGACGGAAGCTTGGCCAGATTTGTAATAACAACCGTATTTAAATTGCATTTATTTAAAGCCCGCAAGGTTTCCGACGGCTCAAATCCCAAAAGCACATCCGCCTCACCATCGGAAATAATGGTGCTTTGGGCATCACCAAACACAATGGACGATTCCACCACCCCTCCCCTCTGGGCCATGCCGTGTATTTCACTCATGCGAACAGGCAATGTCTGAAAGAAGTGCGGCCTCTCCCAGAACCTTGGAAGCCAAAAGGTTGCCCTGTCCGCCCACCGCCACTATGATTAATCTTGTTGTATTCATTTAGCAATCCAATCCTTTCCTGTTATCCGATTCATCTGTCTTATAGGTTTCTTTTGAATTTCGGTCATGAATAGTTCATACAAATTGCACCCTTTATCCGTAAGCATGTTACTTGTGTATCCCTAATGGGCAAAATTGCATGTTCCGGGCAGATCTGGGCGCAAACGGCACACCCCGAACACAGGTCCGCATCGATCATTCACCCGGTTATCCCTTGAGGTAAAACGGCCGGGCAGGCCAGATCATTGATACAATCTCTGTGGTTTTTGCATTTATCGCTGACATAAAAGGCCTTGCCCGTCAGTTCTTGAGGCTCTTGGCATACAGCGTACACATTTCTTTTGGGAATCACCACGGAAACGCCCTTTAAAGTTCAGGGCCTCTTTGACGGCGTCGATACTCTTTTTAACCCGGTACGGCCGGATCACCGAAACATGGGATATCCCCACAGCCCGGACGATCTCTTCGATAGACACCCTCCCGTGCCCGTCAATATCCAGCTCTTTCATATCAACCCCTGGATTAGGCTGATGCCCGGTCATGGCGGTGGTGCCGTTATCCAGAATGACCAGGGTGAAATTATGGTTATTGAAAACCGCATTGATCAAACCGGGGATTCCGGAATGAAAAAAGGTGGAATCTCCGATAAAGGCAACCACTTTCTTGTCGGTGACTTTGGAAAATCCGCAGGCACTTCCCACGGAAGCGCCCATGCAGACGACATAATCCGCCATGGACAGCGGCGGCAGGAATCCCAGGGTATAGCAGCCGATATCGGAAGGATATATGGTGTCCATGCCCGCGGTGGCTTTCTTGACGGCATAATAGGTGGCCCGGTGGGAACATCCGGCACACAGGTTGGGCGGGCCGCTGGGGAATTTCGGGAACATCCGGAAAGATCCGGGACCATGGCCGGGGTATAGGGAACATTCAAAAAATCGGCCATGGATTGTCGCACCAGGGCCGGATCAAATTCATAGAGTCTTGAAAACAGGGTTTTGTCTTTGCCCATGATCGGAAGGGTGAAGTGTTCCTCCTGGGCCAAGGCCTTGACCGCCTCTTCCATGAACGGCTCGCCCTCCTCAACGACAAGCACCTTTTCGCATTCTTTTAAAAATTCCTTTGATCATAGTGCCGGGCATGGGATGGGAAAAACCGATGCGCAGTATCCGGATCTTTGATTCTATATTCAGGTCCTTGACGGCATCACTGGCATAGGCGTAACTCACACCGTTACAGATCACGCCCCAGGGACCCTCGCCTTCAATAAAATTATAGGGGGAGGCATCGGCCAGCTTTTCAGCCCGGGCCATATTCTCCAAAAGCCGTACATGCAGTTTGCGGGAAACCGCCGGCACACAGACATAGTTAAACGGATCCTTTTCAAAGTGGCCCCGGGTGACGCGTTCTTTAAGGGGCCCCAGTGCCATGACAGCGGTGGAATGGTTGATTCGCGTGGTGGTTCTGAAAATAACCGGTTCCCCCAGTTTTTCGGACAGGTCAAAGGCCTCGGCCATCATGTCTTTGGCCTCGGCCACCGAAGACGGTTCGACCACCGGGAGTCCCGAAAGCTTGCCGTAATACCGGTTGTCCTGCTCGTTCTGGCTGGAGAACATGTACGGATCATCGGCCGTGACGATCACCAGGCCGGCCTGGGTGCCCATGTATGCAAGGGTCATGAGAACATCTGCGGCCACGTTCACCCCCACATGCTTCATCATGCACATGCTGCGCACCCCGGAATTGGCGGCGGCGGCGGCCACTTCAAGGGCCACCTTTTCATTGGTGCTGTATTCAAAATAGAGATCGCTTTCTCTGGATATCTGAAAAAGGTTCAGCGAAATTTCGGAAGAAGGGGTTCCCGGATAAGTGCTGGCAAATGCAACGCCCGCCTCCACGGCCCCCCGGGCAATGGCTTCGTTGCCGAGCAGCAGCATTTTTTGACCGGGATTGTCGGTCAGTAATTTGTGCATGATATTTCCCTTGAATTCGTTGTTAAAGGATTCTGGTGCAGGCTCATTTTTGGGTCATTATTTTAAACCTGTTATTACAGTAAGCCGGCTTTCCCTGTAAAGTTTTTTCTGGCTTCTCGCTGTTTCGTGTGGGTAAAATTTTGAGCATAACGCAGAGATTGATAAGCTCGTAAGAAGTCAGATTTAGATGGTCTCGTAAAAAGTTCAAATTCAAGGCGTGCAAATTTTGGTGTCATGAGGCGTAACCATCGACCGTTGAATGATTGCGGGCTGCAGCACAACGCAGGAGTTGAACTTTTTACGAGACCGTCAGAGGTTGGGCGAAAAGGCCGTTTCTGAATGGGCGCTAAATAATTTCCTTTATTCTCCGGATGTATGCCGGTGTCGTGCCGCAGCAGCCGCCCACGATCTCCACCCCGAGATTTTTTATTTTTTTGATGTTTTCTGCAAAAACATCTTTGTCCTCCGGGTAAAAAATTCTATTGTCTTTTCCCGTTTCCGGCATACCGGCATTGGGCTGAATGATGACGGGAAGGTCAACACTGCTTCTGATCTCAGCGGCAAGGGCCACCATGGTATCACTGCCCAGGGAACAATTGGCCCCGACGGCAGCCGCGCCGGCCTCGGCCAGGGCCCGCATGCTCTCTTTGGGGGTGTTGCCAAAGATCGTAAAAAATCCTTTTTTCATTTTCTGGAAGGTGAGGGTGCAGAATATCGGCTTTGAAGACACCTGCCCGATGGCTTTTATGGCTGCCAGGGCCACATTGATGTCGAAAGCGGTTTCGATGATAAACACATCGACGCCTTCCGCCTCGATAAAACCGGCCTGACGGCAAAAGCTGTCTATTGCGCTTTCAACGGAAATCTCACCCTGGGGAAAAAGCATTCCGCCGAGGGACCCCATATCACCGGCCACATACTGCCCCTTGCCTGAGGCTTCTCTTGCCAGTTTCACCCCGGCCCGGTTCAGGGCTTCCGCACTTTCCGCGATACCCCTTTTTGCAAGGTTTATGGGGGAGGCGCCAAATGTATTGGCACAGGCCACATCAGCGCCGGCAGCATAATAGGCGTTATGGATGTCCAGGATGCGATCCGGATGTTGTAAATTCCATAATTCGGATGCTTCACCGTCAATAAGCCCTTTGCTGATAAGCATTGACCCCATTGCGCCATCAAAAACCAGGCCGCTTTTTTTAACTTTTTCAAGAATGTCCATGGGTTTCCGTTTTGTCTGTTTTTCGTTTTGTGTTTGTATTCCGGGTTCGGCTGCCCCGCCGTCATTTTTACGTAAACCTGTCTTCTATAGGAAAGATTTCGTCTGATTTCAATACCTAAATGGCCTTTGGGAAGATGATTTCTTTGTAAAAAAAATGTAAGTGCGGTGAACGGGAGAACAATTGATTTGACTTTGTGCCGGAAGTTGCTGAAGCTGTAAAGGTAGCTTATCGCTTGGACAAGCGGATTGGTGGAATTTAAACAGGGGAAATTAGGAGGCTTTATGATCGAGACGACCCCCTTTCAACGATATATTTCCGGCGAAGAGATTGCCAGCAGCATCACCCATGGCATCGGTATCATCCTGGCCGTTGCAGGACTGGGGGTGCTTATCGCCTTTGCCAGTGTCCATGGAAATGCCCGGCACATTGTCAGCGTCAGTATTTTCGGGGCCACGATGATCCTGTTGTATACCGCATCCACCCTCTATCACAGCGCCCGGGCCCCCCGGGCCCGGGCGGTTTTGCAGGTCTTTGACCATTGTGCCATATTTTTGCTGATTGCAGGCACCTATACCCCCTTTACACTGGTGAGCCTTCACGGCATCTGGGGATGGTCCCTGTTCGGCGTGATTTGGGGGCTGGCGCTGTTGGGCATCATTTTCGAATTGACCCCCTTTCGCCGATATCGCGTGGTTTCCCTTGGATTATACCTGGGCATGGGGTGGACTCTCCTTGCGGCGGTTAAACCCCTGTTGGCCGGTGTTGCTCCCGGGGGCATCATCCTGCTGCTCGCCGGGGGCCTGGCCTATACCCTTGGCGTTGGATTTTATCTTTCGCGGAAAATCCGGTATCACCATGCCATCTGGCATCTTTTTGTCCTGGCCGGCAGCACCCTCCATTTTTTTGCCATCCTTTTCTATGTCATTCCTGTTGCCGGCTTTATGGCGAAGTAAAAAGCTTAAGATAAAAAAGGTAGAAGGCTGAAAATATCAATAAAAACTGGCGAAAATCCTTCAGGCTAAACACCTTTTATCTGGACAACCTGTGATAAAGGCAGCAATATAGTATGTCGCGTCTCTGGGATAGCCCTGTAAAGCATCCCGGGGCACCCATACAAAACAGCGAGGAACCATTTTTTGCAAGGGCGCAACGATTAAATTTTAAGCAAATGTGCCGGGGCAAACATGCCGGAAAAAGAATTAGAAAAATATTTCGGATTCAATACCTTTAAAAAGGGGCAGCGGTCGGTTATCGCCAAGATACTGGCGGGTCACTCCGCTGTGGCCATCTTCCCCACGGGGGGCGGGAAATCCATGTGTTACCAGTTGCCGGCCATGTTATTGCCGGAGATGACACTGGTGGTCTCCCCGCTGCTGTCTCTGATGAAAGACCAGTTGGATTTTCTGGTGGCCCACCATATTCCCGCTGCCCGCCTGGATTCAACACTGAACCGGGACGAGACCCATAACATTTTTGAACAGGCGAAAAACAGGCAATTGAAAATCCTGATGATTTCGGTTGAACGGTTCAGAAACGAACGGTTCCGGTATCACCTGCAAAACATGCGGATTTCTCTGCTGGTGGTTGACGAGGCCCATTGTATTTCCGAGTGGGGGCACAATTTCCGGCCGGAATACTTAAATCTCCCGGCGTATCATAAAGAATTCAACATTCCCCAGATCCTGCTGCTGACGGCAACGGCCCCGCCTTTGGTGATTGACGACATGTGCGGTAAATTTGACATTCCCCGTTCAAATGTGGTGGTGACCGGTTTTTACAGAGAAAATCTTTTTTTGAAAGTCACGCCGGCGGCCCAGGCGGATAAAAATAATATTCTGCTGAAAAGGGTCCTGAAAGCCCCGGATGCGCCCACCATCATCTATGTGACCCTTCAGAAAACGGCTCAAACGGTTGCCGCCTTTTTATGCAGGCACCACATCAATGCCCATGCGTATCATGCCGGGATGCCGAGTGCGCAGCGGGAAGATGTCCAGAACCGCTTCATGGCGGGCTCTCTGGCATGCATTGTGGCAACCATTGCCTTTGGCATGGGGGTCGACAAACGGGATATCCGACGGGTCATTCATTATGATCTGCCCAAATCCATTGAAAACTACAGCCAGGAAATCGGCCGGTCGGGAAGAGACGGCCAGGTGGCCCTGTGTGAGGTGCTGGCCAACCGGGATGGCATCAATGTGCTGGAAAATTTCATTTACGGCGACACCCCGGACAGGCAGGCCCTTTATCAACTGCTGCTGAAGATTAAAGAAAACGATGGGTTTGTCTGGGAAATCAAACTCACGGCTCTGTCAAATGAGATAAACATCCGGGCCCTGCCTTTGAAAACCTACCTGGTCTACCTTTCCATGGAAGGTATCCTTCGCCCGAAAATGACCTATTTTGATGAATATTCGTTTAAATTTCATACCGGTCCGGAAAAGATTATCGGGCAGTTTACAGAGGAACGAGGCCAGTTTGTGAAAACGATATTTGATCACTGCCGGCGAAAGAAAATATGGGCCTCGGTGGATATGGACGGGATTCTTAACGCTGTTTCTCATGACCGCCAACGGGTTGTTACGGCCCTGGAATATTTTAATGAAAAAGGCTGGATCGAACTCCAGGCCCGCCAGGCGGTGGAGGTGTTTGATATCATGAGCCAGGCCTTTGATATTCAAAAGGTGACGGAAAAGATGGATGCCCTGTTCAGGCAGAAGGAAACGCACGGGATTAAGCGAATTCACGATATGATCGCCTTTTTCGAAGGCCGGTCCTGTTTCAGCCGAAACCTTGCCGAGTATTTTGGTGAGCATCTGGAAAAAGAGCGGTGCGGGCATTGTTCGTTCTGTAAAAACGACCGCATCGTGCTGGAAACCACCCGTCACTTGAAACCGCTCCCGGACCTGGACTTTCATGAACTGACCGGCCCGTTTTGTCAGGCCGCAGGCGATCTTGCCACTAAAACCACTATAACCAAATTTTTGTGTGGCATATACACCCCTTGTTTTTCAAAATTTAAAGTAAAGGCCATGCCCGGTTTCGGCACCCTTGAACAATATCCGTTTCAGGAAGTCAAAAAGTGGATTCAGGCGGAGCAGGAAAATATCCTGTAAAAGGCGGTACCCGGCGCTGAATCCGGATATTGAAGTGACTGCCGGACAGGGAAGGCCGCATGTCGAAGTGTCATGATCCGTATTCACTTCATCATTCAACATTGATGGCGTCGTAAAAAGTCTCCATCTACTGCGTTATAGAGATTTTCCAGAGACTCGACATACTACATGTATGCCTTCGTCCCTGGAAAATTTCTATGCCTTGTATATGAAGATTTCTACTTAGCCATCTCAAATACTTTTTACGAGTTCATCAACCTTCTCTGTCCGATGCGTGATATTCAAAAAAATATCGTTGCTGGTTATATCCCTGAACGATCGATGCTACTTTTTGTACAGGGACTGGTAATTATCGCGGAGTACGTTTTTTTTAATTTTGCCGGTGGATGTCAGGGGTAACTGGTCTACAATCACCACTTTCTTGGGCACTTCGAATCCCCCCAGTTCGGCCTTGGCGGCACCGATCACATCGGCCTCGTTCAGTGCCATGCCCGGTGTTGCCACCACAAAAGCGGTCACTGCTTCGACCCAGCGCTCGTTGGGCAGCCCCACGACGGCTGCGGCTGCAATGGCGGGATTGGCCAGCAGGGTTCGCTCCACCTTCACCGAGGGCACATTTTCACCACCGGTTTTGATCATGTCTTTTTTGCGATCCACAAAAACCAGCAGGTTGTCCTCATCATAATACCCCAGATCCCCTGAATGGTGCCAGCCAAACCGGCGACTGGCCGCTGTAGCGGCCTCATTTTTCAGATATCCCTGCATGGTTCCCGGGCCCCGCCAGACAATTTCGCCCACCTGGCCCTGGGGCATCAGGTTGCCCTCATCATCCATGATGGCCGTGTCCAGGGTCACAGCGGATTCACCCCAGTAGTTGCCTTTTTTGGTGAGCTGAAATTCACCGCGAAAGCTGTTGGTAGAGGGAAAGCATTCGGTCTGGCCGGTACCCAGGAAAAACTCTGCACCAAACGCCCGTATGCCGTCTTCCAGGGTGCGCTGGTCCATGGGCGCCATGGCGTATACGCATCGCTGCATGCTGGAGACATCCACCGCCTGGAGCCGGGGATGATCGAGCATGGCCCGGTACATGGCCGGCAGGGCAAACATCACCTGAAGCTTTTCCCGGGCAATGGTGTCCAGCATGACGGCCGGATCAAATCCGCGCAGGATCACGGTTTTCCCGCCCACATGGAAAAAAGTGGTGGAAAAGGTCTGCTGGGCGCAATGGAACAACGGCATCAGGGTCGTGCCCACCGATCCTAAAGCCACCTTGATTTCGATGCTGTTGGTCAGCGACATGATGAAAACCGTCAGGTGGGATATCAGCACCCCTTTGGGATCTGCGGTGGTACCGGAGGTGTACAAAATTTCAAAGGTGTCGCGGTCTTCGATGATCACATCTTCCACTTCATCGTCACTCTGATCCGCGATCATGGCATTGAATTCTTCGTAATCATCGGGCAGGCCTGCACCGGTGTAGAGGATGGCAACCTTCAGTTTTATGGCTGTCAGGGTATCCTTGAGGGCTGCGATCAGCGGAAAGAGAATATCGTCGACAACCAGGCCCGTGACCTCGGCATGCCCCAGGATATACCCCACATCTTTCGGGTTGAGGCCCGGATTGATGGGCACCGCGACAAAACCGCCCTTGGCGCAGCCATACAGCGCGATGAGGTATTCAGTGGAATTGAGCCCCAGCAGGCCGATGCGGTCGCCCTTTTCGAAACCCCGGGCCCGCAATGCCCTGGCAAACTGGTTCAGCCGGTTGTTGAGTTCCCGAAAGGTCAACCGGATGGTTTGATCTCCGCGTTGTTCGGAGACGGCCTCAAGGTGGGGTGTGGCAGTGGCCCGCCGTCGAAAAATATCCCCCACGGCCACTCGCTGCACGAGATTCTGTTCCAATGCACTGGATAGCATACGGTTCCTCCTTTTGGGTTGTGGTATCAGACGGTTAAATGGAAATATACGGCAGCCCGGCCTTGCCTCAAGCTGTCCTGCCAGTGAGCAAATGCCGCGTTGTGTCAACTGATCTGCTGCTTGTCCGTCGGCCGTCTGACAAGTATGGATGGTTGCTTTGGGAAACAGCATAAAGCTTGAATGGGATTGTTGTCAATAAAACAATTTCATTTACTGATTGTGCATTCAAGAGAGGATTGAAAATAATCGTCATCCCCAGATAGGACCTGAATGATATGCGTCTTCATGCCCACGCTGCACAGGCCGCCGGCACCGTGTATCGTTTGAAAAAAATTATTGACGGAAGCACCGGGGAGGTATAAAAAACTTTTCCCAGATCTTTTTGGGGAAGAGACTGCATTGTTTTTGCGGCTTTTAAGTAGGGGTGCATTCTCATTAACTTAAGAGAATTTTTTTTAAAATCCCCTTTGGAAGAGGAATAAGCGCATGGGCGCCAGGCCCAAATACGTTTTTCATAAAATTGCCCCCTGAGGAGCGCCGCGTTTTTTTATCCTGTGAATGCCCATATCTCTGTATCTCCCATAGGGAGATAAATCCCAAGATCAATAATGGCGGCATCGTAGACCGTTTTCATCTGTTGCAGCAGCATCACCGCCATCTATGAATTCGATGTGCGATAGGTATGCTTTCGTTTTTCGAGTGACCGCTAAGGGTTCGCACAAAACTATTTTTTATGAAATTATCAATATGAACAGGGATTTGTGAACCAACCAAGGAGAATGTCATGATCCATATTGAAAACCTGACCAAGTATTACCACAAATTCTGTGCGGTGGACCACATCAGTTTTGATGTGCATAAAGGGGAGATTCTGGGCCTGCTGGGACCCAACGGGGCCGGCAAGACAACGACCCTTAGAATGCTCACCGGTTTTCTAACACCCACCGACGGTCGTGTCCGGGTCATGGATTACACGGTGGCCGAGAACCCGCTGCCCGTCAAGCAGATGATTGGGTACCTGCCCGAATCCGCGCCGCTGTATCCGGATATGCTGGTGTTTGACTACCTGAATTACATGGCGGGCATACGCAAGCTGGATTCCCGGGATCGGGACCGGCACATCAGGAAACTCGCGGATCTTTGCGGACTTGCCACTGTCATGCACAAGCCCATCAGCACATTGAGCAAGGGCTACCGACAGCGGGTGGGCCTGGCCCATGCCATGATGGGTGATCCGGAGATTCTGGTGCTGGACGAGCCCACCTCGGGCCTGGACCCCAATCAGATCGTGGAGATTCGGGATATTATCCGCAGGATCGGTAAGGAGAAGACCATTATTTTGTCTACCCATATTCTCAGTGAAGCCGAGGCCACCTGCGACCGGGTGGTGATCATTCACAAGGGCAGGGTAGTTGCCGACGATCGTATGGCGGCCCTGAAAGCGTCCGCGGGTCGGGACAGGGTAATCCATCTGACTGTGAAAGAGGCAAAAAGTTCGGCAGTGAGACAGGTTTTAGAAGAGATCCGGGGAACCGGGCGTCTGACCATGGTCGACGAGACCGATTCGGGGGTTTGCGTCCGGCTGACCAGCGACGGCAGTACGAACATCTGCGAAGATATTTATCGTCGGATCCGGCAGACCGACTGGGTGTTGACCGAACTCTACCAGGAGACCCAGACTCTGGAAACCATTTTTAGACAGCTTACCCGGGAGGATTGATATGCAGCAGGTATTACAGATGTTCAAAAAGGAGTTTTTTACCTATTTTATTTCCCCTGTCGCCTATATCGTCATATCGATATTTCTGGTGGTGACCGGATGGTTCTTTTTTTCCACTTTTTTTATTTATAATCAGATCAGCCTTCGAAATTTTTTTTCCCTGTTGCCCATGATATTTTCTTTTGTGGTGCCGGCGGTGACCATGAGACTGTTTGCCGAAGAACTCAACGTGGGATCCTATGAGATGCTTCTCACCATGCCGGTCACCGTGGGGCAGGTGGTGCTGGCCAAGTTTCTGGCGGGCACGCTATTTGTGGGTGCCATGCTGCTGCCCACCCTGACCTATCCTGTCACGCTGTCACTGATCGGCTCCCTGGACTGGGGGCCTGTGATCGGCGGGTATCTGGGGGCTCTGCTCATGGGCGGTGCCTTTTGTGCCGTGGGCCTTTTTGCCTCGTCACTCACACGTAATCAGATAGTGGCATTTATTATTGCCATGGCGATCTGTTTTACCCTCACCCTTCTTAACCAGATACTCTTTTTCCTGCCCGACGGTCTGCTGGGCATTTTCAGTTATCTGGGGGTGAGCGGTCATTTTAAAACCATTGCCAAAGGGGTGATTGATTCGCGGGATCTATTGTATTTTTTGAGTGTGATTTTTATCGGCCTGTACGGGACCTATTTGGCTATTCAGGAAAGGAATTAGGTATCATTTTTTATCGCTGCCGATAGCAGAAAAATGCAGGAGTAAGATATGAGCATGACCGATTCATCAAAAAAATATATCAAATTTATCGTCTATCTTCTGGTTGTGGTACTGTTGAATGTGGCGGGCCTGACGCTGTTTTTCAGGGCTGACCTGACCCGAAATAAACTCTATTCGCTGTCTGACATAAGCCACCAGGTGGTCGCTACGCTTACCGAGCCCATGTCCATTAAGGTGTTTTTTACCCGGAATCTGCCGGCCCCGCATAACGGAACGGAACGGTATCTAAGAGATCTGATGGCCGAATACGGGGCCTCGGCCAACCATTTTTTTAATTACCGGTTTTATGATGTGAGCCCGGACCAGGGGGATTTGAGAAAGGAGGCCAGCGAAAACCAGGCGCTCGCAAGAGATTACGGGATAAATCCCATACAGATCCAGGTGGTGGAAAAAGATGAGGTGAAATTTCAGAAAGCCTATATGGGGCTGGTGATCATTCACGGGGATCAGTCGGAACGGGTAGATGCCATCACCAGCACCGACGGACTTGAATACCGGCTGACCATGGCCATGCGGAAGCTCAACAACAGGGTCAGTGCGCTTCTGGCCCTCACTGACAAGATCCATGTCCGACTCTACATGTCCGCCTCACTCAAACAGGTAGCGCCGCTCATGCAGATCAAACAGCTCGGGCAGTTGCCCGAAAAAGTGGAACGAATTGTTCGGGATTTGAACCGGCAGAGCTATGGAAAACTGGATTTCAAATACCTGGATCCGGCTACAGATGCAGCGCTTGAAAAAGAAGTCGACCGGAACGAAATCATGCGCCTGAACTGGCCCGATATTCCCAAGGAAGGCATCAACGCCGGCAATGGCGCCATCGGCATGGTGATGGCGTATGGGGATCGATCCGTGACGATTCCGCTTTTGCAGGTCATTAAAAATCCACTTTTAGGGACCCTGTACCAGTTGGCGGATGAGCCGGCCATGAAAGAGGCCATTAATGCCAACATGGAATCGCTCATCGATATCAATCGGCGCCTCGGCGTTCTTGCGGATGCCGGCAGCCTGCCGGTGATGGGATCTGCCCGGCCAAATTCCATGAACGCGCAGCAGGGGACCTTTAACAGTTTCCGTGCCCAGGCCGGCCAGAACTATTCTTTAACATCGGTCAATATTAAAACAGCGGGCATTCCCGACAACTTTGACTGCCTTGTGATCCCGGGGCCTGCAGAAACATTTTCCGACTATGACCTGTTTCAGATCGATCAGTTTCTCATGAAAGGGAAATCCCTGGCCATATTTTTAGATCCGCTCAAGGCGGTGCCCTCGAAACAGCCGTCGTATCTGCAGCCAGGGGGGATGGGAGACATACCGCTTAAATCGGGCCTGGAAAAACTGTTGGCCCATTATGGCGTAACGGTTCAGCCCGCCGTGGTCATGGATGAGAATTGCTACAAGCAGCGGCTTCCCAGGGAGATGGGCGGTGGAGAGCGACCCATCTATTATGCTCCGATCATTAAAAATGCCAATATCTCTCATGACCTGGCAGTAATGCACAATATCAAGGGCCTGGTGGCGCTTAAGGCGTCGCCGGTGATTCTGGATGCGGCCAAAATAAAAGCTGCCGGTCTGACCGCATATCCGCTGTTTGCCTCATCGGATCGATCCTGGGCCATGGAAAAGCACATTAATTTCGATCCCCGGTTGCTGAGTAAGCCGGGAGCGGAGCAGGAGAGAAAAAGCTATCCGCTGGCCTATATGATCGAAGGTAAATTCCCCAGTTATTTCGCTGGAAAACCCGTTCCTGAAAAGCCAGTGGAAGAGAAAAAAGACAAAGACCTGAAAAAGGATCAACCGGATGAAAAGACCGGGCAAACCGATGCCGGCGCCAGGGAACTGGCACGGATAAAAGGGAAGGCGGACGTGATTGAACAGGGAAAACCGGGCCGTCTGTTTATCTTGGGATCCACGGCAATGATCGAGGATAGTATCATGGACATGGGGGGACGAAGCCCCAATGACATTATGGTGATGAATGTGCTGGACTATCTGAACGGTCAGACGGGTATTGCACGGCTGCGGAGTAAACAGCAGATACTCAACCCTCTTGACGAAATGAGTGCTGCGGCAAAGACCCTTGTGAAGGCCGCCAATATCGCCGGATTGCCAATGCTGGTGGTAATTTTCGGTCTGCTGGTCTGGTTGCGCCGGTATGGCCGGAAAAAACGGATTCAATCAATGTTTATGGCATAATTGCTATTTCTTTACCGGGTGCAGGCAGGATGACGATGGATAGAGACGGCTTGTACCCCATGAGGTGTAACAATGAAAATAAAGATGGAATATATTGTTCTGGTGGCCCTGATCGTGGCAGTCTCGTCTTATATAGTGCTTCGAAAAACAGATCGAAGTCTTTATGAACTGCCGGCCATAGAGAGTGTGAAAGCTGCGGATATTTCGAAAATTGATATCAGCCATGCCGGCAAATCCCTGGAACTGGTCAAAAAAGGGGATCAATGGGTGGTTGGTGAAAACGGCTATCCCGCCGATGGGGAGAAGGTCAGGGGGCTTGCGGACAGTATCGCCGGATTTTCCGTAAGCGCCCTGATTTCCGAATCTAAAAATTATCCGCGCTATGATTTGGATGCAGACAACCGGATCAGTGTCAAGGCCTGGATCGGCGATAAATTATGTCGGGATCTCTATCTGGGAAAGACGGCATCCTCGTATCGGCATACTTTTGTGATGATCGCGGGGAATCCGCGGGTCTATCATGCCGGCGGCAGCCTTCGCAACAGCTTTGACCTGCAACTGGATGATCTCAGGGATAAGGCCGTATTTGCGGTTCAGATCGACAAAATTAACGAAATGACCCTTGCCCGGAACGACAAAACCGTGACGCTGACCCGGGAGACGGTCATCCCCAAGGCCGAAGGTGATACGGCTGATGCGGTTGAAAAGACCGATTCAAAGACAACCACATGGAAAACCGGTGACGGTAACGCCGGCAGCAAAAAAACCATCGATACCCTTTTGTCCGCTCTCAAAGATCTAAATTGCGACCGGTTCATTGAAAATCAGTCGAAAGAAGCCTTTACGTCCCCTGCTTATTCGGTGATGCTCGCAGGGGATAAACAGTATGTGTTAAAAATTTTTAAAAGATCGGATAAGGAGGCGGGAATACCGGCGGTATCATCCGAGAACGATTATCCGTTTATTCTGCCCCAGTGGTCAGCGGACAAGATCATGAAGAATCTGGACGACCTGGTGGGAAAAGAGTCGTGAATTGAAATGCCAGGCTGCTGTGTTTTTTTGGTCGGGGCGAGAAGATTTGAACTTCCGACCCCTTGAACCCCATTCACGGCAATAACCGGTAAAATAATTTTATAACCAATTGAATTTGAAACGTTTTTCTGTGCAGTCCTGTTTAAAAACTCCTTGTGCATAATGTGCATGGGGTCGTTTAATATCAGGTACTTACGCATGCCGTCGGTTCAAAAGGGTAGCTATAGGGTAGCTCGTTTTTTCTTGTGATGGCAGGAATTGAGCCCGTTCGCCATCCCTAAAGACCTGTCCGGATCAGAAATTCTTACTTAAGGAGCTCATTGATCCTTGGCATATGCGGGTGAATGACGGAACGAATTGAAGGGGTTCGGATCAGTTCCTCGATATTTTCACGAGTGCTTGCATTGTATTTGGACATGATCCAAATGAACTCGACGGTGTAATCTGGTTTCATTTTCAGCAATGAACGACGGACGTCCCCGATTTGCGAACGGTCTTGGGGAAGCCATTCGAATTGGTTTCAGGTTGAAAATTTCAAAATGCTCATAGAAAACGGCCAGTTCCAATGCATTTCGGTCGTATTCCAGATCCGGATCCTCGTGCCGGCAATAGGGTCCCTTGGATTCCGGATCCGCGCCAGCCCAGAGCATAAGTGACACCCACTTGAGGTTGCCTTCCTTGCAATGATGACGCAAAGCGATGTTTGCCTGTTCTTGGAAGCTGGGAAACCGATCCCTGTAGCTTTTGAATATACCCAAGGGGGTTCTTATTCTTTCACAAAAGGCGTAGGCAAGGGGGGTGTCGGCCTCGACATCAGCGCCCTGTTCGATGAACCATTTCATGATATCTGGCTGCCAGGTCTCAAAGACGGTTGCCATCGAGACGGAATTAATATCAGCCCCTCCTCCGAGCAAAACTTTAACGAGGCTATGAAATCCCTGTTCAATAGCTATTTCTAAAGGACTTTTCTTTTTGTATCCGGATTCCGATGGCGGGGGATTCACCGGTTTGCCGGATGCAATCCATTCCTGTATCAGACAAACCATATTCTTTTGACAATCGAGTGATGGGTGTTTCCCACACCTTTTTGTAGAGTTCTTTCCGGCTAATCGTTGCCATCGATCACCTCTCAATGTGGTTGTTTCAGATTTATTCTTGACATGTTTGTTGTTTTTATTTATATCGATGTCCAAATGGACAACGCTTAAAAATATGACAACATGAAACTCGAACAAAAAATAAAAAAAGAGTTGGAAAGATCCTTAAAAGGACTTCTATCATTAGCGGATCTGAAAATCAACATGGTGCCAAGCTCGATATCAAACAAAGCCGATTCACCAGATCTTGTTGCTCGAGCCCGGTATGGTGAATTGCGTTTTCAGTTTATTATTGAGGTTGTGGCTCAAACCAGCCTTCCCGTAGTGAAAAACAAGATTTTCAGACTAAAACAGATAGCAAAAGAGTTTGATCATGCAGTGCCGGTCTTGGCTGCCCCTTATTTGAGCCACCAGCGGCAGAACATTTGTCGAGATCATGATGTTTGTTTCATTGACCTTTCCGGCAATGTGTTCATTAAATATAAAAGCCTTTATGTGGAGCGAATTGGTTTCCCAAATAAATTTCCGGAAGAACGGAAGGGCAGAGGGCCCTTTTCGGACAAAGCCAGCCTTATCTTGAGGTCTATACTCAAAGATGGGGGACATATGTGGGGCGTTAGGGAATTGGCCCAAAAGGTTCAATTGGACCCTGGCTTTGTTTCGCGCATGGCAAAAGAGCTTGAAAAGCGAAATTTCATTGCACGGATTAATTCCAAAATTAAACTTCGAGATCCGGAAGGCATTCTCGATGATTGGGTTAGAAATTATAATTATAATAAAAACAAAAAAAATCAGCTATTTTATAATGGCAACGAGTTCGGATGATGTCTTGGATAAGCTTCGAAATCTAAAAATACCTTCCAATGTCGATTATGCGCTTAGTGTTCAGGCCGGCGGCAATCTGGTTGCCCCATATACCGCCTATCAAGAAGTTCACATGTACGTCGGCGATAAAAAAGCTTTGGCGTATTTTGAGAAACAAATGAACCTTAAAAGCGCCGAACAAGGGGCAAATCTGATTTTGATGGTTCCCTATTACAAGCATTCTGTCTTTCATGACAGCCGAATTATCGATAGCCTTCGTGTAGTTTCGGATATTCAGCTATATCTGGATCTGTATGGCTATCCAATTCGCGGCCTGGAGCAGGCTGAGCACCTAATGGACAAAAAGCTTAAGCCTTTATTTGCAAAGGTGAATCGGAGTGAATGACTTTTTTGTTTCTGGATTTATAAAGACGCTCCGGATACTCAAAGATTACCTTCCAGTGATAGTGATCGGTGGGGGCTGGGCGCCTTTCGTTTATCACCGATATTTGTTGGGAAACAAACGTCATGAACCAATCCGTACACGTGATATCGATTTGATGGTCCCGAGAACCGTTCCGGTCCTCGGCGAAAAAACGGTTGATCAGGTGTTGGCGGAGGCAGGTTTTGAAGTCGTATTTAAAAGCAGGGACATCCCGCCTATTATACATTACGAAGGCAACATCGAAAATATGGATGTTGAAATCGAATTTCTTGCTGACCAAACAGGGTCCAATCCTGAAATTGTTTTGGAGGTTCAAAAAGGCCTTCATGCCGAAGCCCTTAGATTCCTATCCATTGTGATTGAAAATGTAACTGAGGTGACGATTGATAATGCTGTAATAGCAGGCCGGTCATCCCCCTTGATTGTCAAAGTACCGACTCCTGCTGCGTATATGTTTCACAAGGGGCTAATCTTCAGACGCCGAAAAGACTCTGAAAAAAAGGCCAAAGACCTTTACTATATTTTTGACATCTTAACAGGGTGCAGCCAAATCATGCCTGCCATCATGGACGATTTTGACCGGCTCGCCAAAAAATACCCCGCCTGGTTTAAAACATTCACTGGAAACCTGAGTCTATATTTTAAAACAATAGGGTCAGAAGGGGTATTGTGGGTGACGGAACAACGCCCGACTTTAGCTTTCGAGGGGCTGAACATGGAACAGTTCAAACAGTTTGTTTTTGCTATATTCTTTGAATTATTAACGAATCTCAGAAAGCAGTAGTGTTCCTAAGATTTTTTCCCGTGTCTTCACACCAATTTACATTTCTATTTTTTATCCAAAAATGACTTCTGCAGCCTGATGTTTGTCGTATAGATGGATAAATAGTAGTCCTCGTAAAAAAATCAGTAGAAACTGACCAACTTGGTTTTTTATTCTTCGAAAGAGGATGTGCAACAAGTCCGTTCTTCGCTTGAACAGAAAACAGCAAAAGCGTATGAAACTTTTGCAAAATCAAAACAGAAAGTACAGGAGTTGGCGCATTTGAAATTCCTCGATTGATATTGTTTTATCACAACAACTAACAAAACCCCACTTGGGCTCACAGTAGTGAGTATCGGGCGGGGTTTTGTTGTTTATGTTGAAAAAAATACCGCGTCAAGCCAGAATGGATGTGCCAGGTGCCTGCATTACATCATCTGCAGGGGCTTCGATCACCGCATTATTTTCAGGGACAATACGGCCCGAAGCAGCAATGCACTGGATAGCATACGGTTTCTCCTTTTCGGCTGTGGTATCAGAAGGACAGGTGAAATTTTACAGCAATCCTTGCCTTACCCGAAGCCGGCAGTCACTATTGTTTGATCTCCGGTGAGCAAAAGCCGCAAATGCGATGAATTCTATCCTATAACGAACGACCTTGATTTAGCTTTAAAAATTGTTTAATATGGCTTTGTAACGTGAAAAACGGTGTTTATGATGAACGCCCTTTTGAATACATAAAGAAAACCGACATGCGGGTTCTCGATACGATGCTTAATAAGGTTCACAATATGACCAGACCTAATTGCAGTGGTTCCCAATGAACAGCGATCAGGCATTTTGAAAAATGAAACAAAAAATCAAAAATTCTAAAATTGAAAAAGGCGCGTTTAAGACGTTTATTGACGTTTTTGACAACTTCCTGGGTTCGGTTCGCCAACCGTTGATGGTACTTGATGCTGACTTGAAGGTTGTCAAAGCCAATTATGCTTTTTATCAGACCTTCAACGTCAAACCGGACGAGACAGAGGGCGCTTTAATATACGATCTTGGCAACGGGCAATGGAACATCCCAGGGTTTAGGGAATTGCTTGAACATATCCTGCCTGAAAACACCGTATTCAATGATTTTGAAGTGGAACATGAGTTTGAGACCATCGGCCGAAAAATTCTATTTTTGAACGCCAGACGGATTTACAAAAAGTCGAATCAAACCCAACTGATCCTTTTGGCCATTGAGGATGTGACCGAGCGTGAATATTATAAACGCCATCTTGAGGAAATTGTCGAGAAGCGAACGGCCGAGCTCAGAATAGCAAAGGAAGAGGCGGAAAAAAGCAAACAGTTGGCAGAAACCTCCCTTTATGAAATCAAGAACTTGAAAGATCTCCTTGAGGTGGAGAGAGCCTATCTTCAGGAAGAAATCAAACTGACGTACAATTATGAGAACATCATTGGGCAAAGTGACGAGATCAATTACGTGTTTTACAAGGTCGAACAAATTGCCGCCTCCGATACAACCGTCCTGGTTCTCGGTGAAACCGGAACCGGCAAAGAACTGGTGGCAAGGGCGATTCATGGCCAGGGCCTGCGTAAAGATCGTGCCCTGGTGAAGATGAATTGTGCCGCACTGCCGTCAAATCTTATTGAAAGCGAGCTCTTCGGTCATGAGAAAGGAGCCTTCACAGGTGCTCATGCCAGAAGGCTGGGGCGGTTTGAGATTGCCAACGGTGCGACCCTGTTTTTGGATGAGATCGGCGAACTCCCGATGGAATTGCAGCCCAAGTTGCTCCAGGTGATTCAGAACGGTGAGTTTGAGCGCCTGGGCAGCTCCCGCACCATCAAAGTCGATGTTCGAATTATTGCCGCCACCAATCGTGACCTGGAAGAGGAAGTCCGCAAAGGCCTTTTCCGGGACGATCTCTGGTACCGGCTGAATATTTTTCCCATCACAGTGCCGCCACTTCGGAATCGTCCGAATGACATTCCCCTGCTGGTCGATTATTATGTTGAAAAAATTTCAAAAAGGCTGGGCAAATCCATCGAGATGATCCCGGTGAGCGTTATGGATTTGCTGCAGCAATATCATTGGCCGGGCAATGTCCGCGAACTGGAAAATGTGCTTGAACGGGCAGTGATCAATTCTTCGGGACCCAAACTACGCCTGGTGGATGAACTGAAAAAGCCCAACAAGGCTTTAACCAACGTGAATCGATCCCTTCAGGATGTCGAACGGGCGTATATCACCCAGGTCCTCGATCAGACCCATTGGAAAGTGAGCGGCAAAAACAGTGCGGCCGAGATCCTTGGTCTTGATCGCAGCACATTGCGTGCCCGCATGCAAAAGCTGGATATCTGCAAACCCTAATCAACCGTTGACAAGCACACCCGATTATCCACCGAAAGAAGTCATTAAATAGGTCATATATGGCCACTGGTCATATATGAACCCATATCCTGCTATTTTCTTACGCCACCACTGGCCTTGTCTTTGCATTCATCCCCAATATATTCAATAAGATAAAATCGATAAGGACCTTAGTTTCAGCGTGGCACGAAACTTGATGAGATTCTTAGGGGAGAATGAAAATGATTTTTTCTAAGCGCACTGATTTGAGGTGAATCATTTGAGAAAGAAACATGATGTCTGAATGGAATCAACCCCCGGTGGTAATTCACACCGACGTTGGATGACGTGCTGGAGAAAATTCGACAGCTGTTTGACAGATTCAACGGCGGTCCGGTCCTTTTTTTGTCGCCGGTGTGGTGGTGCGCGACCAGATATCGAAAGGAAACAATATGTCAACGAACCGATCAGCAAGGGATATCGAACGATCATTGGCGGAGGCCGATGAACTCGTCCAGCGAATTAACGCCGATTTCCTCAACGAAATGGAAGAAGCGCATCGGCTGGCCCGTCTTCAGTTCACTCAGCCCCGAAACACTGCTGGAAAAGAGGAAAAGGGAAATGGTATTGAATAGAATTGCTTTAAATCCGGATACAAAATGAAAACCAACCAGAAGATAAAATCGGCGACGACCATCGATGCCATCATCTGCTATGCCGAAACGCTGCTTGGTATTTGTTTTACGAAAGTTAAAAAAAATCGTTACAATGCCCCATGCCCTTTCCATGCCGACGCCAAAAACAGTTTCATGGTGTATGTCAATAAGGATGATGAGGTCCGGTTCCATTGCTTCGGTGCCTGCAAGGGCGATTGGGACATTACCGACCTGATCATGCTGCGTCAGAAATATCGGTACGGAAAGGCACAGCAGGTTTGGGCCGAGCATCTGGCTATCGAGGATTTTAAGCGTGATGACGGCGGCAGTCCCTGTATCCCCGAACCTGACGAGACACCGGCGCCCGATGCTCCGGTTGGTTTTGTAGAATCGATAAAATTTGATCAAAAGCGTGTTGCCGCCTTGGAAGCGGCCGCCACTTTTTACAATGACCTTTTGATGTTGAATGAAAACCGGTTCAAGCCCATTTGGGAGTACCTTGCCCGCCGGGGCGTCGGAAAAGAGACCATCGGAAAGTTCAACATCGGCTACGCCCCGCCATACAGCGATGAACAGCATCACGGCAGGGCGCTGATAGACGGCTTCCTGCCACGCTTTGAAAAGAATCACGAGACTTTCATTGCCTTCACGGATGCCGGCTTGGCCAGATTGTTAAACGATAGCAGCGTCAAGGGATATGGATATTATTGCCGGCAGATCGATTTCAGACGGAAATATCCGTTTTCAAGAAATTACGGTGATTCTTTAGCCGGACGGATGGTGTTCCCCATTTATGATGCAGATGCCTGCCCGATGGGATTGGTCGGCAGATGTCCGGAGGATAGGGGCGTTCGCTGGCTCAAACATCAGACCAGAGAGGTTCCGCTTTCCGCCAGGGGCTGGCTTTACGGCATTGAAAAGGCAGCGCGGTATATCCGGCAGTACCGGACGATCATTCTGGTGGAGGGCATCTTTGATTATTTCGCTTTCTACAATCTGCTCCAGGACCAGGACAAAACGGTCGTGGTTTCCACATTGGGATCCTATGTTACCCCCGAGGCGGCGACCATTCTCAACGGCCTTGATATTGAGCACTTCATTGTCGCGTACGACTGGGATGAACTCGGCCGGAACGGCATCGAACGGATTGCGGCCAAATCAAACGGGTGGGTCTATTACCTTGGTGGTCTGTCTAAAAATCAAGACCCTTACGATATGTTGAAACCGGTGGTCAACGCCATCAGGGGATTTTCTTTGAAACCTTTGAAGGCCGATGCACGAAGCGCCGGCAAACGATAAGAAGAAAATAGGCATGAAAGGAAAGCGGCCACAACCCGGACAAGATGCTCAGAGCGTTTATCCGCGAGCTTTTGGATAAGGTCAGCACTGATGCCGACTACATTCGCAGATACGATGATGTGATAGATACGGTCTGTAAATATATGCAACATAAAAGCGCTGCAATTGGTTTCGCCGCACGCCGGATGGTCAAGCAATACATTGAAAATCTCTATTCCACGAACCCTCTATTAGAAAAGGGTTCATAATCAACCAGGTCAACACAAACGAACAAAAAGGAGTAACCGCTATGAAAAAAAGAAATATCGTTATTCACGGTTTAGTGCTTCTGATGCTGATCGCCACCTTTGTGGCCTGTGCATCGACACCAAAACAGTCGAGCACCGGGGAATACGTTGACGACTCGATCATCACGACCAAGGTCAAATCTTTGCTTGCAAAAGATGATTTTCTCAAATCATTCCAGATCAGTGTCGAAACATACAAGGGCACCGTTCAATTGAGCGGCTTCGTTGTTTCTCAAAAGGCTGTCGATAAAGCGGGTGAAATCGCACGCAGCGTTAAAGGGGTCATGTCCGTAAAGAATGATTTGGTCGTGAAATAGGCGAGCGTTATTCTCTCCCGGATGTCGTGCGTCCATTTATTTAAACTGTTGATAATAAATTTCTAAAGGAGGAAATTATGGGATTCGTAATCGGTGTTTTGGTTGTCGTCATTCTTGTTATCGTTATAATGAGATTAATTTAGTACACAGGAGCGTATGGCGAAGATAGATTCTTTATTCATCGCCGTCCATGCGAGGGATTTCTGAAGGGTGATGGCGGTTGTCTATAAGCCGTAGCAGCTGTTGTCAACCCTTCAGAATCAAAGTCTCCGTCGATTTGCAGGCGGTTGTGAAGTCTCATCCCCTTGCAGTTAATTTTCCAAAAAAGATGCAGCGAAAATTATGCAGCTCCAAGCTCTGAATCTGACAAAGCGCTATGATCAAAAGAGAGGTCTTCAATCGACCAGCTTTGAAGTGGACAAAGGCGAACTGATCGCTATTGTCGGGCACAACGGCGCCGGCAAATCCACGCTTTTAAAAATGCTGGCAAACTGGATTCGTCCGGATAGCGGTCAAGCCACGATTGACGGAATCGATCTGAGGGATAGGACGGCTATTGTTAAGAAGGTGGGTTTTGTTCCGGAAGAGCCCAACCTTTTTGACTTTTTTTCCGTTGAATACAACCTCAAACTTTTCGCTTTTCTCTTTCAAACACCTTTCCTGCGTGTTGATAAGGTTTTGAGAGATTTTAATCTGATGCCCTTTCGAAAAAACAAAATACAGGTGCTGTCAAAAGGCTTAAAGCAAAGGGTGAACATTGGGCGTGCCCTGATGGCGGATCCGCCGGTTCTTCTTTTGGACGAACCGACATCGGGCCTGGATTTCGAGATGACAAAAGAGATTTACCGGCTATTATACAATATGCATGAGGCCGCAAAAACAATCCTTTTCACTTCCCATCGGCCTGAAGAGATAAAAAGCCTCGCGACGCGCATTATGGTCCTGCACGAAGGCAGTCTGGTTTTCGACGGATCTCCGCAGGCATATTTTCAGTCCGAAGTTCATGGAAAATTATACACATGATGATTAGAAATATTCTTGCACTCGCATTCAATGATTTAGCCGTCGTATTAAAAAACAAAACAATTTATCTCATTCTCTTTATCCCTTTTTTTGTTTTTATCTCGTTAAAATTGATAGACCGGACCGATGTGGACGTAAGCAAAATCAAAATCGGTCTCATTCAGAAATACCCCTATGACCCCCAAATCACGCGAAGCATCAAAGCAGCCGAAAAAATCATTGAAGTTACATGGCTTCCGAATGAAGCGGAAGCCAAGCGCCTTTTGAAAGAAAAGAAAATTGACGGGGTTTTGGTAAAAAACGAAAAAGAGCCTGGCAGCAATGCACTCCTGGTTTTGAAAAAAGAATCTCTCCAGACGCTTGCCATCGTGGAAATGTTTTCAGCGATGCAAAAAGCGGCGGAAGGAAACCATGTCAGTTGGATTACCGATATTAAAATGCTGCACGAAGGCGGAATCCAAAGAGAGACTTTGCCGACTTGGATTTTGATGCTTGTCCTGCTTGTCGGTTTCATTATTCTTCCTGCTCAAATCGCCGAAGAAAAAGAAAAAAAGCTGCTTTTGGCTCTCCTCCAGACGCCCATACGCGAAGTCGAATGGCTGATTGCCAAATTAATCATGGGAATGGTTTTGATGATCATTGCGATTTTATTTCTCCATCTTTTAGGTAAGTTCGGTCTGGATAATCTCCTGGATTATATTGCATTAATCACCCTTGGCAGTTTTTGCTTCAGCGCCTATGGGATATTTTTGGGTTTTCTTTGCCGGAATCAGGCAAGTGCCAGAACGTTGGGCGTTGTCTTTTATTTACCGCACCTTCTTCCTTCAGCGCTGTCCGATTTTTCACAAAAATTGACCGCTGTTGCACCTATCCTGCCGTCTTATCAGTTTTACAATCCCCTTAAATACCTTCTTTTGGAGGACGGCAGGATAGCAAGTCTGCCTTTTGAACTGATTTATTTATTTCTCACGGGATCGTTTTTGTTTTACCTTTCCTATTTATTGATGAAAAAACGCTGGCTGATGTGATCTTAGGAAAATAGGCCATATCTGACCACTGGTCATATCTGACCCAATATTTTCGTGTCGCCTCTCATCTACGCCAGCACCTCTATTCTGCGTATTATCCATATATTCAATGATATAAAATCAATACGGCCGTTGGGTCCAGCGTGGCACGAAACTTGATACGGTTCTTAAGGTAGAATGAAAAATGATTTTTTCTAAGTACACTGATTTGAGTTAAACAATTTATCACATCCGGTTGCCAAAGAGAAAGGTCTGTAAATTAAAACATGCAGACTGTCAAACCGGCGCTCGAAAATCACGCCCAACGATTGTTTTCCAACTTTCATCATGCGCAGCCTGGGTTGGTTTGCGCAAAGGGAGAATCCCATGGTTTTCGTTAGAATTACCCTGAATGTGCTTCCTGAAAAGCAGTTGGAGTTTACGCAAACGCTTCTCTCCATGATTGAGCCTACGGGAAAGGAAGCGGGTTGTCTGAGCTATGCCGTTTTTGGAGATATCGAAGACAAGAACCGTTTCAATCTGCTGGAGGAATGGGCAACCCGTGAAGACATGGATCACCATATAAGGTCTCACCGATTCGGGGTTTTGCTTGGAACAAAGACCCTTTTATGCGAACCGCCGGAAATTCAAATTCACACGGTTTCCCAATCGGAAGGAATGGAGGCCGTTCATGCAATTAGAAGTTAAATCGGCGGATCCATCACCGCCGGGTGCGGAAAGGACACACTGATAGCAGCGGTAATAACGATAGTAATATACGGATAGCCGAAGCGAACGGGATACAGGAAATGAACAACGCCCTTGCCGGATCGGGTGGCGAGGCGATTGTGAAGCTGAGAATTGCCGAGGCAATTCAGGGAAAGCGTATCATATTGCTGCCGGTCTCGGAGGGTGGGATGAATTTAAAGACCACCGATATCAACCGGCTGATCGAGACGTTGGGTATCAAAGCGCTCTCCGAGAAAAAATGACGATGTTGATTGTGAGGAGCACCTCTGGCTTGCGTATTTTATGCAATGACAGGCAACGATTTATTGGAAAAGAAATTTCACAACTTAATTCAAGGAGGTATTATCAATGAAACCGGAAACTGCAGGGAAAATTAAGTATGGCGTTTGGGGTCTTATCGTTGGGGGAATTATCGTAATGATCACCGGTTTTGCATGGGGGGGATGGACAACCTCCCGCACGACCAAAACGATGACTGATGAAGCGGTTTTGGCGAGTCAGTCGGCGATCTGTGTTGCCCAATTTATGAAGGACGCAGGTCATCAAGAGAAACTCAAGGAACTAGGGGAAATAAATACCTGGTCGAGAGCTGAATTTGTTGAAAAAGGCGGTTGGGATAAAATGCCCGGGCAGGAAAAGGCTGACTATGGTGTGAGCCGGGCATGCGCCAATGGCCTTGGACTTCTTATCGAGAAATGAGTTGGCTGTAACGGTTGACGCTCTCGTAAACATTATTTGAGATGGCTAAGTGAAAATTGATATACAAGGCATAGCGGTTTTCCAGGGATCAAGACAACCCCATAAGGTATGTCGAGTCTCTGGAAAATCGCTATAACCCTGTAGGATACCCCAAGGCAAAAAATTATAAAAAAAGGCGGGACAGCTGAACAGCTAACCCGCCTTAATTATTTTAAAATTTTGGTCGGGGCGAGAAGATTTGAACTTCCGACCCCTTGAACCCCATTCAAGTGCGCTACCAGACTGCGCTACGCCCCGACAAAAAAACTCTTCATATCGGTTCGGCGGGTGAATGTCAAGACTGGAATCAGGATTTTTTATTTTTTTTATACCCACATTTTCGGACGCAAAAGCCGGCGCCGCTGTTTTTGGGTAAAGTGTATGAAGCAGGCTTGAAAGCGGCCTTGCCCTGAGGTATAAGGAGTGTCCGAATGGAATAACAATTGTTTTACATGTCAAAAACAGATATTTTATAAAACACCTGACATCCTTTATGCAGGCAAGGTGATATAAATAAGGTGATATAAATATGGAAGCATGTACGATATTTCCCGGCAAACTGCGATCGGGCGATGGCGTGGGTATCGTGGCCCCGGCCAGCCCCTTTGACCGGCAACGGTTTGATCAGGGGATCCGCTGGCTGACATCGGCAGGGTATCGGCCCGTCATTCCCAAGGGGCTGTTTGAAGGGAAAGGGTACCTTGCCGGCGATGATGCGCATCGGGCCGATCTGGTCAACCGGTTTTTTGCAGATGAATCCGTTACGGCCATTGTGTGCGCCCGGGGGGGGTACGGATCCATGCGCATGTTGACGTTCCTGGATGTTGACATGATCCGGAAGCATCCGAAAATCATTGTCGGTTTCAGTGATATTACGGCCCTGCTGAATGCCATCGCCGCTCAAACGGGCATGGTGACCTTTCATGGACCCAATGTGACGACGCTGGGGGATCGGGATTCGGTAACCCGGGATTCTTTTGTCCGAATATTGACCGGGGAAGGCCCCGTACAGATGGCCGTGGGCAAAGGCATGACGATATTCGGGGGCAGGGCCACGGGCATTTTAACCGGCGGCAACCTGACCACCTTATGCCACCTTGTGGGAACGCCCTTTGAACCCGACTTCAGGGGCTGCCTTCTCCTGCTGGAGGATCGGGGGGAGGCCCCCTATCGCCTGGACCGGATGCTCGCCCAGATGAAGCTGGCCGGATGTTTTGACCATCTTGCCGGCATCGTGCTCGGGTCTTTTGAGCAGTGCGGCACCCCTGGGGCTGCTCTGGAAGTTTTCAGCCGGATGTTTCAAGATGTCGCCATTCCGGTGCTGGGAGGACTGGATGTGGGTCACGGCATGACCAATCTGACCATCCCCATTGGCCTTGCAGCAACCCTGGATGCGGACCGGAAGACCTTGACGTTTGACCGGGCCCCCACCGGAAATTGATATATTTTTTAAAAATAAGGGCTTGCGCAAAAAATAACGGTGCGGGTTTTGCGCTTTGGGGCGGCCCCCCCCTTTTTTTTATTTTGTCCTGAAAAACTGGGTCCTTTGGGTTAGGCTTCTTTACTCGATTGACCGGGAATTTTAATGATGCAGCAGGCAGATGACCTGATGAAGCGTGCCGTGGCGGAAAGGGTTTTTCCCGGCGGTGTGCTGCTGGTTTCAAAAGCGGATACGGTGCTGTTTTTCCGGGCCTATGGCCGGGCCAGTATCTTCAGGGACAGGACCATGACGAAAGAGACCGTGTTTGATCTGGCATCGCTGACCAAGCCCCTGGCCACGACATTGGCGGTGATGAAGCTGATCCAAACCGGGCACCTGGATCTCCATCAGACCATCGGGCGGTATCTTCCCTGCCTTAAGGGAACAGACAAGGCTGCCATTCAAATTCAGCACCTTTTGTATCACACCGCCGGTCTGCCGGCGTACCGGCCTTACTTCAGGAGACTGGCCGGCCTTCCCTTTGGCGATCGTGAGGCCCGGTTGCAGGCGTTTTTGACCCAGGAACCCCTTGAAAGCCGTGTGGGCGCTCAGGTGCGATACAGTGACCTGGGGTTTATGTTTCTCAACTGGATTATCCAAACAGTGTCTCGGATGCGTCTTGACCGGTTTGTGGCTGAAAAAATATACACCCCCCTGGGGCTCACCGATCTTTTTTTTATTGACGGCACAGTAGCTTCGCCCCCGAAAGGATATGCCGCCACGGAACACTGCCCCTGGCGGCACCAGGTGATGGAAGGCGCTGTGCATGACGATAACGCCTATGTGATGGGCGGCATCGCAGGCCATGCCGGGTTGTTCGGTACCGCCGGGGACCTGCACCGGTTGATCCATGAACTGCTTTGTGTTTATCACGGCCGGTGTTCAACTGTGTTTCAGCCAGAGATGATGCAAACATTTTTCAATACACGCCATCATCAGGGGCGTGCACTGGGCTTTGATACGCCGTCTGTCACCGATTCCAGTGCTGGGCGGTTTTTTTCACCTAACAGCGTCGGGCATCTGGGCTTTACAGGGACCTCTTTCTGGATGGATCTGGAACGCCGCGTGGTTGTGGTCCTGTTGACCAACCGCATTCATCCCTCACGGGATAATGACCTGATCAAGGCCTTCAGGCCCCGCCTTCATGATGCGATTATGTCTCATTTACTGTCTTGACGTCAGGGAAAACAGAAAAATTTTCGGATTAATCGGGCTGACCCAAAAATCAATGGGTAGTTTTCTCTTGTAAAGGAAAATTATTTTTGGTAAAAATCTTTTTAATTTACGGACGTTGATCACCATCAGCACTTTGTCTGCCAAATGACGCGGTAAAATGAGTTGCGATACTGCATAGGGTGAAAATTTTGGGCAACCGGTTTAAAGAGAGGTAAGGGATTTGTTTCTGGATTCGATTCTCGGTATTTTTTCGAGTGACCTGGCCATAGATCTGGGCACTGCAAATACACTGGTATATGTCAAGGGAAAGGGGATTGTTTTAAGCGAACCCTCGGTGGTGGCCGTGCGAACCGATGCCAATTTGAAAAATAGAATCCTGGCTGTGGGGCTGGAGGCTAAGAACATGCTGGGGCGTACGCCGGGCAATATTGTTGCCATTCGCCCCATGCGCGATGGGGTCATTGCCGACTTCGAAGTCACCGAGGCCATGCTGCGTCATTTTATCCATAAGGTCCATAATCGACGCACCTTTGTCCGGCCTAGAATTATTATCGCCGTTCCTTCGGGCATTACCCAGGTGGAAAAACGGGCCGTGAAAGAGTCGGCTGAATCCGCAGGGGCCCGGGAGGTGTATCTCATCGAAGAGCCCATGGCCGCGGCCATCGGTGCCGGGTTGCCCATCACGGAGCCCACCTGTAACATGGTGGTGGATATCGGCGGGGGCACCACCGAAGTGGCCGTTATTTCACTGTCCGGTATTGTTTACAGCCGGTCCCTCCGGGTGGCCGGGGATAAGATGGATGAGGCCATCATGCAGTATATCAAGCGGAAATACAATCTGCTCATCGGCGAGCGGACCTCCGAAATCATAAAAACAACCATTGGTAACGCCTACCCGAATCCCCAGGAACTCGAGAGCATCGAGGTCAAAGGAAGAGACCTTGTTTCGGGTATTCCCAAGATCCTTGCCATTGATTCGGAAGAGATACGCCTGGCAATCTCCGAACAGATCGATTCCATCGTGGAAACGGTTAAAATCGCCCTGGAACAAACCCCGCCGGAACTGGCGGCGGATATTGTGGATAACGGGATTGTCTTAACCGGAGGGGGTGCATTGTTAAAGAATCTTGACAAGCTTCTCAGGGAAGAAAGTGGCCTGCCCATAACGGTTTGCGAGGATCCTTTGTCCACCGTTGCACTGGGCTGCGGCAAGGCCCTTGACAGCATTGAAATGCTCAAACAAGTCATGATTACCTAACGTTTTATGTTTTCAAACAAGAAGATGATGATTGGCGGCGTAATTTTATTGGTGGTCGCCAATATCGTAATCCTTTCCATCACCAGCCGGCGGCACCATTTTTCATCCGGTCCGGGTCCTGTCCTGATCGGCATTGTAGGACCGTTTCAGGCAGCCGCAACCCGGTCCATCCAAATTACAGGAAATATCTGGCGTCATTATTTTTCACTGGTTTCGGTTGCCCGGGAGAATGATATTTTAAAAAAGGCCCTTTCCCGGGCCGTTGAGGAAAATAAAAAGCAGCATGAAACAGCGTTATCCAACCAGCGCCTCCGCAATTTGCTCAATTTCACGAAGACCATCTCCGGTAAACAGTTTGCCGCTGAAGTTGTCGGCCTTGACCCCTCTTTCTGGTTTAAAAGCATAACCATTAACAAGGGCAAACTGGACGGGATACAAAAGGGTATGCCCGTGGTGATCCCCGACGGTATTGTGGGCCAGATTGCCGAGGTGTCCGGCCATTATGCCAAGGTCCTGCTGGCCATTGACCGTAACAGCGCGGTGGATGCCCTTGTTCAGAGATCCAGGGCAAGGGGGATCATAAAGGGAAATTCCAGCGAGCAATATCGATTCAACTATGTTTTGCGTAAAAATGATGTCCAGGTGGGTGATACCATCATTTCATCGGGTATGGACGGGGTTTTTCCAAAAGGTATCCGCATCGGGCAGGTGACCGATATTGTAAGGCGCAATTCAGGTATTTTTCAGGAAGTGACGGTTACCCCTTATGTCGATTTTGAAAAACTTGAAGAGGTACTGATCATACTCAATCTACCCCAGGACAGCGTCGCGGAAACACAATGATAATCTTATTCTATATTGTCATTACGGTTTGCATCATTATCCTGCAAACGGCCGTTGTCCCCCTGTTTTTTACAACCCGGGGGATTTATGACCTGCTGATTCCGTTTGTGGTGTATGCCGGTTTTTTCCCACCGGTTGCCGAGGGGCTGCCCATCGTTATTTTACTGGGTCTTATTATGGATAGCCTTTCCGCCAGTCCTTTCGGGTTATATCTTACGGCTTATGTGTGGTTGTACGTAGGGGCCAGGTGGCTTGTCAGGTTTTTGCATGCCCACAGCAATGTGGTCTTGTTTTTTAGCGTCGCGGTGGGGGTCCTGGTTGAAAATATCCTGTGGCTGCTGGCCATAACCCTTTTGGGCAGAATGGAATTTATCCCGTCAATGGCGGTGGTAACCGGTACTTCCCGGCAGGTTTTATGGGCACTTTTCACCGGACCGATTTTTTTGTTTGGATATATGCAGATTTCCCGCCGGATGAAGCGATAGGGGCACATATTTTAGGCGATTAATTCTGAAGTTTTTGTTTTTATGTCAAAAATTACAATAATCAAAAGACAATTTCCAAACAAATCACAATGACCAAAATTCCAAAACAGCGAGAAGCCAAAACGACTCACGATTCAAGACCATATGAGGTCAATCAAATGGCTTTTGGCCTTGTTTGAAATTTCAATATTGTTATTTGGAAATTATTTGTCATTTGGTGGTTGTCATTTGTGGTTTGCGGTGTACGCCTTTTCAACTGCACCGGTTTGTCCGGGCTGGGTATCGGGAAAGGAATCGGTTTTTTAGTTTTGGATCAATACTTAAATACGGCTGACAGTGACTGGTTCAAGCAACGGTTGACAGGTGTATTGTTTTGCGTTGTTGCCGCCTTTGTTTTGCTGGCCGCCCGTCTTTTTTATCTCCAGATCCTTGAAGGAGAGGAATTCCGGAGGCTTTCGGAAAATAATTGTATCCGGCTCCAGAGCATCGCTGCGCCGCGGGGGTTGATTTTTGATCGCAACAGCAATCTGATGGTGGACAACCGTCCGGCCTTTGACCTGAGTATTGTCCCCAGGGATGCCAAGCCTGTGGAAGCGACCTTAAAAAAAATAGCCCGGTATGGCAATGTTGAAGAGGCGGAAATGATGTCTATTTTTCCGTTCAAAAAAAATACCCGATCCTATAAGCCGGTTTTACTGCAGCAGGATATCGCGCGAGATACCCTGGCTGCCATGGAGGTGCATCTGTTCGATCTGCCAGGTGTTGTTATCAATGTCACCCCCTGCCGTGAATATATCGATAAAAAAAGTGCCGCTCACCTGCTGGGTTATCTGGGCCAGATCAGTGTCAATGAACTTAGATCCGATGAATATTCAGGGTGCCAGACAGGGGATTTTGTCGGCAAATTCGGTGTGGAAAAAAGCTGTGAAACATTTTTGCGCGGAAAGCGGGGCGGGCGCCAGGTTGAAGTGAATGCCAAAGGCCAGGTGGTCAAAGTCTTGAAGACTGTGGCGTCCAGGCCGGGGCACAATATTTTTCTGACCATTGACAAGGGGCTGCAGCAGCTGGCTGAAGCATCCCTTGACGGGCTGACCGGTTCGGTGGCGGCAATGGATCCCCGGACAGGTGAGATTCTGGCCATGGCCAGTAGTCCGGCGTTTGATTCAAACGCGTTTGTGACCGGTTTGTCCCATGAAAAATGGCATTCTTTGACCCAAAACCCATTACGCCCCATGGAAAACAAAGTGATCCAGGCCGGATACCCGCCGGCATCTACCTATAAAATTATTACAGCGATGGCAGGGCTGGAAGAGGGGGTTATCGATGAGAGTACATTGTTTTTCTGCCCCGGATATTTCAAGCTTGGAGACGGGGTGTTTCGGTGCTGGAATAAGTACGGGCATGGAAAGGTCAATGTGGTCAAGGCGTTGGCGGAATCGTGTGATGTCTTTTTTTATCAGGTGGGGCTGGAACTGGGCATAGAGCGTCTGGCCTGGTATGCCAGGGCATGTGGTCTTGGGAAACCCACGGGAATAGGACTGTTCAACGAGGCAAAGGGACTGGTACCCACTACCATGTGGAAGAAAAAACGGCTCGGGCGTCCCTGGTATAAGGGTGAGACATTGTCTGTTGCCATCGGCCAGGGGTATAATGTTGTCACCCCGCTGCAGATGCTGGCACTGACATCGGCTGTGGCAAACGGGGGAAAACTGTATCGTCCTTTACTAATAAAAAAAATTGTATCGGCCGATGGTGATGTCATTGAAAAACCCGAAAGCCAGGTAACCGGCAGCCTGCCGGTCAGTAAAAAAAATCTGGAACTGATTCGAAAGGGGCTCTGGGAGGTGGTTAACGGCCGCCGGGGAACCGCTAAAATAGCAAAACTCAAAACCATAGAATTCAGCGGTAAGACAGGGACTGCCCAGGTGGTGGGACGGAAAAAAAAGAAAACTGCGGCTGCCGGCAGTGAAGATGCCGAACCGTCCATAAAACCCCACGCCTGGTTTGTGGCGTACGCCCCTTCCGTTGATCCGGTCATCGCCGTCGTGGTCATGATCGAACACGGCGAACACGGATCAAGCACCGCTGCACCCATTGCAGGCAAACTGATTGACGCCTATCTGAATGGCGATGAAAATGGCGACGGATTGATGGCCGGTGCCCATGACTTTTCCGCCGGCCGGAATCGTCAGGGCATGGCCTTGCCCGGAGGAGGTTGATATCCATGTTTGATCGACGTCTTGCGGAAAATTTTGACTGGGGCCTTTTGGGGATTGCCCTGGCCCTGGGCATGTTTGGTCTGATTATCCTGTACAGCGCAGTTACGGCGGGTATTCCGGATCCTCAGAAAACATTATGTGTAAAGCAGTTGATCTGGTATTGTGCCGGACTGGTGGCGATACTGATTATTATCATGTTTAATTACAAGATACTGGACCAATGGGCCTATGCCATCTACACCGGCGGTATCCTGCTCCTGCTCTGTGTGATGTTTTTTGGTAAATATGTCGCCGGCTCCAGGCGCTGGCTGGCCTTGGGACCTGTATCCGTTCAGCCGTCCGAGATGATGAAGATTGGTCTGATTATTGTCCTGGCGCACTATTATTCCAAAAATGTGAATACAAAGGGGCTGTCATTGCGGGAATTGATTGTCCCGGGGCTGCTGGTGTTGCTTCCATTCGGGATCATCGTCAACCAGCCGGACCTGGGCACGGCCATTCTTTTAACCCTGATCGCAGGTGTTATGACGGTTTTTGTCAAAATAGAACGGCGATCCTTTATCTGCATCGTCTGTTTTTTCACCGCCACTATCCCCATGGTCTGGTTCTTTTTGAAGGGATACCAGCAGCAACGCATATTGACTTTTTTGAACCCGGACCGTGATCCTTTAGGGGCCGGTTATCACATTATTCAGTCCAAGATAGCCATTGGTTCAGGGATGCTCTGGGGCAAGGGGTTTTTGAGTGGCACCCAGAATGCGCTCTCCTTCCTGCCTGAGCAGCACACGGATTTTATTTTTTCGGTTTTAGCGGAAGAATGGGGGTTTGTCGGTGCCATGGTGCTTTTGCTGGTATTTCTGCTGCTGATTTTCTGGGGACTGAATGTGGCCGTACGCTGCCGTGATCCCTTCGGCATCATACTGTCCGTTGGTATGACGGCGATGATCTTCTGGCAGGTGTTTGTCAATATTTGTATGGTCATGGGGTTGATGCCGGTGGTGGGGGTTCCCCTGCCGTTTATCAGTTACGGGGGGTCATCCGTGATGACCATAATGATTTGTGTGGGAATTTTAATGAATGTCAGTATGCGCCGATTTATGTTTGAATAGGCCGTATTGCCGGTATGGTGCGGCGGTAGCTTTCAATATATTGTCATATGAAACAAATGGTTCCGGTAAAATGAGGGATGGTCCGGATGTGCCATAACCCGGATAAAATTTCAAAAAAACCTTTGACAATTTCCGCTTTGTAATGTTATACACGCCCGGACAAGTCAGAATAAAAGTCTCTCTTTAAACTTTTCTTTGAACGGCCCGGGCAGCTGATCGTTTCCCTATTTTTAAACTGGCTGCCAGTGCTATTTTTTGTCAGGCCTTAAACATTATTCGTAAGCATGCGTGACGTGTCTCAGGCGTAAGGTTTGTGTTACCAGGCGCGGGCGGGTTTGAAAAATAGGTCATTTCATCAGAACCATCACCAGGAAATAACGGTTGCAAAAATTCAAACGGAGGGTGTCCTATGATAAATATTGATGTATCGGTTGTAATACAGGTCATCAATTTTATATTTCTGATCTGGGTGCTAAACCTTATTTTATATAAACCAATTCGAAAAATTCTACTTCAAAGAAAAGAGAAAGTGACCGGTCTTGAGAATGGTATCGATACATTTATGGCGGATGCCGAGGCAAAAGACGCCGCCTTTGCGGCGGGCATCAAATCGGCACGGACCAAGGGACTGAAGGAGAAAGGGGCCTTGCTGGAGGTCGCCGCTGAAGAAGAGCGACGAATCATCGATAAAATAAACGAAAAGGCACAGGCAGACCTGATCGCGATTCGGCAGAAAATTTCCCAAGACACTGATGCTGTCAAGATAAAATTGCAGCAGGAGGTGGATGGATTTGCAGATGCCATCGGTCAAAAAATTCTGGGGAGGGTTGTTTAATGAAAATTTGTGCTGATCGCCGGAAGCGTTGGCCCGTTGTTTTGGTATTGACGGCCATGCTTCTGTTTGGCTTTACGGGCATTGCTTTGAGTTCAACGGAAGGCGGCAGCGGCGGGGAACATGCGCAGGTGTCAAAAGGGTGGGTGGCGACAGATACCTACCGGGTGATGAATTTCACTGTTTTGGCCGTTGCGCTTTTTTTTCTGTTACGCAAACCGCTGGCTAAAGGGCTTGGTGCCAGAACAGCGGGTATTCGGGATCAGTTGAGTGACCTGGAGGCCAGGAAAAAAGAGGCTGAAGCCCAGCTTGCGGCCTATACCGAAAAACTGACTGAACTGGATCAGGAGGCTGAACGACTGGTTGCCGAATATGTCCGCCAGGGTAATGAGGCCAAAGAAAGAATATTGCTGGAAGCTGAGCAGGCAGCGGAAAAACTCGAAGCCCAGGCCCTGCGAAATATTGAGCATGAGTTCAAAACGGCTAAAATAAAATTGCAGGCGGACATTCTGGAAAAGGCCCTTGTAAAGGCAGAGGAAATTATTCAGGAAAGGATTACGGCTGAGGATCAGGACCGACTGGTGGATGAATACTTAGAGAAGGTGGTGGCGTAATGAAAAATATGGCAATCGCACGGCGTTATGCCAAGGCACTGCTGCTGATCGGTAAAGAGGACGGCCAGACCGAAACCTACAAGGCCGAACTTGCCGGCGTTTCAGCGTTGATTGAGGCGGAAAATGAGCTTGGGCAGACGCTTACCAATCCTTTGTATAATGCGGTAAATCGTAAAAAAGTGCTTGAATCGGTCATTGCGAGGCTGGATCTCTCATTGGCCATGCGATCATTTCTGCTTTTGCTGTTTGATAAGGGCCGGTTTGGTTTTTTAAGCAGCATCAATGATTTTTATCAGAAACTGGCCGATGAAATAAAGGGAATTGCCCGGGCCAGTCTGGTTTCGGCTTCTGAATTGTCATCCGAGACCATCGAGAAGATTCGTGCCGCCCTGTCCGACCGGACAGGAAAAGATATTATTTTGGAGGTTGAACAGGATCCCGGTCTCATAGGCGGGATAGTCACCAGATTAGGCGACCTTGTTCTGGACGGTAGTATTAGAACCCAGTTGCTTAATATGAGAGAATCTTTAAAAAGGGGTGAGCGTGCATAATGGAATTAAAAGCTGAAGAAATAAGTCAGATTATTAAAGAGCAGATTACCGATTATGACAAGAAAGTAGAATTGAGTGAAACAGGTATCGTCTTGTCGGTGGGTGATGGTATCGCCAGGGTATATGGACTTGAAAAAGTCATGGCGATGGAACTGGTCGAATTCTCCGGCGGTCTTCTCGGGCTGGTGTTGAACCTCGAAGAGGATAACGTGGGTGTCGCCATTATGGGAGAAGACATCCATATCAAAGAGGGGGACATGGTCAAGCGCACCGGGCGGATTGCCCAGGTGCCGGTGGGCGAGGAAGTGCTTGGACGGGTTGTTTCCGCCGTGGGCGAACCCATTGACGGCAAAGGCCCTATTGACGCAAAAGCAACCAGGCGGGTTGAAATGGTGGCGCCCGGGGTTATCGCCCGTAAAGGGGTGCATGAGCCCTGCTACACCGGCCTCAAAGCCATTGACGCCATGACCCCGGTGGGCAGAGGGCAGCGGGAACTGATCATCGGCGATCGGCAGATCGGGAAAACCGCCGTGGCCGTTGATGCGATTCTCGCTCAAAAAGATACCGATGTAAAATGTATCTATGTGGCCTGCGGGCAGAAAAAATCCACGGTGGCCCAGGTGCATGCGGTGCTGGAAAAATATGGCGCCATGGAATATACCACCATTGTCTCTGCCTGTGCCAGTGATCCGGCAACGTTGCAGTATGTTGCCCCTTTCGCAGGGTGTGCCATGGGAGAATATTTCCGTGACAAAGGTGAACATGCCCTGATTGTCTACGATGATCTGTCCAAACAGGCGGTGGCCTATCGTCAGGTATCCCTGCTGCTTCGCCGTCCGCCCGGCCGTGAAGCCTTTCCCGGTGATATTTTTTATAACCATTCGCGCCTGCTGGAAAGATCCGCCAAACTAAACGATGAACTCGGGGCCGGATCCCTGACGGCGCTGCCCATCATCGAGACCCAGGCGGGTGACGTTTCCGCCTTTATCCCCACCAATGTGATTTCCATCACCGATGGCCAGATTTATCTTGAGCCGGGCCTGTTTTTCGCCGGTGTCCGGCCGTCCATCAACGTCGGCCTTTCCGTGTCCAGGGTCGGCGGTGCAGCACAGGTCAAGGCCATGAAACAGGTGGCCGGCACCCTGCGACTGGATCTGGCCCAGTTCCGTGAATTGGAGGCCTTTGCCGCCTTTGGCAGCGATCTGGATGCAGCGACCCAGAGACAGTTGACCCGGGGGGAGCGAATGGTTGAAATTTTGAAGCAACCCCAGTATCAGCCGTTATCCATGCAAAAGCAGGTATCTATTCTTTTTGCCGGGGGCCATGGCTTTCTGGATGCCTTTCCCGTGGGTGTTTTAGGCAAATATGAAGCCGGTTTGTATACATTTATCGAAGACCGGTATCCCCAGATTTTTACGGAACTGATAGAAAAAGAGGCTATTTCCGATGATTTGGAAAAGCTTATGACCGAGGCTCTGACTGCGTATGGCGAGGAATTCAAGGATACCATAAAATAGGTTTTATGACTGGCTGCGAGTTAAACTTGTCACCAGATGAAACAAAAAATATCTGAACTCGTCAATAAAAACCTGTAATTGTGAAATAAGGGCTGATTTATATGGCAAGCTTAAAAGATGTCCAGAACAAAATAGGTGCCGTCAAAAAGACAAAGCAGATCACCAAGGCCATGAATATGGTGGCGACATCACGTCTCCGGGGGGCACAGACCCATATGGACGGGTTTCGTCCCTATGCCGGCAAATTTACCGAAGTGTTGGGAAGCCTGGCGCAAAAGGCCGGCGATGAGGCCAGTCCACTACTGGTGCCACCGGAGGCGGTCAGGAATATCCATGTGGTCTTGTGTACTTCGGACAGAGGGTTGTGCGGTGGTTTCAATGTTAATTTGATTGAAGCGGTCAAAACATTTCTGGCTGAAAAATCAGATGGGGCGATTCACTTTACATTTTCCTGTTTTGGGAAAAAAGGCCGGGACTGGGTTCGTAAGAAAAAATGGGTGGCTGAGGATGAGTATATCGGGGTTGTGGGCACCAAATTCGGTTTCAACGTGGCCGCAACTGCCGGCCGAAAACTCGTGGATGGTTTTATAGATGGTACCTATGACGAAGTGTATATCGTTTATGCCGAATTCGTCAACATGGCCAGACAGACCCCGACATTGAAACAACTGCTGCCCATACCGCCGATGGTTTCTTCTGATGGACCCGCCGATACCGAAGAAAGTACCTTCATGGCTGAACATATCTGTGAGCCGTCACCGGCGGCACTGCTGGGAGAACTCCTGCCCAAGAGCGTTTATGTTCAGGTGCACAGTGCGCTGCTGGAGACATCCACCAGTGAACATGCGGCACGGATGACAGCCATGGAAAATGCCACAAATGCATGCAATGATATGATTGAAAACCTGACACTGGCATACAACAAGGCCCGGCAGGCAGCGATTACGGCAGAATTGATGGATATTGTCGGTGGTGCTGAGGCATTGAAGGGGTAAATTTGAAAAGAGTTAATCGTTATTCAGTGAATGAGATTCGAATGACGAAAAACCCATAATAAATAATTAATTTGGAGGTCTTTTAATGGGAGAGAACACTGGGACGATTACGCAGGTTATAGGACCTGTTGTCGATGTAGAATTCGAGCAGGGAAAATTGCCTACAATCTATACGGCACTCACGATTACAAATCCGGCTATTGATGATCAGGCGGATAATCTGGTGGTTGAAGTGGCACAGCATCTGGGTGACAACGTGGTTCGTACCATTGCCATGGATGTTACCGACGGCCTGACCCGGGGACAACTTGTAACAGACACCGGCAAGCCGATTATGATGCCTGTGGGCGCGGCCGGTTTGGGCCGGGTGCTCAACGTCGTGGGGAAACCCGTCGATGGACTTGGGCCTGTCAGTCAGGAAAAGATGCTGCCTATCCATCGTGAAGCACCGCATTTCACAGAATTAGATACGACGGTGCGTGTTCTTGAAACCGGTATAAAGGTTATCGATCTGCTTGTACCCTTTCCCCGGGGCGGGAAAATGGGACTTTTCGGCGGGGCCGGTGTGGGTAAAACCGTTATCATGATGGAAATGGTCAACAATATTGCCATGCAGCACGGCGGTATTTCGGTATTTGCCGGTGTGGGTGAGCGCACCCGGGAGGGTAATGACCTCTACCATGAAATGAAAGACTCCGGTGTTTTGCCCAAGGCCGCCCTGGTATATGGTCAGATGACCGAACCGCCGGGGGCCCGTGCCCGGGTGGCCCTCTCCGCCCTGACAGCGGCGGAATACTACCGGGATGAAGAAGGCCAGGACGTGCTTATTTTTATCGATAATATCTTTCGTTTTACCCAGGCGGGTTCCGAGGTTTCGGCCCTGCTTGGCCGCATGCCTTCCGCTGTGGGTTACCAGCCGACGCTGGCTGTTGATCTGGGTGAACTTCAGGAACGCATTACATCAACGGACAAGGGTTCGATCACGGCGGTTCAATGTGTCTATGTCCCTGCCGATGACCTCACCGACCCGGCACCGGCCACTACATTTGCCCATCTTGACGGTACCGTGGTGCTTTCCCGTAAACTGGTTGAACTCGGCATTTATCCCTCGGTGGATCCCCTGGATTCCACATCTCGAATTCTCGATGCCAACTATATCGGGGAGGATCATTACCATACGTCCCGGCAGGTTCAGCAGATTCTGCAAAAATATACAGAATTGCAGGACATTATCGCTATTCTGGGTATTGACGAATTGTCTGACGAAGACAAGATCACCGTGGCCCGGGCCAGGAAAATTCAGCGCTTTTTGTCCCAGCCGTTTCATGTGGCCGAAGTTTTTACAAATACACCGGGTGCATATGTAAAAATAGAAGATACGGTGCAGGGGTTCAAGGAAATCGTTGAAGGAAAGCACGATGATCTGCCCGAGCAGGCATTCTACATGGTCGGCAATATTGATGCTGCCATCGAAAAGGCCAAAACCCTGTCCGAAGGTTAATCAAAGTGGAAGGTGAAATATGGCTGAGAATATCAAACTAGAAGTGGTAACCCCTGAGCATGAGGTTGTTAATGAAGCGGTCCAGATCGTTATAGCCCCCGGGAGCCTTGGGGAGTTCGGCGTGCTTATCGGTCATACGCCTTTTATGACCTCCCTCAAAACAGGCGAGGTCTGTTATGACGATGCCAGGGGTAATAGAAAGTGTGTCTGTATCAGCGGCGGATTTGCGGAAGCCCTGCCGGATAAGGTCACCATATTGGCAGAAGCGGCTGAAAAATGTGAAGATATCGATGTGCAAAGGGCAACGGCGGCAAAGGAGCGTGCCGAGAAACGAATTGCGGACAAGGGCAATGCCGATATCGATTTTATCAGGGCACGCCTTGCCCTTGCGCGGGCGATAAACCGGATCAGAATCGCCAGCGGCAACTGATATCCCGGTTGACCGGCTGATACAAACTGTTATTTGCCCATATTACAGGGAAACAAGAGATCATAAAGGATAAACCCGATTATCGGGTTTATCCTTTTTTTTTATCTATAATGTGTTAAGATGGTATCAAATACACGTGCCCTGACGTTTGGCCTTAAATTCGCTTGACTTTTTTTTAGCTGAAATACTATATTCTATTGTACGAGAGGTGATAAATTGAATAATGAATTGATATTGCAACAATTTGATGAAATTGAACTAAAAATTGAAACATTGATCGAAGAGCGTGAGTCCCTTAAAACGGCTAACTCGGAGCTGTCATATAAAGTTGAAGACCTTGAAGCCAAACTTGAGGCAAAACTAACCGAGGAGGCCAGGGCTACCGAGACAACGCGTTTGATTAAGTCCAAAATTGACAGCCTCATCAGCCGACTTGGTGATGTTGGCGAAGAAATTGAATGACGCAAAGAATTAAATGGTTGGGGAAAGGTGATTAGATTATAATTGGAACAACTTCTATCAATAGATGTTTTTGGACAAACATACAGGTTTAAAGCCGGGGACGAGAGTGACAATGCACAGGCTGTTGCAGATTTTCTGGCCAGGGAAATCCATGATGTTGAAAGCCAGCTGGCCGATGAACCGGTAAATATTGAAAAACAGGCAATTCTCGTTTTGGCGGCCCTTAATATATCAAGTAAATATCTGAAACTGGAAAAAAATCACGGGGAACTGTCCAAAGAGATCGGTAGTCGTTCTTTGAACCTGATTAGTACGATTGATAGAAAATGTAATTATAAATAAAGCCCGATCAGACCGCTTTTAAGGCAAAAATAGTAACCGTACACAATTTAAGAATGCAATCTGTTTACATTGAGTGATATCAGTTGTGCCTTGATCCACAAATGAGGCATTAGCGTTACAGTGGCGATGCCCCTGCCGTGTTCGTGATTGGAAGATGTTCTTTGATCCAACACTTAATAAAAAGGGAGCCTTCACTGGTTTTGGTGTGCAAGTTCTGCTCGTACAGAAAAGCCTAAAGAAACTAAAGGGCGCCCACCGTTCTGATTAGGTTCAAAGACCTGACAACACGGCATCATGCAGGGGCTTTTATCGAAAACGGCCGCGGTGAACATATGGATTTTAAAAAACTGTATAACGCTGATTGTGTTCTTCGGATTCTTATTTTTGCAATTTTAAAATAAAACAAAAAGCGTACCCCGCCTTCAACAGCCATTCTTTAGTTTCTTTGTTTCATGTCTGAATGTTGCATCATGAATTTAATGCAGCTCATGTCCAAAGCATAGCTTAATCTCAAGATTAAAAAATGTTGACAAAATGCACCTGAAAAATGATCCGTGGTGGTTCGGCGTTTAGTTGTACCTAAGGCAATAACCGAGTGCAGGTGCTAAATATATATTGGGAGAGTATGTCATGAATTATGAATATTATATGCTATTAGGCCCCATAGGCTTTGGCCTTGGGGTCGTTGTCGCTTTTTTGATCATGGGCAAAAGCATGGCCCGGAAGGTAGCGATTGCAAACAATGAAGCAGTGAGCATCAGGGAAGATGCCAAGAGAAAATCGGAAAACTTGATCCGGGAAGCAAAGCTGGAAGCCAAGGACCGGTTGTTTAACCTGAAAAATGAATTTGAGGCCGAGAGCAAGGAAACCCGGGATGAATTAAAGAAAAAAGAGCAGCGGTTAACCCAGAAGGAAGAGAGCCTTGATCAAAAAATCGAAAATGTTGACCGCCGGGAAAAAGAAAGTAAGCATCTTGAACAAAAATTGCTCAAAAGGGAAAATGAAATTGAGCAAGAGGAAAAAAAGTATAAACATCTCATCGATGAACAGAAACAGCAGCTGGAAAAAATATCGAGCCTGACTGCTGACCAGGCAAAGGAGCTGCTGATCAGGGCCATGGAGAACGAGGCGCGGTACGAAGGGGCTCGTTTGATCAAAAAAATCGAAAATGAGGCCCGGGAAAATGCCGAAAAAAGTGCCAAAAAAATTATAGCCACCGCTATCCAGCGATATGCCGGCGATTATGTTGCCGAACGCACCGTTTCAGTGGTACAACTTCCGAGTGATGAAATGAAGGGTCGTATTATCGGACGGGAAGGCCGCAATATTCGCGCACTGGAAGCAGCTACCGGAATTGATTTGATTATCGATGATACGCCGGAGGCAGTTATTCTCTCGGGGTATAATCCCGTTCGGCGAGAGGTTGCTCGCCTTTCTCTCCAGATGCTTATCTCTGATGGGCGGATACATCCCGCACGTATAGAAGATGTCGTGAAAAAGGTTGAAAAAGAGGTTGATAAGACAATTATGGAAGCGGGCGAGCAGGCCGCATTTGATTTGGGGGTCCATGGCGTCAACAAAACATTGATCGGATATCTGGGGCGGCTGAAGTTTCGAACGAGCTATGCCCAGAATGTATTGCAGCATTCTGTAGAGGTCGGTTTTTTATGTGGCATCATGGCGGCTGAATTGGGGCTCAACCAGAAACGGGCCAAACGGATGGGACTGCTGCATGATATCGGAAAGGCGATTGACCACGAGGTCGAAGGCCCCCATGCCCTTATCGGCTCAAAACTGGCCAAAAAATTCGGGGAATCACCACGAATTGTTCATGCCATTGCGTGCCACCATGAAGATGTGCCGCCGGCAAGTGTCTATGATTTACTGGTTCAGTCTGCTGACAGCCTTTCCGGTGCCAGGCCGGGGGCCCGCAAGGAAATTCTTGAAAATTATGTTAAAAGACTCGAAGACCTTGAAGAAATAGCCAATTCATTTAATGGCGTTGCCAACTCCTATGCTATTCAGGCGGGCAGGGAGGTGCGGATTATAGTGGAAAGCAATATCGTTTCAGATGAAAGTGCAACCCTGATGAGCAGGGATGTGGCTAAGAAAATAGAGGAGGCGTTGACCTTCCCAGGCCAGATCAAAATAACCGTTATTCGCGAAACCCGGGCTGTTGAATATGCCAATAAATGATGCCATTTATATTCGACCTTGCGTCCTTTGCCGGTATACCATACTGACATCTTGATGTGTTTTGGCGATGCAATAATACCCCTTGATGTTTTTTGCTTATTTGTTTCGGTCTCTATACAAAATAAAGGTTTAATGGAATGGGAAATATACTCGATATCCTTACCACACGGGGGTTTGTAGATAATACAACTCACAGCGAAGAGTTGCATGATTATTTGAATGAAGGTTCTAAAACCTGTTATATCGGTTTTGATCCGACGGCATCCAGTTTACATATTGGAAGCCTTGTGCCGATAATGTCTCTGGCGCATATGCAGCGGAATGGCCATCGCCCCATTGCCCTGGTAGGCGGCGGCACAGGTCTTGTGGGTGATCCGAGTGGCAAAACCGAAATGCGAAAAATTCTTACACCGGATCTGGTTGAGAAAAATGCCCTGGCCTTGAAAAAGCAGTTGTCCCTGTTTATTGATTTTGACGATGACAAGGCCCTGTTGATAAACAATGCCGACTGGTTGACAAAACTTGAATATATTCC
>CALNYM010000025.1:0-22931 GCA_942490765.1 uncultured Desulfobacterales bacterium | reverse complement strand
ACGAGGTGACATTCAGGGCCGATGGGATGGAACGGCTGTAAAATCCAAAAATGGTCAAACCCAGTCCGCGAATGATCATCATAAGGCCGAATGTAAAAACCAGGCCCATGAGCAGTGGATTCCCCCGGTGACCGCTGATAACCCGCTGGATAACCGGCAGCAGGGCGTAACCGATGCCAAAAAAAATAAAAAAGACCAGTGGCAGCAGCAGGAAGGGATCAACCCCAAGCCATAGGTTGAGATAGTACCCCATAAACGCCCCTAACATGATCCACTCGCCCACTGCAAAATCGATGATATGCATCACACCGAAAACCAGTGAAAATCCGATGGCGATGGTTATATAAACACCGCCAATCATAATTCCATCTATAATTACTTGCGGCAGAAGCTCCATACCTGTTTCTTATCAAAATGCCCGGACAGGCTTTTTTGTCTGTCTCAGGTCTTTAAAAAATTGAGTAACCCCTTACCAGTCAACGGTTACAGCAGTAACGCGATTTTGATTTGATCCCGGAAAACAAGATAGTGAAGATGAGACGATTTGTAAGCGCTTCTCACCGTCCCATCTTCAAATCTTGTTTTTATCGTTCAGCGCCTGCATTTTTTAAATACTGAACTGTTTTATTTCCATTTCTTCGCCGGGGTACTACCCTCGGCTTCTTTGAAATCCGCCGGGCCGATAATCATGGGGACACCGTTCTGGATTTGAAGGGCCAGCGGCGTAAGGCCAATGTTGGCATGGTAAAACTGGCCTTCACTGGCAAATTTTACAGGCCCGTAAAAAGTTTTAAGGTCCAGTTCTTCCAGGGCCTTAACCAGGGCCAGTCTTTCAGATTCATCCAACGGGGGCGTTGCCCCGATACGCATCAGGGCCGCGTGAAACGCCAATCCGGCTGCAGAACTGCCGGCCATGGTATAATCCGGGGTGATGCCGTATGCTTTTTGGGCATCTTCAACAAAGCTTTTGGAGTCTTTCCAGATGAGGTCCCCGGCGGTTTTTAAAGTGGGGGTCCATACCGATGCCCCCCACACCTGTTCGGCATCCTTTCCCATGGCTTCCACAAACGCCGGTTCTGTAACGCCGTAATGCATCAGCAGGGCCTTGGGCGCATAATTGATCTGGCGCAGGGCCTTGACCAGTCGGATCAGTTCCTCATCATGGCCCCCAAAGGCGATGACGTCGGGACGCCTTCCCCGTATAGCAGACATATAGGGGGTAAGATCCTGGCCGGATGGGACGATATCGTATTTAACGACCTTGATGTTCAGCTCTTCGGCAATGGCCTTGAACGTCTCCGCCCCGTTGCTTTGGAAAAAGCATCATTGGAACCGATGATAACAGCTTTCTCGGGACGGGGGCTAAGATTGGCAATGGTTTTTAAAGGACCCGAGCCGGTGAAGTTAACCGGCGGGATGGTGCCGAAGGTGTATTTAAATTTTTGTTTCCAGATCAGTGGTGATTCGGCAGAGCCGGTGATCAAAGGAATTTTATATTTTTCCAGAACCGGGGCCGCGGCAAGGGTAACCCCTGAAGAATAGGGTCCCAGGGCGCAATCAATTTTTTCCTGGGTCGCCAGGCGCTCTGCTGCGAAGCTGCCTGGGACGGTTCGGACTGGGCATCACCGTAAATAAGCTTTACGGGATATTTTTTACCATTGATTTCTATACCGCCGGCTTCGTTCACTTTGGCGGCCCACAAATCATACCCCTGCTTGGTGATATTCCCTCCGGTAGCCAGACCGCCTGAAAGGGAGGTGATCACGCCGATTTTGAAATAGTCCCTTGCCGCCAGGGCACCTTGCGGGGCAACCAGACAAAGAGCGAAAATTAAAATTGTGCCAACGAGCAGATAACGTTTCATTTTTTTTCTCCTTTTTTTCAGGTTAGTAAAAAAAAACAGCCTTGCACGCCTCGGAGGCGGCAAATCAAACAAATTGGGATTTTTTGTCTGTTTTGAGTTCTTTTTCATAGTTTTTTACTGTTTTTTCCATATCTTCGGCGGCTCCTTCAGGCAAAGGCATGGGCCGGTGATTTTTGAGGATATCGATGGCCGCGGCATACGCTTTTTTCTGTATGGATTTCCCGCCTGTGACGGTCAGCCAGTCCTCTCTTGATCGGCGGTCAAACAGTTTTGTCCCGGACTGCTCCCGCATATGCTGATACGTGTGTTGGTGGGCAATGTAGGAACCGCCGGGACCCACGTCATGGATAATATCCAGTACCAGGGTTTCGTCTGAAAACCGGCACTCCCTTTACTGCGGTCTGGACCATCCGGATCGTTTCGGCATCCATGAGCAATTTTGCATAATCCATGGTCAACCCCTGCTCGAGGACCCCGCAGCCAAAGAGAAAATTGGCCCCTGACAGGGCGCCGAGGGTGGCGCTCAGGGTGGATTCATAGCCGGACTGGATGTCCGGTACCTTGCTGTCAGAAGCCCCGGCACCGATCCAGCACGGAAGATGATAATATTGCGCCAGTTTGGCGATGGCGGCATTGATCATGCCGTATTCCGGAGCGCCCACAGCAGCAGTGCCCAACCTTAAATCAAGGATAGAAGTGGTGGATGCGTAGATGCAGGGGGTTCCCCTGTTTGCAAGTTGCGCCAGCACGATGGTGCCCAGCACCTCGGCATTGTGGGTGACCACGGTGCCGGCCAGGGTGGCCGGGGATGTACCGCCGGAAAGCCCCATGGGGATAATGGTGACCCCCAGGCCCATGCGGGCCGCTTCCATGGTAACCTGGCACACGACATCTGACAGCATCAGGGGACTTGCCGGACATACCAGCGGGGTGAAAATCGGTTGTTTGACAAAATACTCTTTTCCACCGGCGCAGACAACAGCCAGTTCGGTCATGACCTGCAGCGACCTTGCGGAATCCGCCCCCAGAAAAATATGCTTGCCGGTATTGGCCAGCATCTCCTTGATGCTCAGGACAAACATCATGCCATCGGGCACATCGGGGGCCAAAACACTTCTTTCCGCAACGGCAATTTCATCCAGATAGTCGCACACCCGCGCAAACCCGGCGGTATCTTCAAGGGTGCCTTGACGGACTTCCCTTGTAAACGGATCAATCACATTGGGACACGCGCCAAAGGTGGTGAATCCCACCCGGTTGGGCTCGGCCACAAATGTATCTTCCGGGTTGCGGCCATGATAGATGCCGGTTCCGGGCGTTACGCGGATAGCGTCTTCCACCACATGCGGCGGTATCTTTACGATGGCATGGCCATCAAAGCGCTGGACAACGGCCCCGGCACTGTAAAACAGTTCCATGGCCGATTCATTCATGACTTTTATGCCGGTCTGCCCGAGCGTCTGGAGCGTCGCATAATGAATCGAATCCAGTTCATCGGTTGAAAATGCGCTCAAACCAAATCCGGTAGAAGTCGTAATCCCGTTTTTTAATCTTCTTCTCATGGCGGTTTCCTTATCGGCTTCCCCTCAGGCGCCGGACACAGTTAATGTCAATATCCAGAACCTTGGCGATGTTTACCTTTGCCTCCAAGCCCTGGGGGTGGTTCGCTATGGGGTGCAAGGTGCCGATTTTGAGATTTTCCCTGATTTCACTCATGATCACCGGGTCGGTGAGATCGGCAACGGTGACGCCAAGTTTTTCGGCCACGTACGTTTTGGCTTCTTTGATTTTCATGCCGCGGGTCATCTGCATTCGAGCCACCAGATCTCCGGCAGCTCTCATTCCGCCCATTCCCGAGGCAATCGCATGGGTGATCGCCATCCCCATGGGATCTCCCACGCCCACCTACAATCCATCCAGTCGGCAAATTTCAACCATTCCCTTGGATGCCCTGGAAACAATATCGATGGGCGGGTTGTCGTGCACCGTTACCGCACCGACGCCCATTCCCATGTTGACATGAATCGGGATTTTGGCAACCTCTCCGCAGGCCTTCATAAAGGTAATGGCCCGGGACAGGTTCCAGGGAGCGGTCATGTTGGTGTTGGTATTGCAGACCGGACCGAAGATGGTTGCACCGGCCTTTTCGGCAAGCTTGATCTGATCCTGGGGATAGAGCCCGGCCAGGCGGACGCCGTCGTAGGTGAGGTCTCCATGCATGCCCAATACGAATTCTCCGGCCATGCCGAATTCAATGCAGATGTCGGGGTATTTTTTTTTGAGTATTTCGGTGGCCTGCAGCCCCGCCAGAAAATCAGCATCACCGGCAGCCCCGACGGTATCCAGGATAATGCCATCGGCCCCGGATTCATATAAAGCGCCAGCCACAAAAACGATATCCTTGACAGCGTCTTCCACCGCGGCCTCATGGGCCTGACGGGCCTCGTCAATTTTTCCCATGGGCATCAATTCAGCGGGATTTGGAAAGGGGCCGTCGGGCTGGCTGTAAAGCCCGAGGTTGGGCATGGCGCCGTAAAAAATCGGTGCGGTGGTGGTCATCAGTGCTTTTTCCAGAAGGGGTTGTTCAAATCCGACAATGGGTTTGATCGGTTTGAAGCTGTAATCCACATGCCCCAGTTCGAGGGTATCCGCCCCCAGAAGCTTTTCATAGATTTCCAGACATTGAATGCGGTTTACACTGATCTGTGTGCGCCACATCTTTAAGGGAGAACCGTCATAACTGAGTACAACCTCGTTTCCCGGTTCAACGCTGACAAAGCGATAGGGGCTGCTGAAAATGTCCTTTAAGTGAAGCAACTCCTCCTTGGAAAGCGGGTCGACTCGGCCCCGCTCGGCTGCATCGGCAGTGCCTTCTTCAAGGTCCCGCATGAGTTCGCTCTCACTCATCTCAAGGGGACTTCCGTCACCATACCGAGTGTTAATTGTTCCCATATTCTTCTCCTTATTTGTTTTTGGAAATACCCAGCTCCGCTTCCGTTTCCTCGACGATGGATCGTATCTCGGCGAGGATATTGTCGGGAATCGGGTCCGGTTTGTGATTTTCCAGAATATGTTTCGCCTGCGCATAAGACCGCTGGTGGATATCGGTGGCCCCTTCGGCCTCCCAGCTCTCCCTTGTTTTCCGGTTGATGAGTTTGGGTGTGGATGCAGATCGCATGTGTTTATAGGTGGTTTCATGGCTGATAAAATCTTTGCCGATGCCCACCTCATGGATCGCATCCACGGCCAGGGTCTCATCGGTGACCGGAATTCCACTGACGGTGAATTTGATCATTTTTGCGAATTCATTGTCCATGACCAGCTGGCCGTAATCAATTGTCATGCCCATCTCGATCATTCCCAAACCGTATATCAGGTTGGCGCCTGCCAACGCGGGTAATAGTCCGGTGAGGGTTTTTTCATGACCGGTCTGTTCATCACAGATCTTGGAATCGCCCTAGCCGCCGGCGACCCAGCTGGGCAACAGGTAGTAGCGCGCCATCTGTGCCACCGCCGCATTGATCATCGCGCATTCGGGGCACCCCACCGATGCCGCGGCAAATCTCAAATCCATTGCGGTGGTGGAACTGCCGTACATGAACGGGGCACCCTTGCAGGTCAGTTGATTCAGGACAAGTCCGCCCAGAACTTCAGCATTATGGTCAACCAGTGTGCCGGCCAGGGTAACGGGGGAAGATCCGCCTGCCATGGCCATGGACAGGACGTTTACCAGAATACCGGCCCGGGCCGATTCCATGATGATTTCACATGAATCTCCCACCAGTTGCAGTGGGCTGATGGGGCATGTGATGGTGGAGAGAATCGGACGTTCCCTCAGCTTGTCCTCGCCGCCTGCCACGGCCGCTGCCATTTTAATAATTTTTTTGGTTAGATAGCCGTTGCCGGTGCCCATAAAACCGTGTTTGGATGTATTGGGCAGCCAGGCTTCGGCATTGTGCAGCTGCATTGACTCCCCGGGAACATCTGAAGCCCCCACCGCTCTTTCATATACATCGATTTCATCCAGACAATCCACCAGCCGGGCACTGTCCGCAACATCCTGTTTCGTGGTTTCCCGGCGCTGCCCCGTATAGGGATCAATGATAAAAACACCCTCACCAAAATTGGTAAACCCCACCCGGTTGCTCTCGGCAATGAAATCGTTTTTCGGGTTGCGCCCGGCTAAAAAGACTTTTGACGGCGCCCACCGGATGGCATCTTCCACAAGGTAAGAGGGAAATTTTACCGTGCCGGTGGTTTCATCAACAATGGCACCGCCGCCGGCAAGGATTTCACGCGCCTGTTTGTCTCCAATATAAAGACCTGTTCTGCGAAGGACTTCCAGGGTTGCCGAATGAATCTGTTCCAGTTCGTCCCGGGAAAAGATATTCAGGCTCAGTCCCCCGCTTTGCACTTTTCCTGCAAAGAGATTGCGTATCATGGTTGATACCTCCGTATTTAGATGGTTGATTTTGGTTTTCTACTGTATAGCTGTCTTGAAGTTCCATAGCCGCTGATTGCCGAAAAAGGGAACGGATGGTCAAAAACAGATTGGATATTCGCGACATGGGAGCAGGACCTTTATCCTTTGCCGCCAAAACCGATATTCTCTATTCCGATCACCCGGTCAATCACGATTAATGCGGCGGCCACAATGCCGATCATGTATACGGAAATGGCTGAAATCCCCGGACTGATCTCATACCGGATGGCCGTATATATCTCCACGGGCAATGTAATGGTCTTGGGAGCATATAAAAACAGAGCAATAATGAATTCCTGGGTGGATATGACGAATCCGAGAAATACCGCTGAAATCATTCCCGACCTGACAATGGGGATCGTTACCTTGATAAAGGTCTGGAAGATATTTGCGCCAAGGTCGGCCGCAGCGGAAACATAAACAGGGTTAAACCTTTCGAATACGGCATTCATCGTTATAAAAACCAGCGGTCCGGCCCACAGGCTGTGCCCGATGGCGATGGCAAAATAAGAGCCCCTCAAACCAATCCTGCTGAAAAACATCAAAAGGGCGATGCCGATCATGACTGGCGGTACCATCAACGGCCAGCTGATAAAAGAACTCATTACGCTCGACACCTTGTTTTTTTTGCGTCTGCTGAGGGCAAAGGCGGCAGGTGTTGCGATGGCCAGTGAAATGACGGTGGATAGAGAAGCGATGATGAGGCTGTTGACAAATGCCTTTACCCACAGGCTTCTTTGTAATACCTCTTTATACCACCTGAAGGTCAAATCGGTAAATGGCCAACTCAAATGGCTTTTCCCGGAAAAAGAGCTGAAAATAACAATCAGGATGGGGGCCAGCAACAAGATCAGAACAATTGCCACCGCTATATTAAACAATATGGTGTTTAAGTTTATTTTTTTCTGGAAAAGCGCACTCATTATTTCCCCTCATTGGATTTAATCGCGCTGCGTTTGCGTTTTCGGGGTTATACGACTTTGAAAAAACAGCACTATAATGATAAAAATCATTAACATGATGCCGATTGCCGTACCAAAGGGCCAGTCTCGTACCGACAAAATTTGCCTTTCCGCATGAATGGCTGCCGTCCAGTGAACTGGTTTTCCCAGGATCATCGGCGTTGCATAAGAACCAAAAGACCAGATAAAGGTAAGAACCCCCCCCGAGACAACCCCCGGGAGGCTGAGAGGCCAGATGATTTTCAAAAAAGTCATCATCCGGTCTGCACCGAGATCAATAGCCGCATCGACATATCGCTCATTGACCAGGGTCAGTACACTGAAGAGGATAAGAATGTAATAGGGCGCACACTCGGAAAAAAGCCCCAGGACCACGGCCGGAAAGGTAAAAATCATCTTGACAGGCGCATCTATCAAGCCCAGGTATTGGAGGGTCACATTAATTGGCCCCGTGGGTGAAAGGATAATTCGCCATCCGTAGAGTCGAACAACAAGATTTGTGAACAGCGGAAAAAGGACACAGAAATACAAAAATTTTCTTTTGGCCCCTTTGGATTGCCAGAGGGCGTAGGCCAGAATAAATCCCAACGGAACGGTCACAGCGGTTACGGCAACGCCCAGCACAAAGCTCCGCCACAGCACCTTTAGATAAAATATGTCCGTCATGAACCGAATGTAATTTTCTGCGGTAAAAAATTTTTCCATTTGACCGTATGGTAAAGATCGATAGAAGCTTATCCGAACCATTTCAACCAGCGGATACAGGAAAAACAGCAGGAAAAACAACAGGATTGGAATAACCGGAATAAGATATTTATATCGTTTCCATAAATTGTCGAGCATCTTGTCCTCAGGGAGATGTGTCTTTTTAGTCTGCTTTGAAGCACAGGGTAAAGAGCTTGCTGAAGCCGACTGTGAGCAACTGCCCGCGACGAACGTCATTGGCTGCCTGGGTGTCTGCGATGATATCAAAGAAAAAGGACTCTTCTGTTTTTTCAAGGTGGGCAAATATCCTCAGGCTCGGTCCAAAATAGACAATGTCATCAATGCACGCCTCAAATTGATTGTCCATGGATTTCCCGGCATCGTCCAGGATCACGTCTATATGTTCAGGCCTTATGATGGCACAGGCTCTGGCCGCCTTTGAGATATCCCTGTCCCGGAGCGTCACCTTGAAATCAAGCCCGGTATCCGTCTTGAAAACAGGTTCCGGGGTTATCGCATGCATTGCGCCGCGAAACTCGTTGGCTTCGCCGATGAATGTTGCCACATAGTCGGTGGCCGGGTTCTTGTAGATGTCCTTTGGCGACCCCACCTGCACCGCGCGTCCCTTGTCCATGACAACAATGGTATCGGCCATGGTAAGGGCTTCTGTCTGATCATGGGTGACATAAATGAATGTTTTTTTAATTTGTTCGTGAAGCTTTTTAAGTTCGATCCTCATCTGCTGCCGCAGGGCCAGATCCAGGTTGGACAGGGGTTCATCCAGAAGGAGGATGGCCGGTTCCGTTGCCAGGGCACGTGCAATAGCCACTCTTTGCTGCTGCCCGCCGCTCAGCTGGAAGGCCATTCGGTTTTGGTATCCTTCAAGTTGAATGAGGGCCAGAAGTTCGGCCACTTTTTTTTTAATCTCAGACGTTCCTTTTTTTGCATGCGCAATCCAAAGGCAATATTGTCAAAGACATTCATATGGGGAAAAAGTGCCCATTCCTGAAAAACAGTGGAAGTGTTTCGTTTGTTTGCAGGCAGGTGGGTAACATCTTCTCCCATTATTTTTATGGTTCCCCGGGTCGGATTTTCCAAGCCACCGATGATCTTGAGCAGCGTTGTCTTGCCACAGCCGCTGGGTCCCAAAAGAAAAAAAATCGCCATTTCTGACATCAAGACCGACACCTTCCAGGGCGGTTACATCTCCGTATTTTTTTATAATTTTTTCCAGTTGAAGGGACAGATCGGATGGCATTTTATATCCTTTTCAGCGTTTTAAAAATTGACATGGCAATTTTTGAAAATTCGTTGTCCGGGCATCCAAACAAATATTGCCCGGATTTATTAAGATGTTATTTGTCGAAAAGCAGGGCTACCGGGTTCCGGACGAAAACAACCCCGGAACCCGGGTCGCAATGTGAGGTTTTATTCAAACCGCTGGTTTGTTATTGGTCCAGAATCTCCTTGACGAACCGATCTTCCAGTTCTTTGCGCATGGGCTCGAGTGTCCTGAGATCCATAAAATTAATTTTTTTCCAGTCCGCATCGGTCCTTGGGTGGATGTCACCCATGACCGCCGGGATCTCGGAAACGACATTTTTGTTGGTCATGAGGTTATAATGCTTTTTCAGAAACCCGATCTGTGCATAGTCACTCATGATCCAGTTGATATATGCTTCTGCGAGGTCTCTTTTTTTGGTTCCCCGCACAACACAGAAATGATCCAGATAGGCGGCAGCACCCTCTTTGGGCAGCACCATTGCATAGGTGGTGGCCTTTCCGTTTTTTTCGATCTGTTCCTGAATTTTTGAGATGGCCGATCCGTTCCAGTAGTTGCCCACCAAAATTTCACCCGCATCAAGGGCCGCCCAAAATTCAGCACCCTTGTCATAACAGAAAAACCATCGTTTGCTTAGATCGTTCAGGGATGCAAAGATTGCCTCCCGCCCTTCTTTGCTGTAAATGGCCTGGGTCGGTGGGTCATAATCGGTAAGGTAGCTGCCCACATAGACCCAGTAGGGGAACCATCTCTCTATGGCGATTTTCCCTTTGAATTCATCTTTCAACAAATCCTTCCATGATGTGGGCGGACTTTTTACCAGGTCTTTTCTGTACATGAGAACATGGATACCCACATCAAAAGGCACGCCATACTCGGTGTTCGGAGAAATTTCATTCATCAGTATGGGGAAAACTTTTTTTGCGTTGGGTATATACTCATATCTAAGGGGCAGCCACAGTTTGTTTTTAATGCCCACGGCATAATCGCCGTCCGCTGCGATGGTGACGTCCAGCGGCGGGTCATCTGCAGGGGCCGACAGGATTTCAGGCGTAAAGTCCCATGAGTATTTGTGCTCTAATTTTGCCCCGGTCAATTCTTCAAAGGGTTTGGAAAAAGCCGCCTCAAAATTTTTTGCATACGGGCCGGACCATGTGCCGACAATAAGGGTCTGCCCCTCATAGGGTCTGGCCCCTGGGCTGCGGGTATTGCAAATGTACCGATCAATACGACGCACATCAACAGTATTAAAAAACGATTCAACTTTGCCATGATTCTCCTCCCTTTTTTTGGTTTGGGTAGTTTTGGTTTTTTGCAGGCACAGCATGCTTTATAAATGTATCAAAGAATTTAAGATGTTGCCGGTTTTGGATGCTACGGGCAGCGATGCATCTAAAGAAGAAGCAAAGCAAAAAAAATGCCACATCCGGCAAACCTGTTTTGTTTTATTGCTTATCAACGTCAACACCCCCTATTGAGGGATAAGAAAAAAAGGGGGGCTTCATTTCTTGTTCCGATGGTGTTTTTGGCGGATTGCAAAATATGCAACTGTGCATAAAATGTCCGAATACGAAAATATAGCCCAATAGGTATTGTTAAACGTCACATAACAATGTCACCTAATGCCGTGTTTTTTCAATTTTCGGGCAATGGTGGATTGATTTATGTTCAGGGCTTTTGCCGCCAGCGCCTGAGTGCCGTGGATTTCCATGGCATAGGCCAGGGCCTCTTTTTCCACCGAAGCTAAGATTTGTTGAAGTGGGCGTTGCCCTTTCCGGATGACTGAATTAAGAGTGGTTTTATTCTGGCCGTGGGTAATCGTTTGCGGCAGGTTCTCAATCGCCACCCGATTTCCATCTACCATTACCACCAGGCGTTCACACAGGTTCATCAGTTCACGGACATTGCCCGGAAAGCTGTAGCCCTGCAATGCGTCGGATGCTTCCCGGGTTAAATGATACTTTTTTTCAAGTCCCAGTTTGTTGGCAAAATAAGTAATATAATGGTCGACGAGGGGCAGAATACAGGCGTTGCGCTCCCTGAGGGGCGGTACCAGCAGGGGAATGACGTTCAACCGGTAAAAAAGATCCTGCCGGAATGTTTTGTTTTTCACCATGGCCTTCAAATTACGGTTGGTGGCCGCCAAAATTCTGACATTCAGCGTTTGCCCCTTTATGCCCCCCACCCGGTATATCATCCCGTCTTCCAGGAAGCGGAGCAGTTTTACCTGGGATGCCTGGGGCAGTTCGGCAATTTCATCTAAAAAAAGAATGCCGCCGTCCGCCAGTTCAAAATAGCCTGGCTTGCCTTTGTCTGCCGCCCCGGTAAAAGCCCCTTTTTCATACCCGAAAAGCTCCGATTCCACCAGCGATTCGGGTATGGCACCACAGTTGATTTTGATCATCGGGCGGTGGGACCGGGTAGAATATTTATGAATCAAATCGGCAATGACCCCTTTGCCGACGCCGGATTCTCCCAGGATCAAAACGGTGGAATCAACCCGGCTGACCTTCAGTGCCCGCTGTAGAATGTTTAAAAAACAGGGGCTTTTGGCAATGATTCGGTTTGATTCCAGCTCTTCTATCTGAAGTTCAAGCACGTGGTGGCGATAACGATCACGGATGGCAGCTTGTTTGTCCAACTTTTTTTGCAATATATCCAGTTCGGTAATATCCCGTTCGGTGACCACCACCCGAATAAGATGCCCCTTTGCATCAAAAACAGGGTTGGCGGAGATCATCAGTTTGCGCCCATTTTGGATTTTTTGGAGAACGGTGGCATTTTTTCCGGTTTTCAGAACTTTTAACGTAGCGGATTTATCCACAAACCCATTATCCACAAGTTCCTGCATGCTTTTTCCCAGGACATCTTTTGCGCAGATGTTGTTCAGTTGCTCCGAGGCTGAGTTTATCTTTATGACCCGCGCGTTTCCGTCACAAATCCAGAGCCCGTCATGAGAGGATTCAATAATCGTATCCAGTTCCCGGTTGAGCTCCTGAAAAGATCGCATCTGATGGGTGACCTGTTCGAGTTTGGTAATCTCTTCAAAGATGCAGAGCGCACCGATCAATGCTTTTTCCCATAGAACTGGCCCCAGACTCACCAGATATGTGCGGGATTGTTTCCGGACGGTGACCTCGCTGCGGTATTTTCGATCCCGGAGTGTCCTTTCTACGGTTGGCCAGAAATGGGGCAGGGTCGGTTCAAGGCGAGTTCCGGGAAAAAGCCCGAATTCTTTTTGGGCCACCTTGTTGGAGATGGCGATGGCACCGGTCTCATCCACCACAAAGATTCCGTTAGGAGAAGCGTTTAAAAGGGCACGACTGAAGCCACGCCAGTCATTGGCAGTGGATAGCGGCGTGGCCCTGGATAACAACTTGGTCAGTTGCAAAGACATTGTTTGTGTCTCCGGCATCAAAAAAAGACAGCGTCCATAAAATGAAAGTGAACCATACAATTGAAATAAGCATCAAATAGAATTATGCTAAAATGCATTAAGATGAATTATTATGTATGAATGCATATAAGTCAATGAATATCTTTCACTAAGTGACCTACCCAGTAGGCACGTGTGCTGAACTTTATCTATGGTTGATTATGCTGATACTGGCACTCTGCCATGCCTCGGGTCTTTGCCGATATGAACGGCCGATAGTGGGGCCAAATTCTGGTATGGTCTTTGCTATTTATTTTGCAATGAAAAAGAACGGAACATTTTTTACCAACAGTGCAAACCATAAAACAAGGAGAAGCGTAAATGTCAAATCAAAATCAGGCGTTGCTTGAAGTGCGCGGTAGGAATGTTCCCCAGGGGCCATTTAATACGTTTCCGATTTTTATTGAAAGGGCGCAAGGGGCCATCATGATCGATATCAATGGACGGGAACTGATTGATTTTGCCGGCGGCATTGGCGTCAATAATGTGGGGCACAGCCATCCCAAGGTAGTGGCTGCTATTAAAGATCAGGCCGATAAATTTATCCATACCTGCTTTCATGTGGCCATGTATGAGTCATACATTGATCTTGCGGCCCGACTGAATGCACTGGCGCCGGGAGGCTTTCCCAAAATGAGCATGTTTGCCAATTCCGGGGCAGAAGCTGTTGAAAATGCAGTTAAAATTGCCCGTTATGCCAAATCTCGGCCGGCGGTGATCTGTTTTGAAAATGCGTTTCATGGGAGAACACTTTTGACCATGAGCCTTACCAGCAAAATTAAACCCTATAAACTGGGGTTTGGCCCCTTTGCTCCGGAAATTTACCGTATGCCCTATGCGTATTGCTATCGCTGCCCCTTCGGGCTCAAGTATCCGTCCTGTGAAACGGCCTGTGCCGATTATCTGGAAGATTTTTTTATCACCAACGTCGCTGCCGAAGAAACCGCAGCCGTACTGGTGGAACCGATTCAGGGTGAAGGCGGGTTTGTTACGCCGCCGCCCGAATATTTCCCCAAGTTGCAGAAGATCTGCCGAAAGTATGATATCGCCCTGATCATGGATGAGGTTCAGGCCGGTGTGGGAAGAACCGGCAAATTTTTTGCATCCGAGCACTGGGATGTGACGCCGGACCTGATTACCATGGCCAAAAGCCTTGCCGGCGGCATGCCTTTAAGCGCGGTCGTCGGCCGGGAGGAAATGATCAATGCACCGCATGTGGGCGGCCTGGGGGGGACTTACAGTGGTAATCCCCTATCCTGCAGAGCGGCCCTGGCAGTGCTTGAAATTATGCTGGAAGACGGCTTGTTGAGACGGGCTGAAATTCTTGGGCGAACCCTGCGCACCCGCTTTGATGATCTGAAGGAAAAATATGAAATCATCGGTGATGTCCGGGGCAAGGGCCCCATGCTCGGAATGGAACTGGTCAAGGACCGGGAAACCAAACAGCCGGCAGCCGATGAGGCGAAAAAGTTGGTAAAACGTTGCTATGACAAGGGCCTGGTCCTGATTTCCTGCGGCAATTTCGGGAACGTGATCAGGACATTGATGCCCTTGGTGATCACCGATGAACAGCTTGAAAAAGGACTTTTTATACTGGAAGAAAGCCTTGCAGAGATGGAGTAGGATTATAACAAAAGGGAAAGTGCCATGGACGGATTTTTTCAACGCTCGCTTTTAATAGATCTTTCAGCCCAGGAATATTGTGTGAAACCCCTGGAAGAGGCGCTTCTGGCCCGTTATCTGGGCGGCAAGGGGCTGGCAACCCATCTGTTGCTTCAACACAACCCGGCCGGCGTTGATCCGTTTGCCTCCGAAAATCATCTTATTCTGGCCCCGGGGCCGGCCACTGACAGCCCTGTTTACGGGTCATGCCGATATGGTATTTTTTCAAAATCGCCCCTGACCGGCTTTTATGCCGAGTCCTATTCCGGCGGCAGCCTGGCGATCTACATGAGTAAAACCGGAGACGATGCCATCATGATCAAAGGTGCTGCGAAGAAACCGGTGTGGCTGGAGATCAACGATAAGACGATTTTGTTTCATGACGCCGGGCATTTATGGGGCAAGGATACCTATGCTGCCGAGGCATTGATCAAACAGGAAATCGGAGATATCAAAAGCGGCGTCATGGTTATCGGTCCGGCGGGTGAGAACCTGGTTCGGCAGGCGGTTGTACAAAACGACACTCACCGGGTGGCAGGCCGCACGGGCATGGGGGCTGTCCTGGGTGCCAAAAAAATAAAGGGTATCGCCTTTTACGGCAGCCAAGTTCGGCCTCTGGCTGACCCGGAGGGGGTTAAGCGCTATTCAAAGGAAATTTTAAAACGGTTCAGGGGCTCATCCGGCCACCCAGGCCTACCGCAATCTGGGTACCCCTATGATGGTCGACATCTTGAACAAGGCCGGGGCCTTTCCTACGGGTTACTGGGCCGCCGGAGCGTATGAGCAGAAGGATAAGATCAATGCCAAAAGTCTGGTGGAAAATTGCAAAGCGCGGCCCAAGGCCTGCCGGACCTGCTTTCTGGCCTGTGGCCAACTCATCGAGGTTCAGCAGGGGCGTCATCAGGGGCTCAAACTGGAAGGGCCTGAATATGAGACCATTTATGCTTTTGGCGGTCTTTGCCGGATTGATGAAATTGAAGAAATCGCCTATCTGAATGATATTTGTGATCGCCTGGGTCTGGATACCATATCTGCCGGCAATCTGGCCGCTTTTGCCATTGAAGCCTCTAAGCGGGGCAAAATCAGTGAAGCTTTAGATTACGGTGATCCCGATGGGGTGGCGGCCCTCCTTAAAAAAATCGTCCGGCGGGAAGGGGTTGGCGGCCTTCTGGCCGAGGGAATCCAATTTGCCGCCAAAGAACTTGATATGGAAGATATTGCCATTCATGTAAAGGGACAGTAACCGCCGGGGTATGATCCGCGCGTGCTCAAAGGGATGGGACTGGGTTTTGCCGTCAGTGACCGGGGGGCATGTCATCTGCGAGCCACCTTTTATAAGGCCGAGTTGACCGGGCTCATCGCTCCTGAAAAAATAGAGGGCAAGGCTGAACTTTTTCTGGATTTTGAGGATCGCTGCACCTTGTTTGATTGTTTCATTTTATGTCGTTTTTATCGGGATTTTTACACCTGGGAAGAGCTGTCGAAGATTATCGGACTCACCTGTGGCCTTAAATTTGATAAGGCAGGTCTTCAGACGCTGGCGGCCCGGGTCACCGACAATACAAGGCGTTTCAACATTCGGGAAGGGCTAACGGCTGCCGATGACTGGCTGCCGAAACGGTTTTTCAAAGAACGCCTTCCAAGCGGGCATTGTCTGGTGGAACAGGAACAGCAAACCCTTGTGCAGGATTACTACCGGCTGCGAGGGTGGACTGCGGCAGGTGTTCCGCCGAAAGAAGAAAAACGGGGGTAACTCCCGGGGCGTAAATGGGTTCAAGCAGTTGATGGAACATCAGTCCAAGGCACTTTTAGGTTCGTTTGGCATTGCTGCCGGTATGGAAGAACTGGCCCACACTGAGAAAGAGGCGCTTGCGGTGGCCGAAAAATAGAGTTTCCGTTGGCTATGAAAATAGATTCCCCGGATATGTTGCATAAAACCGAGGCTGGCGGGATCCGTCTTGATGTGCAGGACCGCAATCAGTTGATGAAAGGGTATGGGGAGATTCTTGAAAATGCGTCTCAATACAATCCAGATGCCCGCATCAACGGTGTGCTGGTTCAGGAGATGATACCATCGGGCGTAGAAGTCATCATCGGCGTTAATCGGGACGTTCAATTCGCTTCGGTCATCATGTTTGGCCTCGGTGGCATCTTTGTAGCGGTGCTAAAGGACGTTTCTCTGCGCATTGCACCGGTGAATGAAAAAGAAGCCCTGGCCATGATCAGAGAAACCCATGGCTTTAAAATGCTTACCGGCGTTCGGGGACAGGCGAAGGGGGATATTAAAGCCCTGGCAAAGACCATAGAAAGGGTATCTTCCATGGCAATGGGCCCTGGTGCCCCGGTTTAAAGAACTGGATATCAACCCATTGATGGTACTTCCCGAGGGGCAAGGCGTCAGGGTGGCGGATGCACTGGCAGTTCTGCAGGATGGTGATTAAGCCATTCTTGGTGTTGATTTTTTATTCTTGCTGTGAAACTTGGAAATGGAGAAAAACAAAAGCGTTTATCAAACAATTCAGGCCCAGCCTCGGGCTTGTTCGGTATCAGTAATCAATATAATACTCAAGATGTAAAAAAAGGAGACCATTTTCATGATCGATAGAGAGATTATTGCCCAGGCCAGGCTACTGCTTGTGGACCAGAACAAGGAAAAAGTGATCGAAATTGCCAACCGGGTCATTGCCGACGGCCATGATCCCCTGGAATTGATGAACGAGGCCTTTATTCCCGGTATCAACGAGGTGGGAGACCTGTTCGGCCGGGGCCGGCTGTTTCTGCCGGAACTGATGGTGGCCGCTGATGCCATGAAGGCCGTCACCGATGTGATCAATGCGGCCCTGCCCAAAAACACAGTTCAGAAAAAAAAGGGACCGGTACTGCTGGCCACCGTAAAAGGGGATGTGCACGATATCGGCAAATGCATTGTGGTGACCCTGATGCGGGCCAACGGGTTCACCGTCCATGACCTGGGCCGGGACATTGATATCGACACCATCATCGAAAAGGCGGTAGAGGAAGATGTGGACATCATCGGCACCAGCGCCCTTTTGACCACCACCATGGGCCAGCAGAAAATCCTGGAGCAGGCCTTGAAATCAGCCGGCCTGCGGGACCGGTTCAAGACAATGGTGGGCGGTGCCCCGGTCACGGGCCACTGGGCTGCCCGAATCGGCGCCGACGCCTATGCCGAGGATGCCCAGGATGGTGTGGTCAAGGTCAAGGAACTGCTGGCAATGGCATAACCCGAAACGGTTTGCTGCAGGTATTTTCTTTCCTTTGGAAAATATTGTGATGGGTTTTGACGGATACCGGAGAGGTGAGGGCCCGGGATTTTCCTGATGATGTGTTTGCAACACCTGCTTGAGCGAATTGCAAAAAAAAGTAGCTGTTCACGGTTGCTCGTTTACTTTTTTGGCTCTTCGCTGTTTCGTGTGGGTAAATTTGACCGGCTACAGCCCCGGGATGCTTTTCATTCTGATACTCGAAACTGTTTGAGGGACTTAGCAGGTTAGGCCGGACAGCCAGCTTAAAATAGTACCCATAGTTTAAATTTTACATAAAATATCAATATGATGGTTTATGCCAAAACCCTGTCAGGGGTTACGATCGCTTAGTGCCGAGTTTTTTGAGCATGAGAATGAAAGGATCCCGGGGCACCCACAAAATAGCGAGGAACCACTTTTTTTAATAAACGATGCAACAATTGACTTTTATCATTATTGCAGCTACTTTATTTTTGTGCTTACCTTTTCTGCGCGTAACGCACAGGCCGGTCCTGATTGTAATAAAAGCCGGATTACGATTGAGCGGGAATTGTTTAGCTATAAGAAACGGTGGGAATCGGAAAGGAGATGGGAATGAAGGTTTTGGTGGGATATGACGGCAGCAATGTGGCCAGAGATGCCTTGGATATTGCCATTAAGCATGCCAGGGCTTTGAACATAGGTATTAATGTCATCACCTCCATGCCAGGGGGGGAGCATAATAAGGTGGCTGAGATAGAAAAGGCTGAACAGGGGCTGGCGTACACAAAAGAGGTCGCGGTCAGGGCGGAGATTCCCTGTGACACCCACCTTCTGGTGCGCGGGATGACACCCGGCGAAGATCTGGTCCGGTTTGCAGAGGAGAATCCGGTTGAAGGGATGTCATCGGGACAAAAAAGACGATCCAAGGTCGGCAAAATCGTATTCGGCTCCCGGCCCAATACGTTATTCTGAAAGCCCCCTGCCCGGTGGTTTCGGTCAAATAATGTTCATCAAGGGCTGACAGAGGTTATTCCGACCCTTTCAGCCCCTTTTCCTTAAGCACCCCCAGCAATACCTTAAGGGCTGTGTTGGCCGCCGGAACCCCGCCGTATATCATGGTTTGAAAGATGGTTTCGGCGATTTCTTCAGGATTCAGCCCACATTGAGGCAGTTGACCTGGATCTGCAGTCTGAGTTCTTCAGGCCTGGAAAGCACCGTGAGCGCTGCCACTGTGATCAGCTGCCTTGTCGGGTGGGGAATCTTTTCCCGGGCATACATTTGGCCGGTGATAAACAGGGAGAGGTCCCGGGCCAGATCCTTGTCAAACTGCCCGCCAGAGGTCATAGGGTTTTTCACCGGTGACATCCTTGAAATAAAGAGCCGCGGTTTTTTTGGTTTTTTCGACGACATTTTCTTTTTCGCTCAATGAATCCCTCCTTGGCGTCAGGTTGACTAGGTGGAAGGCCTAAGGTTGAAGGTATTTTGTCGATTTATGGGTTCGATCTTGTCTTACGCTGGCAGTCCTTCCAACTGATCCGCTACCTTCTACCTAATTACCGGTTGGCTTTGCGGATACCGAGCTGATCCAGGGCGATGATCCACTTGCAGATATTGGCCGAGCCTTCCACCATGGTGTAGGTGGGGGCATCTCTGTAAAAACGGGCCACCGGATATTCGGTGGAATATCCGTAGGCTCCCAGAATTCTCATGGCATAGTTGGCGCATTTGGTGACGGCCTCACCGGCAAAATATTTGGCCTGGGCTACATCCAGGCCGTTGTTCAGTCTCCCCTGATCCTTAACCCAGGCAGCCTTGTAAACCAGCAGCCGAGCCGCCTCAACCTCAGCGGACATCTGGGCAATCATATCCTGATTCATCTGAAATTCGCCGATGGGTTTCCCGAACTGTTTCCGTTCATTACAATATTTCAGGGAAAGGTCCAGACAGGCCTGTGCAACCCCCACAGCACCGGCGGCCGCAGAAAGACGGGTCTGATTGAGGAAGCCGAATAGAATCTTTGCGCCCATGTCTCCGGGTTTGCCGAGAAGATTTTCTTTGGGAACCTTCGTATTGTCTAAAATATTTCACCGGTGGGAGAGGAGTGGGAACCCATTTTCTCAAGGACCGAGTTTTGATGCCGTTAAAGTTTTCGGGCTCTATGACAAAAGCTGAAAGTCCCTTTGATCCTCTTTTCCTTTTATCCGTATAGGCATAGTAAATCAGCACATCGGCCACATCGGCATTTGAAATCCAGGTTTTGGAACCATTCAACAGCCAGTGATCTCCACCGTCTTGGGCGGTTGATGACATTGCCATCACGTCTGATCCGGCATCGGGTTCCGTAATAGCAAACGCACCGATATAATCGGCGGTGACCAGTTTAAAGATGTATTTTTGCTTTAAAGGTCATCGCTCCCGTATTTATAAAGGGTAAACGCACAGCCCAGAGCCAGCATGTTGATCTGAACCCGGAGAGAACTGAGGCCTTTTGCAATTTCTTCGGTGACGATCATGGCCGCCAGCCATCCCATGTCTTCCCCTCCATATGCTTCGGGAATAACGGTTCCGAAAAAGCCGAGTTCTCCCATGGGCTTGACGGCTTCCTTATACGGGAAATAATGATTGGCATCCCATTCATCGGCAAACGGGGCAATCTTTTTGGTCGCAAATTCACGAACCGCTTTTCTTAACATCTCCATTTCTTTAGACAACGCAAAATCCATGTTTATGCCTCCGTTTATATAATTAGGTTATGGGGAAATCGGTTTTTTTAAATGCGTGTCAGATGACTTTATCCTGTTTTAACTGGTCAATTTTTTTCTTTCCGTACCCCAGCTTTTCCAGTAACAGTTCTTGGGTATGCTCTCCCAGCAAGGGGGGATGCCGGGTTATTTCACAGGGGGTTTCGCTCATTTTCATGGGGCTGGCCACCAGGGGTACACTGCCTGCGGTGGGGTGGGGCACATGGGTCACCATCTGGCGGGCCGCGATCTGGGGATCGTTGAAAAGCTTGTCCAGTGTGTTGATGGGGCCGCAGGGTATCTTTAATTCATCCAGTTCACGAAGCCAGGTGTCCCCATCTTTGTTTTTCATGGCGTCGGTGATCATTGGAATCAGGGCTTTACGGTGGGCGACCCGAAGGGAGTTGGTTTTAAACCGTGGATCATCAATCAGTTCGGGTATGCCGGCCAGGTTGCAGAATTTTGCCCATTGATAGTCATTGCCCACTGCCAGGGCGATATAGGTGTCATCTTTTGTTTTAAAGGGCTCATAGGGCACGATATTGGGGTGGCCGTTGCCGTAACGCTCCGGGTTTTTGCCAGACACCAGATAATTGCTGCCCACATTGGCCAGCCATGCAACAATGGCATCGAGCAGCGAGATATCGATGTATTGCCCATGGCCGGTTTTCTCCCGGTGCCGCAGCGCGGCCTGGATGGCATTGCAGGCAAACAGTCCGGCGGTAATATCCACGATGGCTACCCCCACTTTCATGGGCTGGCCCTCGGGTTCTCCGGTAAAGCTCATGACACCGCCCATACCCTGAATCATGAAATCATAACCGGGTTTGTCCTTGTACGGTCCGTTCTGGCCAAAACCGGTGATGGAACAGTAAATGAGGCCCGGATTATCTTTCTTTAAATCTTCATAACCCAACCCGATCTTATCAAGGGTCCCCACCTTGTAATTTTCAACGACGATATCGCTCTGAACGGCCAGTTTTTTTATGATTCCCTGGCCCTCAGGGCTTTTCAGATTGATGGTGATACTTCTTTTGTTTCGGTTGATACAAAGGTAGTAAGCGGCTTCCCCTCCTGCTTCAGGGGGCCCCAGTGCCGGGTGTCATCCCCTGCACCGGGGCGTTCGACCTTGATCACATCGGCACCCATCCCCGAGCATCATAGTGCAATAGGGCTCCGGCCAGTACCCGGGAAAGGTCCAGTACAACAATATCGCCAAGCGGTTTGCTTTTATTCGTCATTGTGTTTTCTCTTTTTAAAAACGATTTTATGGGTTTCCGCCTATAATTTTGGAAATATCCCTGGCTGCCAGAAGCAGCTCCCGAAGACAGAATTCGCGGTGTTTCGGAGTTTTGTATCTGATTTCAGGAAGGGCGATGCTCAGAGAGGCCGCCAGAATATCCCTGTGGTTGAAAATCGGCGCACTCAAAGATCCGACGCCCGGGTTACGTTCCCCCAGGCTGATGGCAAATCCCTGCTTTCGAATAGCCGCCAGTTCGGCCCGGAATTTGTCGATGTCGATGATGGTATTCCGGGTCAGTGGTTCCAGGTTATCTTTCTGCAGTTGTTTTTCAATGAAGTCTTTCCCGTGAAAATGCGATGAGGCATTTGGAAGAGGCCCCGGCGTGGAAGGGTGAGCGGCTGCCGATGGGCATGACGGATTTTAGATCTTTTGGGGATTCAAGCATGTCGATGCAGATGCGTCTGTCGCCTTCGATAACGTTTAAATGGACGGTCTCTCCGGTCAGGGCCAGTAGGTGTTCCATCAGCGGCACTGCGGCTCTGCTTAAAGGCTGGTTGCTTTGCAGGGTGTTTAAAAATTTGTAGTAAATGCTGCCCAGGCTGTATTGGCGTGTTTTTTGATCCTGTGCGATGAATTCATAGGCCTTGAGTGTTTGAAGGATGCGCTGGATCGTGGCCGGGCTGAAGCTCAATTGTGCGCTGAGTTCTCTGACACCCCAGGATGGCCGGGTTGCATCAAATGCCAGGAGAATTTTCAGTGCTTTTTCAATTGAATTAAGGTTTTGTGGTTTATGTTTCATATTACAGAACACTGTTTTATTAAATTTAAAAAATATATGCCAGATAACGCCAACGGCTGTCAAGTTAATTTTGGAAAATTATGATCCGGATTCACAAATAGGGTGCAATGAACAAAGGGAATGATGACATCAATGATCTGGCTGTTTGTCCCACAAGGTTATACCGTTCCGGCGAGAATAATTACACGCATTCAATAGAGACGAATAAAGCCCTCTTTGAATGTCGAATGTCGAAGTGAGGAATCGCTTGGCCCCACTATTTAAAGGCAATGATGAATATGGTTTCGCTGCGCTCTGCCGATTTTATGAATCGCTGTACCATCGTAAGGTGGGCTGTGCCCACCGAATAGGCAGAATACCTTATTCGACATTCGACATTGGGTGTTCGATATTTGCAGTTCTTCAGAACGGCTGCATCGTTATCTATAATTACACCATTGAAAGCTAATCCCCAGACCGGCGCTATGGTTACGCCAGTGAGCCCTGAGCCTTCTTTCCAGGGGTGT
>CALNYM010000024.1:0-211265 GCA_942490765.1 uncultured Desulfobacterales bacterium | reverse complement strand
GGTTTGAGTTCAGCCGATTTACAGGCTGTTTTCACTTCAGTAAAAAGGCCGGAAACCACGATCGACAATCCGAGATCCGCCGCCTTGAGTTTTTTCAGGGCCGCAACAAGTGTGTCCCTGCTTTTGAACCCCGCGTGAACAACCGCGCGGTCCTCTACGTTTTCAAGAATTTTCTCTACGCCACCCTGATAATATTCATTTCCGCTGCGGCAGTCACCGATTTTAATCGCGCCGGCCTCAAGGGTCAGTTCGAAAAAGACGCAACTTCAGGCCGGACCCGACATGATTGATGTCCTTTGACGGCATGGCCAGCAACACGAAGTCCTGCTTGAGAAGCGATTCATCCTTACCCAGTCGATGCAATGTATGCGTCATCGTTGTTCATCCTCCACTAAAAGGGGTCGTCCCAGACCGACATTGGTTTTTCCATTCGGTGCCACCCATATACCGCGGGCATCAAGATAGGGTCGCGTGGGATTGGAGCCATCCGGATTCAGGCGGCAGGCAAGATCCAGGCTGAAAACCGAATCGATCTCCTTCTCCACCTTTTTCAAAACGTCGAACAATTCCGGCAATTGTTCCAACTTCACACTGAATTCAAGAATGGCGGAAAGCACTTTTTCGTTGAGAAGGTCATCCTTGAATTTCCCGGTTTTGGGATCCGACATCATGCTGGTGACGGGATTGCAGGGTTCGTGCTCCACGTTGAGGGTCGAAACGGCCATGGCGATTTTTTCCACATCGACCATACGCGTGCCCGTGATGGGACGGCCGACCTCGATGGCCACTCCGGCGATACCCCGCTTGAATCGGCCGGTTACCTCATTGGTTTTCATCTCTTCGGTGCCACGGCCCGATATTTGGGATTCCGGGGCAATGGTCAGAACATCGCTCATCAGGCTTCGGATGGTACGCGGGTATACCAGCGGCTGCTGGTAAATGGCGCCAGTCGGGCATTTGGCCGGATCATGCAGGCAGACCCCGCATTCGACACATTCTTCAAAGTCGACCACGGCCACCTTCTTGTCTTTTGCGTTTCCTGCTCGGGAAGCGGATTCAGGCAGATGGCCTCCACGGGGCAATAGGCAACGCAGTTGCCGCAACCCGTGCATTTTTCAGCATCAATTAACATATAGCCGCTCCTTTCTATTCTTGTTTATTCAGGTGTGCCGTGAGTTTGTCCAATTCGCCCTCAACCATGCGGTAAGTATGTTCCGAAGCTGGAAATTCACGGTTGCGAACATCTGCGGTATAGGCCTTAAAAGCCTCGGTCATCACACCAGCCACGTTGGCGTATTTTTTAACAAACTTCGGGATAAAGGCCTGAAAGACACCCAAAAGGTCACTGACAATCATCAGTTGTCCGTCGGCATCAACACCTGCGCCAATGCTGTAGACGGGAATCGACAAGGTGTCTCGAATAATTTTACAGACCTCCGGCGGTACCGCCTCCACCAGTAGGGCGAAGGCACCGGCATCCTGAACTGCCCTGGCATCTTCGATCAACTCACAGGCCGTTTCCATGGTGCGCCCCTGAGCCTTGAAACCGCCCAACTGCCCGGAACTCTGTGGGGTCAAACCGATATGCCCCATGACCAGCATACCGCCGTCTGATATGGCCCTGATCTGAGGGCAGACACGACGGCCGCCTTCAAGTTTGATGGCATCGACATTTGCCTCTTTGTAGAAGCGACCAGCATTGGCAACCGCGGCCGAAACCATTGACTGGTAGGACAAAAACGGCATATCTCCGATAATAAACGTATTGGCCGCCGCACGTCGGACGGCCTCACAGTGACAGATGCACTGATCCATGGTCACACCAACCGTTCCCGGATACCCATAGACACACATCCCAAGCGAGTCTCCTACCAGAAGCATATCCATGCCAACGGTTTCCGCCATTTGAGCAGTGGGAAAGTCATAAGCCGTAATCCAGGCAACGGCCTCACCTTTTTCCTTCATTGATTGAAGATCGAATCGAGTTAATTTTTTCTTTTTCATCCGCCCTCCTTTTAAAGTGATAAAGGTTACAATGAATGACCCAGTTGCAGCTGTCGGGTATCAAACGCACAAACCCACCCATTGCTAACACCACAAGTAGCTGGGAATTAACCCCCAAGGGATTAAGCTTGAATAAACTTACAGGGAATCGATACTAACGTACAGGCAACTACCGTTTAAACTGTTATAACGAAAAAATTGAATACATGTATACACGTATATTGACAACGATATCCTGTCAAGAAGATAAATAAAGGACATAAAAAAAATAGGAACAGGGTAAAAGACATTCAGTAAGAGTATTTTCAACCTGATACCTTACGAATAACCATGAGGATGCCACCGTAAACATGTTTTGATATTAAATTTGGTTCATCCGACTAAAGCGTACTTTGTTTCATGAAGTCCGCAAATTTTCAATTTAAAAAACTCCATATCCCTGAATCCGTAGGCCTGCCTTTGGAGAGTTTTAATTTTATTGTTTGTTCCCTCTAAAGGTCCTGTTGAAATAGGATAATCATAGTGATTGAGAATCCCAAAAGCATGGCCTGCTAAAGTATTCGCAAATTTCTTGAGCATTCCAATGCTGGTGCTTCTTGCTTTTTTTACCCATTGGTTCAGTACTTCTTTTGCCTCGAGTTTAGAGGCCTGAAGCCATATTCGTTTTAGATCTTCCTTCAAGTAGTAAGCCGTGGCCAATGGTTTGTTAAGTTTCAGAGCTTGTTCAAGACGTTCTTTCTCATTTTTTTCTTCATTAAGATTATTGGTGTTTTTCAGCAGAAGCCAGCGGGTTCCTTTCAGCACTTTTTGTTGCAATGGGCCTTCAGCCTCTCGCTGAATTTCTCTGCGTAATTTGGACAGTTTGTCGTTGTAGAGTTTGATTACATGAAAATGGTCAAACACAACGGTGGCATCAGGCAAATTTTCAAGTACCGCAGCAATAAAGGCCGGTGACATATCAATCGCAACCGCTTTGATTTGTGCCTTCGCGTATCTGAGACGTTTCCAGAAAGGAGTCAATGCATCGCTGCCTTTACCGTCACCGACAAATATGACTGCACCGGTTTTTAGATTTAATACTACGGTCAAATATCTGTGACCTTTACCAATACTGATTTCATCAATGGCAATTTGTTTAACATGTTTGAGCCGAGGACGTTTGAACTTTTTGGTGAGATATCGTTTTTGTATATCTTTAATGACATCCCAACCGACCTGCAAATGGTTGGCAACATCGAGAATCGTCATATGCTTAGACAGTGCCAAGGCATAGCGTTCAAATGTTTTGGTGTAGGTTCTGCGCCACTCGGAAAAGTGAATCTTTACCTGCCGAATAGCACCACAGCATAAGCACTGAACACGTTGAACATGTAGCTGAATGAATACCGATTTATTTCCAATGGGCACAGTCTTAAACATCCTTTTTCGGGTGCCTCTGCGTTTTACCTTTTTGCTGTCACAAATAGGGCAGCGCAATGAGAAGGGCGCCGGCTTTATGGAAAAAATAACTTGTCCCATTTTATAGATCGTTCCAACATAATGATAGCCTTGGATCCCAAATGCATGATACAGCAAACTGGTGGACATACGTTAGCTCCTTTCGGTTAGAGTTGGGCAACTCTTTAGAAAAGACACGTATGTCCATATTTTTCAATTAAAAGTATCCTTCATCCGGATGAACCTTAAATTTTGCCTTTTGATAGCTTTAGAAAAATGCGCGCATGGGTACCGGTAGTGCAGGACATGAGATCATATTCGGAATACCGATGAAATACTGAACTTTCTGATGGAAGGATTAAATGCTTTGGATAATGACGAATTAGATTTGCCAGTCAGTATACAATGGCGCTTGAATATGAATTAGAACATAGTTATGCTGAATTTGGTCAAATCTCGGTATTAATACATCCTTAAAATAAATGTAACAACTGAGAAGACGATAAAAATCTGTGATTCTGTCCAAAAATACGCCGGGAACCCAGTATCGAATAGTTTCAAATAAACTATAAATACAGATAGTTATGAGTGTTGAAAAAGGGGATTTGAACCCCTGTCGCCGGCGTGAAAGGCCGGTGTCCTGGGCCAGGCTAGACGATGGGGACGTACATGATGTAACCTGTATTGATGGGCCGTGCGCGACTCGAACGCGCGACTCTCTGCTTAAAAGGCAGATACTCTACCGACTGAGTTAACGGCCCTTTCCAGACGGCTGAAAAATGCGTTAATAGCGTTATTTTGATTTCTTGTCAACAGTAAAAACGCATAAAAAAATATTTTTTACGGACTGCACGACCGGGAACCTACTTTTTCCAGAATTCCGGTACAACCAGAATAATCACCGTATAAATTTCCAGCCGGCCCAGGAGCATGCACCAGATCAGCAGCCATTTGCCCATGACCGGTATCTGGGCATAATTTTCCACAGGACCCACCATGCCGAAACCGGGACCGATATTACCGATGGTGGCGGCCACAGCCCCAAAGGCGGTAACAATGTCCACCCCTGTTCCGGCCAAAAGGACGCTGCACAGGGCAAATAGTCCCATGTAAAGGGCCAGAAACACCAGAACACTGTGCATGACCTCATCGGGAACGGTTTTGCCACCGATTTTGATACGGGAAACGGCCCGGGGGTGAATCATGGAAAACAGTTCCCGGTAACAGTATTTAAAGCAGAGCATGATGCGCAGGCATTTCATTCCACCACCGGTAGAGCCGGCGGATGCGCCCAGAAACATGCATAGCAGGAGGATGAACTGGGACATGGCGGGCCACTGTTCATAATCTGCAGTGGCATACCCGGTGGTGGTAACAATGGACACCACCTGGAAGCTGCCGTATCGAATGGCCTGCACAATTGAATGATACACGTTGCCGTAGACGTTAAAACTGACCACCAGGCTCAGCCCCACAACAGCGGCAAGAAAAAAACGGCATTCGCTGTCGCGCCAGAATGCCAGGGGTTTGCCCCGGAGCACCTGGTAGTGCAGAGAAAAATTGATACCGGCCAAGACCATGAACACGATAATGACCCAGTCAAAATAGGCGCTGTCGAAATGGGCCACAGAGGCATTTTTCGTGGAAAATCCGCCGGTGGGCAACGTGGTAAAGGCATGATTCAACGCGTCGAACAGGCTCATACCGCCCAGCCAGAGCAACAGCACCTCGGCCAGGGTGATCAGCGCATACACCTTCCACAGGATCACGGAAGTATCACGAATGCGGGGCTTGAGTTTGTCGGGCACGGGCGTGGGCACCTCGGCCTTGTACAACTGCATGCCCCCTACCCCCAAAAACGGCAGGATGGCAACAGACAGAACAATGATGCCCATGCCCCCCAGCCACTGGATAAAACTGCGCCAGAGCAAAAGCCCCTTTGGCAGGGTTTCAATGCTGGTCAAGATGGACGCCCCGGTGGTGGTAAACCCCGAGACCGATTCAAAAAAAGCATCTGTAAAGCTTATAAATGAATCGTCCAGGTAAAACGGGAAGGCGCCTAAAAGACCAACGGCGGTCCAACTCAAGGCAACAATGGCCATACCTTCACGCTGGGTGATATACTCTGTTTTCGGGCTTTTGCAGAACCCGTAAAGGAAAAGGCCCACGCAGAGGGTAATTCCCATTGCCTTTAACAGGGGAATGAAACTCTGCTCTTTTTCGTAAAGTCCCCACAGTATGGGGAATATCATGGCCAGCCCCAGGAAAAGCAATAAGATCCCGATGATATGAAAAATATACTTCCAGCGCATTAAAAATACTCCAGTTTCACCGCCAGAATCGCTTCAACCTTGGCAATCGCCTTCCGGACGGCAAATATAATGATTCTGTCCCCGGGGTCTATAACGCTCTCACCCGAGGGAACGAGAATATTCTGGCCACGCATGATGCCGATGACCAGGGCGCCTTTGGGAAAAGCAATTTTCCGAAGGGGTTTCCCCACAATATCGGATGTCTCCAGGGCAAGGGCCTCTAAGACTTCGGCCTGTTCCCCCTTGATGGACATGGCCGACAGGACCTTGCCCCGCCGGACATGCTGCAAGATGGTATTGATGGCCGATAGACGGGTATTGACCACCTGCTCTATGCCGATGGCCGACATGAGCGGAAAATAACTGAACTTGCCGATTTTTGTGATGGTCTTGCGGGCGCCCATTCGCCGGGTCAGCAGCGAGGCGAGGATATTGGTTTCCTCATCATCTGTCAATGTGACGACCACATCAATATCGCTGATATTTTCTTCGTTCAAAAGCCTCTGATCCGACCCGTCGCCATGCAGGATCACCGCCTTGCTCAGCCGATCGGCCAGTTCGTTACAACGATCGACCCGTTTTTCAATAATTTTGGTGTAGATCGATTTTTCTTCCAGGAGCCGGGCCAGCCGGAAACCGATACGGCCGCCGCCGATAATCAGCACCCGTTTTAGGGGCTCGGTATGTTTGTTGAATATCTCCAGCGTACTGATCAATTTGTCGGCCTCACTGATGAAATAAACCAGGTCCCCGGTCTGCAGCCGATCATGGCCACGGGGTATAATCAGTTCTTCATCACGAACCACTGCGGCAATCAGTGGTCTTTGATCTTTGAGCATTTCCGGGAGGTCAGAGAGCCGAACCCCTGTCAGCCGGGTGTCCTCATCCATCCGGATGCCGATGAGCTTCAACCGACCATCGGCGAATTCACCCACATCCACAGCCCCGGGAACACTCATGAGCCGGTCGATGGTCTTGATCACTTCAATTTCAGGGTTGATCACCGTATCGATATGCGGTGCATTATCCCGAAAGGTGGCATGGTAAGCATCATAATCGGCATTCCGTATACGGGCCAGTTTTTTGGTCGCCGGAGACAGCATTTCGGTGATCAGACAGGCCACCAGGTTCGTGTCATCGCTGTTGGTCACCGCCAGGAGAATTTCGGCTTCACGAATGCCGGCCTCTTCAAGGGTCACCGGGCTGCTGCCCGAACCAATGACGGTCTGAACGTCAATATTTTCGGATATTCGGCGAATCGCGACCGGGTCTTTATCGATCACCACAACATCCTTGTTTTCATGGGCAAAACAACTGGCAATATGAAAACCAACTTCTCCGGCCCCGACAATTACAATTTTCAAGAAAGCGCTCCTTCTCTGCAATCAACGCCAACCCCGGGTTAACCGGGACTGCATTAAATAAAAAATATCAGAAAAGATATCCCCGAAACCACCAGCAGCCCGATCCAGTCAATTTTATGGGCCGCCAGTTCACAAACGGTTCTGTTCTCCGTGTAACAGCGTGATTCCATGGCATCAATCAGTTTATCCGCATCCCTGAAAACAGATTGCATCAGGGGAATGGCAAATTTTTTTAACCGATACATCGGATTTTTTCGATTGCCGATGCCACGGGCCTGCTGGGCCGCATCGGTTTCCCGCATCTGATTAAAAATAACAGGTATAAATCGAACAATCAAGCTTATCATGGTGGACACCCGGGCTGCAGGGATAAAAGGCACCGGTTCAAGCAACCAGGTCAATGCCGCCCGGATTTCGGATGTCCGTGTAGCGCTGATCAAGAGCAGTCCCAGCCCGACAACCAATAAAATACGCCAGCATACCACTGTGCCGATCATCACCCCCTGACGGGTAACCACCAGGCCACCGAGGGTCAGCCAGGGAGGGCCGGGGGTGGTCAGTGCCCGGGAGATAAAGATAAGGGCCAGGAGGATAAAAAAATAGCGCAGTTCTTTGCAAACCAAAACCAGGGACAGGCCTGCGGCCTGCATCAACACTGCGCAAAACAAGGTCAGCACCGCCAGGGGCCATGGGGCCGCGTTCAGGGTGCCCATGCTGAGGAGAAACAAAAACACCAGCTTAAACCGGCTGTCAAGCCGATGTACCAGGGAGTTTCCGGGCCGGTAGCCAAAGAGGGTCAGCTCAGCCATGACAATTTGTCCCCATGGTCACGAAACGCACACGGCAGCCGAATACCGAAATTTTCAACCGCCAGGATTGTTTTTTCAGGCACGCCGTCCTGGACGATTTTTCCTTTTTCCATAACAATCAGGCGATCGGCATGGGCGATCACTTTTTCCAGATCGTGGGTTGAAAACACAATGGTATGGCCCTTTCCATGCAGTGTGATAATTTCCTGCAACACCTGTTGTACCCCCGGGTAATCCAGATTTGAAAAAGGTTCATCAAAAACGAGAACTTTCGGATGCATGGCCAGAATGCCGGCAATAGCCAGTCTTCTTTTTTCACCCCCGGACAACAGATGGGGGCGCTGCCCGGCAAGATGGGTCAAGCCCACCGCACCTAAGGCGGCGGTTGTCCGCCGTTTGATCTGGGCCGTTGTAAGGCACAGGTTTTCCGGACCAAAGGCCGCATCGTCATAGACGGTTTCCCCTACAATCTGGCTGTCGGCATCCTGAAAGACCATACCGACAATCTGCCGGATACGCTTCAGATTACCGGCAACATCCAGCCCGGCGACGTTTATGGTACCGGAACAGGGGTGCAGCAACCCGTTTAAGTGGCGCAGTAAAGTTGTTTTACCGGACCCGTTTCGGCCGGCAATAACGACAAAATCACCCTGCTGAATGGTGAGATTGATCTCTTCTATCCCCACGGTGCCGTCTGAGAAGCGGTGACTTAAATTATTGATTTCAATTATGTTCACGATTCAGTTCTAATCAGCTTGTAAAAAATCTAATTTAGGCGGTCTCGTAAAAAGTTCAAATTCAAGGCGTGCAAATTTTGCAATCATGAGGCGTAACCATCGACCGTTGAATGATTGCAGGCTGCAGCGCAACGCAGGAGTTGGACTTTTTACGAGACCGTCAGTTCTACTTGTGAATAATGGGCCGCAATGCCTTTGCAATAGGCAGGGCCGCGGCTATTTTCAATGCGTCCCCGGGCAAAAAAGGAACCATCCCCGCTGCCAACGCTGTTGCCGGTGACATGCCGGCCTGGTGTGCCAGCCAGCTGACACCGCAGGCATAAATGAGTAAGGTGCCGCAAACCATGGCCGTTACCTGGATAAACGGGCGGCGCGGCGCTTTTTCTGAAATCAGGCCAATCACATATACCGCCGGCAAATAGCCCACCAGGTACCCGCCGGTGGGGCCGATCAACCGCCCGATACCGCCGGTGCCGCCGGCAAATACAGGCAGCCCGAGAATACCGGCCAGCAGATAGATAGCCACACAGGTCAGGCCCCACCGGCGCCCCAGCAGAAGACCGGCCAGAAAGATAAACAGGTTTTGAAGGACGATGGGAACCGGGCCCAGGGGGATGGCCATATAGGCGCCGGCCGCCGTCAGGGCTGCAAAAAGCGCTGCATAGACGGTCATTTTAAGTTGTCTTACCGAATTCATGTTAAATTCTGTTCCCTGTGAAAGCAATCGCCATATACAATTTTTTCCCTGGTGCCATCCGCCAGTTCGAGTATCAGTGCCCCGGTGTCATCCACATCCACGGCAAGCCCCCGGACCTGTCGCCGGTGGGTGACAATGGTCACGGTGCGGTTAAGGGTCATGGTATACGGCTTCCATTCGGTGATCACATGTTTAAAGGTTTCATTTTTCATCCGGACCTCCAGATGATGTAAAAACGTTTCCAGAAAATTGTTGACCGATACCCGGTGACCCAGAAGTCTTTTCAAAGAGGTTGCCCTGGGGGTCACCCCCTGCACATCGTTGTTTACATTGATGCCTATGCCAATATTGATAAAGGAAACCATGTCCGACCGGGTATCCATCTCGGACAGCATGCCGGCCAGCTTGTCCCCGTTCACCAGAATATCATTGGGCCATTTCACCATGGCATCGATGGCAAACATTTCGCGAAGGGTGCGCGCCAGAACCATGGACGTGACAAAATTAACCATGGGGCTGATGACCGGCGGAATCTCCGGCCGGAGCACCAGGGTCACATAAAGGCCGCCGGACGCAGAGTCCCAGACCCGTTTCAGCCGGCCCCGGCCCTTTGTCTGCTGCCCGGCAATGACCACGCTGAAATCCGGGCACCCCTTTCGGGCCAGGTCTCTGGCCATGTCCATGGTGGATGTAACCGATTCGAAATAATGAATATTGGCCTGTCTTTCCGGAAATTCCCATGCAAACGGAATGTCCGGCGAAAAAGTCAACCGGTATCCCTTCGGGGATGACTCAATGATATATCCAAGCTGCTGCAGCCCCTTGATATGTTTCCAGACGGAAACCCGAGAAATCTTCAGGCGAGCACTGAGGTCTTCCCCGGAGACCATACCGCTTTCGGATTTGAGGATATGGAGTATTTTTCCCTTCACAATCAACTTGTCCCGTTTTGGTTAACCCATGAAAATATTGTGGGTAACCAATAAATGACCAAAAGTCAAACAACAATTTCAGAATTGATGAACTCGTAAAAAGTCGGGTTTAGACGGTTTCGTCAAAATTAAGATAGCCGCTGGGCCAGGAATGAGAGCCGCTGCCGGGGTTTATCGTTTTTCAGGGCAATGGCCAGGGCCTTGCGGGTACCGATAATAATGACCAGTTTCTGGCCTCGGGTGGCGGCGGTATAGATGAGGTTGCGCTGCAGCATCACGTAATGCTGGGTTGTGACCGGCACGATGACCGCCGGATATTCGGACCCCTGGGATTTATGGATGGATATGGCATAGGCAAGGGTCAGTTCCTCAAGTTCGGCAAACGCGTAGGGAACGACCCGGCCCTCATAATCCACGGCCAGGGTTTCCGCTTCTTTGTCGATGGCTTTGATTCTGCCGATATCCCCGTTAAAGACCTCTTTGATGTAATTGTTCTTCAGGTGCATGACCTTGTCGTTGATTTTAAACCGCTGAATTTTATCCACGCCCCCAGGCAATGGATTCAACGCTTTCTGCAGCACCTGGTTGAGGTTGATCGTCCCCACCTCGCCCTTGTGCATGGGGGTAATCACCTGGATATCCTGCATCGGGTCAAGACAAAATTTATTCGGAATGGCCCGGCTGCACAGTTCGACAATGGTAGCGACCACCTTTTCCGGATCCCGTTGCTCGATAAAATAAAATTCGGCCAGGCCGTCGGCACTGTCGGGGCGCTCGAACAACGGCGGACGGCCATTTCTGATCCGATGGGCATTCATGATAATGGCGCTCTCCCGGGCCTGCCTGAAAACCTCACTCAGATAAAAAACCTTTAATACGCTCGATTGAATCAGGTCTGAAAGCACATTTCCCGGTCCCACGGACGGCAATTGAAAAACATCCCCCACCAGTATCAGCATACAGTGCATGGGCAGGGCATCCAATAGATGAAACATCAGCACGGTATCCACCATGGAGACTTCATCGACGATGAGCACGTCGGTATCCAGGGGATCATTGCGGTCTTTCTCAAAATACCCCGAGGTCAGGTTGTATCCCAACAGCCGGTGAATCGTGGCGGCCTTTCGCCCGGTGACGTCGGACAGTCGCCGCGCGGCCCGGCCCGTGGGGGCCGCCAGTATGATCTTTTTCCCCAAAGCCCCGAAGATGGTGCCAATGGCTCGGATCAATGTGGTTTTGCCGGTCCCGGGGCCACCGGTAATAATAGCCGCCCCATGGGCAAGAATCCCCTCCAGCACAGCCATCTGTTCCACAGAGAGTTGTATGGCCAGTTTTTCCAGTATGGTGCCGGTAATTTCGTCCGACCCCAGCGCCGGTGCCATGACCGGCATTGATAAAAGCGCCTTGAGTTTGGTGGCGATACCGGTTTCGGCCTCATGCAGGTGTTTTAAATAAATCATTTTATGGTCTGCATGGGCCGGATCAATATGGATGATGATCTCCCTTTTTTCCACCAGGATATCCAGGTTGGGCGGCAGGTCTTCAGGCTGGATCTGGAACAAATCGTCACACCGTTTCAACATTTCATCTTCCGGTGCAAACGTGTGACCGTCAGCGGCAAACTGCTCCAGGAGATAGATGATGCAGGCCTGGATCCTCCGGGGGGTATCCAAAGACAGGCCCAGATTACGGGCGATGGCATCGGCAACGACAAAGCCGATGTGCGGGATATCACCGACGATCCGGTACGGGTCGGTTTTGAGTATCTCCACCGCCTGGCTGCCATAGGCCTTAAATAGTTTACCGCTGCAGGAAGTCTGGATATTGTTTTCCTGGAGAAACCGCATCAGATTTCGCAGGCCATGGTGGGTATTCCAGGCGTCAACGATGGCATCGGCCTTCACCGGGCCGATACCCGGGATTTCCTGGAGTCGTTTCGGCGCGTTCTCGATGATATCGATGGTCTCGGTGGCAAAATGGGCCACCATGCGCTTTGCCATGGCCGGGCCGATGCCTTTGATAAAACCGGATTTCAGGTAATTTTGGATACCGTCCGCCGAGTCCGGCAAATGAATCGAATAGGTTTGTATCTGAAACTGCTGTCCGAATCGCGGGTGGTGCTGCCAGGACCCCTCAACACAAATCGATTCCCCGGGACTGACCCCTGCCATGGTGCCGACGATGGTCACCCGGCTTCTGGTTTTGGGAATGCTGAGTTTCGCAATGGTATAGTGGTTATCCGGATTATGGTAGGTGATATGGTCCAGGCGCCCTTCAAGGGTGGAAACCGGTTTTTTAGTCATGGTCGATTATCTGCGACACTGCATCAAACAGATCTTCGGCAATATAGTCCGGTTGAATGTTTTTTTCCGCCAGCTGCCGCCGGGCCTTGACAATATTGCCGGTCCGGACCAAAATCGCCTGCCGGCAGCCGGCATTGCGGGCACACGCAATGTCCTTGGCGCTGTCACCGATCATGACGGTATTGCGGATATCGATATTGTATTTATCCCTGGCCTGGAAGATGAGACCCGGTTTGGGTTTTCTGCACGCACATCCTTCGTCGGGGGTATGGGGGCAGAAAAATATGTCGCGGATATGACCACCCCGGGCATGGCAGGCTGCCGTCATGCAACGGTGGATATGGTCGAGATCCGCCAGGCTGATCATCTTGCGGTTGACCGCCGACTGATTGGTGATAAGGATGATGGCAAACCCGTTTTGGGTCAGACGGGTTATGGCCTTCCGGCTGTTTGGCAGAAATTCAAACTCGGCCCAGCGCTTGATATAATTGGGGGAATCCCGGTTGATGACGCCGTCCCGGTCCAGAAAAACAAATTTTTGATCCGATTTTACCACGTTGTTCCCTTCAACCTGTTGCCTATCGGTGGGCGCAGCCCACCCTACGATACGCCCCAATGGGCGGGCACGAGGCCAGCCCCTACATTTTCATTATTCCGCAATGATAAAGGCATCGGGAAATCCGTTTTGAATCATCAGGGTTTCATATGTTGTGGCCTGATCCAGCGTTGAACAGGTACCGACACGAACTTTAAAAGGGGCATTTTTTGTATGCCGGTCGGTAACGATGTGCGCATTTTCGTAAATCCGGCTTAATTTGAGTTTCAATTTTGCCGCATTGTCGGCATTTGAAAAGGCCCCGACCTGGATGGTAAAATTGCCGCTGTAAAAATCAACGGGCGCATAGGCAGGCACAGGGGGGGTCGAATTTTTCGAGGCCATTGGCAGGCCCAGGGCCACGATTTCCACCGGTGCGGTACCCGGGCCCACGATGCCCAGTTTTTTGGCGGCGCCATAGGAAAGATCGATGATGCGACCACGGACAAAAGGCCCCCGGTCATTAATTCGCACGTCAATTTGGGCATGATTTTTAAGATTGCGGACCCTGACATAGGTGCCAAGGGGCAGGGTCTTGTGGGCAGCGCTGACACCGTACATGTCATAAATTTCACCACTGGATGTTTTGCGGCCGTGAAATTTTTTGCCGTACCAGGATGCAAGGCCTTTTTGGGAAAATCCACTGGAATGGGGCAACGGGTGGTACCACTGGCCCATGACTTTGTACGGTGGGGACTGCCCGGGGACTTTTGCCGGTATTTTCACCGGTGCCCTTGACGGCGTAGACGCCGGCCGAACCCGGGCGCAGCCGTTCAGGTAAAACAGCACCAGCGCGCAGACAGCCATTATTAAAAAAGGAAATACGCTATTTTGTTTGTTCATCAAAATTCAAATCAAGTTCTGCTTATTTATCTGCGGTTTTTTTCATTAAAGGCCAGTTTCAAGACATCCAGCATTTTGTCGACAAAATAAAACGCGATCTCCTTTTGAACCTTTTTGGGGATATCAATCAAGTCTTTTTCGTTCCACTTCGGCAAAATAAGGGTTTTAATACCGGCCCGATGGGCGGCCAGCACTTTGTCCTTGATGCCGCCCACGGGCAAAACCTGGCCGCGCAGCGTTATTTCACCGGTCATGGCAAGATCTTTGACAACGGTTTTATCGGTGAGCAGAGAAACCAGGGCCGTCAGCATGGTGACCCCCGCCGACGGTCCGTCCTTGGGAATGGCCCCCGCCGGCACATGAATATGAATGTCGCTCTTTTCAAAAAAATCCGCGTTGATTTTCAACGCTGCGGCATGGGACCGGATAAAACTAAGCGCCGTGGTGGCGGATTCTTTCATGACATCCCCCAACTGACCGGTGAGGGTCAACCCCTTGCCGCCTTTCATGGCCGTGGCCTCGATAAACAGCAACTCCCCACCCGACGGTGTCCAGGCCAGGCCCATCACCACACCCGGTGTAGAAACCCTGCTTTTTGCCTCCGATGTGATCCGAACCGGCCCCAGGTATTTGTGTACGTCATTGACCTTGACCACCACGGCACTGGCTTCGGCCATGGCTATTTTAGTGGCCACCCGGCGGCAGATCGTGGCAATTTCCCGTTCCAGATTACGCAGTCCGGCTTCCCGGGTGTACCCTGAAATGATCAGTTTAATAGCACCTTTGGTCAGGGATATCTGGCTGTTTTTCAGACCGTGGGCGATGCGCTGGCGGGGGATAAGAAAATGGTTGGCAATGCCGATCTTCTCATCCGGGGTGTACCCCAGCAACTCGAGCACTTCCATTCGATCGCGCAGGGCCGGGGGAATGGTATCCAGTATATTGGCCGTTGTGATAAACATGACCTGGGACAGGTCAAAGGGGACATCCAGGTAGTGGTCTGCAAAGGAAAAATTCTGCTCCGGGTCCAGGACTTCCAGCAGGGCCGAGGACGGGTCGCCCCGAAAATCACTGCCGACCTTGTCGATTTCATCGAGCATGAAAACCGGATTGTTTGATCCCGATCGCCGGATGCCCTGGATAATACGGCCGGGCAGTGCCCCCACATAGGTCCGGCGATGCCCCCGAATTTCAGCTTCATCCCGAACACCGCCTAAGGAAATTCGAAAAAACTTGCGCCCCAGGGCCCGGGCAATAGACCGCCCCAGTGACGTTTTCCCCGTGCCCGGAGGCCCGGCAAGACACAGAATCGGCCCCTTGGATTCAGGCTTCAACTTCCGGACGGCAAGGTATTCGACAATCCGGCGCTTGGGCTTATCCAGCCCGAAATGATCTTCATCCAGAATTTTTTTGGCTTTCTTAATATCCAGATTGTCCGGGGTGCTGGTATGCCAGGGCAGCGACGTAATCCAGTCCAGATAGGTGGATGCCACCGTGTATTCGGCCGAAGACGGATGCATACGCGCAAGGCGTTCCAATTCCCGATCCGCTTCTTTACGGGCATCTTCGGGCAGATCGGCGGCGGTGACCTTTTCCTTGTACTCATCGATTTCAACTTTGCCCTGATCACTTTCCCCCAGCTCTTCCTGAATGGCTTTGAGCTGCTGCCGCAGATAAAAATCGCGTTGACTCTTGTTGAGATCCCCCTTGACCTGAGTCTGAATTTTGTCTCCCAGTTTAAGGATTTCCAATTGATAGTTGATCAGTTTATTGACTTTCTGCAGTCGTTTTTTAACATCGGCAATTTCAAGAACATCCTGCTTCTCATCCAATTTGGCATTGATGATGGATGTCACCATGTCACACAGGGTGCCGGGTTCATTAATTGATTTTGCCATGATGCCCATCTCCTGGGGCAAGCCTGGAGAAAGCTTGACGATCTGATCAAAAAGCCCCTGAATATTGGACATCAGGGCCTGGGTTTCCTTGTCCGTTTTTTCGATGTCGGGCATCAGGGCCACTTTGGCGATGAGATAGGGCGTTTCAGCCAGATATTCCGTGATGGTAAATCGTTCCAGGCCCTGCACCAGCAACTGGACGGTGTTGTCCTGGCCCTTGGCCATTTTCAGGATAAGCGTATTGGTTCCCACGGGATACAAATCATCTTTGGACGGCGGCTCCGAGGTCGCTTTTTTGTGGGACAAAACAAATCCGATCATTCGATCCTTGGCCATGGCTTCATCGACGAGCCGGATGGCTTCGGGTTGCATGACCACAATGGGCGATACCATTTTAGGAAACAACACAGAATCAAATAACGGCATGATCGGTAGACGGTCAGGTACCTGACCGGTAACGGCTTCCGGTGATGTTGGCTGTGTCATCTAAACCTCCGAATACGTATTACAGATCGTTCAAATAAAATCGATTATGCGCCTACCCGTCTATGATCGCAATCTTGTAGGTGATATCACGGGGAAGTTTGACAAGTCTGATTTGAAGGAACCCGTTCAAATAAGACGCACTGACCTTCTCGATATCTATGGGGACAGGCAAAAACAGGACTCTTTCAAATTTGCCGTACTGGATTTCGGCCAGACGGTAAGTCATATTGTTCATGCGGGGCATTTCATCCCGGGTGCCGTGTATCTTCAACGCTTTTCGATTGATTTCCACTTCCAGATTTTCTTTGCTGACACCGGCAATTTCCCCGAGAACAATAATTTCTTCCGGGGTTTCATAAATATCCATCTGGGGTTTCCAGGGATGTTCAGAGAGGGCAAAGACAGGGCTCATGCCTCGAAAAATATCTTCCATATTTTTCTCGAAATGGTCGAAATCACCTCCAAATCGAATTTTGATATAATTCATTGCTATACTCCCACATGCTTGGTTAATAATAATGTCACAAAAATATTAACATTGGTTCAGAGCGTTGTAAAGAAATAGATGGCTCCTCGCTGTTTCGTGTGGGTAAAATTGACTCGATAAAGCCCCGGGATACTGTCATCCGGAAGCTTGAAACTGTCTGAGGGGCTTAGCGATCGTTAGGCCGGACAGGACCGAACAATTGCCGCCTGTATCTCTATTTACAACGGATAACTGCCAAGCAGGTTGCGGCAATCTCCTGTCCGGCATTACGACCGCTTAGCGCCGAGTTTTTTGAGCATCCGGATGACAGTATCCCGGGGCGCCCCACTTGAAACAGCAAGGAACCAAATAGATAATATCCCGTTGAATCAACACTTTCATGAACGGCGGTATATTTTCTTTGCGGCCCGGTTGAAAATCACGTATTATGATCCTATGAAAGAAAAACCGCTTTTTTCACCCCAAAATATTATCCGCACCCAGTATTTTCTGTATTTCGGGGTGATGGGTATCTTTTTGCCGTATTTTAACCTCTATTGCTTTCATCTCCATTTCACCGGATTTCAAATCGGCGTATTATCGGCCGCTAAAACCATCACCATGATCATCTTCCCTATGATCTGGGGCGCCCTGGCAGACCGGTTTAATGCACGAAGATCCATCTATATCCTATGCAACATGGCCAGCACAGCCGTCTGGGCCTTATTTTTAGGGACCACCGATTTTGTGATGATGCTGGGCATAACCCTGCTTTACGGGGTGTTTTATGCCCCGATCATCTCTTTGCTGGAAGCCTTTACCCTGGATGTCCTGGGCAAGGAAAAAAACCGTTACGGCCAGCTGAGAGCCTGGGGATCCATCAGTTTTATCATCGTGGTTTTTTCCATCGGCCGTCTCATGGACAGTTACCCGGTCAGCATCATTGTGCTCTTGATTCTATGCGGATCTTTCCTTCAGGCATTCGGGTCACTTAAAATTCCGCACCGTCCGATTTCAAAATCCTTGCCACAAAGGTCCCCCATCCGACTTTTGCTGAAACCAAAAATCATCATCTTCCTGATGTGTGGTTTTTTGATGCTGGTCAGTCACGGCGCCTATTATGGTTTTTTTTCCATCCACCTCGAAAAACTGGGCTACGACAAGACATTTATCGGTCTGGCCTGGGCACTGGCATCCATTGCCGAAATTCTGGTAATGATAAAATCAGACACCCTCTTCAAACGTTTTGACCTTGAAACCGTATTGATTTTTTCCTTTGGGGCGGCAACCCTTCGGTGGCTGATCCTTTTTTCGACCCGCTCCTGGTCGGTTCTTCTGTTGTCCCAGTTGCTGCATGCCGTTACATATGGCACCTTCCATATGGCCAGCATCCTTTATATCGACCGGATGATGCCCGATGGGGCCAAGTCCCTGGGACAGGGAGCCAACAATGCCATGACCTACGGTATGGGGCTGATGGCAGGGTTCCTGATGAGCGGTTATCTGTATGAGAAAACAGGTATTTTTACACTGTTTGCCATCAGTGGTCTCATCTCCATGGCTGCCGGCCTGATCTTCAAATTCTTGAATTGGGCGGACAGAAACGGCCGCATCTGAGACAGACCTACTCTCTATCCCGGGGAAACAGCACGTGCCGGACCCAGTGCAGCATCGTATTGCCCTTGAGATTGTCCCGGTCAAGCCGGTCGATCTCCCCGGACAACCGGGCCGGATTGGAAAACCAGACATCTCGAGTGGTCATTTTTTCTTTGGGGTCCAGGGCCTTGATGACCCGGGCGGGATTGCCGGCGGCTATGGTGTTGGGCGGAATGGACCCGGTGACAACGGAGCCGGCACCGACAATGCTGTTTTCACCGATGGTAACCCCTTTACAGACGATGGCACTGTCTCCGATCCATGCGTTTTTTTCAATCCGCACCGGGCCGGTCCTGCCCCCGGCGATTCTGTTGTAGAGGTCATGCCAGTCCGAATCCGTGATATAGGCATTGCTGGCGATCATGCAATTGTCTTCGATGATGATTTCCTGGGCACATCCAATGCGAACCCCCGGGCAGATAAGGCAGTAGTCACCGATTTTGATGCGCCCGGCATCAGGTTTCATGGGCCATACGGAAAGCCGCACCCTGTTGTCCGCCGTGGCAATGACATTAACGCATTTGCCGATTTCTATGGGCGAGCCGAACAGTTCCACATACCAGGGTTTCATGAATGTAAAATCAGGCCCCAGGGATGCCAGCTGAGGCCGCAGGAAATGCTTGACATAGACCTCTTGAACCCTGAGGTGCAGTTTTTTTAAAAAATAGGGACGGTGATCTCTTCTCAAAAAGCCCGCCTTTTAGACAAACAATCCAAACAAGCGTTTCCAATTTTAGTAGCTAAATTCTGTAATTCTTGTTTGTGATTTGGCCATTGAGATTTGGAATTTGGAATTTGTTTGGCTTTTGGTATTTGTAATTTGTATTTTCCGGTTTATCCAGATTCGGGTTTGCGCATCAGTGCCGGCTAAGCGCCATTAAAAATCGGTTCCGAATCCGACGCGGATGTGTTCCATGCCCCATGATCAAAAATACGGCTGGCCGGCGTGAGGTGATAGAGCGCATCGGCAGCCATGAGCAAAACAGCATTGGTCCAGGTTATTTTCTCTTCGGGCCAGACGATCATGTCCGGAACGGTAAATCCGCACCAGAAGGAGCCGTCTTCAAATCGCTTTTCACTGATCCAGTTAAAAATAATACCGGCAAGGTCCTGCCGGCCCACGGCGGCAAGGGTTAAAATAAGCTCCGCGGTTTCCGCCACGGTTACCCAGGGTTCATCGGAAACACACTTGACCCCCTGCCCCTCGACGACAAATTTTTTCCAGAATTTATCGATTCTTTCCTGGGCCGCCTTATGATCCAGGGCACCGCAGAGAATGGGATAAAACCAGTCCATGGAAAACCGGGATTTTGTCATATTGAAGAGATGGGGCCGGTGCCGGATGGCCGATTCAAGGCGGCGCAATGCCGTTTTCCAGGCAGGCCTTTTGTTGCCCAGCCGCCCGCAGACGGCCAGGGCGCACTTCAAGCTCATGTACACGGAACTCGATCCGGTGAGCAATGCCATGGGATCGATAATACCGGCCTGGTTCCTAGCCCAGAAAATTTCACCCCCCCTGGCCTGCATGGAAAGCGTAAATGCCATGGCCCGCTGCACGGTTTCCCACATATCCGCCAGAAAGGCAGCATCTTCAGTGACCAGATAGTAGTGCCAGGCCCCCACGGCTATATAGGATGACATGTTGGTGTCGTGGGTCTGATCGATGGGCTTCCCATCCTGATACGCCGCATACCAGCTCCCGTCGGCAAGCTGCATCTTTTGCATCCAGGCATATGCCCGCCGGGCCTCATCGAGATATCCGCCGATGGTCAGCCCCATGGCCGCTTCAACATGGTCCCAGGGGTCTGTCTTGCCCTCGGCATGCCATGGAATTTCCCCGTTTTTTTTCTGGGTCTTCGCGATGCGGGCGGCCACAGCATCGATATCAAGTGCCGGTTCAGGTTTGGGACTGGAAATACGCCGATCCATATGATTTGCCCTTCGGGTGTATGCTGTTTTGGAATTTTAAAACCATCACTGACGGTCTCGTAAAAAGTCCAACTCCTGCGTTGCGCTGCATTTCGCAATCATTCAACGGTCGATGGTTACGCCTCATAATTGCAAAATTTGCGCGCCTTGAATTTGAACCTTTTACGAAACCGTCTAAATACGACTTTTTACGAGTTCATCATCACTGAACCGCCTGACTATTTTGTTTGATTTTTTCCAGTCTTTCAAAAAGTGCTTTTGCTTTCTTCAGGTTCGAATCGGCTGCTTTGTAGGACGGATTGACGGCGACCACCTGTTCCCATTCTTTTATGGCCGAGACCAGGTCCTCTTTACCAAAGGCGGTCATCCCCAGATTATAATGGATTTCAAGATAGGTATCTAATGCTTTTTTGACATAATCCCCACATTGCCGGCAACTGCTGTCGTACTGCAAGGCCGTTTCAAACTGGTCTCTGGCGTTAAGGTAATCCCCGTTATTGTACAAAATAAGGGCGGATTGAAAATAGGACCGGGACAGATACGCCAGCGCCGACGGATCATCTGCCCGTATCCCGAGAACCTGTTCAAATTTTGAAATTGCCTGGGCGTACTGCTGCCGGTTGAACAGATCGATTCCGACGGCCTGTATTTCATCCGTCATGGCGGCATCACAGCGCCCTATCCCATCCCGGCAGGCGGTGCACCCGGCATCATATTGCAGGGCGGTTTCAAACTGTTTTTTGGCATCGGAAAAATTCTTTTGACCCAGCAGAATCTCCCCCTGGCGCAGATAGGCCAGGGCCAGGTACTGCCTGGCCTGTTCATCTTCCGAATCAGCGGCCACAACTTTCTGCAGTTCAAATATGGCATCCTGGTATTTTTTTTCATTATACAGGCTGATGCCCAGGTCGCGGTAACTATCCACCTGGGATAACGACGTGTCCACTGTATCGGTCCCGGCCGTATTCGGTTCCATCGTTTCCTGTTCCCCGGGTTCCTGAACCGAATCATCCGCAACCACTTGAGAAAGCGGCGCCGGTGCCGCCACCGGGGCCGCGGCAGCTGTTTCGGGCTTATCGGCATAGAACGGCAGGCCTTCAATCACGGGGATTTTGATTTCCTGACCGATTTTCACCCGGGTGGCATCCTCCATGTCGTTATATTCCGCAATAATATCGAAGCGCTTATAATCTCCGTAATATTTTTGGGCCAGTTTTGAAAGGCTTTCACCCGGCATCAGGGCATGAATGATGAATTTCTTTTCTTGCCCCGTATCACCGTTTCCACTCTCTCCGGGTGCATCCTCCGCTATTTCAGGAATCATGATTTTCTGGCCTACGCTGATCTGGGCGGCATCTTCAAGGCCGTTGTATTCCGCAATAATGGTGTATTTTTTATAATCGCCGTAATACTGCTTGGCCAGCTTGGCCAGGCTCTCTCCGGGCTGGATAATATGGAAAACATAATTTTGGGTCTTTCTTTTCTCCCGGCGCATCAGCATTTCAGCCGCCCGGGTATGTTCCGGCCAGTATGCCAGTGCGGAAAGAAATGCCTGCCGGGCGAGACCATATTTCCCCTGCCGGTGATACGTCATTCCGGCCTGATACTGTTCTTCCGACAGACGGATCAACTCAGCGTCCAGGCGGGCGGCATTTTCCTGTGCCATCGGATCCTGTGGATCCACAGTCAGGGCCAGCTTATACTGTTTGGCCGCTTCAACCGTATTGCCTTCAGATTCAAGGGTCTGTGCGGTCTTAAGATATGTTTCAACGAGATTTTCTTTTTCCGGCGGTGTCGGCGGTGGTGTCGTCGTTGCGCAGCCGAAATTGAGCATCAGCAAAATGCCCATAAAAGCCAGTGTGATATTTTTCATTGTGGTTTCCATAACAATAAGCTCCCTGCCGTTTCAAGTGGATATCCCTTGATGCTACCCCAATTGCTTAATATCGATCGTAACTGGCCTTTGGCAAAATCATTGGACCGATTTACCCTCAGCCCGGGCCTCCAACACCTTCAAATGCGAAATAAACGTTTGCATATCCCTTTTTAGAACCATCTCGCGATTCAGTGTCTGGGGATTCATAAAAAACGGATTTCCACCGCGTTTTACGGTCATCGCCAACCGGTATCCGGCCGCCTTGGTCATATCCCGCACCTGCCGGGTATATCGTCCAAACGGATATGCCAGAACGAAAGTATCCTGGGACAGTTTTCGGTCAAGGACCTCTTTGGACAGGGTAAGTTCCCGTCTGACCCGTTCCAGATAGGCCTTCTCGGTTTCACCGTCGGATTTTTTGGACAGGTCGCTATGGGCAACGGTATGTGAACCGATACAAAATCCAGCCGCTTTCATTTCCGCAAGCTGCTGCCAGGTGATGGATTTGGATGAAACACCGACATAATCGATATAGACGAATAAGGTGGCTGTAAAGCCGTATTTTTTCAAAATAGGGTAAGCGACATTATAAACCGACCGGTACCCGTCATCAATGGATATGATAACCGATTTTTTAGGAATCGAATGGCGATAATCCAGGAAGTCAAGCAATAGTTCGGGTGAAATGACACGGTAACCGTTTTCTTTTAAAAATTTCATCTGCTGTTCAAACAGGTGTGCCGGCATACACAGCGAAGATGTGCATTCCTCCGCAAACCTGTGGTAACACAGGATCGGGACCTGCTGATACCCCTTCAGCGACAGCCCGGCCCGGTTCGGATCCTTCAGGGGGATATGAATAAACATACCGGTTTTGAAAGGCCGGTTTTCATTCGCATCTTCGATCAGCCAGTATTTACGTTCATCTCCCAGGTATTTTTGGGCCAGAGCGGCCGACGTGTCCCCGGCCTGCAGTTTATAGACAACATAATCATTTGATCTGAAAATCGACTGATCGGGCGATGGCAACCCGGGTTTCAGCGAACTGCAGGATATCAGCAGAAAATTGACAGCAATTACCATCATCACGAAGAATAGTCCATGTCTTAAACCCAGCTTACTCATTGCATTCGTGTCCGGGGGGAAAATATCCATCATATCAATTGGCCATCACGCCAAGTGCTCCGGGCGCGCGGATTTATCGGCAATTAAAAATCGAAAGCAAAATTTATAGCATAACAATCTTACAAACTCAAGAAAGAACCCGCTGCAGACACATCTTCTTTTTTAATACGTTTAACATTATTTAAAAAAGTAGCAATCTGCGCTGAGGCCATATTTAACCTGTTTTTTTATTGCCTTTTAAACAAGTGCCTTGACAACCGGAAAGCCTTATCATAAATTTAATCAATATATTGAAGCAATTTCACCCCGTCTTGCAACGCCGACGCAATCTTTGAACCCGAAAACCGGGGGTGCCATGACCAACAGGGCGAAGACACTAAAACACCTGATTTTACTTTTATGTGCCTGGTGGATCGTATGCACCGTCGCATATCTGTTCATCTCCCTGAAAATCAATGCCTTGCAACAAACCATTTCCCGCAACGGCATTGCGTCAACCCGGAAACTCGTTCAAAAGGCAGGTCTGCCGCTTCTGGAAAGAGACATGCACATGCTGAGTCAGATGCTGGATGAAATTGCCGGAAACCCGGATATCGTCTATGCCTCTATCGTGGACCACAAAAACAAAACCATTGCCTATACCAGCCCGGGATTACTGCTTCCCGCAAACAGAAAAAAAATATCCTCCATTGACGATGTAAATGTGTGGGAAGGCAGAACGCGGGATCGCATCCGCTTAATGGAATTTTCCGCCGATGTTGCTTTCTCGGGGACTAAAATCGGAGAAATTTATCTGGCTTTTTCAGCGGATGCCATCGTCCGATTAAAAAACGGCTTTATCCTTGCGGCAACAGCCAGCCTATGTGTTCTTTTCCTTGTTTTTTTCGGTTTTTACTTTAAAGGCAGCACCCGCTATGCCGGATACTTTTCCCGGCTCCCGGGCAGGCAGTGGAAACCGTCAGATCCAATGGGTCGCTACACGCAAATGACATGCCCGTTGTGCGGAGTCGAAAAACCGGTCACACCGACACGACTTAATTTTGCGGACCTGGACACCCAGATCATCATCCACTCGGCTGTTGATCCGTCAGAGACCCACCCGGTCCGGCCGGAAAAGGGATTGACCCTTGCCGCGATTGCAGCCAGAGACGATCTCGGCTGGCTTAAAACCCGTGTTATTATTCAATGTACTGAAATAATACAAAAATTGGCCCATTCAAAAATGATGAACTCGTAAAAATTCGGCCGAAAATCCGCTTGCAATGATTTGGAACAGGGAGCAACAAAATGAATGCCGATAACAAGGGATCTGCCACCATGACGTGGATAAAACAATTTTCCACCAACACGATGACGTCAACTGCCAACAAATTAAAGGCTGTGGCAGCAATGGCGGCAAATAAAAAAAGTATGATTGCCGGACTTGCTATTTGGCTGATCATAAATATGGGTTGCTATTTCGTTTTTCAGAATCAGGGCCATCGCATAAAAACGGATTTTTTTCAAACAGGGGTATCCCTGGCCCTTAACCTGTCCCAAAACGCCGGCCCGTCTTTGCTGGAAGCCGACATTTTGGCGTTAAACCAAGCGATTGGCGACATATCAAAAACCGGACACGTCGTGTTTGCAGCCATTTGTGATCACCAGAATCAGGTCATGGCCCATAGCCGTCCGGAAAATATCAACCGGCCGTTTTCACCGCTGGCCGATGTAAAAAATATCGACGTTATCAAGGACGTCAAAATCGCTTCCGGACATATGCCCGACGGTACAAAGGCCCTTACGTTTGAAAAAAACATAACATATGCCGGTACCAGCATTGGGAAAGTCCACCTGGGGCTATCGGCGGAACCCCTTTTCAGGGCGCTGAAAAAAAATAAGCTGCCGCCCATCGCGATACTGGTCACAACGACCATTTTGCTGGTTTTGGCCCTGTTTTTGATGAGCCGTTCGGCCCAAAAAAAGAAGCTGCAAAAACAGGCGGAACTGGAAAATTTATCTCAGCTCGGGCCCTATGTCCTCACCCAAAAAATAGGTCAGGGCGGCATGGCTGAGATGCACAGGGCTGACTACATCCGTGGAGACGGCTTTCGGCGCAACGTTGCGCTCAAAAAAGTATTGCCGCACCTTGCCGAAAACAAGGATTTTATCAACATGTTTATCCGCGAAGCCAGGCTGGCCGCCCTTTTGCAGCACCCGAACATCGTACAGGTTATGGATTTCGGAAATATCAAAAATATCTATTTTATTGCCATGGAGTATATCGACGGGAAAAACCTGGCCGAAGTCATGGCCTTTTTCAAAACCGGCCTGCCCATCGAGCTGACTGTTTTTCTCGCCTTGCAGATCAGCAATGGGCTGGATTACTCGCATACCAGAAAAGACGATAAAACCGGCCAGCCCCTGAACATCGTACACCGTGATATCAGCCCCCAGAATATCCTGCTCTCATTTCAGGGCGAAGTTAAATTAAGCGATTTCGGCATATCCAAGGCAACCTCGGAACCCAGCCTTACCCAGGCAGGGGTCATCAAGGGGAAGCTTTCCTATCTGTCCCCCGAACAGGCGCTGGGTAAAGAAGCGGATCACCAGTCCGATATCTACTCCCTGGGCATTGTGTTTTATGAAATTCTGTCCGGTCAACGGTTATACCACTTTGCCAACGCCATTGAAGCGATCAAGGCCATACCGGTCGAAAACATTGCGCCGTTGGACCAATTGCGCTCGGATATTCCGGATGGTTTAAACAAAATTGTACATAAATGCCTGGAAAAAGATAAAAACAAAAGATACCAAAGTGCAAAGCAGCTTCATGACGATCTGACAATCTTGAAAAACAGGCTGAATATCACCTTCGGGCTCTCGGATTTATCCCGATTCATGCGGACCACCTTCAAAAGTGAATAACACGCGTACCCATCCCGCCCGGAAGACATTTTCCGTCAACAGAGGGGAATTTTATACCGGTTTAAGTCTTTGTCCAGTTGCCGTGCATTGCCCATGAGCAGGTCCAGTTCTTTCCAGAACGCGCTGCCGTGATTTTTGATCCGGGTATGCATCAGTTCGTGCACGATAACGTAATCCAGCAGTTCCCCGGGCAGGTTCACCAGGTTGACATTCAGGTTGATGTTGTTTTTCACAGAGCAGCTGCCCCACCGGGTTTTCTGGTTTCTCACAAACACCCGGTTGTAGCTGAATCCGTACCGTGCCGTTAATTCATCGAGGCGCCGGACCAGTTTTTTACGGGCTTTTACCCGGTTGATCGTCCCGCTGCCAGGCAACGGACACGCTATTTGCTCTTGTGCTGTTATCTTTTTCAGATGCCGGCTGATCCAGGGGGCCTTTTCGACGGCCACTTTTTCAGCCGCATCAAAGGATACCCCGAAGGGGACCGCCACCCGAACGCCCCGGTGCGGCCGGATGGAAATATTGATATGACATGCCCGGCTGCTGCGTTCCAGCAAAACAGGCCCGATGTTATCCAGTTCAATTGTTTTTGACTTCAAAAGTTTTAACCTGTCTGATGTTTTAAACCACGCCATCATTGATGGCGTCGTAAAAAGTCTCCATCTACTGCGTTATAGCGGTTGTCCAGAGGCTCGACAACCATATGGTTGCCTTCTCCCCTGGACAACCGCTATGCCTTGTAATGAAGCTTTCTACTTAGCCATCTCAAATACTTTTTACGAGACCGTCTAAATTCGACTTTTTACGAGTTCATCATCATTCATAGTGCCCTTTTTGCAGCTCGGTTATGACGTAAAAAAAATAGGGTGTCAAGATGCCTCTATCCCCGAGGACACCCTGATCCGGAAAACCCGGAACCCAAAAGGTCCCCTTTATCAGCAAAATCCGAATGCCGAAAAAATTCGTGCATTCCGGAGACTTCGTGGTTATAATAATAAAATGAATTGCTTTCACAACCCATAAAAAAGGGAGGATGCCCATGTCTTTGATATTAAAAAAATATGGCAGGAGCCCGATCTTTATTCTAACCGCAGCCACCTTCTGCCTGATGTTCGGCATGGTGGCCACGGCTCGGAGCGGCTGGCTGGACAAGGGTGCCAGTATCCTAAAGTCAATCAGTGGGGAAAAGGAAACATCGGACAATACCGCCGGTGATATCTCGTCCGCTTTCAAGGAAGCCCTGCACATCGGTACTGAAAATGTGGTGGCCCAACTGGGCCGGGCCGACGGATTCAACGCAGACAGCGCGATCCACATCCCTTTGCCCAAACAGCTGGAAACCGTTAAATCGGTTCTGTCCAAAATAGGCATGTCCCAGTCCATAGATGACCTGGAGCTCAAACTCAATCGGGCTGCAGAAGCCGCCACGCCCAAAGCCAAGGCACTGTTTTGGGACGCCATCACCTCAATGACCTTCGAAGATGTCCAGACTATTTATAAGGGCCCCAAGGATTCGGCGACCCAGTATTTCAAAGGCAAGATGACGCCCGCCCTCACCCAAGAGATGCAACCCATCGTGACGGACAGCCTGTCACAGGTGGGCGCCATTCAGACGTACGACCAGGTCATGGGCAAGTATCGGGAACTGCCGCTGGTTCCCGATATCAAGGCCGACCTGACGGCCTATGTCCTTGGAAAAAGTTTGGATGGCATTTTTTATTATGTGGCCAAAGAGGAGGCGGCTATCCGCGAGAACCCGCTCAGACAAACAACGGATCTTTTAAAGCAGGTTTTTGGGACACCCTAACCTGGATAAACCGGCGCTGTTAAAAAGGCGCATGCCGCAAATCACAAATTACAAACACCAAATGCCAAACAAATTCCAAATTACAATGTTCAAATCTCAAACAAGATCAAAAGCCATTTGATTAATCCCATATAGTCTTGAATTGCTGTGTATTTTGATTTCTCCCTGTTTTGGAATTTAGAATTTTAATCATTGTGATTTGTTTGTAATTTGTCTTTTGATTATTGTGATTTTTTTTTGACATAAAAAACAAAAATTACAGAAATTAGCCACTAAAAATTGCAGTACCGCTATCTTACTGTGACGATAACCATGGGGAGTGAAAATGGCCTATTGCGACATCTGTCATCGGGAACACAATGTCGGTTTTATTGCCACACGTCTGGCCGGCACCGATGGTGTCTCTCTGGAAACGGCAAAATGGGAAACGATTTTTACCAAAATGGGATTTACCTGCTTTTATTTCGCAGGGGAATGTGACCGCGCACCCGAGTATTCCTATGTTGCGCCAAAGGCCCATTTCAAGGATCCTGAGATCCGAAAAATATATCGGTCCACCTTTGGCGTTCAGGCCCGTAAACGCGCCGTTACCCAAAAAATTTATGCGGTCAGGGAAAAATTGAAAGACCAGCTGTATGCGTTTATTAAAAAATTCAACATCGATACGCTGGTTGTCGAGAATGCACTGACGATTCCGTTGAACATACCCCTGGGCATAGCCTTAACCGAAGTTATCGCAGAAACACAGATCAATACCATCGCACACCACCATGACTTTTTCTGGGAACGCCAGCATTTTATGACAAACGGCGTCTGGGAATACCTGAATATGGCATTCCCCCCGCATCTGCCGGCCATGGACCATGTGGTCATTAACAGTTCGGCGAACAACCAACTCAGCCTTAGAACCGGCATATCAGCCACGACCATCCCCAATGTCATGGATTTTGACAACCCGCCGGCCCCCGCGGATGCTTATGCGGCGGATGTTCGCCAGGCACTGGGTATTGAAGATGATGAACTTTTTATCCTGCAGCCCACCCGAATAGTGAAACGCAAAGGTATTGAACATGCCATTGAATTTGTCAGCCATCTTAAAAGAAAGGCCAAACTCGTTATTTCCCACGCTTCGGGAGACGAGGGGCATGGATATGAACAGCGGGTCCGCCAATACTCAAAATCGCTGAAGGTCAAGACGATATTTGTATCTGATATCATCAATGAAAAACGATCCCACACTCAGGACGGACGCAAAATTTACACCCTTGATGATATTTATCCCCACGCCGATATAGTGACCTATCCTTCAAATTTTGAAGGATTTGGCAATGCCTTTCTGGAAGCCATCTATTTTAAAAAACCGATTCTGGTCAACACCTACTCAATCTATTCAATCGACATCAAGCCCAAAGGGTTTAAGGTCATCGAAATTGACGGGTATGTTACAAAAAGCTCTGTAAACAAGGCCAGAGCCATACTGGACGACCGGCAACAATATAAAGAAATAGTGGAATATAACTTTCAAAAAGCCAAAAAATATTATTCATATACCATCCTTGAACGCAAGCTCAGCAACCTGATATCCAATCGTATGGGGTGCCGGACCCGGACCCAGTAAAGACCCGTCTTACTGTGAGCAACTCTGTACACCTGGCAGCATAACCGCTGCACGACACCCTTTCTTTATACCGTTTTTGCCGCTGCTCCACTTATAAAAAAAAAACAGTTTCATTAAATCCGTCATTCATCAAATTTATTCCTGTCGGAGCTGACCTGCACGACCTGCTTAACACTATTTATAAACTATTAAAAATTAGCTTGACTAAATGGATAAAATCAATTAGTCAAGACAATAAGATATGAATTGCGTTCAGTTTTTAAAAGCAACTGGGATATTTCCTTATATTGCGATACAGCCGGGGTTCAAAAAAATCATGCAGCGAATTTTTTCTTGACATATCACATTCAAATGGTAGGAATATATCACATGAAATTAGTATGAATGTATCCTGCTTATTAATCCGGTTAATTTTCTAGGGGTCATAATGAAACTGAAAGAAAAAATAAACGGCGGGAAATTTGCAATTCTGGCGGAAATAGAGCCGCCCAAGGGATCCGACACAACCACTATGATCAAAAATGCAACGCGGGTCAAGGGTGTGGTGGATGCGTTCATTGTACCGGAAATGAGCAATGCCGTTATGCGGATGAGTGCATTGGGCGGCAGCCTGATATTACAGAAACACGGCGTTGAGACCGTGATGCAGATCTGCTGCCGGGATCGCAACCGACTGGCCCTGCAGGCGGATATTCTGGCGGCCAATGGGTGCGGCATCATGAACATAATGACCGTTACCGGCGAGGATACCGGTTTTGGTGATCATCATCAGGCACGGGCCGTATACGATATAAAGCAGATAGAACTGTTGCAGGCCATCCAGACGCTGCAAAGTGGAAGGGATATGGCCGGCATCGAGATTGAAGGCGCGCCAACGTTTCTGGTGGGGTCGGTGGCAAATGCCGGCGCAAGGGGCAAAGATCTCGATGGCGAAATGGTGGCGCTGGACGCTAAAATAAAGGCGGGTTGTAAATTTTTCATTATCCCCCCCGTCTTTGACACAGGGGCGATAAAACCGTTTTTAGACCGTGTGGAAGAGCGCCACACCAAAATTTTCCCCACCGTATTGTTACTGAAATCCCTGGGAATGGCACGTTACATGGCGCGCAATATGGATCATGTGCATATGCCCGATAAAATCATCACGCGGATTCAAAAAGCACCGGATAAGGCTCGTGAATGTGTCCGTATAGCCTCAGAAATGGTGGCTGAAATAAAAAAAGCGGGGTTTCCCGGCGTCAATCTTGTCACCATCGGCTGGGAAAAAAAGATTCCGGAAATCTTAGGCGGTATGGGGGTATAGAAACGATGAAAAAAGAGATGCAGCAAAAAAAAGGGGCGGTCATGGTTGTTGGTGGTGGCATCACCGGTATGCAATCCGCCCTGGATCTGGCCGATTCCGGATATTATGTCTATCTGGTTGAATCAACCCCGGCCATCGGGGGTACCATGGCACAATTGGACAAAACGTTTCCCACCAACGACTGTTCCATGTGAATTATTTCCCCTAAACTGGTCGAGGTCGGCCGGCACATGAACATTTCGCTGCTAACCCTTTCTGAAATCACTGACATCAGTGGCGAAGAAGGCAACTTTTCAGTGGGCATCAGAAAGCACCCCCGCTACGTGGACATGGAGAAATGTATTGCCTGCGGGCTGTGCGCGGAAAAATGCCCTGCCAAAACAATTGATCCGTTTAATGAGGGGCTAAGCAAACGCAAGGCCATCTACGTCCCCTACCCCCAGGCGGTACCCTTGAAATATGTCATCAACGCGGATCACTGCATCTATTTCAAAAAAAAGGGCCGCTGCAGGGCCTGCGAAAAATTCTGCCCCACCAATGCCATTAATTTTGATGATCGGAAGGAGGATATCTCCATCACCGTCGGTGCCGTTATCCTGACGGCCGGGTATACCCCTTTTAACCCGGACCACCTGGACCATTATCAGCACACCCGCCTGCCAAATGTTATTACCAGCATAGAATTTGAACGGATACTGGCTGCCGGCGGTCCCACAGGGGGCCATGTGCAGCGTCCTTCGGACGGCACTACGGCCCGCAGAATTGCCTGGCTTCAGTGCGTGGGATCAAGGGACATTAACCGGTGCGACAATGCCTATTGCTCCTCCGTGTGCTGTATGTATGCCATAAAGGAAGCGGTTATTGCCGGTGAACATGTGGGAGACCCATACCAGGGAACGATTTTCTACATGGATATCCGCACCTCGGGCAAGGATTTTGAAAAATATTATAACCAGGCCAAAGACAAGGGCATCCGCTTTATTCGGTCCCGGGTTCATTCCATCATTGAAAAAGACGCCGCCGGCACACTGACGTTGACCTATGTCACCGAGGCCGGCCGGAATATCAACGAAGATTTTGACATGGTGGTGCTGTCCGTGGGTATGGAACCCAATGCCACCGCTGTGCGGACAGCCCAAAAGATAGGGGTGGAACTGACCCCGTTTAAATTTGTCAAAACCGATAGTCTGGACCCGGTGACAACGACACGGCCGGGGATTTATGTGGCCGGTGCACTCCAGGGCTGCAAGGATATCCCCTCATCGATAATGGAGGCCAGTGCGGCGGCCTGCAGGGCTTCAATCGGTCTTGCCGAATCCCGGAACACCCTGGTCAGGGCAAAAAAATTCCCCGAAGAGATACCGTCGGCGTCGGCAGCACCACGCATTGGTGTATTTGTATGCAATTGCGGGGTCAATATCGGGGGATTTGCAGATGTTCCGGCCATCGCCGAGTATGCCAGTGGGCTCCCGGGCGTTGCGTATGTGGAAGAGAATCTATTTACCTGTGCCCAGGACACCCAGGATAAAATGGTCCAGGTGATAAAAGAAAAAAACCTGAACCGGATTGTGGTGGCGGCGTGTACCCCCAGAACCCACGAACCGTTGTTCCAGGAAACCATTCGCAATGCCGGCTTGAACCCCTACCTGTTTGAGATGGCCAACATCAGAAACCAGTGCACCTGGTGCCATTCAAAGGACCGGGACAAGGCCACGGAAAAGGCAAAGGACTTGGTACGCATGGCCCTTTCCCGGGCGGCCTTACTGGAACCGATACCCGAACTGTCGGTGCCGGTACAAAAAAAAGCCCTGGTGATCGGCGGTGGGGTAGCCGGCATGACCGCCGCGTTAAGCCTTGCCGACCAGGGCTTTCCCGCTGTCATCGTGGAGTGTTCCAAAAACCTGGGTGGCGCTGCCCTGGATCTGGTAAAGACCTGGCAGGGAAGGGATGTCAAACAGTTTGTTTCAGAACTCACCGGGCAGGTAACGGCCCATCCGGACATTACTGTGCTGCTCAATACCCGCATAACCGGCGCCTCCGGGTTTATCGGCAATTTTGAAACCATCGTTGCCACAGGAGATCTGCCTCAAACCATCGCCCACGGGGTCACCATCATCGCCACCGGCGGTCGTGCCACAGACACGGATGAATATCTTTACGGCCAAAACAACCGGGTGACCCGCTGGCATGATCTGGAACTGGCCCCCCACCGCCTGAAAGATGCCGACAGCGTTGTCTTTATCCAATGTGTCGGATCCCGGGATGATCACCGGCCCTATTGCTCGAATATCTGCTGCACGGCGGCCGTCTCCCAGGCCCTGACCATTAAAACCAACAACCCCCATGCGGATGTATTTGTTCTGTACCGTGATATCCGGACCCCCGGGGAAACCGAAACGCTGTACAAAAAGGCCCGTGAAATAGGCGTTATTTTCATTCGCTATGATCTTGAAAACAAACCCGTGGTAAGCGAGACAGACAGCGGTCTGGTGGTGACGGTATTTGAACCGACACTGGGCCGGCATGTCCGGATCAAAGCGGATTTTGTCAATCTGGCCACAGCCATCGAACCCTCAGATCCCCAAGAGATCGCGCATCTTTACAAGGTTCCGTTGAATTCGGAAAAGTTTTTTATGGAGGCCCATGCCAAACTGCGGCCGGTGGATTTCGCCACAGATGGTCTGTTTGTCTGCGGCCTGGCCCATTATCCCAAATCCCTCGATGAAAGCATATCCCAGGCCCTTGCCGCGGCCGGCAGGGCCTCAACCGTGCTGGCGCGCAGTGCCATCATGGTATCGCCCCTGGTGTCCCGGGTAGATCGAGATCTGTGTATCGGCTGCGGTCTGTGCAGCGAGATTTGTGCCTTCGGGGCCATTGAGATGGAGGTGGTGGAAGGCAAAGGATTCCGGGCCTTGAACATTGAAGCCGCCTGCAAGGGATGCGGCCTGTGCGCCGCGTCATGCCCGCAGCACGCTATTGATATGCTGCACTTCAGGGATCAACAGATTGAGGCGGCCATCGAAGCGGTCGTTTAAGCAATTTTTTTAATGTGGCATCAACAGAACATGAGGGAAAGCAGATGACAGAATTTGAACCAAAGATCGCAGCCTTTTTATGTAACTGGTGTGCCTATGCCGGGGCCGATCTGGCCGGTGTGTCGCGCCTGCAGTACCCGTCCACCCTGAGAACCATTCGCGTCATGTGTTCGGGCCGGGTGGATCCGGTATTTATTCTCAAGGCATTGAAACAGGGGTGCGACGGTATCCTGGTGTCGGGGTGACACATGGGCGACTGCCATTACCTGGATGGTAATGTACAAGCTGAGAAAAAAATCATCCTGACGCAAAAATTGCTGGACCTTTGCGGTATCGGCAAAGACCGGCTGCATCTTTACTGGGTATCTTCGGCCGAGGCCCAGCGGTTTGCAACAATAGCTGAGGATGTCACCCGCTGTGTCAGGTCACTGGGCCGGTTTGACCCTGCCGCGTTTGATCTGGAACTGGAAGCCGCCATGCAAACCCTTGATGGCGAGACCATGCGCTGGACAGTGGGCAAACAGGTCAAACTGACCCGGGAGGGGGATGTATACGGTCGAAAATGGGAAGAAGATCGTATTGAATCCATACTCGATGCTGTCCTGGAGCGGGAGTATTATAAAAATCTGATCTGCCGGGCCATAAAACAGGGGCATACCTCCGTTCGCGAGATCAGCACCCGGATTGGAGCGGATCTTCAAAAAGTGTCCCAGCTGCTGACGGACATGGAAAAAACCGGCATGGTGGCATTCCAGGAGATGGTGGATAAAAAGCCCGTGTTTGCCGTGCTTTAATTTATAAAGGAGAGATAATGGGATCGGATAATCCTAAAAAAAGCGGCTCTGTAATGGTGCTCGGTGCCGGTATCGCCGGCATGCAGGCAGCCCTGGATCTGGCCAATTCGGATTACTACGTGCACCTGGTGGAAAAATCACCCACCATCGGCGGCATGATGGCGCGTCTGGACAAAACATTTCCCACCAACGACTGTGCCATGTGAGTGATTTCACCGAAACTGGTCGAGGTCGGCCGGCACCTGAACATCAACCTGATTACAGGCAGTGAAATCAAAAAAGTGGCGGGCCAGCCCGGAAACTTTACGGTCACCCTTGCCAACCATCCGCGCTTCATCGACCCGGTCAAATGCACGGGATGCGGAGAATGTGCCGGTCACTGTCCGGTATCCGCGGTCAACACCTACAACAAGGGTCTGGACCAGCGCCGGGCCGCCTATATCGAATATGCCCAGGCAGTCCCCCTGGCCTTTGCCATTGACATGGAGGCCTGTATCGGCTGCGGTCTGTGTGAAAAAATGTGCCTGGCCGGCGCCATCAGCTACACGGACAGGGAACAAAAAAGCGAGTTGACCGTTGGCTCGATTATTCTTTCCGCCGGCAGCCAGGGCTTTGACCCTTCGGGCCTGGATTACCTGGGGTATGATAAATTTGCCAACGTTGTCACCAGTGAGGAATTCGAACGGATTTTAAGTGCCTCGGGGCCCTATTTCGGGCATCTGATGCGTCCTTTAGATCGCGAACAGCCCAAACGCATTGCGTGGCTGCAGTGCGTGGGATCCCGGGACAGCAATCGCTGCGGCAACAGTTACTGCTCTTCGGTATGCTGCATGTACGCGGTGAAAGAGGCCATGATTGCCAAGGAACACGCCCACGGGGACCTGGACTGCGTTGTCTTCTATATGGACATGCGGACATTTGGCAAGGATTACGAAAAATACTATGACCGGGCCAGGAATGATGAGGGGGTCAATTTTATCAAGGCCCGGATTCACTCGGTGGATGAAGTGCCTGAAACCGGTGACCTGGCCATACGGTATGTGGATGAAAGCGGGGCCATCAAACAGGAAATATTCAGCATGCTGGTCCTTTCGGTGGGGCTGGAAATTCCGCAAAGCTCAGTGGACCTGGCCGGAAAACTGGGAATTGAACTCAACAGGCATCATTTTATACAGACCGACCCCTTTGCCCCGGTGGCCACTTCCTCTCCGGGCATCTATACCTGCGGGGTTTTTCAGGGGCCCAAAGACATCCCCGGGTCCATTACCGAGGCCAGTGCCGCTGCGGCTGCGGCCACCGCCGATCTTGCCGAAGCACGGGGAAGCGATACGATTACAATAGAAATTCCCGAAGAAATTGATGTGCTGGGCCAAACGCCTCGAATTGGTGTTTTTGTCTGTAACTGCGGCATTAATATCGGCGGTATCGTCGATGTCAATGCCGTACAGGAACATGCGGCCACACTGCCCTTTGTGGTGTTTACCGATCAAAATCTGTTCACCTGCAGCCAGGACACCCAGGAGACGATAAAAGAAAAAATTAAAGAACATCGTTTAAACCGCGTCGTAGTGGCTTCCTGCAGCCCCAAGACCCACGAACCGATGTTCATGGAAACGCTGGAGGCCTGCGGCCTGAACAAATACCTGTTTGAAATGGCCAATATCCGAAACCAGAATTCGTGGATTCATTCAAAAATGCCGGCGGAGGCCACGGAAAAAGCCAAAAAACTGGTTCAGATGGCTGTGGCCCGGTCCGCCACACTTTATCCCCTGCATGAAAAAAGGATCCCCGTCATCCAGAAAGCCGTGGTGATCGGCGGCGGTATCGCGGGAATGAACGCGGCACTGAGTCTGGCGGATCAGAAATTTGAAATCGTGCTGATAGAAAAAGAATCCCGTCTGGGCGGTTTTGCCAACCGTCTTTTCCACACCATTGAAGGCAGTGATGTACAGGCCTATGTGGCCGACCTGACGGCCAGAATAAAGGATCACCCCGGCATACAGGTGTTGACCAACAGTCTCATTGTGGGTTTTTCCGGTTTTAAGGGCAATTTCACGACAGAAATCCTGGTGGGCCCGGGCATGTATGAACGCAAAATCGAACATGGTGCCATTATTCTGGCCACGGGCGCCAATGAATACCGGCCCAAAGAATTTTGCTACGGCCAGGATGCCCGGGTGGTGACCCAGGTTGAACTGGCCGAAAGGCTGGAGCAGCAGGGCGCTAAGGGACTGGACCAGGTGGTGATGATTCAGTGTGTGGGATCCAGAAACAAAGAAAACGCCAATTGTTCGCGCATCTGCTGCCAAAGCGCCGTCAAAAACGCCCTTGCCATCAAGAAAAAAAATCCGGCGGCCCATGTATATATTCTTTATCGTGATATCCGAACGTACGGACTGCTGGAAGACTATTATACCGAGGCCCGGCGCCAGGGTGTGCTGTTTTTCCGCTACGATGCCGAAGATCCGCCCCAGGTCGAATCGGTCAAAGCCGGGGTGCAGGTCACTTTTTCCGATCCTATCCTCGGTCGCAAACTGCGCGTACAGGCTGATCTTCTGGCCTTGAGCGCCGGAATGCAGGCAGAAGACACCGAAGAACTGGCGTCCATATTAAAGCTGGCCCGCAATACAGAAGGCTACTTCATGGAGGCCCATGTGAAGCTACGGCCGGTGGACATGGCCACCGAAGGGGTGTTTGTGTGCGGCACGGCCCACGGCCCCAAGCTCATTTCCGAAACCATTGCCCAGGCCCAGGCAGCGGCATCAAGGGCCACCACCTTTTTGTCGAGCCCGTATCTGACCCTGTCGGCGGTAACGGCCCACGTGGATGCCGACCGTTGTGCAGCCTGTCTGGTGTGTGTACGCTCCTGTACCTATGATGTTCCCCGCATCAATGCAGATGGTGTCAGCGAGATTGACGAGGCCCTGTGTCACGGCTGTGGTGCCTGTGTCGCAGAGTGCCCGGCCAAGGCCATTGAACTGAACTGGTATGAAGACAATCAAATCTTAAGCAAGGTGGATGCCTTGCTGGAGGGGGTTTTATGAGCAGTCCGTTCGAGCCGGTGATCATTGCATTCTGCTGTGATTTCTGAGGGTATACCGCTGCGGACCTGGCAGGTTCCATGCGATTACAATACCCGGCCAGTGTTAAAATTATCCGGGTGCCCTGTACAGGCAAGGTGGATATCATCCATATCCTGCATTCTTTTGAAAAAGGTGCCGATGGCGTCTATGTGGTGGGGTGTATGGAGGGAGACTGTCACTACAATACCGGCAACTTTCGGGCACGCAAGCATGTTGAACAGGCCCGGAAAATTCTCGATACCATCGGGATCGGTGGACAGCGGGTTGAAATGTTCAACCTGTCATCCGGTGAAGGGCCTACCTTTGCCCGTTATGCTGTGGAGATGACCGCAAGGATTGAGGAAATGGGACCCAACCCCATAAAACTGGCCATGCAAAAAAAACAGCCTGTCCGGGCGGCCTGAGCCCTTAAGCGCTGGACCCATAAACCCGATAGCGCCAGGAGATACCATACGTTCTCAATATTCATTTTTTTCAGTATTCCAATTGGTGCATGAAAGGAAGGTCAACCATTATGATTGTCGCTGACAAAAAACCCATTGAAGAGATCATCGATATTGTCAAGGATTTCAGTAAAATTTTGGTTCTCGGCTGCAACGAGTGTGTTACGGTCTGTGAGGCCGGGGGCAAAAAAGAGGTGGGGATCTTAGCCTCGACATTGCGGATGTATTTTTTAAATCAGGGGCGGGAAGCAAAGATTGACGAGATTACCCTTGAACGGCAGTGCGATCATGAATACCTGGAGGAGATCCGGGATGTCATCGACCAGTATGATGCGGTGGTGAGCCTGGCCTGCGGTGTGGGGGTTCAATTCATGGCCGAAAAATACCACGCTACGCCGGTTTATCCCGGGGTGAACACCTGCTTTCTGGGTGCAACGGAACAGCGGGGCCTGTGGACCGAGCGCTGTCAGGCCTGTGGCCAGTGCATACTGGCCTATACCGGGGGGATCTGCCCGGTTTCCCGCTGTGCCAAACGATTGTTAAATGGCCCCTGCGGCGGTTCAACCAATGGTAAATGTGAAATCAGCAAGGATGTTGACTGTGCATGGCAACTGATCATTGACCGCCTCAAGTCATTGGGAAGACTTGATGACTACGAAAAAATATTTGCAATAAAGGACTGGTCCACGGACAGGGCCGGCGGGCCTCGAAAAGTGGTGAGGGAGGATGTGCAGATATGAATGTAAAAACACCGAGCAAACTTGAAAAGATAATGGCTGCCGGGCATATTGCCGTGACTTCCGAAGTCGGCCCGCCCCGGGGCAGTGATCCGGAGGCGATAATCGCCAAGGCCAATTTGATCAAAAATCATGTGGATGCCATCAACGTGACCGACAATCAGACGTCGGTGACAAGAATGTGCAGCCTGGCGGCCTGTATACGACTCAAACTGATGGGGCTTGAACCCGTACTTCAAATGGTGACGCGGGACCGCAACCGGATTGCCCTGCAAAGCGATATTCTGGGAGCGGCATCCTTTGACATCCACAATATGCTCTGCCTGTCCGGGGATCACCAGTCGTTTGGTGACTGCGCCCAGGGTCAGAATGTGCACGACCTGGATTCCATGCAGCTGCTCCAGACGCTGCGGCGGATGCGGGATGACGGTAAATTTTTAGGCGGTGCGGATATCAACCGGCCGCCCCAGATTTTTGCCGGCGCGGCTGCCAATCCTTTTGCCGATCCCTTTGAAATAAGGGTGCCGCGGCTGGCCAAAAAAATCGCAGCCGGGGCCGAATTTATCCAGACCCAGTGCATTTACAACCTTGATAAATTTGAAGAATGGATGCACCTGGCACGTGAACGCGGCTTGACGGAAAAAGTTTATATTATGGCCGGCATGACGCCCATGAAATCAGTGGGCATGGCCCGCTACATGAAAAACCGGGTACCGGGCATGGATGTGCCCGATGACGTCGTAAAACGAATGGGCGACACCCCCAAGGAAAAACAACCTGAAGAAGGCATCAAGATCTGTATCGAAGCCATTCAACGCCTGAAAGAAGTCGAGGGGGTCAAGGGCTTTCATATCATGGCCATTGAGTGGGAAGAGAAGGTATCGGAGATCGTCGAAGCCGCCGGCCTCTACCCCCGCCCGGATGTCGATTGACTTGGACAAATATTTATAATGCAACTAAAGGAGGATACGATGAGTGAGAAAAAAAGAGTACTGGTCGTTGATGATGAGCCTGATTTCGCAGCCATCGTAAAGGGAAATCTGGAAAAAGAGGGGTTTTGAAATTGACATCGCCTACAACGGTGTTGAGGCCATGGAAAAAGTCAAAGCCAACCCCCCCGATGCCATTGTGCTGGATGTCATGATGCCGGAAAAAGACGGTTATGAAGTTTGTGCCGAGCTAAAAAAAGATAAAAAATATACGGATATTCCCATCGTCATGCTGACGGCCGTTGCCGACCATGTCTCATCCACCCGATATTCCCACTGGGACGGAATGAACATGGAGGCCGACGATTATCTGCCCAAACCGGCCTCGGCGGATGAAATTACCGAAAGTGTCAAGCGTCTGTTGAACATGTAAGGGGAATAATACCGCTATAGCACTGCATCTGGTTATACTCCGGTCATAATCGGACAAACACCGTATTTTGAGCGTACCATTGCGCTTTTCAACAAATACGGTGGATGTTGATTGCATGGGGGAAACTGTTTTGTAGACATCTGCAAAGGAGGATATGATGTCATCGACGATAATCGATTTGAATCTGACAAAAAAAGCACCTTTAAAGATAAGGTGGCCGAGCTGCTTCCCGAAGGCGGCAATTTAAATCTTTGCCTTACCTGCGGAGCCTGCTCTTCGGGGTGTCCGGCCACCGGTCTGGAAAACATGGATCCCAGAAAATTTCTGCGCATGGCCGCTTTGGGCATGGATGAAGAAATTTTGAAATCCGACTGGCCCTGGATGTGTACGATGTGCCAGCGCTGCATATACGTATGCCCGATGAAAATCGATATTCCGCAACTGATTTACAACACCCGGGCAGCAAGACCCAGGGAAATGCGCCCCAAAGGCATCCTGGGATCATGCGACATGGCGCTTAGAAATGACTCCTGCAGTGCCATGGGCGCATCGCCCGAGGATTTTTCATTTGTAGTGGAGGACGTACTGGAGGAGTATCAGGCGTCCCAGCCCGAATTTGCCGAAATGGAAGCCCCCATCGACAAGCAGGGGACTGAATTTTTCTTAAACCAAAACTCCAGAGAACCAGTGACAGAGCCCGACGAAATGGTACCGCTCTGGAAGATCCTTCATCTGGCCGGCGCCAGTTGGACCTACGGCAGCAAAGGATGGGGGGGAGAGAACTACTGCCTGTTTCTGGCGGACAACGACTCCTGGGAGCATATCACGCGGACGAGTGTTAAGCAGGCCGACGATCTGGGATGCCGGGTTTATCTCAACACTGAATGAGGGCACGTCACCTTCTCAGTCCTGGCAGGACTGAAAAAATTCAACATCGCGCATAAGGTGGTCGTCAAAAACATCTATGAATACTATGCCCGCTGGATCCGGGAGGGCAAATTAAAGGTTAATTCCGACTGGAACAAGGACTTGAAGATCAAATTCACCGTTCAGGATCCCTGTCAGATTGTCCGAAAGTCATATGGTGATCCCATTGCCGAAGATTTAAGATTTGTCGTCAAATCCGTTGTCGGTGAAGAAAATTTCATCGACATGCAGCCCAACCGGTCCAACAATTTCTGCTGCGGCGGCGGCGGCGGGTTCCTCCAATCCGGGCTTAAAGACCAGCGCCTGGAATATGGAAAACTCAAAGACAATCAAATCCAGGCCACCAAAGCAGATTATTGTATCGCCGGATGTCACAACTGCCATGCCCAGATCCACGAACTCAGTGAACACTATGGCGGTGGATATCATGTGGTTCATCTATGGACATTGATCTGCCTGTCTTTGGGTATCCTGGGCCCCAACGAACGTGAATACCTGGGAGATGATTTAAAGCAGGTCAATGTATTTCATCCGGAAAGTGCATTATAGCGCCGGTTGGTCTGACAGGCCGGAGTTCTAAATGACTGTTTTCGGCCGCGTCTAAAACTGGAGTAAAACCAAATGCAGGTTTTTTGTATCCTGGGCGATGCCCGGGCATATAGCTCACAATCTCCGGCCATATTTTCAAAAATGATGCGACGCGTCGGGTTAAACGCCGTATATGTTCCCTTTGAAATCGCACCGGACAAACTTGGCCCGGCAATGGGGGGGGTGCGCGCACTCAATATTGCCGGCGCCAATGTGACCGCTCCTTACAAGGAGGCAATTATCCCGCATCTGGATCTGCTCAGCGAGGGGGCTCAGATTATCGGTGCGGTAAACACAATCACCTGTAACGAATCGATCCTGAAAGGATACAATACAAATGCCATTGGGTTTATGAAGGCTTTGGAAAAAACCGGCATCGACATCTCCGGTAAACCGGCCCTTGTTTTTGGCACCGGTGGCGCGGCCAGGGCGGTTATTTTCATGCTTAAATGGCTCAATGCCCATCCGATTTTAATTGCCGGCCGAAGTCCGGAAAAAATAGACAATATTGTCACGCGCATCGGCGGCACCGGCCAGGTACTGGCAAAAATGGACACCCTGGCTGTCCCTGCCCATATCGTGGTCAATGCCACTTCCGTTTCCAGTCCGGCTGAAGCGCCGGAAATGACCGCCCTGGTGTCCACGCTTCATCTAAGCCACTGTCGGCTCGTCGTGGATTTAAATTACGGCCGGGATCCGAATATCTGGCAGAACCTTGCCAGATCTCAAGCTGTGCCGTTTATGGATGGATTACCGATTCTGGCCGAACAGGCCCGCAACAGCTTTTCCCTGTGGACCGGCATGGATGTCAAGGCCGGTGAATTTAGGAAAGCCATGGGCCATTGACGATTTGTTATCCCTCCAGTGGAAGAAACACCGTGAACACGGACCCTTGCCCCACGGTGCTTTCCACCTTGACGGATCCCCCCAATTCATCCAGAAGTCCTTTAACAATGGGCAAACCAAGCCCTGTCCCCGTAATAAAGCGGGTTTTTTCATTTTTGACCCGATAAAACCGTTGAAAAATATTTTCCAGATGTTTGGCTTCAATGCCGAAGCCATTGTCACTGACGGTAACACAGAGCCTGTCACTTTCCCTTTGGGCCTGCACCTTGATTTTTCCATTATTCGGGGTGTAATTGATCGCGTTGGTGATTAAATTGCCGAAAATGCTTTCAAGGGCCACGGGATCGGCCATAACAGGTGGCAATGCTACCGAAGGCAACTGTAAATCAAGTGTCTGCTGCTTTGACCGTGCCCTGGCACCGATAAAATCAACGATATTAGAGAGCAATTGATCCACCTGAACCGGCCGGGGTTCCTGGCAAATGTTGCCGGCTTCGATCCGGGAGAGATCCAAAAGGTCACCGATCAGGGAAATCAGCCCCTGGGTTTTTTCCTTGGCCCGGGAAAGGATATACTGGTCCTGCCCGGCGCCATCATCGGTCATATCTTTGATGACAAGGGCCAATTGTTCATGGATGGTGGACAACGGAGATCGGAGCTCATGGGACACCTTGGCCACAAACTCCGATTTTAGGCGGTCTAAAACTTTGATGGCTGAAATATCCACAAGGTTTATAACGGCCCCTAAACACGCCTGATCTTCCCCAAGCACCGGGCGTCCGCGGGCCATTAAATAATTTTCATCCGGCAATGAGAATTCGCAAGTCATGGCCTCACCGGAATCCATGGCGCAGCCCCGCGATATTTCCATAACCATATTGCAAAATTCAGCATTGTCGACATAGGCGGAGATAGATTCTCCCGGCTCACGGTCAGGGGCCAGTCCGAGACGCCTTCGAAAGGAAGGATTCATGAGAACAACCTGGCCGCTGGTATTGGTCACCCCCAGACCAACGGGAAGGGATTCGACAATGGTATGAATACGACTTTTTTCCGTCCCCAGGTCGGCAAGGGTCCTTTTACGTTCCGCCATCAGTTGTGCGGCTTCCCGGGCCAGACTGATTTTATCCCGGGCGCGATTGATCACGATGCGCAATTGATCCGGCTCAAAGGGTTTGGGAATAAAGTCGTAAGCCCCCTGCTTCATGGCTTCAATGGCCGTCTCCACAGTGGCAAAACCGGTAATGACGATGACCAGGATCTGTTCGTCATGGGCCTGTATCCGGGAAAGAACCTCCATGCCGTCCATACCCGGCATTTTAAGATCCAGAAGGATAATATCGACAGACTCTTTGCTGACAATATCAAGGCCGTCTTCCCCGCAACCGGCTTTGAAGACGCGGCAGCCCATGCGGGAAAGTATCCGCTCTGAGCCATCCCGGATATCCTGTTCATCATCAACCACCAGCACCTGCAACGCCTGAACACTACTTTTCATCTACAACTCCTTTGCAACCCTTATCTTTAATCGAAAGGGTAATGGTAAAAACAGCCCCTTTTTCTTTTCTGTTTCGGGCCGTTATGCTGCCGCCATGATTTTCGACGATACTGTAAACCATGCTGAGCCCCAGCCCGGTTCCCTGACCCTCTTCCTTGGTGGTGAAAAAAGGTTCAAAAATGTGCTGGAGGGCATCTGCCGCGATGCCCGGACCGGTATCGAATATTTCGATAATGATATTATCTTTCCGGGGTGACAAACCGGTACGAATTTTGATTTCGCCCTGGCCATCCATTGCCTGGGCACCATTTAAGATCAAATTCATAAACACATGGTTCATCTGGTGAATATCCGCATATACAAGGGGCAGGGAAGGCGCCAGCTGTTTGACGATGTTGATATTCTGGAAAAGGGTCTGGTTTTCCAATAAAAAAAGGGTGCGGGCAATGGCCTCGTTTATATCCGAAGGTTTCATAAAATGGGTGGTCTGCCGGGCAAATTCCAGTAGTTCCTTGACGGTATCACGACACCGCTGCGCGTCTTTTAAAATGCGCTGCATGTCCTCTCGCAGGGGCTTTTCCAGGTCATATTCTTCCATGATCAACTTAGAGTAGAGCGTGATACCCCCCAACGGATTGTTGAGCTGGTGGGCGACACCCGCAGCCAGTTTGCCCAAACTGGCCATTTTTTCAGACTGCATGAGCTGGACCTGGGTTTTTTCCAGCTCCTTTTGGATCTGAATTCGTTTGCGCAGGTCATGAAAAAAACCGATGGTCGCCACCTCTTTATCTTTTTCATAGATAATAGAGGCATACAGGCTGATGGGGATGGTGACCCCCTGCTTACTGCGAAAATCAACATGATACTCTTTCAGCTTGCCTCTGCCGCCGTAGTCCTTGCTTCTGAGCTTGCGCATGACTTCCCGGGCCCTGTCGCCCGCGTAAAATTCCCTGATATTTAAACTGGTGAGGGCCTCTTCAATACTGTAGCCGCTGACCTCGACGGCGGCATTGTTGAAAAGAATAATCTTGCCGGTGGTATCGGCGGCAATAACCGCATCCACGGCGCTTTGCAGCAAATTTTTCAAAAAGGCATTGGTTCGCTGCAACTTATTCTTGATGTGAGCGCTGGAAATTTCAAAATCCATGACGGAGATGGCTTCCAGCGTACCGTTTTCCATGATCGGGTATGCGTACAAACAGGGTACCCGGTCCATTTCGGGAGTGTTGTCCCGGATATTTCGGAGCGAGGGCCTTTGGGTTTCAAGGACTTGCTGAGCCGGGCAGTTTTCGCAGACAGACGACTGGTTGTATATCACCTCATGGCATTTTTTCCCCAGGCTGTTTCTGGCAAATCCCGCCAGTGCAAATCTGTTGGCGGTGATAATGTCAAATTCCGGAGAAAGAACAATCAATTTTTTCTCAAAGGCATTCACCGCCTTTAAAAGAAGATTTTGGTCCGAATCAATTTGCATAAGTCCACCCTGCCCCGAGACGCGGAAAACGATACCCATTTCCGCCATTAAAGTTTTCAGTTAACCATCGGCTGGATTATCAGAGTTGAAAGGAAACAGCAGGAAAATTAATTTATCAGATCCGAATGCATTCAAAAAACACTTTTCGAAAACAATTTAACTTAACCATAAAACCATATTAAAATCAACTTAAAACCATACTTGAATTAATAAAAAGAATATAAAAAACAGAAAGATATGAGATCTATCGGGAACCTGTCAGGGGCACTGATACCCGACATGATCACCGGGATGGCAGTGAAAAACTGTCCCCATGTAAATGAATGTATATTCATTCAGTGTCAAACTGCCGGCCGCCCCGGTAAAATCCGAATCGACCCCTGCCACATCCTTTCATAACTATTCTTATTTACATGGAATTAAGATTTAATAATCTAAAAATCCATTTTTTCTTGACACCATTAACACTTGTTTGATACTGAATGAATATTCATTCAGTATCAAATCCGTATAAGAGGGGGTGAATTATCGTCGCCAAAGCAAAAAAAAACGACAAATACCACCGGATTTTAGATGCCGCCATCAAGGTCTTTGCCGAGGAGGGTTTTTTTCAATCGACCATATCGCAGATTGCCCGGGAGGCCGGTGTTGCCGACGGCACCATATATCTTTATTTTAAAAACAAAGATGATATCTTGTTTAATTTTTTTAATTGCAAGACCCGGCAGGTTTTTTCTGGCTTTCGCGAACAGGTTACCAAAGGTAACAACGCCAGAGAAAAATTACGAAACCTGATCAGACGGCATTTGCACGAATTTCAGCGTGATAAAAATATGGCCATCGTATACCAGGCGGAAACCCACAGCAGCAATCGGGTTGCCGAGGAAAAGATCAAGGAGATGGCCAAGATGTATTATGACCTGGTTTCGGAAATCGTTGAACAGGGCCAGGAAGAAGGGGCTATCCGGCGAGACCTTTACGTGGGGATGGTAAAACGATTTATTCTGGGCGCCGTTGACGAGGTGATCAACACCTGGTTGCATTCGGAAGCGGATTATGACCTGGTTTCCATGACGGATCCTTTGGTTGATCTGTTTCTCAGGGGGATTGGAAATGATGCCGTTGCCCCCGGATAAACCGGCACCCGACTGAATATTAAAAAATAAAACACCTATACCAAAACAACTGGAACCTGATGCCTTTATATGGAAATCGGGCTTTCCGATGAACATTAATGATAAATAGAGGAGACTGGGCAAAATGGCACAAATTATAGCGGATCGAAGGGATGTAGATTTTGTTCTGCATGAGCAGTTAGAAGTAGGAGACCTCAGTAAAAATGAGAACTATGCCGAATTCAACAAAAAAACCATTGACTTGATTATCTCCGAAGCACGTAATTTAGCGGTCAAAGAGATCTACCCCACCCAGAAAATCGGCGATGAAGAGGGCTGTGTTTTTGATAAAGGTAAGGTAACGGTTCCCGAGGCCTTTCACCGGGCCTACGATCTTTTTAGAGAGGGTGAATGGCTGGCCATGGCCGAAGATCCCGAGTGGGGCGGCCAGGGCATGCCCACATCGGTTTCTCTGGCAACCCATGATTATTTCAACGGGGCCAATTATGCTTTTATGATGTACCCGGGCCTGTCCCACGGCGCCGGCAAACTGGTGGAGGCCTTTGGGACAAAAAAACAAAAAGCGCTTTTTTTAAAAAAAATGTTTACGGGTGAATGGACCGGGACCATGCTTTTGACCGAACCCGAGGCCGGCTCTGATCTGGGGGCACTGACCACCAGTGCCGTTAAAAATGACGACGGCACCTATTCCATCACCGGCAACAAAATTTTCATTTCCGCCGGTGAACATGACCTGACGGAAAATATCATTCATCCGGTACTGGCCCGGATTGAGGGCGCACCGGAAGGGACAAAAGGCATTTCCCTGTTTCTGGTACCCAAATACCGGGTCAATGACGACGGCAGCCTGGGAGACTTTAACGATGTGGTCTGCACCGGTATTGAGGAAAAAATGGGTATTCACGGCAATGCCACCTGCTCCCTGGCTCTGGGAGGCAGTGGAAACTGCCGGGGCACCCTTCTGGGGGAAGAAAACAAGGGCATGCGGGCCATGTTTCTGATGATGAACGCCGCCCGTCTTCTGGTGGGCATGCAGGGTTTCTGCTGCGCCAGTGCCTCTTACCTGAATGCCGTCAACTATGCCCGGGACCGGGTTCAGGGCAAAAATCTGCTGCAGATGATGGATAAGGACGCCCCTTCGGTTCCCATCATCCAGCATCCGGATGTCCGGCGCATGCTGTTGACCATGAAGGCCTATGTGGAGGGTATGCGCAGCCTTCTGTACTATGTGGGATATTGTGAAGACATGAAAACCATATCGGAAGACGATGCCCGGAAAGAGAAATACCAGGGTATTATTGATGTGCTGATTCCCATTGCCAAGGGATACGTCACCGATAAGGCGTTTGATGTATGCAACCTGGGTATGCAGGTCTACGGCGGCTACGGATTTATCAGTGAGTACCCCCAGGAGCAACTGGTACGAGACTGCCGCATCACCTTGATCTATGAGGGGACGAATGGTATTCAGGCCATGGATCTGCTGGGCCGTAAGCTGGGCATGAAAAAGGGAAAACCCATCATGGACCTTTTCGGCGAGATCCAGAAAACCATTGCCGATGCCAAAAAAATTCCCGATGTGGCAGATTTTGCAGCCAAACTTGAAACGGCGGCCAATAAACTGGGTGAAGTGGCCATGCATATGGGGACCACCGCCATGTCGCCAAAGGTCATGAACGCCTTTGCCTTTGCCCATCCTTTTATGGAAGCTGCAGGAGATGTGGTCATGGCCTGGATGCTGCTGTGGCGTGGTGTGGTTGCCGCCGGCAAACTGACAAAGGCCAAGAAAAAAGATCGGCCATTTTACCAGGGCCAGCTTAAATCGGTGGAATATTTTACCTGCACTGTCCTGCCGGTAACCTTGGGAAAAATGAATTCCATTCTGGCCACCAATGCTGCCGCCATGGAAATTTCCGAGGACAGTTTCGGCGGCAAATAAGGATCGCAAGCGAAATAAAGTGAAAACTGAATAATGAAAAAGGGGACCAGCTTATTGAAAGCAGGTCCCCATAAAATCGGCTGAGTGAAACGAATAATTCATCATTGTCTCTTAAAAGTCGTGTCGTGAGAAGTGAGTTTTGCGTAGTGAAAAATAAAGTGACGGTTTACCCACTCTCATTACTCACAACGCATCACTCATTACGTTCATTTTCGCTGTACCCGCAAAGACATGGGAATTATTCCCGCCGGGATCGATTTATTTAGCCGCGTCTCTTTTCTCCATCTCCGTGACACGCAGGTCTTTTTTCAGCACCTTGCCCACATTGGTTTTAGGCAGTTCATTGATAAATTCAACCTCGGTGGGCAACTTATAGGTCGCCAGCTTTCCCTTACAGAAGTCGATCATCTCTTCCGGGGTGGCACTCTGGCCCTCCTTGAGGACCACAAAGACCTTGACCTGCTCACCTCTACTGGAATGGGGGATACCGATGGCCGTGGCTTCCTGAACCTTGGGATGCTCGAAGAAAACTTCTTCGATATCCCTGGGATAAACATTAAAGCCGCCTGAGATGATCATATCTTTCTTGCGGTCGACAATGTAGAAATAGCCTTCCTCATCCATCATGGCAATATCGCCGGTATGGAGCCAGCCGTCTGTCAGGGTTTCATCAGTGGCTTCCGGATTGTTCCAGTATCCCTTCATGACCTGGGGGCCCTTAACCAGCAGTTCTCCGGTCTCTCCGACAGGCATGTCGGTTTCGCCGTCATTCAGATCAACAATGCGGCATTGGGTGTCGGAAATAGGAATCCCGATGCTGCCGACCTTTCGCTGCCCCCTAAAGGGATTGACATGGGTCACCGGCGTGGATTCGGTCATGCCGAAGCCTTCTACGATAATAGCCCCGGTCTTGTCTTCAAAATTGCGAATCACTTCCACAGGCAGCGGTGCACTGCCGGAAAAGCATCCTTTGATAGAGGTCATGTCGGTTTTTTCGATATTGGGACTGTTCAGCATACCAATATACATGGTGGGCACCAGCGGGGCAAAGGTGGGTTTAAACTTTGCAATGGTTTCCAGTAAAGGCTCCGGCTGGGGCTTGGGGACCAGGATGTCCCCCCAGCCCATATACACGGAAAAATTCATGGCCACGGAAAGCCCGAACACATGAAAATTGGGTAATGCCCCCAGCATCCGCTCTTCGCCTTTGTTAAAGGTGGGGAACCACGCCCCGAGCTGCTGGACCTGCTTGCTGAGATTGGCATGGGTCAGCATCACGCCCTTGGAAACACCGGTGGTGCCGCCGGTGTACTGGTACATGGCCACATCATCAAAGTCAAGTTTGACAACCGGTGGTGCCTGGTTGGACTGCGCCATCAACGGTTTCCATTTATAAAGGTTTTCAGCAGGTTTTACACCGGCGGCAAGACCTTTTTTTTTGGCAACCAGGGGAAACAGCAGATTTTTAGGAAATGGCAGATAATCACCGATGGATGTATAAATAATATTTTTAATGCCGGTACTGGGGCGCAGATCGATCATCCGATTGGCCAAAAGATCAAGGGTGATGAGCAGTTTAGACCCCGAATCGTTGAACTGGTGCTTCAATTCACGGTCGGAATAAAGGGGGTTGTTCATCACCACCACGGCACCGATTTTTAAAATGGCGTAATAACCAATGACGCAGGGAATAATATTGGGCAGCAGAATGGCAACGCTGTCGCCCTTTTTGATGCCCAGCGTCGAAAGACTGGCGGCACATTGATCGACCATTTCCTTCATCTTTCGATAATTGATCTCATACCCTTGAAACAACAGGGCCATGTTATCGGGAAACTCCGAAGCCGTACGTTCCAGAAACGTCGGCAGACAAACCGCTTCATAGTCCACTTTCTCAGGTACGCCTTTTTCATAAAATGCCAGCCAGGGTTTTTTTTGATCTTGGTTTGTCGGCAATGGGGCCTCCTTTGGTATTCGGTTATATAAGGAAACAATAAAAACTGAATGAGTATATAAAAAATGACACCAACGTGCAAGGTTTTTCCGAAAACAAACGGTTTTAATACCCGGCAGTTTGGGCTTAGACCTGTCATATCCAGCGCCAGCGTCTAAGACGAAAATAAAATACCCCTGCGAATCGCATGGTCAAATTATAAATCGGGTGGCCATTGAATGCAAACAAAATCAGTTGCCCAGGGGGATCAAAAAAGGCGCTTTTTCGCTTTTTCAAATGGGTTGCCCAAGAATACCGTATCCGGATGCTCAAAAAACAGCAAGGTGCCAAAAAGAACAAGCCCCTGTTTGACATTTCAGGCGACTTGCTGTAAAAAGCATCCATCGTTTCACCGAAGACCGGTTCGTCCTTCTGTGGGGCCGGCCAGGCATTAAACATTACCTATCAAAGAAACAGATCCGTAATTTTTTTAAAGAAGTGTTTTTTTTCTTGACAGGAAAAGTTCTGTTTGCAAAAATGAATGAATCCTCATTCATTATCGATATCTTCAATTTACAAACAAGGAGAAGAAATGTAATATGGAAACTGCTTTGATCTCTCCGGCCCACGCCTCGGTGTTTTTTATGCCCACCGCGGTCTTTTCTTTTATCATCCCGATTATCGGGGTGATTGTATTTACCTATATAATGGCAAGACGGTTGGCGCCTCTTGTCCTGGCGGCTCCCGATGCCAGGTTTGACCGGATCCGGGAACGGGTCATGCAGGTGCTCAAAATATGGCTGGCCCAGTGGCGTCACCCCCGCTATATGCTGGCCGGCGTACTGCACATCATGATTTTTTTCGGTTTTTTATCTCTGGCGCTCCGCTCCAGCCAGCTGGTCATACTGGGGTTTGTGGATGGTTTTACCTTCCCGGGCATGGATGGTATCCTGGGTACGGCCTACAGTGGCATCAAGGATATCATGGCCACCATCGTTCTGGTGGCGGCTGTGATTGCCGCCGTCCGTCGGGGTATTTTCAAACCAAAGCGATATGCCGTTCCTAAAAAATACGGCCATGATCATACGGCAGAGGCAATTTTTGTACTGGCGCTCATCAGCGTGCTGATGCTCTCCGAGAGTCTGTTTGAAGCCACACTGGTGGCGGCCCAGGCCCAGCAGGGGCTGCATACCGATTTTCTAACCCCGGTCACCCTGGTATGGTTCCTCAAGGGCATGCTGTCGGATACCCCCATCGCCAGCCTGCAAAGCCTTCATATTGGCGCCTATTTTGTCCATGACCTCTGTTTTTTCTTTTTTCTATGCTTTCTGCCCCTGGGCAAGCATTTTCATGTCATTACATCGGTATTTAACGTCTTTTTCATGCGCCTGGACCGCGGCAATGTCAAGCCTGTGCGATACGGGGTCCCGGATGAGCGACTGGATGAGCTGGAATCCTTCGGCGTTAAAAAGCTGGAGGATTTTACATGGAAACACATGCTGGATTTTTACACCTGTGCCGACTGCGGTCGCTGCAGTGATCAATGCCCGGCCAATGCCGTGGGCCGGCCCCTCTCACCGCGGTTTATATCCATCAAGGCCCGGGATCTGATCTTCGAAAATTATCCCCTGCTACCCCTGAACAGTCCATTTAAAAAGGGTGAGCCACTTGTGGGTGGTATTTATACGGAAGATGAGATCTGGTCATGCACCACCTGTGGCGCCTGTGAGGAGGAATGTCCCCTTGGCATCGAATATATCGATAAAATCGTCGATCTGCGCCGGGGTATGGTTGAAGAGGGAATGGTGCCCCAGTCTCTGCAAAAGCCATTACGGGCACTGGAAAAACGCGGCAATCCCTGGGGCAAAATGGAGAAAAAACGGGCCGACTGGACCAAGGACAAAGAATTCAAGGCCGACTGTCCGGTCAAAATTCTCGAAAACGGCGCCACGGCCGACACGTTGTACTTTGTGGACAGTATTTCATCCTTTGATGACCGCATGCAGGAGATTGCCCGGGCCACGGCAAGGTTGCTCACCGCACTCGGCATCGATTTCGGTATTCTGGGCAAAGCGGAAAAAGACAGCGCCCACGAAGTCCGTCGGTTTGGTGAAGAGATGCTTTTCCAGGATTTGAAAGACCACAATACAGACGCTATTCTAAATGCCGGCGTCAATCGCATTGTCACCGCCGATCCCCATGCCTTCAACGCACTGAAAAAAGATTACAAAGACCTGCCGCCGGTGGAACACATCAGCCAGGTGATGGTCCGTCATATCAAATCCGGAAATTTAAAACTGACACCGGTGGCGGATCCGACCCGGGTGTACACCTATCATGACCCCTGTTACCTGGGGCGACACAATGAAGTGTACGATGATCCAAGGGCGGCCATTGATGCCATTCCCGGTCTGACCCGGGTGGAAATGGCAAAGAGCCGGGACCGCTCCTTCTGTTGCGGCGGCGGCGGTCTGATGCTCTTTTACGAACCCGAGGAAGATCAGCGCATGGGTGTCCTGCGGGTACAGATGGCCGCCGACGCCGGTGCCAACGTCATCGTCACCGCATGCCCGTTCTGCCTGGTCAATATTGAAGACGCCATTAAGGTGGCCGGTCTGGAAGGCAAAATGGTTGCCATCGAACTGGCCGAACTGATTGAACAACATATAGAAAAAGCCGCCTGACAGCGGGTAAGTGATAAAAAATCACCATTGGCATATTGCCATCATTTAAAAAGCCGGAAATCAATAACAGCAGGGAGGGAAAGTATGGAAATTTTGGTTTGTGTGAAGAGGGTCCCTGACACCTCGGAAAACGAAATCGAGTTGAACAGCGCCGGAAACGACATTGATCGCGATGATCTGGTGTATTCGGTCAACGAGTGGGATAATTATGCAGTGGAAGAAGCCATTCAGATCGTTGACAACGTCGGCGGCTCTGTGACGGTGGTCTCGGTGGGTGATGACGACGCTGAAGAGGTCGTCAGAAGGGAGATGGCCATGGGCGCTGAAAAGGGCTTGCTTTTAAGTGATGAGGCCTTTGAGGATTCCGATGGCAGGGGAATTGCCACAATTTTAAAAGCTGCCGTTGAAAAAGGCGGCTACGATCTGATCATGACCGGGGCCCAGGCAGATGCCGGTGCCGGGCAGATCGGCGGTATGCTTGCCGCCATGCTGGACTATCCCTACGCATCCCTGGTGAACACCATTGCGGTAAAAGAAGACAAACTGACGGTGGGCCGGGAAATAGAAGGCGGCAGCCAGGAGATGAATGAAATCGATCTGCCCTGCGTTCTGTCCATTCAGACCGGGATCAATGAACCCCGCTACGTGGGTATCCGGGGCATCCGCAAGGTGGCTTCCGTGGAGATTCCGACCCTGGGTGCAGCCGACCTGGGGCTGGATGCGGCAATGGTCGGTGATGCCGGCGCCAAGGTCAAACGCCTGGATTATTTTGTCCCGGATACGGGCGAAGGTGCCGAAATGCTGGAGGGCAGCACGGAAGAGATCATTGAGAAACTGATTGAACTCTTAAAGGCCAAGGGAGGACTGAAATAATGGCTACAATTTTTACATATATCACCTATAAGGACCAAGTCGCCGATGATGCCGCCCTGGAACTGGCTGCCGCGGCCAAACAAATTGATGCAGATGCGCCTGTTACCGCCATTGTCACCGGTACCGGTGCGGATCTTGATGCGGTTTGCAATGCCATGGCCCAGTCCTACCAGGCGGTCTGGAAATTTGACAGTGCGGCCCTGGCCTACCCCAATGCCGAAGTGATCCGCAAGCTGCTGGTCAATGTACTGCCGCCCGATGCCATCTTCCTCATGGCCAATGACACCTTTGGCATGGACCTGGCCCCGGGCCTGAGCATCAAGCTGGACAGTGCCTATGCCAGTGATGTAGTGGGCATTGAGGGCACGGACGGTGCCATCCTGAATATCGTTCGCCAGGAATACGGCGGCATGGTCAGCGCCCACGTTTCCTGCGATATATCCGATGGTGCCGTGATAACCATTCGTCCGGGATCATTTGCAGCAGATGAAAGCAAAGCGGTTAGCGGCCAGGTGGTGGACAAATCCGGCGATGTCGGTGATCTGTCCGCAAAACGCCGCTTTCTGGAAATCGTCGAAGCCGAGGTCGGAGACGTGGATATCACCAAATCAGAGGTTCTGGTATCCATCGGACGGGGTATCGAAGATGAAGACAATATCGAAATCGCCCAGGATCTGGCCGAAGCCATGGGGGCCGATCTGTCGTGCTCCCGTCCCATCGTGGATTCAAAATGGATGGAAAAATCCCGTCAGGTGGGCACCTCCGGCCAGACCGTAAAGCCCAAGGTCTATCTGGCCTGTGGTATCAGCGGATCATTTCAGCATCTGGGTGGCCTTAAGGGCAATCCCTTTATCGTGGCCATCAATAAGAATACAAAGGCCCCTATTTTTCAGGTGGCAGATGTGGGCATCGAAGCCGACATTCTTGATTTTCTGCCGGAACTCACTGAAAAATCAACGACATGTAATCACATCGGCAAATACAAGGGGCCCTTCTTTTTCAGGGCCCCTTGAACCGCAATGTTCTTTTTATGCAAGCCGTCTGTTTCCAGACCTGGAGACAGACGGCTTTTTAATCGTTGCAGATCACCGTGAATAAGACATCAACTGGTCAGTTCTTCATAGTATCGATCCACTTCAAGGGTACGGTCAAAAATCGACAGTATCAGGGCCGCACGAATCCACATGCCATTGCGTACCTGCCGCCAGTACACGGCCCTCGGATCCGAATCCACCGCCACATCAATCTCCTTGCGACGGGGCAGCGGGTGCAAAATAACCGCAGTGGATTTCAACAGATCAAGATGCGCTGCCGTAAAATGGAATTTATGGGTATCGATGAGACTGCTCTCTTTTGCCAGGTCCCACTCATCCTGGATACGCGTCATATAGATGGCGTCAACTTCGGGAATCAGTTTTTCAAAATCGTCACTCACTTCATATTCAATGCCCGCCCTGGTGAGGGATGACAGAATGTCTTCACCGATCTGCAACGATTCAGGGGCGATAAAGTACTGTTTAACCCCGGGATAGAGTGTCAACAGATTGGATAGAGACCGTACGGTGCGGCCCCTGGCCAGGTCCCCGACAAAAGCGATTTTTTTACCCTCGATCCCCCCCTGATGCTCAAAACTGCGTTCCAGGGTATAGACGTCCAGCAGGGCCTGGGTCGGATGCTGATCCTTACCGGAACCGGCATTGATAACCGGGACGCTGCGATCCGTATTGGAAAGCAGCCAGGCAATTCTTTCGGCAAACCCACCCACCGGATGGCGCATGATAATCAGGTCAAAATAACTGCTGAATGTTCGCACCGAGTCTTCTTTTGATTCGCCCTTGATTTCACTGGATGTGCTGGCGTCCCGCACTTCAGCAGGCTGAATGCCCAGAATCTGGCAGGCGGCATAAAAAGATAGAAACGTTCTGGAAGAGGGCTGGGAGAAATAGAGCATACCTCTCTTGTCCGATAACAGATCTTTCAAAAAATGCAGCCCGCCCCTGGTTTTTCCAATCATCCGTATTTTGGTGGCCAGGCCGCACAATTTGTCCAGCATGGCACGATCAAACTGCTGGGAGACCAGTGCATGATAGGGGCGCCCTGATCGCAAAAAATAAGGTGCTTTTTCTTTGAGACTCAGTTGCTGGAATTCCTGCCAGTCAATATCTTTTAACGCGTTGTTTTTGTACATATTGGTCCCCCTTACGCCCATTGAGCATGGGCGACATCTTTTAAATAGTCCCGGGCATCTTTATTATCCCGTCATACGGATTGAGTAAAATTGAAACGTGAGAATTCAAAGGCCCATATCTTCATTGATCAAAATAACCTTGACCCTTTTTGGGGGAAAGGATTTTTCGGTAATGGTCCAGGTGTTGCAAATCCGGTCGGGGCTGCTGCATTCCTGGCAGACACCGGTGGCCGCACAAGGGGTTTTCATGTCCAGGCGCATGGCATTGGCCGGTGCGCTGTAGTTTTTAATACGAAACATGGCATCGTCTAAATCAGCCACAACTTTATTGCGTCCCACCAGGATAATGACATTTTGGGGGCCAAATGTGATCCCGGCAACGCGGTTTCCCACCATATCCAGGTTGACCAGCTGGCCGGCTTCAGTGACCGCATTGGTTCCGGTTATGAAGAGATCGGCGGCAAAGGCTTTCCGGCGGCGTTCGAATTTTTCACCCGGCGTTGCGGCTGTATCGTAAGTGTCCAGTATATTTATGTCAGTTCGATTTTTTAAATTGTCATACAAGCCGGAATCTATAAATGTTTTGGACCCACCCCAGGAAACGGTGACCGGTTTCAGATTCGGCAGGATCTCTTCTAAAACAATCTGCGCAGCATCAGCAGCCGACTTAGCCAGAAAAACCTCAAAATTATTTTTTTCCAGGGCGGCAGAAAGGGCTGTCAGTCGCATCTGCCAATAGTTGTCAACAGGATTTTCCATAAAATTCTCCTTATCACAAGTAGGAAGGGATACCAGAAATGATGATCTCGTACCATTTCTTAGGGCTATAGATCAAGCCCTGTATTCAGGATAGGGGACTTATGGATAAAAATATTTCAAAAATGGAAAAACGCATATTCAAAGGCTGAACATCCAAGGCAGGAAAAACAAAATTTGACGCCTCGCTGTTTCATGCGGGTAAAATCGACGCGATAACGCCCCGGGATAGGGTTTATCCCGGGGAGACCACTTGAAACAGCAAAAAAGCATTATTTGCTGTGATACGCTTACTCTTGAAATATGCAGCGTTGCATGGCAACGGCTTCCGCGGCTTTAATCAGCGGGTAAGCTGTCGGAGGACCGGTTAGAAAAGGCTGGGTACCGATCTGGAATGTGAGCAGGGAACAAACCGTCATTCTGTTTTGAATCATCAGCCCGATCATGTTGGTCAGTTCCCCGGTGCTTTGGCCGCCGATCACTTCTCCGCCCAGAATCACCCCGGACCTACGTCCGGCAATCAATTTAATAATCTGCTTATGCGTACCCGGCAGGGTTCCCGGATGTTTGTCCACCCCTTCAAAAGTCCCGGTAACCACGTCAAACCCTCTTTCGCTGGCCAGCGTTTCGGTGACCCCGGCAGCGCCGAAGGCAGTTTCACCGATGCAGGTGCAGAAAATTGAAATATTGCCATTAAAGGCCCGCAGGCTTGACAATTGATACAGGTTCATTCCGGCGATTCTGGCCTCGGCACAGGCCGTGGATGCCAGCATGACCCCCTTTAAGGAACGGGTAATGAAACTATGCTTTTCAGCACAATCCCCCACCGCAAAAAAATCTTTGTTGGCTGTCCGCATATATTCATCAACCTTGATGAATCCAATTTCATCGATTTCAAGACCGGCCGTTTGTGCCAGGCAAACATTCGGACGATATCCGGTTGACAGAATCACGGCATCGGCCGCAATGGTCTCTCCGTTGCTTAATACCACCGTTGATACTTTTTTATCACCGGTCAGCTCTTTTACCCGACTGTTGCTTCTTACATGGACCCCCCTCTCTTCAAGGGTTTCCTGAGCCTTGGCCGCCAGTTCCGGATCAAAAGCAAGACTTAACACATACGGCAGCATTTCTACAATGGTGACATCCTTGTTTGTCTTGTTGAGCTCGTCGGCAACCTCAACGCCGATAAAACCACCGCCTAGAATAACAATCTTCTTGAACTGTTCCAGTTTTTGGCTGAATTGATCCAAATATTTCTTACTTTTTGGAATGATAAACACATTTTCCAGATCCGCCCCTTTAAGCCAACCCGGAACGGCGGGCTCTGATCCAGTAGCGATGACCACTTTTTCAAACTGAATTTCCGAACCATCGGCTATTTTGCAGACTTTGTTTTCCTGGTCCAGGGCTACCGCTTCACCGATCTTGAGTTCCACCCCGGCGTTGGTTAACACCGCATCGGGGACAGCATTCTGCCCACTGTTTTCCAATGAGCCAAAGATATAGGGGATACCGCACGGTACCAGCACCGTTTCCTCTTTTCGCAGCAGTATGACTTTTTTATCCCGATGAAACGCTTTTCCGGTCGTAGCGGCAACAATTCCGGCCGCACTCCCACCAATTACCAAAACATCTGTTTTCTCCATACCATTACCTCCGATTTTTTTGGTTGTGTCTTTCCAAGTTTTGTTATTATACTTTTATTTCAAACAATTATTTTACGCGAAATGTTTCGTATAATATACGAAACCGTTTTCTGCATTGATACAGATCAAGCTTTGAGGCTTTTCTATGAATATATTCCCTTTCCTCCAATCCAATGCTTTGGGAAGAGAGATGACAACGGCGCATCTTTCGAATCTTGCCAATGCCGCAGTTAAAAAAAAATATCGAGCCGGGCAGACGATTATAAATGAAAATGATGTGGCAGAGGCATTCTATGTGGTGATCAGCGGTTTGGTAAAAATGTTCAAGGCGTCTCCCGAGGGTCGCGAACAGACACTTTATATCTTTGGCCCGGGGGAGATGTTCGGTGTTTGTGCGATTTTTTCAGATATGATATTTCCCGCTGGCGCATCCGCCCTGGAAGACAGTGTTCTTCTGACATTTCAGGGGGGCCTGGTTAAACAGGTTGCACGTCAGGACCCAACGATCCTTTTCAATATGGTTCGCGTTCTGGCCTGCCGTCTCAAGGAATCCATGGCCCTCGTGGAACTGCTCGCGCTCAAAGATATCCCTCAGCGGGTAGCATCGTTTCTGCTGCTGTCAACCATGAAAAAGGATTGCCGTGCGGATGAGGAGGTGGATCTGATGATCACCCGGCGGGAAATGGCCAAAATTATCGGCACCACACCTGAAACCCTGTCACGTGTATTAAAAAAAATGGCTATGAAAGGTATGATTGAACTTGAAGGGCGGCGCCTTCGTGTCCTGAACCGGGATGCCCTGAATAAACTTTCCAGGGCATCTGTGATATATTAGACTCCGCCGGTTTTACCGGCTTGTCTCTTTCCCATTTTAATTTTCACACTGGGAAACGCATCCTGATTCGTGTGCGGTAGAAAAAGAGCCGATGTAAATTCATCCATAAACCGGGTGTTACTGGAAAAATCGATATATGTCATGTTGTTGGATATCAGGTGGGCGTCTTTTCGATACGCATCTGATAATAGCGCCATATAGCCCCCCCCCGCAGAACTATTGCCCACATATGAAAATTTTGACCGGTCAACGTCCGGCAGCATCCCGATGGTGACCGCCTTATCGATATCCAGATACTGACCAAATCCACCGGCGATCCAGATCCGATCCACCATGGAAAAATCCAGCCCGGCTTCATTGAGCAGCACGGTAAACCCGGCATATATGGCCCCTTTGCTGAGAATCAGGCTGTTGATGTCCGATTCGGTAAAAATAAGGTCTTTCTGCATGGCCGTTTCTTCGGCGAACGCCAGGATATAGGCTGTGTCGTATTCATCCTTCATCATACGGGGGTGTGACGGATCAAGGGCGAATTTACCCCTTGGATCGATAATACCGCAAAGCAGCATCTCAGATATCAGGTCGATCATGCCCGAACCACAAATTCCCCGGGGCGGTGTTCTTCCCACAGTGACCAAGGATGGCGTCAGGGTGACAGGATCAATGGTCACCTTTTCAACGGCACCCTCCTCGGCCCGCATTCCCCAGCGAATTCCCCCACCCTCAAAGGCCGGACCGGCGGAACAGGAGGCGGTCATCAGCCAGTCTTTGTTACCCAGCACGATTTCACCGTTGGTGCCGACGTCGATAAACAGGGTCAAGGGATCTTCCCGGTAAACACCGGTGTAGATCATGCCCGCGACAATATCACCGCCGACATAACTGGCCGGACCCGGCATAATAAAGACGGCAGCCATGGGGTTGACCCGTAACCCCACATTCACCGCCTTGAGAATGGGAAATTCCGAGGCCGTGGGCGTATAGGGCGACCGCCGGAGATACCGGGGTTCTATACCCAGCAGCAGATGCATCATGGTCGTATTGCCCGAGAGGACCACATTTTTAATATCCGCCTTGGAGGCACCGGCACCGTCCAGGGCCTCACCGATGAGGCTGTTGATGGTCACCAGCACCATGCGGCTGAGTTTTTTGACCCCTTCTTTTTCAGCACAGACAATGCGGTTGATCACATCGTCACCGCAGGCTGCCTGGCGGTTATGCCCGGAAGTTGCCGCCAGAATACTGCCGTCGGTCATGTCCACGAGATAGACGACAATGGAGGTGGTGCCCACATCAACGGCCAGTCCCAGGGGTTTACGGTTCCCGTTGCCCGGCCTGACCTGCAATACCTCATTAACACATTTTTTATGCAGCACCGAAGCGGTTACCTTCCAGTGGTCATCCCTCATGGTCTCTGCCAGATCACGCATGACCTTCAGGCCGATACTGAGCCGATCCACATCCACCCCGGCTTTTTTCAAGCCCCGGGTGAGGCGGTCCAGATCACTGACCGAATCATCAAGGGTGGGGGGGGAGAGTTCAAGGGAGATATCTTCCAGCATGGGCGTAATCTCTTTGACTTTGACCAGGCCCTTTAACCGAGCCGTGGCGTCGGCCCCCATACCGGCCACCTTGAGTTTCTTTTCAAGGGCTTCTTCGGGAATCCGGGCCGTAATATTACCGTGTACCTTTGTCAGACAGGCGAGCACATACTGTTTTTCTTTTTCACTGTCACTCAGCAACGGCGTGTCCACGGTCTCATAATTACCGGACTCGATGACCAGCTTACATTTCCCGCAGGACCCCTTGCCGTTACATGAAGAGTTCAGATGGACTTCGGCAATCCGGGCTGCTTTCAGCAGGTTGATGCCATCGGGCACCAACACTTTTTTGCCGTCGGGTTTAAACTGAATCTCATACTGGCCGGTCTCTTCAACTTTTTCTTCGTCAGTGAATCCCTTTTTTTCCATAAACCAGATGGGACAGGATTCACGGAATTTGCAGTAAATTTCAGGGTTGCGGCATTTAAGGCATTCTTCGCACAGATAGACATTGTCCTTGAGACAGATATAATGGCTCTCTTTTTCCGGATGACACTGGCATTTACCCATCAAATAGTATCCTTTTTTCCGTTTTTTAAAGTTGGCTTGTTTGATGCGGCGCACCGCCGCATAGTGTTACCCGCCTCATGAAAACCCCGAAGATGAAGGCGATGCACACCCGGCGCTGTTCACAGAAACCGTTGCGCTGATCAATTTTTGGGTATCCTTGCTGTCGCATACCGGACATGCTACAGTTTCATCACTTTTAAAAATGAGTTTTTCAAAAACATGCTCGCAGACCTTGCATTGATATTCATAGATAGGCATTGTTTTTTTCCCTTATAAATAAAATCGGCGGTAAAAGCATACAGGCGATGCGTTACTTTTCACATTGGTAACGTTACAAAATGCAACGCGCCCCCCGTAAAAAATATTAAATCCGTGACAACCGGGCCGGTTTCAGCATGCCCGCTTAAATGATAAGCGGCTGATAAAAAACAAACCGACCCCAGGGGCCTGTCCCCGAGGGCCGATTTACCGCAAGTAAGGTGGCTATCATGATAGGCGGTAATCCTGAAAATAATCCCTTGCAATGTTCTAAAGCATTTTACATGCCATATTGAAAAATATGAAATTCCCGGGAGGCGGTTAAAAATAACAGGTGGCTGACGCAACAATTTTTGAGTCATTTATTTTTTCACCATACTCTGTATGGCCGCACCCTGAAAAAAATGTTGCCTTGATATCCAGTTCGATATTGGTGACAGGCGTATATGTCATCTGAGGGGTAATAGAGAGGCTGTGATCATTCATATTGTAAACCGATGTGATACCCGGTGTGAAATACAGAATATCAAAAGGCTCCTTGTGTGTCACCTTCAGATAAACATAATCTTTCATCATTGTCTGCTGATTGTAAGAAAAGGCGCCGTACTGCCGGCTCAGGCCAAGCCCCGCCATATTTCCGCTGTCTTTATAGGCCAGATATCCTGTTTCAATCAGATCAAAGTAATCCTTGACTTCATCGCGGGTATATCCCTGCCCGTTTCGGTAGTATTCAAAAATAACCGTGGTGTCGTTTTCCGTCAGGTACCGGATCCCCGCAAGAAAATTCAGCGCATTGTATTTTTCAAAAAATAGTTTTCCCTGCCGGTCAACAATTTGTTTTTCATAATCAAAAACAATCGCTGCCTCCCCATGAATTTCAAAATTGGCAGAGATATTTTTTGAAAAGTCAACGCCTATCCGATCGCTGGTTTCTTCACCTGCAAGAAACATGATGTCCAGATCCGTATCTAATGCAAAAAGATACACCTTGGCGCCCCAGACCATTTCCCGCCCGTCACCCCAATCGTTGTTGATGTCACTGGATACAGGCAGAATTACCGGTGTCACGGCAATGGTTTTAAGAAGGCCGTCCATGCTTTTAATCAGGTCCCCGGCTACAAGAAAATAGCCCTCCATGCTTGCCTCCGGATCATCAAGGTCTTTGGGACGGCTGAAAAAGGCCACCGGATTCCAGGCATATCCCTTGCCCCACTTTAACGCTTTTTTGCCGGCGTCTACTGTTATAGAGGGGCTCGGCAGCAGAGAGATATACGCCTCTTCCGCCAGATCATCGGTCTGCCAGTCTTCTTCTTCGTCATTATAAAAACTGCCCTGCAGCCGCGCATAAAAATTGATGCGTTCAACCCGGTAACTGCCTTCCAGGGTCAAGTCTATATCCGTCTGCCACACGGTTGTGTCGTTTCGGCCGTCCGGATACTTCTGGTAAAAAAGGAGACTGTTTTCATCCAGGACTTTGACCGTTTCCGATATCTCCAGTTTTGCCCCGAACGCATAGGGCTTTTTTTCAACTTCCGGAATTTCAAAATCAAGATCAATCATATCGGACGCCTGATCGTCTGCATCTGAATGGCAGGGCAAAGCAGCAACCATAAAAAACAACAGCAATCCCGTGCATAAATGAAAAAATTTCATTACTGCCTTAAACTTTCCACCTTTGACATATAATTTAAAGTAAAAACCTCATCTGGCAAATCTTTTGCGTTCACCTTAGCAAAAATAATAATCGATTTGTAATCTTTATAGAGAGGGCTGTCGGTTTCGATTACAGCGGGACGCACAAGCCCGCCGCCGAAATCTTTAACGTTCTTAAAATATAGCGTTTTAATAAGCATTCCCGATGAAGCAAAGCATTCTAATTTACTCGGAAGAAGCCTTGTGCCATAAACCCACATTTTGACGCTGTCGTAAGCAACGGTATTTGCCTTTGCTTTAAGGTGCAGAACATATCCATCATCTGCCGGTTCAACCGTTTTGCAGTCGTATTCTGCGCTATAATCCACACGCATAATATCTGAATTGTTAAATACGCCGCCGGTCACCGATTGCAGACTGGTGATGCGGATAGGCTTGCCGACATTCGGAATATAAAGCCACATGTTTTCCTCAATTCGCAGCGTACTTCTCCCTTTTTCACTGGCCGGAGACAAAAAGACGGATGCAATCTTATCTTTTCCTTTTTTAACCGAATACATTACAAATTCTTTTTTTGAGCCATCCGGTTCGATATTGATCAGCTTTCGATACATTTCAAAACTTTCCGGATTGAGATTACGGTCTACTTTTTTAAGCATCTCATTCCCGTCAAGGGCAAACACAGGGGCAGAAATACACAGACACATAAATACTACCGGCAATATTTTCTTCATCATTTTTATCTCCTGTCCGAAAATATGATTTCTACTTTTTGCTTCGGCTTGTATCGGCCACAAAGCTTTGTAGCTGTTCTTTGTGTTAGAGTCTAAGCTTTTCCAGAGACCTTACTCTGGAAAAGAGGTCCCTTGGGACAACTGATATTAACCATGAATTCCAAGTTTGACTCTATTCTCGACTACTTGAAGACTACTCAAAACTATTTTTTACCATGAAGGACAGGAAGGGCATGAAGGACAAAATAATGATTTCTTCATATTCTTCCTGTCCTTCATGGTAGATCAAATTACAGATTGACCATCGACAAAAAATTATCGACAAAACTTTGTCGATGTTGCGTTGTTAAGCGCCTATACATGCCCCAGGGCATCAACCGGTTCCATCCGGGAAGCCTTGTATGCGGGTTGCAAAGTGGCAAAAACCGAAACCAGCAAAACGATGGCCGACACCCAGGCAAGTTCTGAAAAACTGATTGTCGGCGACAACAAAAGATTCTCCTGCCTGCCGAAAGCATACCGAATTTTATAAATATTTAGAATATAAATCCCAACAATACCAATCATATTACCGGCCAGGACACTGATAACCCCAAGGGATAATCCTTCCGCCAAAAACAGTCCCATTATTTTACCCGGAGCGGTTCCAATGGCGGACATTGTTCCGATTTCCCGGACCCTTTCGTAAACAGACATCATCATAACATTTAAAATGCTTATAAGAACAATAGCAATCATAATTATTTTCATGGAAACAGTCATGAGGTCTATCATTTTGGCTATATTTGAAAAGGGTGATAGTTCTTCCCATGTATGTATTTCAAAAACAGCTTTTCCTTTTTCATTCTTAAACTTTGCCAGAGCGGATTTAAGGTCCGTGTAAACATCGTCGAGTTTATCAAATTCTTTAATCCGCAAAGCAATTTCTATAACTTCCGGTTTTTCCATGCGAAGCAAAGATTGAGCATCCTTTATATGCATATACCCCTCCTTGCCCTGGGGTCCCAAAATACTTTCTATAATACCGGCAACCGTAAAATTAAGACCGTTTACGGAACCATCCTTGTTGTTGGCGACGAGCACCACGGCGTCTCCCGTTTTAATCTTCAGACCTGTGGCCAGTTTTTCAGGAATAATGATTTCCCCGGGGTTAAGCAGTATATCCGGTATTTGGTTGCCACTGAATTTCATGCGCTCACTGACGTTGGGGCAAACTTTGATTTCCTTTTTGGGGTCAATCGCATTTAAGCGAACGTTGGTGGTTTCCGTATAATTGCTAAGCATGGCACTCAGTTTTATTCTTGGTGCATACGCCTCAACATCAGGATTTTCCCTGAGTACTTTTTCGAGTGTTTTGTAGCCTTTTTGATTAATGGTCAGGTTTAACGGACTGGTATCCATAGAAGAAACATACCCTTTTTTATGGATCTGCATGTGCGCCAGGTTTGAGTCGGTAATCTGGCCGATCATCATCTCTTTAAAAGAACCGGCAAGCCCTGAAAAAAGGATCACCATCAATAGACCAAGTGTGATCAGCAGGGATGTCAGCAATGTTCTTCGCTTATAGCGCATCAGGTTCCGCACGGCTATTTTAAAAATTCGGATCATTATATTTCTCCTTTACCATTTTTCCGACTACAACAGTTTTCCATCTTCTAATGTATGAATAACCTCAGCTTCTTCCATGACGCCGGGATCATGTGTGGAAAAAATAAATGTCGTTTTGAATTCATCCCGCATGGTGCGCATAAGGCGAATTACATTGACGGCTGATTTTTTGTCCAGGTTTGCAGTCGGCTCATCCGCAAGAACCAGTTTTGGCTGTGTCACCAGCGCCCGCGCTATTGCGACCCGCTGCTTCTGCCCCCCCGAAAGCTGGTCGGGAAATTTATCTTTCTGATCGAGCATTCCCACAGATTCAAGAACCTTTAGCACCATTTCCTTTCGTTTTGATTTTGATTCATTTTTTATCATCACGAGAGGATATTCAACGTTTTCATAGGTGGTGAGCACCTGAAAAAGATTGAATGCCTGAAATATAAACCCAAGGGTAGCGCCTCTGAACGCTGCAAGCTGCCTGCGATCAAAAGTATCCACCTGCTCTTTGCCGATAAAAACCTTTCCCTTTGTCGGCTTGTCCAGGCACCCGATGAGGTTTAACATGGTGGTTTTTCCGCTTCCGGAAGGTCCTACAAAAGTAACAAAGGACGCCTCATCAATGGAAAGCGTTACATCCTGCAGGGCGTTTACCTGCACCTCACCTGACCGGTAAATTTTTGAAACATTATCAATCTGAACCAATGTCATGGATACACCTGCTAATATTGAGTTATGAAGTTATGGTACTATACTTTTACTGGAGTTTTTTAAAAGCAAGTTATATGCCAACATAACATATAAAATGGTTTTCATTGCCTCAACCGGACCGGCAGGTCACCCTGTTTTCATTAAAAATATGCCGATGCAGAGAGGATTAACGATTAAAAATTCAGAGAAGGTTGCGGGGAGAATGAATGAAAGAGGTCTCGTTGAATACGTATAATTTTTCAGGTTGGGGGCGTTACATCTTTTTTGTATCGCCCCCGCTGTCCCAATTCAGTCCCGGATCCGTCGCAAATCACGCCGCTATACGGCATCAGACCCGGTTTCACCGGTGCGCACCCGGATAACCTGTTCAACGGGCAAAACAAATATTTTCCCGTCTCCGAGTTTGCCGGTGTTGGCGGCATCACGGATCTTCTGGATCACCGGTTCCACAATGTCATCGGCAACAATGACTTCAATCTTTATTTTAGGGATGAAATCCACCACATATTCAGCGCCCCGGTAAATCTCCTTGTGACCTTTCTGTCGCCCGTACCCCTTGACTTCCGATATGGTCATCCCCTGGACACCGGCTTCATTCAAAGCTTCCTTGACATCATCGAGTTTAAACGGTTTGATGATCGCCTCGATTTTCTTCATGCAACGCCTCCTTATTTACTGCCGCCGGGCAGAACCTTCAAAATTTCCAGCTTTATCGCCTCTATTCGAGCTGATCCGTCCACTTTTCGGCCATCAAAGTCCCTTACATAGAACACATCCACCACCTGGTCAACATGAGTTGCGATTTTGGCAACCCAGACATCCAACTGGCATCGCAACAGGGCATCGGTAATCTGATACAAAAACCCCTGAAAATCATGGGCATGCACTTCAATAATAGTATAAAAACTCGACGTTTCGTTGTCCACCACTACTTTACCCGGTCTTGAGAAAATAGATTTTTTGGATCGGGCGACAGAAAGACGGTTTTTCAGCCGACCGGCCAGGTCCAGGCTGCCCGATAGGACGGCCTGCAAATCCAGCCTGGTTTTAGACCATTTACGGTCTTCAAAAATAAGATCCGGAGGGGCTTTTACTTCAAAAATATCAAGGGCGATGTTGTTGCGCCAGGTAAACACCTGGACTGCCAGAATGTCAATTTTGTTCAAGGTAAACACCCCGGCAATACTTGAAAAAAGACCGGGCCTGTCCCGGGCACAGACAATCACACGGCGGGTGTTGGAAACACTGTCGGCAGCGATCTTCCACACAAAATCAGCAGCGTTCAGTGTTCCATACAAACGGACATGGTCCATCATATCCTCGACATCAATGGTCAACTGATACCGGGGAGACATCACTTGAAACAGGGATGCATAGGCTTTTACCGCCTCAGGCGTCCGGGCGGCCCCCAAGAGCAGTTTTTTCTTTACCGCCAGGATCTCCAAAGCCTCGGGCGTGGCCAGTTCCCCGTTTTCAATAATATTCAAAACCTTTACAAAAAGATCTCTGAGCAGGGTTGCCGTCCAGTCATTCCATGCCTTTGGACCGGTGGACATGGCATCGGCCACCGATAACAGGTAGAGCATTTTATGCATTTCAGCATCCTTGACAATCCGGGCACAGGATATCGCCGTTTCTTCATCCTGGATATCCCGACGGGTCGCCGTTTTCATGAGCAACAGGTGTTCTTTTACCAGAAAACAAATCTGTTCCACATCAGCCGGTGCCTTTCCCCTGGCGGCAAGCAGGTCTTTCACCATGGCAGCCCCGCGCAAAGAATGGCCACCGGATGGAATGCCCTTGCCGATATCGTGCAGCAGCGCCGCCCACAGTAGAATTTTACGTCTTCGTAATTTTTTGTATAAATCCCCGCAAAACGGATAACCGCTGGTATCCTCATCCGTGCCGAACCGTTTGATGGTCAAAACCGTGCGCAGACAATGCCGGCCCACCGGAAAAATGTGATAGGCATCAAACTGGATACGGTTGATGATCCCTTTGAATCCGGGTATCAACTGCCCCAGTAATCCGGTATTGAGCATGACACTCAGCACATTAAATTCCGGGCCTGATGCAACCAGTATCCGTTCAAAGGATTTCACGACACCTTCAGACCGTCTGAAGCCTTTATCTACAAGATACAGAAAGTCCTTTACCAGGCGCCGGGCTTCCACGCCCAGGGGAAGTTTCAATGCAACGCTTTCTTCGAAAATCGTCACCAGCAGTTTTGGATCAGACAGGATATGCCGTGATGCCACAAACGCCAGTTTTCCATCCTTGACGGCAAGTCCCTTGACGCGGGTTTGTTTTGCAACCTTGCGCCGAACCTTTGGACTATCTGAAATCCCGAGTTCATACAAAAACATGAGATGCTGCTGTTTGATGCATTCCATCCGGTCGTGCAGCACGCCCAGAAACAGCTCCACCGGTTCCCACCCCTTTATTTTTTTAAAATTAAGCGCTTCGGCCAGCTTGACCTGGTATTCAAAATAGAGCTGATCGCACTTTCGACCGGTGAGTCGATGCAGATGGTTTCTCACCTGCCAGACAAATTTCAATGCCTGAATCAATTCATTGTATTCAACATGGGAAAGATATCCGTAATACTCAAGGTCCCTGCGCTGCCGGACGTCCGATGTCACACCGGCCAGCCAGAGCATGGTATGGTAATCCCGAAGCCCCCCCTTGCCCTCTTTTATATTGGGTTCGAGCAAATTGGCGCTATCCCCGAACCGCTGGTGCCGGTCCTGATTGCGCTGTACAAGCCAGCGTGTAAACCGGTGGGCGTTTTTGGAAATGATGGTTTTTCCCAACCGGGCCACCAGTTCGGAATAAAGCGGGGAGATACCGCATATAAATCGGGCATCAAGCAGGGGGGTAAACACGTCAAAATCCCTGGCCGCCATGGTGACACATTCTGCGACAGACCGTGTGGCATGGCCCACTTCGATGCCCATATCCCAGAGGGGATAGATCATTTCCCGAATCAGGTCATCGGCGGATGCGGGAATTTTTTTGCGGAAAAGAAACAACAGATCCACATCCGATGCCAGGCATTGTTCTCTCCGCCCGTACCCACCCAAAGCAATTATCGCATAGGGGTTTTTGACAAGATCCATAACCGGGCCCGCCTGGCTGGTTTCAAAGCTCAACCGGAAGTAGTCGTCCAGAAGCCGGGCATTGGCGGACATGAATTTTAAGGCATCGCCGCCCATATACCGCTGGGCCAGCCGGGTTCTGTCGTGCTGCAGCTTTTCACCGGGAGACATCCCCGGATTCCGGGTACGGGCAGGTGTCATTTTTTCTCCAAACAATCAATTTTTCCCCAAATAGTCAATTTTCAATCTGATTCCGGTAACAGATTAGCAATGGTTGTGCCAGACGGCAAAGCCATTGTCTTTTAAATAAATTCGACCCCATGGGCAGGCCACGCAAGGGCTGACCCATGGACTGCTGCCGGGTCATGGGGCCAGACATGGGGGGGGTATTTACAAATTTGAAAAAAATTAACTGCGCAAATGACAAATTTGCAACTATCAGCCGAACAAAAACACCCCTTGCTTCACCCCAGAAAAAAGTGCCAGATGGATGCCACCTTTTTGCGATGGCCGTCGAACGCTTCCCCCGGCACCCGGGCCTGTTTTTCCTGAAGGCTGCACCGATGCACGGCACTTCGATAGGTCAGGTAGGTTTCTTTTAAATACAGCGCCGTTTTTTTATCCATGACATGGCATCCGGCCAGGGTTTCAAGGAGGCGCACCGTATCGGTCCAATCTGTAAGAACTGGATATTGATGGGCATTTTGAAGCACCAGAAACTGCACTAAAAATTCGATATCCACCGTGCCCCCAACCCCCTGTTTCAGATCAAATCCGTCTTGCCCGGCAAGACCATGCTCATGGCGCATGCGGTCACGCATGGCCCTTACCTCTTTTCCAAGTTCATCTCCATTGCGGGGGCGGGTAATGATTTCTTTGCGCAATCGGTTAAACCACGCCGCCAGGGCGATATCGCATCACCGGGCAGGGCCAGCTGCCCTCTTTTCAGGGCGCTGCAAAACTCACACCATCGGCCTGACGCGTCAGCCGACAGTTCCGGGGGTATCTTCCCAATGGGTATCATGGCATTTCCCTATTTGTTCCATTTTTATATAAAAGTCGTGGAATTTGACTCCCCCCTCAACGCCTTTGATTCTTTGCCGGTCAGAATCCGGAGCCATTACAAATTTGTATTTTTTATTTCTATCTTATCCCTATTTAGCTTGGTATTTCAAGTAAAAAATTTTATATCTATTTGAAATTAAAGATAAATAATAATAAAAGGCTACCATGGCATGCCATTTGCTATTTAAAAAATGGCTGCAATAAATAAACACCATGCGACCGAAAACAAACCGTTCTCGAGCACGAACACGTTTAAGGCAGCGCCGTGCACCCTGACCTTACCCCGGGGCCAGCGTTTTCATTGCTCTAATAAATTAGTATAAGGAGAAACCATGTGCCGCCTGTTTGCAATTACCAGTAAAAATCCAATGTCCCCCATGGTGGCCATCGAGGCCATGGATGTCATGCGCGAAGGTCATGACGGTTCGGGAGTCGGACTGCTCATGCGAGGCCTTGGCGGACCCTTTGAAGACCTGAAGGATGCACCGATTTTATCGGGAATCTTCAGTGAAAAAGGGTTGAGACGTCTGGATACATTTATGATGGATATCGGTTTCATGACCAAGTACAAGCTGTCCATCAAGGTTCCCAAGACGACGCCCAAGGGCGTGCCGCGCCGGGACATTTACCTGATCCGGGCCTACGAATACCCCGAGGAGTGGGACAGTTTGAGCCGTGCCGAACTGCAGGAACGGCTGTTGATCATCCGGCTCCAGCTCCGGGAGATGGGTGAAGAAAAAAAAGATATGATCGTGTTTTCTTTCTGGCCGGATGTCATCATGCTCAAGGAGATCGGTGATCCCCTGGAGGTGGCCCGCCACCTGGGCCTGGACCGCAAGGAACTGGCGGCACGGATCATCATGGCCCAGGGCCGGCAGAACACCAATTACGCGATTAATCTATATGCCTGCCACCCCTTTTTTATCCAGGGGTTTTCCACCATGACCAACGGTGAAAACACGGCCTTCATACCCATCAGGGAGTATCTCATGTCCCGGGGCTTCCACGGGTATACGGGATATCAGTCCGATTCCGAAGTGTTTACCCACATCCTGCATTATACCATGGCCAAACTGGGACTGGGGATCGAGGCGTATAAACATATCATCACCCCCCTTCAAAACCATGACATGGAAGGCCACCCGGATGAACGGCTTTTAAAACAGCTCAAACAATCCTGCCGGCGCCTGATCATCGACGGTCCCAACTGTGTTATCGGGTGTCTGCCCGACAACACCCTTTTCATGGTACAGGACCGCAAAAAACTCCGGCCCGGGGTGGTGGGGGGCAAACCGGGACGGTTTGCCTTTTGTTCGGAAATCTGCGGCCTGGATTACGCCATTCCCGACCGCGATAAGAGCAAAGACTTTCAACCCATGCATCTGGATACGGTTATGGTCGATCCGGATTGCCAGGAGATTACAACATGCCGTCAAACAGAAAAATTACCCCATCTACATTAAGCATCAGGGACCTGCCCTGGCAGATTAACTGGGACAAGGACAAATGCAGCCTCTGCGGACACTGCACGGCGGTCTGTCCGGTCCGGGCCATAGAACTGGGGGTATTTCGAAAACGCATACTGGAACCGGGAATCGGCATCACCCATCCCCCGGAAAATGAGTATAAAATATATTACGGCATCCGGCAGAAAACCGATCCGGCCTTTGCCTGTGTGGGCTGTGCCATGTGCACCATGGTCTGCCCCAACGATGCCATCGGGCCCATGCCCAGTGACGATGCCGCCAAACTCGGGTTCCATGTGAATCAGGGGGGCCAACCCCGCCGGCGCGGGGGCCGCCGCAATTCCCCGGGTACCATTCTGGACCAGATCAAATTCATCCGGATCTCCATGCTCACCGACCCGGCCCTGGATGCCGGACGCCATGAATTTGAACTGCGGACCCTTTTAGGCCGGGTCCTGGCACCGGAAGAGAATCTGATATTTTTAAGAGACAACGGCTGGATTCCCCCGGTGCGCGAAATTTATCCATTGATCATCGGCGGCATGTCTTTTGGGGCGCTTTCCCCCAATATGTGGGAAGGGCTTCAACTGGGGGTGACCTATCTCAACGAGGAGATCGGCCTGCCCGTGCGCATCAGCACCGGTGAAGGGGGGTGCCCCCCCCGGTTACTGCGCAGCCGGTTTTTAAAATATGTCATCCTTCAGATTGCCAGCGGCTATTTTGGCTGGGATGAGATCATCCACGCCATCCCGCACATGAAAGAAGACCCCTGTGCCATCGAAATAAAATACGGCCAGGGCGCCAAACCCGGAGACGGCGGATTGCTCATGTGGTACAAGGTCAATCGTCTCATCGCCGCCATCCGGGGGGTACCCCGGGGCATCAATCTGCCGAGCCCGCCCACCCACCAGACCCAGTATTCCATAGAGGAATCCGTGGCCAAAATGATCCAGTCCATGTCCATGGCATGGGGGTTCAGGGTGCCTGTTTATCCTAAAATTTCAGCAACATCCACGGCTCTGGCCGTTTTAAACAACCTGACCCGCAACCCCTATGCCGCCGGACTTGCCATAGACGGTGAGGACGGCGGCACCGGTGCGGCCTATAACATCTCCATGAACCATATGGGCCATCCCATTGCCAGCAATATCCGGGACTGCTACCTCAACCTGGTAGAGGCCGGCATGCAAAATGAAATCCCGCTGTTTGCCGGCGGCGGCATCGGCAAGAGCGGCAACCTGACAGCCAATGCAGCGGCCCTGATCATGCTGGGGGCCAGCGGTGTCCAGATCGGCAAATATATCATGCAGGCGGCAGCAGGCTGTCTGGGATCGGAATCCGACCGGTGCAATATCTGCAACATCGGTCGTTGCCCCAAAGGCATCACCTCCCAGGATCCGCGTCTTTACCGGCGCCTGGATGTGGATGATGTGGCCCAGCGCGTGGTGGATGTTTTTTTGAGTTTTGATATGGAATTGAAAAAGATCGTCGCCCCCCTGGGCCGTTCCACCACATTGCCCATCGGCATGTCCGATGCCCTGGGTATCAATGATGCCGATGTGGCAAAACGTCTTGACATAAAATATGTGGTTTAAGTTTTATCGAAAAAAAGTCGTCAGTGATAGATGTGGAGTATTGATATGACCGTAAAAAAAATTCAGGTAATTTCAGGCAAGCAGCATGGCAACCGGGTCGAATCGCGCATTCTGGAAGAAAAAATCCAGGAGGGTGTTGCGTTGGGCCACCGGCGATTTGAAATCATCGCCTCGGGCCAGCACGGCATCGGCGGCCGTCTATGGCGTGCCGGAGACGAACCCGTCTATATCAAGGTCATGGGCCATTCCGGCCAGCGGCTGGGGTCTTTGGGCTTTTCCAATACGGTTATCGAAAACATGGGCCCGGCATCGGACGACGTGGGCTGGCTCAATGCAGGGGCCGAGATCATCGTTCACGGCAACGCCGCCAACGGTGCGGCCAACGGCATGGCCCAGGGCAAGGTACTGGTGGAAGGCAACATCGGGGCCCGGGGCATGACCATGACCAAAAACAATCCCCGGTTTGATCCGCCGGAGCTGTGGGTACTGGGGTCCGTGGGGGACTATTTCGGCGAATTCATGGCCGGCGGCACCGCGGTAATCTGCGGAATTGACGCCCAGAATCCGGATAATGTCCTGGGCTACAGGCCCCTTGTGGGCATGGTCGGCGGCAGGGTTTTTTTTCGCGGGCCCCATTCCGGCTACAGCCGGCCGGATGCAAAATCAATGGCCATCAGCGACACGGATTTTGACTGGCTGCTTCAAAACCTGCAGCGATTTTTAAACCGCATCGGCCGTCCGGTGTTAATGGCGCAACTGTCAAAACGGGAAGAATGGCATCTTTTAACGGCCAGAACCTTTCAGGACAAATCATCGCAACCATTACGCACGATAAAATCCTTTCATGCCCAGGTATGGGACCGGGAACTGGGCCGCGGCGGCATTGTCGGAGACCTTACCCAGCTGGACCGCAGCCCGATCCCGCTGATCACCTCGGGTGAGCTCAGACGATTTATCCCGGTGTGGGAAAACCGGAAATATGCAGCCCCCTGTGAAGCCTCCTGCCCCAGCGGCATTCCGGTCCAGGAGCGCTGGCAACTGATTCGGGAAGGCCGCATGGACGAGGCAATGGACCTGGCCCTGAACTATACACCGTTTCCGGCAACGGTCTGCGGTTATCTGTGTCCCGGATTATGCATGGCTGCCTGCACCCGCCAGTCAAACTTCATGACACCCATCGACACTTCCGTTCTGGGCAAGGCCAGCATCGAGGCCAGGTTGCCCGACCTGCCGCCCCCGGGCCATCAAAAAATCGCCGTCATCGGCGGCGGCCCTGCCGGCATTTCCATTGCCTGGCAGCTCCGACTGGCCGGACATGACGCCAGGGTGTATGACAGAGACACCGCATTGGGGGGGAAAATGGCCGGGGTGATTCCCCAAAGCAGGATTCCGGCAGAGGTCCTTACCGCCGAACTGCAGCGTGCCGCACAGGTCATTGACCACGTGCCGCTTCGAAAAAAGCTTACTCCCGGTGACCTGACAAAACTGAAAGCAGAGGTGGACTTCATGGTCATCGCCGTTGGGGCACAAAAACCGCGCACACTCCCCATACCCGGCAGCGACCATTTGATCACGGCCCTTGATTTTCTGTCACAATCCAGGGCCAACGCCATCAAGCCGGGCAAACAGGTGGTCATCATCGGTGCCGGTAATGTGGGCTGTGATGTGGCCACCGAGGCCTTTCGCCTGGGTGCGTCAAAAGTCACCTTGATCGATGTCCAGGAGCCCCTCTCTTTTGGCGCTGAGCGCACGGCTGCCGAGGCCCTGGGCGCCGTGTTCAAATGGCCTTGTTTTACAGAAAAAATCACGGAGAAAAGCGTCATTTTGAAAAATGGTGAGGTCCTTGACGCCGACACCACGATTATTTCCATCGGTGATATTCCCGAACTTGACTTTCTGCCCCCGGAAGTTGCCGTGGACAACGGATTTATCCGGGTAAACGATTGTTTTCAAACCACCGATCCGGCCATCTTTGCCGTGGGCGATGCGGTCAAACCCGGCCTTTTAACCGATGCCATCGGTGCCGGACGCAAGGCTGCCCAGGCCATTATCAATATTTTGTCAAACCGGCCGCCCTTGTCTGAGAGCCGCCCGCTGATCGACCGAGAGCGGGTCTCAACCCAATACTTTGACCCGCGGATAACCGCCTTTGAGGACCTGGACCAGTGCGGGAGCCAGTGTGCCTCCTGCGGCAGTTGCCGGGACTGCGGGATTTGTGTTGCCGCATGTCCCCAGGCCGCCATCAGCCGAACCGAAAATAAAAACAAAGAATTTGAATATCGTGTCGATGCCCACCGCTGTATCGGGTGCGGGTTCTGTGCCGGGGCCTGCCCCTGCGGCATCTGGAACCTGGTGGAAAACGACCCCCTTGAATAAGGGTACAATTCCTGCTATTGGGTGGCAATCATTTTTGCCGTGGGTTTACAGGCCATGGATTGCGGGGATTCAAGACAATGATATGGTCAATCCCGGCATGCCTGGACCGGGTGGGGAAGCAACGGATTTATCCGTTCAAAACATTGACAAAATGACAGTTGATGATGACAATATGTGTTTTGAATCGATGAAGCCTTCAATCTTGATGAACTCGTAAAAAATCTAATTTAGACGGTCTCGTAAAACGTTCAAATCCAAGGCGTGCAAATTTTGCAATCATGAGGCGTAACCAGCGTGCGTTGAATGATTGTGGGCTGCCGCACAACGCAGGAATTGGAACCTTTACGAGACCGTCAAACCGTGAACCCATGAAAGAAACGAACTCAGTATGAAAGCACTCTTGGCTTTAGAAGACGGGCGCACATTTGACTGCAGGTCATTTACCGGCCCCGGCGAAACCGGGGGTGAGGTGGTCTTCAACACCAGCATGACCGGGTACCAGGAGGTCCTCACCGACCCCTCCTACCAGGGGCAGCTGGTGACCATGACCTACCCGCTGGTGGGCAACTACGGCACCAATCCCGAAGATATCGAATCCGACCGGATTCAGGTAGCGGGTTTCTTAATCCGCGAATACCAGGCGCTGCCAAGCAATTTCAGATCCACAGCCCCCCTGGGGACGTACCTTAAAGAACAGGGCATTCTGGGCATCCACCAGCTCGACACCCGGGCACTGACACGCCATATCCGCAAAACAGGGGCCATGCGCGCTTGTATCTCAACTATTGAACTTGCTCCGGATGCACTGGTTCAAAGGGCCCGGCAGATCCCCACCATGGCCGGTCGGGACCTGGCAGGGGGGGTTACCTGCCACCGGCCCTATTTCTGGCAAGAAGGAAAACCCGCCGCCTGCAAAACCGATATCCGGACCATGGGCCGACCGGTCTCCACCTGCAAGGACAGGCCCTTTTTTGTTGTGGCGTTTGATTTCGGCATCAAATACAATATCCTGAGAAATCTTTCAAAAGCAGGATGCGAGATCCTCGTGGTGCCTGCGGACACCCCTGCTGAAACCGTCATGGCACTGGACCCCGACGGCATTTTCCTTTCAAACGGCCCCGGCGATCCCCAGCCCGTGACCTATGCTGTGGACACCATTAAGGCCCTGATCCGGCGTAAGCCTGTTTTTGGCATCTGCCTGGGCCACCAGCTTTTGGGGCTTGCTCTGGGCGGCACCACCTACAAACTCAAATTCGGCCACCGGGGCGCCAACCAGCCGGTGAAAAATATGTTGACCGGGCGCATTGAAATCACCTCCCAGAACCACGGTTTTGCAGTGGATATCAGCAGCCTGAACCCGGACGATATCCAGATCACCCATACCAACCTGAATGATGGTACCCTGGAAGGATTCCGGCACCGATACCTTCCGGTCATGGCGGTCCAATACCACCCCGAAGCCTCTCCGGGACCCCATGATGCCGATTACCTGTTTGGTGAATTCAGGAACATGATGGAAGAAAGCAAAAATACACATTGAAAAATGAGAATTGAATGTTGAAAATTTATGGTATCGCTTCGCTCTGCCTTTTGATAACTAAAATCGATAGAATACCTTAAATATTCAATTTTCAGTATACAATTTTCAATTATAACGGTTATCTCACACTGTTCATACATCAAAAACGAAATATTAAACAACTGATACGTCATTATGCCCAAACGCACAGACATCCATAAAATTCTTATTATCGGGGCCGGCCCCATCATCATCAGCCAGGCCTGCGAGTTCGACTATTCGGGTACCCAGGCCTGCAAGGCCCTTCGTGAAGAAGGGTATCAGATCGTCCTGGTCAACAGCAATCCGGCCACCATCATGACCGATCCGGAGACCGCCGACAGGACCTACATCGAACCGGTGACCCCGGAAACCGTGGCCAAAATCATTGAAAAAGAGCGCCCCGACGCCCTTTTGCCCACACTGGGAGGACAGACCGGGCTCAACACGGCCATTGAATTGGCAAAAATGGGTGTTCTGGACCGGTTCAACGTGGAAATGATCGGTGCGGATACCCAGGCCATCAACAAGGCCGAGGATCGGGACCTGTTCCGGCAGGCCATGCACAAAATCGGACTGCGGATTCCCGAAAGCGGCATTGCCACGGACATGGACCAGGCCCGGGCCATTGCCCGGGATATCGGTTTTCCCATTATCGTACGCCCCAGCTTTACCTTGGGGGGCACCGGTGGCGGCGTGGCCTATAATTCCGACGACCTGGAACAGCTGGCCAAGGCCGGATTGGATGCCAGCCTCATCACACAGGTGATGCTGGAAGAATCGGTCCTGGGCTGGAAAGAATACGAGCTCGAGGTGATGCGGGACCACAATGACAATGTGGTCATCATCTGTTCCATTGAAAATATGGACCCCATGGGCGTCCATACCGGAGACAGCATCACCGTGGCCCCGGCCCAGACCCTCAGTGACAGGGAATACCAGACGATGCGCAATGCCGCCATTGCCATTATCCGGGAAATCGGCGTGGACACCGGCGGCTCCAATGTCCAGTTTGCCGTCAATCCGAAGAACGGCGAAATGATCGTGGTGGAAATGAATCCCCGGGTCTCCCGGAGTTCAGCCCTGGCCTCCAAGGCAACGGGCTATCCCATTGCCAAAATCGCCGCCAAGCTGGCGGTGGGATATACCCTGGATGAAATTCCCAACGACATTACCGGCGAAACCATGGCCTCCTTTGAGCCCACACTGGATTACTGCGTGGTCAAAATACCCCGCTGGACATTCGAAAAATTTCCCGAAACCCGGGACGTTCTCACCACCGCCATGAAGTCTGTAGGGGAAACCATGGCCATTGGCCGGACATTTACCGAGGCCCTCCAGAAAGGACTGCGGTCCCTTGAGATCGGCCGATACGGCCTGGGTGCCGACGGCCGGGACGCTGAAGATCTTTCCCGGATAGAGCAAAACCTGTCCACCCCCAATTCCCAGCGGATCTTTTATCTGCGCCAGGCCATGCTGAACGGTATATCCGTCCAGACCATCGTTGATATTACCGGTATCGATCCCTGGTTTCTGTATCAGATCCGGCAGATCGTAGATATGGAACAAACCCTCCTTGAAACCGTTGCCACAGAGGGCCTTTTGGCCTTGCAAAAAAACAGGGACCTGCTTTACCGTGCCAAGGCCATGGGGTTTTCAGACATGCAGATTGCTTATCTTGCCGGATCGGATGAAGAGCAGGTGCGTAAATTACGCCACGACCTTGACATCTGCCCGGTATTCAAGCTGGTGGACACCTGCGCCGCAGAGTTCCAGGCGGCGACCCCGTACTACTACTCCACCTATGAAGCGGAAAACGAGGCCCGGGTATCCCATGACAAAAAGGTCATGATTTTAGGCGGAGGCCCCAACCGCATCGGCCAGGGCATCGAGTTTGACTACTGCTGCGTCCACGCCGCCTTTGCCCTTGCAGAAGAGGGCGTGGAAAGCATCATGGTCAACAGCAATCCGGAAACCGTGAGCACGGATTATGATACATCGGATAAGCTTTATTTTGAACCGCTCACCCGGGAAGATGTACTGCATATCCTTGAAATGGAAAAACCAGAGGGTGTCATCGTGCAGTTCGGGGGCCAGACCCCATTGAATCTTGCCGTTCCCCTGGCCCGGGCCGGCGTAAAAATTCTGGGAACCCAGCCCGAAAGCATCGACATGGCCGAAGACAGGGAACTGTTTCAGGCCATGCTCAAAAAATTGAACCTGGTCCAACCGGCCAACGGCACCGCCACAAATACCCACGATGCCGCTGTAGTAGCGGAAGCCATCGGCTATCCGGTCATCGTGCGGCCCTCTTACGTGCTGGGCGGCCGGGGCATGAAAATTGTCTATGCCCCGGACGACCTGAAGGCGTATATGACCATGGCCATTGCGGCATCTGGAAAACACCCTGTTTTAATTGATAAGTTTTTAGAAAACGCCATTGAAGTAGACGTGGATGCCATCTGCGACGGGTCCCGGACCGTCATCGGCGGTGTCATGGAGCATATCGAGGCCGCGGGGGTGCATTCGGGAGATTCCGCCTGTGTGCTGCCCCCCTACAGCATTTCAGCGGATCTGCTCGAAGAAATCAAAGCAGCCACCCGGGCCATGGCCCTTGAACTGAAGGTGGTGGGTCTGATGAATGTTCAGTATGCCATCAAGGCGGACCAACTTTACGTGCTCGAAGTCAATCCCCGGGCATCCAGGACAATCCCCTTTGTGAGCAAGGCCACCGGGGTGCCCCTGGCCAAACTGGCCACCAAGGTGATGCTGGGACGAAGTCTGGCGGACCTGGGTTTTACAAGGGAGGTTGTCCCGGCCCATATCTGCGTAAAAGAGGCTGTCCTGCCCTTTGACCGTTTTCCCGGTGTGGACACCCTTTTAGGGCCTGAAATGAAATCCACCGGAGAAGTCATGGGCATGGACATGGATTTTGGGGCCGCCTATGCCAAGGCCCAGTTGGGGGCCCGCCAGAGTCTTCCCACAACAGGAACGGTTTTTATCAGTGTCCAGAACCGGGACAAACAAGCCCTTTTGCCGGTGGCCGAGCGTTTTCATAAAATCGGCATCCATATTATGGCCACCACCGGCACCGCCGCCTTCCTTGAAGCTCGGGGCATCCGGGCAACAGTGGTCCGCAAGGTTTCCGACGGCCGGCCCCATGTGGTGGATGCCGTCAAAAACGGAGAAATCCAGCTTATTATCAATACCGGTGCCGGCGACAAGACCAAGCAGGACGGATACAAAATTCGCCGGGCCGCCCTGAAATACGGCATCCCCTATGCCACCACCATTGCCGGGGCCATGGCCATGAGCCATGGCGTGGCGGCCCTGATGGAAAAACCATTGTCAGTGAAGGCGCTGCAGGATTATAATGAGGGTTGAGACAACAAAAAGGAGCATCAAATAAATGACACCACCATCGAATATAGATTTTCAACTATCGGATAGTGACCGCAGACCCCGTGATGAGTGCGGTCTGTTCGGTATCTTCGGGCACCCCGAAGCGGCCCAGCTCACCTATTTCGGGTTATATGCCCTGCAGCACCGGGGCCAGGAAAGTACCGGGATCGCAGTGGCCCGGGACAAAAACATCCTTGCCCACAAAGGCATGGGACTGGTGGGTGATGTCTATGATATGCCCCTGATAGACCAGCTTGGCGGCGGCAGCGCCGTGGGGCATGTCCGTTATTCGACCACTGGAAGCTCCATTCTGACCAATGCCCAGCCATTTGTGGTACACCATAAACACCGATCCTATGCCGTGGCCCACAACGGGAATCTGGTCAATGCCCACAGTTTAAAAGCTGAGCTGGAGGAAGCGGGTTCGATCTTTCAGACCACCATGGACAGTGAAGTGTTTCTGCACCTGCTGGTGAAAAATCTGCATTATGGATTTGAGCGATCGCTTCTGGCCACCGTGGCCCGGCTCAAAGGGGCTTTTTCATTTATACTGCTCACCAGCGAAGGGGAGGTCATCGGCATCAAAGACCCCAATGGCTTCAGGCCCCTTTGCCTGGGCAAACTTAATGATACCTATGTACTGGCGTCGGAAACCTGCGCCCTGGATCTGGTCCAGGCCAAATTCGTGCGCGAACTCGACCCGGGGGAAATCGTCATCATCGGTAAAGACGGCGTCAAAAGCCTGAAAACCCCCACCGCGGCCCACCGCAGTTTCTGTATATTTGAATTCATCTATTTTGCCAGACCCGACAGCACCTTTTTCGGCCAGAATGTGTACCTGGCCCGTAAAGCCCACGGCCGCCAGCTGGCCATGGAAGCCCCGGTGGATGCCGATCTGGTCATGCCGTTTCCCGACTCCGGCTCCTATGCGGCGGTGGGGTATGCTCAGGAATCGGGGATTCCCTATGAAATGGGGATGATCCGCAACCATTATGTGGGACGGACCTTTATTCAGCCCACCCAGAGTATGCGCGATTTCAGCGTACGGGTAAAACTGAATCCGGTCAAAGAACTGTTAAAGGGAAAAGACATCATTATTATCGAGGATTCCATTATCCGCGGTACAACGGCCAAAAGCCGGGTCAAAACCCTGCGTGATCTGGGCGTAAACCGGGTTCACATGCGCGTCAGCGGCCCGGCCCATCGTTTTCCCTGCCACTACGGAATCGATTTCTCCACCCGGGGCGAGCTCATTGCCGCCAATAAGTCCATTGAAGAGATGACGGATTTTCTGGGACTGGACTCCCTGCATTACCTCAGCCTCGAAGGCCTGCTGGCATCCACCGGTATCAAAGACCCGGAAAACAACTTCTGCCGGGCCTGTTTTGACGGATGCTATCCGGTTCAATTTGACGAAACCCTGTCCCGGAACTGTATGGATTCATAATCCGCCCATGCCCGTATTGCAGATAATATTTGCATCCATTTTGAAATTATGTTTTTATGAAGAACTCATTTGTTCATCATCGGGTAAAAAATATTTTTGGGTAGCCAACAAGAGCGTCACATACAAGGCATTATTTCTTACTTGAGAGGCAAACATGCTTGAGTCCAAATTTTTAAAAGATAATCTGCAGAACATCCAGAAACTGATGGATCTTGCCCCTTTAAAAAGCTTTGAAACCAAAAGTCTGCGCCAGTTACTTCAGCTCAGTAAAATCAGAGAGTATGAAGACTGCGAACGTATTATCAAAGAAGGCGCCGCCGATCCCTGGCTCTATTTTATACTGTCGGGCAAGGTGGAAATTAAAAAGGAAGGGGTGACCATCGTGGACCTGGGCAAGGTGGGGGAATTTTTCGGGGAGATGCGGATTTTAGACGGCATGAACCGATCCGCATCTGTATTTGCAAAAGGCAAGACCGTTTGCCTGGCCGTGGACACCTCCGCCACCGGCCGGCTGGCATCGGATGCGGAACGGGCCAATTTTCTATTGTTGCTCTACCGCATGTTTTCCGAATACATCTCCATCCGACTGCGCATCACCAACGAAGAACTGGTCAAGGCCAAAAAAAAAGCAGCCCTGCTGGCCGAGAAATTAAAAGCAAAATGAACACCCATAAAACCGTTGCCTTTTCCAAAAACGCCACCAATGTTTTTTTTCATATCCTCACCGCCTGCAACCTGCGCTGCCGCCACTGCTATATCAACCCGGATCAGCACGGCAAAAATACCCTGCCCCTGGATACCATTAAAAAATGGCTGGCTGTTTTTGCAACCCCCGATTCCCAGGCCAATGTCATCTTTCTGGGCGGTGAACCCACGTTGCACCCGGAGCTTGCCATGGCCGTCAAGCATGCCCGGAAACTGGGGTATGCCTCAATTACCATTGACACCAACGGATACCTGTTTCATGAAATTGTAGAGCGGGTCACCCCGGACGAGGTGGACTATTTCAGTTTCAGCCTTGACGGTGCCACGGCCGTAACCAACGATGCCATCCGGGGAAAAGGCTGTTATGACCACTGCATTGCCGGTATCCGGCAGGCCATGGCAAAAGGCTTTAACACCAGTGTGATCTATACGGTGAGCACGGTCAACCTTCACGAACTGGAGATGATGGTGCCGCTTTTAAAAAAACTTGGGGTCCATCGCTTTTTTATCCAGGTCATCGGCATCCGGGGCAAATCCGCCCAGGGCACACTGACGTGCGACCCTTCGAAAACGCCCCCAGGTGGCCAGCGATCAGTGGATGGACATCATCCCCACTGTTGCGGAAAAAGTGGCCCGGCTCGGCATCACGGTGACCTACCCGAAAGTATTTTTAAAGTCGGATGACCCCTTTGAATGCGCCGGTGTGGCGGCAAACAATTACTTTATTTTTCCCAACGGCAGGGTGTACCGCTGCCCGCTGTGTGAGGATTTTCCCCTCCACCAGTATGAATTCAGGCAGGACAAACTGGTGGAACAGGGCAAGATCACTGAAAAAGATCTGTTCCAGCTCTCCATCCCCGAGGGGTGCGTCATGAACAAACTGATCCAGCCCGACAACCTGGACTACAACCCGGACGGGAGTCCGGCATACAAAATTGCCTGCTGCCTGCTCAAAGAAGAGATCACCCCCGTCTGACTTTTCCATCACACATTAAACCGGAAATTGATGATATCCCCGTCTTTTACCGGATACGTTTTACCTTCCAGCCGCACCGTTCCCCGGCTGCGGGCCTCCTTGTAGGTCTTTGCATCCATCAGGTCATCATAATAAAGGACTTCGGCCCGGATAAACCCTTTTTTAATATCCGAATGAATCACCTCGGCCGCGTCCAGGGCCTGGGTGTCCCGGGCAATGGTCCAGGCCCTGACCTCATCTTCTCCCACGGTAAAAAACGAGATCAGCCCCAGGATGTCGTAGGATTTTAAAATCACCCGGTCCATGGCCGATGCGGTGATTTCGAACTCGGCCAGAAACTCGGCCGCATCCTCATCCGACATCTGGGCAAGCTCCTGTTCCAGTTTACCCCTGATCACCATACAGTTTTCCTGCTCGATCAAAGCGCCGGCCTTGGGCAGGGCATCGTCGTCATCCTCATTGTTGAACAGCACCAGCATGGGCTTTCCACTGACAAATGCAAACCCCCGCAACGCCTGGGCCGATGCCAGTTCCGGAAATTTTCGCAGCGGTATTTCATTTTCAAGATGGACAAGGCATTCGGCCAGCCGGGCCGCTTCTTCGTTGTCCACGCTTTTCCCCCGCCGCTTATCCAGCTCAATGCGCTCCAGGCGCTTTTCCACCACCACCAGATCTGCCAGGATCAGGTCCTGGTCCAGGCGCTGGAAATCCGCTGCCGGTGTCGGGTCTTCATAGCCGTACCCCCCGAAATTCCGAACCACATGGATCAGGGCATCACAGTCCCTCACCGGGGTCCAGAAGTTCTGATCCTTCTGGATATCATTGCCATGGCCCTTGACCCCGGGCAGAAAATACTCCACCTGGGCATAGATGGTTTTTTTGGGTTGGTACATCTCACTTAAGATATCCACCCGTTCATCCGGCACCCGGATGGTACCGATGCGGTCCTGTTCCCTGCCCCCCGCCAAAGCGGTATTCTGGGTCAACGCTTCAAAAACCGTTGCCTTGCCCACGCCCTCAAGGCCGATAATTCCCATTTTCATAACCTGTATTCTCCCTTCGTCCACGCAAAAAAAGACAGATGATTCAATTTATTAAATAATTCATCCAACCTAAAAGAACCAGGCCCATAAAACAAGACAAAATTGGCAGATGGCCTTATCTGAAACCGAGGATAAAAATATCTCAAAACTTTTATTTACCGCAAAACCCCCCCGGAAGAAAAGTAAAAAATCACGAAACTCTGCTTGTAATCTGAAAAAGGAATGTAAAATCCTTGTAAAATTGTCCAACGTATATACTTCCGGCACAGCTTAGCCGAGCCATATTCTGCGACCCGAATCATTTTTTCAAAACTGATAGGTTGTTTTGTTTGTTACACATCAACAATTCCATCATAATTGTCAAACAAAAAAGATATGGGAAGACGTCAGGCATGGCCTCATATATGGCTCTCAGATTTATGGAAGCGCTGAAAATACATTTTCTGTGTATTCCGTGTGGTCAGTGGTTAAAAAAAATCTCTGAGAAAACATTAAACCACGGAATACACGGAATACACGGAAGTTTTTTGTATAGGCATTGTGCTGTCGACGGGTAAAATACGGTTGGAATACTTTTCTATAAAGAGGAAATGACGAGAATTATTTTCAGTTCTGACTTTCCAGGATAAACAGAGATGAATTAATTTTTGACATATGACCAAAACTCTATATATACCTGAATCGATACTAAAATAAAGCTTGATTTACACCCTTAACAAAGGACAGGTAGACAAGATGAATCGAAAACCCCATATCTTGATGAATACAGAGAGGTGGGGTTTTGTTGTTTGTTGGCAGTTGTGATTCAAACTTTTGCACCTCGTGTTTTTCAATGCGATGTTATTTTTATGCAACACTTTTTATGTTTTTGTACGTATTTCCAGTTTCAATATAGACCTTGACTGCATTGTATTTACCCCATAGTGCATAAAAAACATGAGCTATGATCTAAATCAGCCAAGAGAAGAAGTCAACGAGAACAATGCCATTTTTAAGGAATTCACTCATGGTGATATCTATAAAACGTACAACAGGGCACATTTTTTTTACCCTCTGGGAAAGCAGGATGACTTCAGATCCTTCGTTATCAAGGGATTGCGGTAGATGATTACAGCGTCACCCTTGATGCCTTGTCTCTGAAACCATCCGGCTTTTGCAACCATAGGGTTTGTTCTAATATCAAAACGTTATCTAATTTACAAAAAAAAACAATATGCGGCAAAACAGTCGCGTATTAGAAATAGGCGGCATTTTAGCCGTATTTCACCTTCAATATGAAACAAAAGCGAAGAAGTAATACACTATATTATTTATATTTTTTAACTGTGGCGACAAATCCCGTAATTAAAAACGGCTGGAGACAGCGGTCTAATCTACCTACACTTCGATAGCGAAGTTAACCGTTAAGATCCGAAACCAAACAAATAATCCCCTGGATCTATCTGGCAATTTCATTATGCACGTTATCATTCTAGCCCTAAAAGAGATTGACTTATGGCTACATTATAAAATGCCATAGCAAGAGTGAACTTCATAACAATTGTCCAAATTGCAGTTAACTGATCTCCCCCATATCAAACGCTTCTTTCCTCTTCTGAAACAAGTACAAAGCCTGCTATGTGCCGTGATGATTATGACCCGATCAAAGAATCTTAGCAATTTAAATCCTCAACGGATCGCTTAACTGATGAACTCCGAAAGCCGAAAATATTTACAAAATCGACTTCGGATTGAGGAAACCGTAGTCAGCATTGAGATCATCGAAGCGTTTTTCGGATATCTTAAAGAAAAATAAAAAAAGAACTACTTATTCGATGGATATGCGAGAAGCGAACAGGGCTAATGTGAGCCGACGCAAAAGCCGCGCGGCGGATTTAGACCAAAAGTCACCAAGAATAGTAGCCTTATTATTAATCAATTATTGGGGAAGTATTAAAATCAGTAAATGAACATCGAGATTAGCATCTATTGGTATAAGCTATATTAGAGGAGGATAAAATATGCTTGGATTAGAGGCGACTGCAATAACTACTCTTAAAGGAATAATTACGAAAAAGTCATACGCAAGCAACGGAGAAATTAAAAAACCATTATTGAAAAAAAGCTTAAACGTACGCAAAAGCCTTAAACATGCAGAAAAACGTTGGTTGCGCGAATATGACGATCAGGATATGATTGCTGTCATTACACAAGCGCCGCTCATGATCTTCCCAGTGTCCGAAAAGCTCTCCGCGAGATATATGAACATCCTGATGATCCGGTTACAGTTCAAGTTTTTCGTGGGCAGTTAGAAGATGTGTTTCCCAAAGATTTTGACACTGAACGGATTGAGCAAGCGATCGCAGTGTATATGGAGATTTTACGCAGTGAACTTCTCAATATTCAGGAATTGCGTGAAAAGCTGAATGTGCTCGCCAACATTAAAACGGCAAAAACACGTATGAAATCAAACAATTGATCCAGTAATACCGAAAGGACCGGAATTACCGACATTATACGATCTGCTCCCGGAAGATCAAGAAAGTGAATCTGAATTTATCCGTATTGTTAAACTGCTCCTCTTTCAAGAAGCTCGTCGAGCAGGTAAAAAAGCCAATTTCCCCAATAGAACGCCTGATTACATGCATAACTTCATGAAGAACAGGCTACAAATAACTGGTACACAGTGTATCAATATGAATTTGTCCATCTCCTTTGAATAAAGTCTCGCCAAGGAATTATCAAAACGCTTCAAATGCTGTCAAATCCCAAAAATCTGGACAAAATCAAAAAATGGGTATGGATTACGACCGAAAAGAAAATGATGATTTCGAATGGTTGCGGGGTGTAAAAAAGCAATTGGAAATGGGTTTGAACGAAATGAGGGCATCCAAGCTGCTTTCCCTCTTAAACAAACACCAGCACTTTGTTTGTTCTATATCCTTGTTTGATGGAAAATGCATTATGCGAAAAATACCATCAGGATATAACTCACGATATAAAGAGAATGTAATCACCCTGTACCGCAATATCGAATTTATAGGGATGTCTGTGTATAAACCGGAGGCAACGAAAGGCATCCCGATGGAATGTATTTATATTCCATTAACCGTTATTCAGCAGCGTCTATGAACAAGATTCTCTGTGCGCCGCACGGAGCGATCGAGTTCTTACTCGGAGCACGTCATGTTATTTTGGGCGATCCTGGAACGGGCGAATCAGCTTACTCTTACGATTTAGCACTATCAGGAATTCACGACCACTGCAACAACGTTATCATGCGAAACCCCACCATCGCTTGCCGGTTCTGTCATTTACGCCGCTATGCAGATGAATTAAAGTCACGTAAAAATCTTTCTTTGCTGGATTATATTCAGGAGAAGACTCAGGCTGACTTTAGTTTAGAAATTCTTGTTTGAGTTTTCGAGTATTACCTGGAAACAGGACAGGCTATTCTGTTTTTTGACGGGCTTGATGAACTTGCTATCCCGTATAAAGAAATTGTTAAAAATCAGATCCGTTCGCTATACCACTATCCTGGCAATACCACTATTGTAGCTCACGAATTGTCAGTTATATGCCTCCGTTTTGACAGAAGGAGTTTGCTCATTATCGAGTTGCTAAACTGCAATACGAAGCCAGCCCAATTGTCAGCTATGAGCCGTCGGATGAACGCGAACAGAACGAGGCATAAATATTCAGGATCTCATTCGTATTCTCAAAGTAGAGACCATAAAGTGATTCGTGAATTGGCAGGAAAACTGCTCTCCTCCTCACGATTATTGCCTGGTCCACCAGAGATATGACTTGAGGGAGGAGGTGCTGTACCAAAATATTACGGAAACATTGCGAAATACGGCACACTGGAAATTCGCGAGAAGCAATCAAAAAAAGAGGAAAGGTTGAACGCCGGAATCGTCGTCGCATGGAAGTAATTGCCAATTGGATGCACCAACGAATGAGCGGGGCTGAAACCATGAAACGTTCAGTTGTACCGTATGCTGATTGAAAGGGTTTTAACTGAACATATTACACGAGTTGAAAAATTACACGATCCGGAACGTGATCCTGAAGACATTGCTGATGAGTTTTTGGATTTGTAAAGAAACGGGCCGGGTACTCGCAGAAGTCGGTGATCAACAATATGGTTGTTCACCTGACGTTCAGGAGTATCTTACAGCGTTCATGTCGCAACAAAGCCGCGAAACCGGCGGCGTAGCGAAGATTTGGGAACTCTGTGAAAGGTGTTGTAACGATGACAGATGGAACGAAGTCATTCGTTACTTATCGCAGGACTCAGATCAGACGAAGCATAAGAATGGCTGATTGAAAAAATCTTAACCGGAAGTGAGGATGGGCAGCAAATACATCGGACATTGTTATTGGGAGGATTACTACTTGAAGTGTCGAAGCGGCAGAACTGCGACAAGAAGAGATCAAAAATATTCTCCATCCAGGAAGCCTTGCAACAGATGTAGCAAGTGCAGCGTATCGGTTCGATGCTCGTGCCTGGCAGAAAAAGAAGGCAAGCATGAAGAAGTATGGACTTGGCTTTCAGTACTGCTGGAAAAGCATACAAGATGGACGTCAAAGCAAACCTCATGCTAATGGCGTATATCCTGAATGGTCGAAGCTAAAATTATCGAATTACATTGGAAGACATGAGCTTTGGAAATTGGATATCGATCTTATGAGAATATTCAGCGACAAATCACCTTTGGAAAATGTTGAATCATGCAGCCCAAAATCAAAGGCGTTTAGTTGGCCAAGACTTGTGTCATCCATATCTCCTTATACTAATTTATGGCAGCAGTAGGTCAAACCAGTAACGGCTGTAATACCGCTATCTTTAGGAGGAGATGTTGAAGAGCAATAGTTATTAGCTTTGGTGTGAGGAATGGCCCATATTCTGATTTTCTAATAGCATATCCATTGTTTTAACAATCCTTTGGTGCAAGTATGGCTAAGCTGTAGACCTTTGGATCAGGATCTGGCTCAGGCTCTAGCTCCAGGCTCGGGCTCGGGATCGGGATCAGGATCTGGATCGGGATCGGGATCTGGCTCAGGCTCTGGATCTGGCTCGGGCTCGGGCTCGGGCTCAGGATCAGGATCTGGATCAGGATCTGGATCTGGATCGGGATCAGGATCTGGCTCAGGGAGTCGGGCTCCGGGGTCGGGCTCGGGGTCTGGTCAGGATCCAGGATCTGGATCCGAGGATCGGATCTGATCTGGATCAGGATCTGGATCCGGATCGAATCTGGATCAGGATCTGGATCTGGATCTGGATCTGGATCTGGATCTGGATCTGGATCTGGATCTGGATCTGGATCTGGATCAGGATCTGGATCAGGATCAGGAATAACATTAGATTTTGGCAAACTGTCTTGTTGCACCTGGACTCCACTTCCTATTCTTGATCTGTTGTGTCATGTTTTTGATTAGAACCACAACCACAGTGAGAGGGAATCGTGCGGGAGCATTTTACAAGGGTCCTCAACGACTCTCTTTACCTTTTGACCAGGAGTTGAAACAAACAGAACCTTTGCTGAAAGTGGGGTGATGAATCCGTAATCTACAGTGCCGCCTGGCAGCTTCTATTCGATACTTGGCTCTACGTCTTTGGTTACTACCAACTGCCGGAGAATCCATCTTTACCAACAACACCGAATATATCCCCCCAACATACCCACAATACCTGATTTACATACCTGAACCACCGATTTTAGATGTACACAACCAAATACTCATTTTAAAATTTCCCACCACCCAACCAACTAATAAACAACCACAAATACAAAAAAAAAAAATTTACTCTAATACCCTACTACGACCTAATATATATTCTCTCTTCCCACTTTATACACCCATTATGATTATTTCCACAATCAAATACCATACCCTCCCTCCCCCCCACTCATTCTCTCATCCATACTAATAAAACCAATAATATACCCCCCCTACCCCTCACTCCCCCCTCTCCTACCACCCCCCCCTTCCTATAATTTAACCCTCCCCTTCCTCCCCCTTCCTACACCCCCCCCCTCCCCCCATCCCCCCTTACCCCAATTTTACATACACTCCCCCCTACCCCCCCCCATATACTTAACCCTATACGACCACCCTCTCCCACCTTCCCCCCCCACCATCCCCCACTACCACCCCCCCCTACCCCGTGAAAAGTGAAGGGTCACCCATTAAAGAGCTGGTCAAGTAAAAAAACACCTCTCCCTGCAAAATAGTGGAACATTTTTCGCTTGATCTTTAATTCTTCCATTCGGCTCGGTGTCGCTTTTAGCCTGCTGTCTGCGCCCGCTATTTCTTTCTTGCTGGTTACGGCCAGCCAATCGCTGATCCGCACCGGTCACCCATCTGGATCAAGGCCGCAGGTGTATTGTAAAACGGCTACAAGTTACACTGGCCCCTGGTCTTTTTCGACCCCAGAAATCTGTCGGTTCCGTACCGTGTTCAAATAGTTGGGTCACAAATCTTATGGTTTTTAACCAACCCCGTTAAGACTCACGGCACAGGCAAATCAGAGTGCTAAAGCAAAAACCTGCCGATAATATGTGTTGGGTGAGACGGTTTCCAATCAAGTCTGGTGGTTATGCCAACCCCATTAATGGTTCCCCGCCGCACCCAAACTGTCAGGCAAAAAGCATCTGGCTGTCGAAGGGGACCTGATCGCGCATCATGTAATAAGAGGCCCTGGCCAGTTTATTGCTCAAGGCTTTAATGGCGACGATCCCGTTGCTTTTGGCTTTTTTGCGCTGATAAAACTTCTCCCCCCGAGGGTTGTGCCTGATGCAGAAATTGGCTGCCTCCACATACGCCCAGGACAGATATTTGTTGCCGTTCTTTTTGTTTCCCACACCCTTTTTCTTGCCGTTGGAAATTCGTTCGGACCTGACGCACCGGCAATAGGAACAATAGTTGCCCACTTTCTTAAACCGGCCAATGTCGCCGACTTCCATCATGATGACCATGGCCAGAATCTTACCCACTCCGGTAATGGTGGACAACCACTTGAACGGTTCCGTCAAACCAATCTTTTCCATTACCTGTTTTTCAATCAGTTTAATCTGTACGGACAAAAGGTCGATAATGCTCAGATATCGTTGGGCCAAAAAAACCAGATCCGGATCGGAAAACAACTGACCAAGGTTCGCTTCTGTCAGCTTCCTGATATTGTTCGCGGACACTCGGGCCCCCGTATTTCTGGTAACCATACTCTGAAAACTGAGGATGTCAGCGGTGCGCTGTCTGACAAACAACATCCTTCGCCTCAGCATATCTCTCATCGGTCGGGTCTCTTTGGGATAAATATATCCCTGTGGCAGGATGTCCAATTTGAGTAAATGCGCCAACCATAGCGAGTCCCACTTATCATCGCTATACTTGATTCCTTCGTACTGTTTAATCGCCGCGGGGTTGGCCAGATGAACCGTGTAACCATTTTCCTGTAGCCCATCGACCAACCAATACCAGTTATAGGTGGATTCAACCACGACACCCTGTAGATCCTTCTTGTAAGGTGCCAAGCAATCGATAATCAGCGGAAGAGAATTTCTCACCCGTTTTCCCAAAACCTTTTCCAGTTGTTCGTCGATAATTCCCAGGTAACAATTGCTTGAATGCAGATCGATTCCGGCGTATAGATTCATTGAGCACCTCCTGTGAAAGTGTATAATTAATGAAAATGGCGATTTCCGTTATTTATACATTTTGGAGGTGCTTTTTTCAAACTTTTCAGGCTGTAGTGACATTTCTCCGCAGGAAAATGGTCACGCTTGAAAAGTAAACCGAGAAGCAACTCAGTTGTTTTAGCTCAACAAGCTCTTTATATGGATATCACTTTATAAACAAATCTATGTTCGTCTGTTATTCTTCTGGACCAGTAACCCGAAAGGGCATGTTTTAGAGGCTCGGGTTTGCCTAAGCCATCGAAGGGATTTCGCTTGGTATCTTTAATGAGATTGTTGATACGACGGAGAATTTTTTTATCCGTTTTTTGCCAATAAATATAATCATCCCAAGCGTGGTCAGAGAAAATGAGCTTCACTCTATAAGTTCCTTTTCAGTCCCTTTTCCGTTTTCAAGTTGGGCAACCGATTCGATCAATCGTCTTGTATTTTTTGGCGAACGTAAGAGATATGCTGTTTCTTCAAGGGCTTCAAAGTCTTCTAATGACATGATGACCACAGAATTTGACGATTTACGTGTTACAATCACCGGGGAATGGTCGTTACAGACTTTTTCCATTGTTTTTGCAAGGTTTTGTCTTGCTGCTGTATCCCCCCCCTCGCAATTTCCGGATCAATGCCTCACATTGGGACCGATCCGGAATCGTCGGCACCGGGTATAACGGATTTGCCGCTTTCAAAAACCAGTTACCCCGTGTAACCTTTTCCACCTTGATACGTGTATACCACAACACAACAGGCTATACATTTTAGCCAAATCGTTTTTAAACCAATTATTATTCAACCTGGAGGCATTATCATGAAGTTATCCCGTATGCGGTTGTTCACCGGCTTTCTGCTTGCTGTTACGCTATGTTTGTTTCTCTATCCAGCGACTACGCTTGCTTTTGACATTGAAATCGATGTCGCGCCCAATGTTCTCAACATCCAGAGTGAGAGCACGGTCGTCACCGTTCACACCGACATCGCCTATAGTGACGTGGTGGGAGCGAGTGTATATCTCAACGACGTTGAAATCAACTACTCGAAATCAGATGCCCAGGGTAACTTTGTTGCCAAGTTTCTGTCCGATGAAATAAAAGGCTTGGATCTGACCATAGGCGACTATAATACACTGACGTTGATTGGGTTCACTGCCACTGGTGAGGCATTTATAGGAACTCAGGATATCATGGTCATCGACATTGAACCGCAGGGTAAAAACTAAGTCTTTTTGCCAGCGTCATGCCAGATTGCCGATTTCCAGCTCGTTCAACTTCTCCGGCGTAGGCCCCCCTGTTTCCAAATCCCAGCCCACCAGGGCATAGAATTCTGCTTCAAGCTTTTCCATATCGATGGTAACGCCCTTGAGGGGTCCCCGGTCAAGGGACGGGTTGCCGATGGCGCGATGGCTGATGCGATGGTCTGCACCGGTAATGCCTTCGCGCAGGTTAAAGGCCTTGCGCAGATTTAAAATCCGTTCACCGATTTTGAGATAGGCATCGGCTGTCAGGTCCCATCCGGTAACGGCGTTCACGTATTCCACCACCGGCAGCGGGGTGGCCATGACCCCGAACAGACACAGGCCGCAGCAGTTGACCAGCTGCATGTAATACGATCCGGCCGTGTAGGTGGCGACCTGCCGGGCCATCTTGCCCTTTGCCTGTTTGATCATCCTTTGCGCCCCGGGGAAATTTTTCTTCACCCCGAAAAGCCCGGCGTACAGATAACAGGAGATGGTGTGCCGGCCCGGCGTGGGTTCGCACTGATAGGCGATGGCAAACCCCGGGTCCAGCTTGGCATCGTGCATGGGCAGTTCCTGGCCCCCGGCATGCGCGGCAAATTGTTCCGCGCCGTTGCCGATTCTTTCAGCCGCCTTTTTAACGCCGTCCGCCAGAACATCACCAAAGCCTTTACGCTGGATGATCATCTCCGTCAGTTCAATGATCTCTGCGGTTTTACCCCACCCCAGACGCAGCCCCCCGGTGTCTTTTTCATCGATGAGGCCCTTTTCAAAACATTCAATGGCAAAGGCCACACAGGTGCCTGCGGAAATCGTGTCGATACCGGCCCGGTTGCACATCTCGTTCAATTCAATAATGGCGTCCAGATCATCGTGCAGCAGCAATCCGCCAAAGGCCCCGATGGTTTCATACTCGGGTTTGTGGCCACTGGTGCCGGCAAACCGGCCCTTTTTAATGTCGATGATGCCGCCGCAGCCCATGGGGCAGGACTGACAGGCATATTTTTGTTTCTGATAGGCGATGACCGCTTCGTCCGAATTTTTGACGGCACTTTCATAAGAATAATCGGTGATGCCGGCCCCGTCCCAGTTTTTAATGGGCATGTCGCCGGTCATCCCCGAATAGGCCGTCAACCCCGATGTGCCGTAGCCCTTGAACACCTCCTTGATCAGGGAGGGCTGGGCCGGTACGGCAATACCGGTCCAGGCGATGAGCTTGCTCAACGGGTTCATCACCTTGATGGTAATCCGGTCGGCCAGTTTTGATTTTTTAAAATCCGCCATGAAGGCCTTATTGGCGGCCTTGATCCTTTTCGGGTGGGCCGTGGCCACTTTCTGCCCGCCCTGGACGGCGATGGCCTTGAGCCGCTTGCTGCCCATGACCGCACCCAGCCCGGAACGTGCGGCAATCCGGGCACCATCGGTGGCGATACCGGAAATAAGCGAGCATTTTTCGCCGCTGATGCCGATGGACGCCACCTGGACTTTTTTGGCATCCAGCCGGGATTTAATGGTTTTTTCCGTCGCCGGTATATCCATGCCCCACAGGTCACCGGCATCGAAAAAATCAACGCCTTCCGGGGTAATGCTGACCCATACCGGCTCTTTGGACTGACCTGTGAAAAAAACGGCATCGTATCCGGACCGTTTCAGGGCCTGGGAAAAATAACCACCGGCATTGGCATCTCCCCAGCCGCCGGTGAGGGGCGATTTACCCACCACCATGAACCGCCCGGAAAAATAGGCGCCGGTGTCGGTGAGAAGGCCGGTGCAAAACCCCAGATGACTTTCCGGGGCCAGGGGATCGATGCCCGGTTTCTGCCGTTCCATAATCACCGCGGCCCCCAGTCCGTAACCGGACAGGTATTTGCGGTAAAAATCATCACCGGGCGCCACCACCTCAGTGGTCTGGCTGCTCAAATCAACGATACAGTATTTACCGGTAACACCTGACGTCATATGCACCTCCGGAACAAAAAAGTAGATTAATTTCAATTGTAAACAAAAAATCAGCCGCAGAAAAGGCAATCACACTGAGGTGAACCTGAAGCACCTGTTTTTGAGATCGGGCATGAGAGAAAGCTTCAATAAATATTACTCAAACCAATATAAAGAAGTTTGATTTATTTATCAACAATGAATTCAAACACCCAATAGCAGAGTATGGGTTGAGGGATTCAGGAGGCAGATTTTCGGTCACCAATGAAAGGCTATGAATACATGGCTTCGATCAACTCTTTAAATGCCTCATTGACAAATTTTCGCTTGATTTTCATGGTGGGGGTCACTTCACCATCCTCTTCGTAAAGCCGCTTGGGAAGAATGGTGAATTTTCTGATATTTTCGACCCGTGCAAGGGTTTCGTTGACCTTTTTAACTTCCCGGTCAATGAGGGCAGTGACCTGCTCATCCCCGGTTAAATCCTTATAAGTTGAAAACCGGACCTTGTTGTCCTGGGCAAATTTCACCACATTGTCCTCATCAATCATGATCAGGCAGGATAAAAATTTTCGTCTGTCTCCGATCACAACGGCATCATTGATATAGATACTTGCCTTGAGTTTATTTTCAATATACTGGGGGGTGATGTTTTTACCGCCGGCGGTTACGATAATATCTTTTTTTCGGTCTGTTATTTTTAAAAATCCGTCCGCATCGATTTCCCCCACATCTCCGGTACACAGCCAGCCGTCGACAATGGTTTCAGCAGTTGCGTCATCATTTTTATAATATCCTTTAAACACCCCGGGAGACCTGACAAGGATTTCGCCGTCTCCGGCAATTTTAATATCTATTCCGTTAAGGGCTTTGCCCACGGTTCCGAATTTAGTTCTGTCCTCCGGAGAAAGGGTGGTGACCCCGGTGCCTTCTGTCTGCCCGTATCCTTCAATCAGGTTCATGCCAATGGACTGGAAAAACCGCAGCACCTCTTTTGATATGGGAGCCGCCCCGGAAATAGCCACCCGGATATTTTCAAAACCAAGTCGTTCTTTAAACTTTCTGAAAACCGCAAACCAGGCAATAAAAAACAGTCCCTTGAAAAAAGACCGGGGGATTTGAAATTCATTACAATGTCGGCCCGTTTTTCTCCTATTTTCAGGGCCGCATTGAAAACAAGCCGTTTGAACCATGTGGCATCCGCCATTTTGATCATGATATTGGAATAATATTTTTCCCAGATCCTTGGGACGGCATATCCAACGGTCGGAGAGACTTCCATCATATTCTGCATGACCGTATCCGGCTTTTCCACAAAGTTGACAGTATATGCCAATTTGATATGGACCAAAACTGTAAAGAGCCGTTCAAAAATATGGCACAACGGCAGAAAGGACAGGACATTATCCTTCTTGTGTATTTTAATAATTTCGTTAACGGCACTGGCCATCCATGTCACATTTTTATGGGTGAGCATGGCACCCTTGGGCGGACCGGTGGTGCCGGATGTATAAATGATCAGGGCAATATCATCAGGCCTAACTTTAGCCTGCATATCTTTAAACAGGGTCGGCTGTGCTTCGTCTGCCCTGCCGCCTTTTTCAATCAGCTGGTCAAAGGTCATAACCATGGGATCACTGAATGCCAGAAGGCCCTTCGTGTCCCAGACAATGACTTTTTTCAGCAGCGGTGCATCCCCTCTGAACATCAGCCATTTGTCCAGCTGTTCTTCATTTTCCACAAACAGAAACCGGGCATCACAATGATTGACCACATACGCCACCTGCTGCCAGGCATTGGTGGCATAGACCCCGACAGACACGCCGCCCACACACTGAATCCCCAAATCCGCCGTCACCCATTCAATGCAGTTATCACCGATAATACACGCGGCATCTCCTTTCTCAAAGCCCATGGATACCAGGGCACACCCGATTTTTTTTGCCCTGTCATGGTATTGATTCCAGGTGATATCATGCCAGAGCCCCAACTCTTTTGTTCGCAATGCAACCTTTGAAGAGTTTTGGCTGACCGTCTGGTTAAATACCTGGGGAATTGTCTCAAATATGGATTCTGTCTTTTTCATCGCCATGCTTTTTTTCTTTTCCATCGCTGGTAGCCCTTGGCCGATGTTTCGGATTTTATGCCAAGGTAAAACTCTTTGACATCCTTGTCTTCCAGAAGATCTTTTGATCTGCCTTTCATCACAAACCGGCCGTTCTCAAGAATCAGGCCCGTGGAAGATATGGAAAGGGCCATGTTTGCATTCTGTTCAACCAGGAGAATGGTCGTCCCCTTGGCATTTATTTCCCTGATAATAGAAAAAATTTCCTTCACCAGGATGGGGGAAAGCCCCAGAGAGGGTTCGTCAAGGATCAACAGTCTGGGTCTGAGCATCAATGCCCTGCCAATGACAAGCATCTGCTGTTCTCCCCCGGAGAGTGTCCCTGCCCACTGGCCGGTTCTATCTTTCAGAGCAGGAAAATAGTCAAACACCTGCTGAATATCCTGCTTTATGCCTGCCGGGTCTTTCCGGGTATAGGCCCCCATCAGCAAATGTTCATGAACCGTCAGTTCTTCGCAGACCTCACGGCCCTCCGGCACATAGGCAATGCCTTTCCGGACAATTTCATCGGTATCCCTATGCTGAATGGGGACACCGTCGAATTCAATGGTGCCCTTGTCCGGCTGGTCCTCTATCAAGGCCATGATGGTTTTTAAAATGGTGGATTTTCCCGCACCATTATTGCCGAGGATCGTTGTGATGCTGCCCTCTTTTACAACAAAAGAAACGCCCCTGATTGCATAGACCAGATCATAATAGGTTTCAATGTTTCTGACTTCGAGCAGATCCGGCATCTCTATTTTTCCTCCCCGATGTATGCCTTGAGGACCTCTTTATTCTGCTGAACCGCTTCAGGGGTGCCAAGGGCGACCGGCCTTCCGAAATTAATGGCCAGAACCCTGGTTGAAATATCCATCACCATTTTCATGTCATGCTCGATGAGAAGAATGGAAATTCCCAGATCATCCTGGATATCCTTGATCCAGAAAATCATATCCTGCTTTTCTTCCGAATTCATGCCGGCACAAGGCTCATCCAATAGTAGCAGAGAAGGCTCCAGGGCAAGGGCCCTTCCAAGCTCAATCAGCTTCTGTGTCCCATAGGGCAAAGCCCCTGCGAATTTGTCCCGTACATTCTGAAGCTCCAGAAGATCGATAATTTTTTCCACCTTTGTACGATGCCGAATCTCTTCCTTTCCGGCAAAAGAAGATTTTCGCCACATGAACATCCCTCTGAAAAGCCCTGTTTTCATGTGGATATGACGGCCCAGCATGATATTTTCCATGGTGTTCATATGGTTAAAGAGCTCAATATTCTGGAATGTCCTGGCAATGCCCATCCTGGCAATGGCATCGGGTTTTTTGTCTTCAAGACAATTGCCCCTGAACCGGATGCTTCCCTGATCCGGTTTATAAAGCCCTGATATGCAGTTAAAAAGGGTGGTCTTTCCCGCACCATTTGGACCGATCACGGAAAAGATCTCACCCTTGTTCATGACAAAACTGATATCCTGGAGGGCTTTTATCCCGCCAAAAGCAATGGACAGATGGTCAACATGAAAAAAAGAAGATGCCATATCTAACGAATATCCATCCAGTCAGTCAGCTGTTTTGTTTTTCCTTCGGCAAGACACTGGACCAGAAAGGTCTGGGATGCCCCCTGACGTGAATACATGTCATCCTTGTCATAGGGTTTGAAATTGACTTCCGGGCCGATCCCTTTGAAGCCACGTATTCCTTCCATTGCGGCAATAAATTTTTCCCTTGTCAAATCACGGCCCGCGTTTTTCAATCCTTCAATCATCGGCTCGGTGAAAAGGATACCGGCATAATAAAAAACGCCCCACCGTTCTTCCTTGGCGGCATACTGATCAAACACTTCTTTTTTATATTTATCAAGCAATGGATGTCCCGAATCGGGAAGCTCACCAAGGGTGGCGGTGATCACACCTTCCCAGAGGCCTTTTGTGATATGCATCATCAAAGGAAAGTCCGAGGTAGTGCTGGTGCTCATGAATTGCGGGGTAAACTGCATGGCCTTGCTGATACCGACAATCCTTGCGGAATGGCCCACTGTCGTCCACATCAATATCATATCCGGTTTGGCTTTTCTCAACTTCATCACATGGGGTTTAAGGTCTGAATCCTTGGCTTCCATGGACACCTGGGCAACGGCTTCCATACCGTGGGCCTTTAATTCCGCAAGGGCCCCGCGCAGTCCGTTTTTCCCGTATTCATCATTTAGGTAAGCGATGGCAACCCGCTTTTTCCCCATTTTTTCAATGGCATATTTTACCAATGCCTTTGCCTCCCCCACATAAAGCGGATACACGGCAAACAGGTTTTTCAGGGGCGGATTGACCCAGTGCATGGAACCTGCCGCAGGACCTACCCACGGCACATTTCTTTTGGCCAGATAATCCCGAACAGCCAGACCCGGAGACGTCCCCACACCGCAGGCCCAGGCAAATATTCCCGTACCTTCCTGGAGCTCTTTAACCCCGGCCTTTGTCTTGGCCGGATTATAGCCATCGTCAAACATGTGATAAACGATTTTTCTGCCATGGATACCGCCATTGTCATTGATCCATTTAAAATAGTCGCCGGTGCCCCTGGCCACATTCCCCCAGGCCGCAGCAGGACCCGTCTGGGGTCCCCACTGCCCGAGATGGATTTCCGTATCCGTCACCCCCTCTTCAGCGAAAAGATTCGGAGCAAAACTCAACAAAAAGGTCAGAGAAACAAATAAAACAAGCATTAATCTTTTTTTCATCATTTCCTCCTTTTAAACGATATCGGGTTTATATCACGCCTGCTGAATACCTATATCTATGCCCGGATCAAACTTTTTTCACATAATGCCTGGCAAAGAGACCGCTGGGTTTTAGGCACAGCACAATCACAATAATGGCAAAGGCGACCACTGTCTTGAACTCAATGGAAATATATCCGCCAAACAGGTTTTCAACAATGCCGAGTATATAGGCGGCAACCACGGCACCCGGCAAAGAGGTCATCCCGCCCATGACGGCTGCAGCAAATCCCTTGAGCATGGGATCCCACATCATAAACGGGTGCATGATGGTCGGTGAGATTAAAAGTCCCGGCCACCGCGCCGACAAGGGAGGAAATCCCCCAGGTCATCATCAGAATCCGGTTGGTCCTGATCCCGACAATCTTTGCGGCAACGCTGTTTTGCTGGGTGGCTTTCATGGCAAGTCCCAGTTTTGAATATTTAATAAATAAATATAGTGTACGATCATTAATATGCAATGCGACCACCAATGTCAAAACTTCAAGTTTGCTGATAAAAATATCCCCGATAATAAAGCTGTCATAGGGCCCTATTGGAAACGGCATGGTTTTCTGTTCCGCACCGAATTTCCATGACACAAAGCCTAAAAGGACCATCTCGATGCCGATGGTGATAACAATCATCCCCAGGACGTTGGGTTCTTTTGCCCGCCGAAGAATGGCAAATTCTAAAAAGCATCCCAGCAGTACTGAAAATACGAATGTCAGAAAGAAGGCAAGGTACACGGACAGGTTCAGAGAAGTCAGGAGCATCATGGCAAAAAAAGAGGAGATCAGGGCCATTTCACCCTGGGCGAAATTGGGGACTTCGGATGTTTTATAAATGATTACCATGGCAAGTCCCATCAATGCATAGGAGCTTCCCACTGCAATGCCGCTGACAATCATCTGGATAAAATCAAGCATCAACGCCTCCCCGTTAAAACGGCCAGGTTCGCCAGTATTTTTTCGCCCGGATCCATACGCCGTAAAGCCCAAGGGGTTCAAACAGCATGATCCCCACCAGAATGGAGCCAAATACAATATATTGAATATTGGACACACCGGTAATGGAAAACCAGTTCTTGGACAGATGTTCCAGCCAGTCCCCGATATAGGGGATATCGAGAATATTTCTCAATTTCAGGTCCAGCCAGCAGAGAAGCACGGCACCGGCAATGGAACCCATCATGGAGCCAAGACCCCCCACCACCACCATGGCCAGAAACATGATGGACATCATCAGGGTAAAGATTTCCGGCTCAATAAACTTTAAGACAAAGGCATACAAACCACCGGCAATACCGGCATAAAATGCACTCACTGCAAAGGCCAGGGTTTTATAATAAAGGATATTCACGCCCATGGTCCGGGCAGCTATATCAGCGTCCCTGATGGCAATAAATGCCCGGCCAGCCCTTGTTTTGATCAGGTTCCGCATAAAAAGCAGCAGGAAAATGGTCAGGGTGATCAACAAAAAATAAAATTCCTTATCCGTGTCCAGAACCCAGGAACCAATGGTGATGTCCGGCACATGGAGGCCTTCCCTGCCGCCAAAAATTTCCATCCGGCCGATAATCTGGGTAATGGTCAACCCGAATCCCAGTGTGGCGATGGCAAGATAGGGTCCCTCAAGCCGCAGGGACGGCAGCCCGAGCAAAAATCCAAAGCCGGCGGCAATAAAAGCGGCACATGGCAGCGCCAGAAGAAAAGGGAACCCCGCCTTTGCCATGAGGGTAACCGTGCCATAGGCGCCAATGGCAAAAAACCCGGCATGGCCCAGGGAAATCTGCCCTGTATATCCGACCAGAAGGTTCAGTCCGGTGGCCACAATGATATTGATGGCGATATAATTGGCCACATAAACATAATAATTATCTGCAAACAGGGGAAAAAGATAGAGCGATCCGATCAGGACGGCAAACCAGAAAACAACAACCGGGGATGTAAAAAGCTGCACATCTTCATAATAATCTCTCTTCATATCCATATAAAACAATCCTTTTTTCTGCAGCGGCCTGACAAAACAACCTAAACATCAATTTATTTTCTAAACCTATCGACTGTCAAGTTAAAAAGCTGTAAAAAAAAGATTATTAAAATAATAAATATTGTTTAGCAAGATACGAGACCTGAGCGTCAGGCTTTATAATCCAGAATCCTGTATCGGTCACCGGATACCCGGTGACCGATACATATTTATACCCTGATTTTCCAGCAGCGGTGGATCTTTTTTCTCGGCGTGATATAGTCTTCGGGAATGGTGGCGGACGTTATTTCCGTTGCGGTGCCTGTTTTCAATAAATCCACGTGGAGCTCAAAATCCTGATGATTGGTGGAGAAAAAAACAGTGGACCCCGCTTTCATCAACGATAAAACCTTGTTGAGCAGCCGGGGATGATCCTTTGCGATGTCAAAAGAACGGTTCTGCTGCCGACTGGTGGAATAGGACGGCGGATCAACCACGGCCAGATCAAATTTAAGGCCCCGGCGTTTTGCTTTTTCCAGAAAATCGAAGGTATGGTCCTGGACCAGACGGTTTTCAGCTTCGGGGATATTGTTGATTGCCATGTTTTCCCTGGCCCAACCGATGGCGGTCTCAGACCGGTCAACGGAAACCGTCGTTCGCGCCCCCCCCTTTGCGGCATAGCAGGAAAATGACCCGGTGTAGCAGTACAGGTTTAAAAAATCCGTTCCCCGGGCCAGATCCCTCACCATCTGCCGTGTATTCCGGTGATCGGAAAAAAGCCCGGTATCGATATAATCGCTGAGGTTGATATAAAACTTCAGGTCCCTTTCGGACATGATGATTTTCCGGTTGGTATGATCGATCCGTTCATATCTTTTCCCGCCCTTGATCCCGGCCAGTCTTTTTTTGAGATGCACAGCCGCCATGGGCACATCGAGGGTTCCGGCCAGGGCTTCGCCCATCATGGGCAGCCATTCCGGCGTCGACTGGGTCCGGGTATATTCAGCGATCACCAGGTGGCCGGCATACCAGTCCACCACCGCGCGTATTTCAGGGATGTCCCAGTCATAGAGCCTGAAAATATCAATGTTCTGCCGGGCGTATCGCTTGCGGAACTGCCGGTACCGTTTTTTTACCCGGTTGGCGAGCATTTCCCCCTGTTTTCTGTATTTTTCCAGTAAGTTCACATCAACGGTCAATGGCAATAATCTCCTATAGGGGTTTAACCCCCCTGTTTTTGAAAAAACTACTATTTTCAGGGGTATCCGTCAAACCCAAATTGATCGATTGGCAGTAAGCTTTCAGCAATTAGCACAATAACGTCAAAGCAGAAAGCGCTGAAAGAACTAAAAATATGCCTAAATTGGAGGTGGGCCTCAGTGGCACGATCAATTTAATGTAAAGATAGCGCGAAGCGATCCCTTAAAAAATTTTACACAAATTTTATTCCCAAACTCCGCTTGCCGGATTCAATCTCGGTTACGTGTACGTTCACGAGAACGAGCACGTTTTTCTCATTCCCACGCGCCCATTTGGACACCCTGTATGCATTCCCACGCAGGAGCGTGGGAACGAGAAATATTGCCTCGGCCCCCCGGCATATGATATTGATCATAACGACACACGATTTACAAACCCATTGAACCCCCATGACAGTGACGAGGAAAACCATGAAAATTGCCTTTCTGGACAGAGACGGCACCATAACCGCAGACTACCCCGACGATCAATGGAAACACATTACAACGCCGGTCTTTATCGATGGCACCCGAGAGGCCATGCGCCTTTTCCGCAGCAAGGGGTATGACATCATTATTATCACCAATCAGTATCTCATCGGTGAAGGCTATATTACACAAACGCAGCATGATGCCTATGCGAAAAAATTTCGCGACCATCTAAAGGCCGCGGATATCGATATCCTGGATTCATTCTATTGCCCCCATGCCAGAAATGCGGGCTGCACGTGTTCAAAACCCAAACCCGGAATGATCCGGGCCGCATGCGAAAAATATCCGGATATCGATATGGACCACTCCTTTTATGCAGGGGACTGGGATGTGGATATCATTCTGGCCAATACCGTGGGCGTCAGGGCCTTCGGCATCGGCGTGGACAACCCGGACCTTGATTACACCCGGGTGAGCTCACTTCTGGCAGTAGCCGACTATATTTGATGGCGTCGTAAAAAGTCTCCATCTACTGCGTTATAGAAATTTTCCCGAGACTCGACATACCACATGTATGCCTTCGCCCCTGGAAAATCTCTATGCCTTGTATATGAAGATTTCTACTTAGCCATCTCAAATACTTCTAAGGAACTGATTGTTGAAAATCCAACATAACTAATTGATTTTGAATTGTATTTGCGGAATCAAAACCGAATTAAAAACAACCAATAAAGTTCCTTTCGGATATATGACCACTCGTGGTCTGGAAAAGCTTTTTACGAGTTTATCATATTTGATGGGCGGGTTCTGGGTTAATGGGTACTGGATAATAGGTGCCACGCCGCGTGAATGCAAAAACCCAGCCCCGGGATGGTTTTATCCTGATGATCCAAACTGTCTGAGGGATTTAGCGATCGTTAGGCCGGACAGCCGTCGAACGGTTTCCGCGGCTTCGATGTTACACCCCATCACAGTATACGGTATCTGCCAAGACCTTGTCCGGCGTTACGATCGCTTTATCCCGAGTTTTTGGCGCATCAGGATAAAGTCATCCCGGGGCGGCCCAATAAAGATAACAAGCAAACCCTGCGCAGTGAATATAAATGCGACTGCCCTGTGATACGGCCATGCAAACCTTGACTTTTTCCGGATCATCACAATTTTTAATAACACTACCGAAACAACAAAAAGGAGGGATACCATGCTCAGTGAAAAAATGACCGCGGCCTTGAACGGCCAGATAAACAAAGAAATGTATTCAGCTTATCTTTACATGGCAATGTCCACCCACAGCAATGAAATGGGACTCAAGGGGTTTGCAAACTGGTTTATGGTCCAGTACCATGAAGAGATGTTTCATGCCATGAAGCTCTACGAATATATTGCCCGCCAGGGCGGACTACCCGTGTTAAAGGCCATCGCAGAACCCCCGGCAGCGTTTGACTCGGCCATGGACATGTTTGAAAAGACCCTGGCCCACGAGCAGTTCATTACCGCCAGCATCAACGACCTCATGGAGATTGCCATCGCCGAAAAAGACCATGCCACCCGGATTTTTCTCCAGTGGTATGTCACCGAACAGGTGGAAGAGGAAGAAAACGATAACGACATTATCGCCCAGTTGAAGCTCATCGGCAACCATCCCCAGGGCCTCATGATGCTGGATCGGGACCTTGCCGCACGGGCCACCACGGTACCCACGGATTTCAGCAAGGGTGTCGAAGCCGCCGCCAAGGCACTGGCATAAATAAGAGCGGTGCCGCTGATTCAGGGCACCTGCCACCATCTTTGTCCATACAAAACCTTCAAGGCAGTCAGCCCGAAAGACAGGAGACCTGCATCCATGCGAAGAGACCATCTGCTGAATCAGATACGGGAAACAAAAAATAAAATATGGGATATTATCGTTATCGGCGGTGGTGCAACGGGACTTGGGGTTGCCGTGGATGCGGCATCCAGGGGATATGCCACGGTGCTGCTGGAACAATCCGATTTTGCCAAGGGAACATCCAGCAGAAGTACCAAACTGGTTCACGGCGGTGTTCGATATCTGGCCCAGGGAGACATTTCCCTGGTTCTGGAGGCCTTGCATGAACGGGGCCTGCTGCGACAAAATGCCCCCCATCTGGTAAAGAACCAGGCGTTTATCATACCCAGCTTATGACTGGTGGGAAGGCCCCTTTTATAATATCGGGATGAAGGTTTATGATATGATGGCCGGCAAGCTGGGCCTGGGACCGTCGGAGAAAATATCCCGTGAAGAAACCCTTGCGGCCATACCGAACCTGGATGAAGCGCACCTGAACGGCGGGGTGATTTATTACGACGGTCAGTTCGACGATTCCCGCCTGGCCATTAACCTGGCCCAGACAGCCGTTGAAAACAATGCCGTTGTTTTAAACCATATCCGGGTAACGGGTCTGATCAAAGATGACAAAAATCTGGTGTGCGGGGTCACGGCCCGGGACAATGAAACAGACATCGATTACACGCTGCATTCCCGTGCCGTCATCAATGCCACCGGTGTGTTCGTGGACGACATTCTGCGCATGGATGATCCCGGGGCAAAAAAAATTATCCGGCCCAGCCAGGGCATTCACTTTGTCCTTGACCGGTCTTTTCTGCAGGGCGACGCCGCCATCATGATTCCCAAAACGTCCGACGGCCGGGTTCTGTTTGCGGTGCCCTGGCACGGCAAGGTCGTTGTGGGCACCACGGACACACCCCTGGATGAAACGAGCCTGGAGCCCCGGGCCCTGGAAGAAGAGATTGCGTTCATCCTGACCACCGCATCAAAATATTTAAAAAAAGACCCGAAGAAAAAAGATGTTCTCAGTGTTTTTGCCGGTCTGCGACCCCTGGCAGCCACCGGGGGCAATGAACAGGCCACAAAAGAGCTCTCCCGCAGTCACAAACTCATTGTTTCCCTGTCAGGCCTTGTGACCATCACCGGGGGCAAATGGACCACCTACCGAAAAATGGCGGAAGATACGGTGAACAAAGCCTATCTTGTGGCCGGACTCCCGGAAAAAAAATGTGTCACCGCTGATATGCCCATCCACGGGTATGTGAAAAACATCGACTTTGATGCACCGAATTATTTTTACGGCAGCGACCAGGACCATATCAGGGAGATCATCGGTGATAATCCGGCCCTGGGCCAAAAACTTCACCCGGACTATGAATTCACCCGTGCCCAGGTGGTCTGGGGCGTCAGAAGAGAGATGGCGCGCACCGTGGAAGATTTTCTGGCACGCAGGGTCAGGGCGCTTTTGCTGGACGCCAGGGCCAGCATCAAGATGGCGCCTGCCGTGGCCCGTTTGATGGCCGAAGAACTGGGCCGGGACCCGGCCTGGGCCGATGACCAGATAAAAGAATTTACCCGCCTGGCCCGGGGCTATTTATTGGAAGATTAGACGGTAGAAGGGACTACATTCACCCTGAACAACCCTCAACCTGAGCAGCGACAGCGTGACAGATCGTCAAAATACAACTGCCATGGGCCTGATAAAGCCCTTTTTCCGGGAAAACCGGTATAAAATTGCCATGGGTCTGGCCAGTCTGATGGTGGTGGATTTTCTGCAGCTGTATATCCCCCGGATAATGAAACGGGCCGTGGATGATCTCACCGCCTTCAGGGTCGATATGAAAGGGCTGATGATTTATGGTGCCGGCATTGCCGGTATCGCTCTTTTGATCGGCCTGTTCCGGTATGTGTGGCGGCGCTGCCTGCTGGGGACCTCCCGGCGCATCGAAGAAGGGTTGCGAAACCGACTCTTTGACCATGTCCAGAGCCTTTCCGCATCCTACTTCGACCATGTGAAGACCGGCGACCTCATGGCCCATTCAACCAATGATATTCATCAGATCCGCATGGCCGCGGGCATGGGCATGGTGGCCTTGAACGATGCCGTGGTGCTGGGGGCCGCCGCCATCGGGTTCATGCTGTATATCAGTGTTACCTTGACCGTTCTTGTCATTATCCCCATGCCCTTTATTGTTCTGGGTACCCGGTTTTTCAGCAAAAAAATGCATCGGCACTACCAGGCGGTCCAGGCTGCCTTTTCCGATCTCACCGAGGTGACCCGGGAGCGGTTTGCCGGGATTCGTATCATCAAGGCCCATAACCTTGAAAAAGACGCGGCGGCCAGGGTCCGGTCTGTTTCCCGGGTCTATATCGATAAAAATATGGGCCTGGTGAAAATCATCGGCTCTTTTTTTCCCATGATGCTGCTGTTTTCGAACCTGAGCCTGGTGCTCCTGCTGTATTTCGGGGGCCGCCAGACCATTCTCCAGACCATCACACCCGGTGATTTCGTGGCCTTTATCAGTTATCTGGGGCTGTTGACCTGGCCCATGATGGCTTTGGGCTGGGTCATCAACCTGATTCAACGGGGCCGGGCCTCTTTAGACCGCATCCATCAAATTTTAAAAACGCATCCCGACATCGCAGACGACAAGGCCGCTGTGCCCCTGGGCCCGGTCCGGGGGCAAATCGTGTTTAAGACGGTGTCCTTTGCCTACCCCGCCCCTGCAAAGACGGTTTCCGCCAAAAGCCTTGACCGTATCGACCTGACCATTGAACCGGGCCGGATATTAGGCATTGTGGGGCCCCCGGGAAGCGGCAAGACCACATTGCTGAACCTGGTGCCAAGGCTTTACGACCCCACCAAAGGCAACATTTTCATAGACGGCCGGGATCTTCGCACCCTGCCGGTGAAGGATCTCAGGTCCCATATCGCCATGATGCCCCAGGAACCTTTTTTGTTCAGCGGCACCATTGCCGAAAACATCCGATTCGGCCGCCCCGACGCCACCCACAACCAACTGGAACAGGCGGCGGCAGATGCGGCGCTTCTGGACACCGTAACCACGTTTCCCGACGGTTTTGACACCATTGTGGGCGAAAAAGGCATTATCCTGTCCGGCGGCCAAAAACAGCGTGTGGCCCTGGCCCGGTGCCTGCTCACCCCCGCGGCCATCCTGATTCTCGATGACCCGGTGAGCCAGGTGGATCTGGAAACCGGCAGCCGTATCATCGCCACCATCAGAAAGATTGCCCGAAAACGCTCTGTGCTCATTGCCTCCCATCGTCTTTCCGCCGTGCAGTTTGCCGACCACATCATCACCCTTGACCAGGGCCGGATCACAGAGCAGGGAACCCACATGCAGCTTCTCCAGGCCGGGCACTACTACGCAAAAACCTTTGACCTGCAGAAAACCGAAGAGGATTTACATGCGCGGTGATTTCGGCTATTCCGAGGAAATAAAACTGGGCAAACGCCAGGATGCTCGCTTGCTGGGACGTCTGTACCCCTACACGCGGCCCTACACCCGTCTGCTGGTCGGGTCCATCGCCCTGATATTGCTCATTACCCTCCTGGATCTGACCCTGCCCTATATGATCAAAGTGGCCATTGACCGGTATATCGTACCGCAACACCAGATGGCGGCCACACAAAAAGGGACGTCCGCAAAACCGGACCGCCGGCAATTCACGGTGGACCTGGGCATACCGGAAAAAAAAGCCCTGGTGGAAAAATACAGGCATCTGTTTACCATTGATCAAAACACGGCCGTTATTCCCCTTGACAGCCTGAAACAGCTTGAAAAAGCCGATCTTTTTATCCTGCGCCGCGCCGACGTTGACGGGCTGACAACAATTGCCCTGTTTTTCCTGGTCCTGGTGATCGTCGACTTTGGTCTCAATTTTGTTCAGAAAATGATCATGGAATACACCGGGCACATGATCATGCACGATCTGCGGATGGCCCTGTATACCCACATCCAGGATCTGGCCCTTGATTTTTTTACCCGCCAGCCCGTGGCCCGGCTGGTGACCCGCGTAACCAACGATATACAGAACATGCATGAACTCTTCACATCGGTCATCTCCATGATTTTCAAGGACCTGTTTCTGCTGGCCGGGATCGCCGTGGTCATGCTCGCACTCGACTGGAAACTGGCCCTGGCCGCCTTTACCGTATTGCCGGTGGTCATCTTTGCCGCTTTTTATTTTTCAAAACGGGCCCGGGGTATTTTCCGGGACCTGCGGGTCAAGGTGGCCCAGCTCAACACCCATTTTTCAGAAACCATCGGCGGCATTCGCGTGGTACAGATGTTCCGGCAGGAGCGCAACAACCAGCGGCGATTTTCAACGCTGAACCATGAAAACTACCTGGCCGGCATGCGGCAGATCCACGTACTGGCCGTGTTCATGCCGCTTATCGAATTTTTAGGGGTCATCGCACTGGCACTGGTCATTTTTTACGGCGGGGGGCGTGTCCTGAACCATGCCCTGAGCCTGGGAACCCTGGTGGCATTTATCTCCTATCTCCGGATGTTTTTCAGGCCCATCCGGGACCTGGCTGAAAAATACAATATCCTGCAAAACGCCATGGCCTCCGCCGAACGCATCTTTTTGATCCTGGACAGCACAAACAAACTGCCCCGGATCCCGGCAACAGCCCATACTGATCTGACCGAGGCAGAGCCGTTTAAAGAGATCAAATTCGAAGGTGTTTCTTTCGGGTATGTTGAAAATGAAACGATCCTCAAAAATGTTTCCTTTTCCATCCGGGCCGGTGAAACCGTTGCGGTGGTAGGCCCCACCGGTGCCGGGAAAACATCCCTGATCAACCTGGTATTGCGATTCTATGACCCCACATCCGGGCGCGTGCTCGTCAACGGCTGTGATCTGAAAGAGATGGATGCGGCTGTGTTCCGGTCCGATATGGCCCTGGTGATGCAGGACCCCTTTCTGTTTTCCGAAACCATCCGGGACAATATCTTTGCCGGTGCATCGGCCGTGTCCGATGGAAAAATAGAACAAATTATCCGGGCGGCCCGCTGTGAAGACCTCATCGGTCGCCTGCCCGACGGCATCGATACCCGTCTCTCGGAAAGCGGCGACTCCCTTTCAAGCGGTGAACGTCAGCTGATCTCCATTGCCAGGGCCTTTGCCCGGGACCCCCGGTTGATCCTGTTTGACGAGGCCACCTCCTATATCGACACCCGGACCGAGATCCAGATACAGGCGGCCTTGGGCCGGCTCATGGCCCACAGAACCGCTCTGGTGGTGGCCCATCGCCTGTCAACGGTTCGGGGAGCAGACCGCATCCTCGTTCTCAACCGGGGCAGCATCATCGAGAGCGGCACCCATGCGGAACTGATCCGTCAAAAGGGGTTTTATTATCGGTTGCATCAATCCGGGGAGTAAGGCGGAAGGTAGAAGGTTGATAGACAGGATTGCCTTCAGCCTTTTAACTAAACAACCTTTAACGTAAAATGACCGGCATGAAGCTTCTGGTGATTCATGCCGATCACAGGGGACCCGGTTCCTGCTATCGAAGCCGGTAAATGGTGATGCTCTGGCTGCTTTGGTTGCCGGCGGCATCCTCTGCCGTAAGGGTCACGACATTGTAACCGCGCTGCAAAGCCATGGCTTTTACCTTCCACAGGGTGGTCCCTGACGCCGTGCCGCTGTCACCTGCTGAATTTGACCAGGTCACCCGGCTGACCCCGACATTGTCCGAAGCATTGCCGGCCACATCAATGCTGGTTTTCCAGGTAAAGTAATAGTTCCACCGTATCCTTGGAGAGGTGATCTGGACGGTCGGAGATATCGTATCCAGCTCCTGATAACTTACCGTCACCGTGCAGGCATCGGCATGCTGCAAGCCGCCGGTGTCCGTCACCGTCAGGGTAAAGCTCAGGGTTTCACCATCCGTGCCCGCAGACGGGACCGTAAACGTGGGCAAAACGGCGGTGGGATCCGACAAGGTTACCGGCGTTCCGGATGTCTGGTTCCATCGGTAAGTAGAGATACCGTCATCCGGATCAGTCGACCCCGTACCGTTCAGGGTAACAATCGCCCCGCCGTCAACCGCCTGATCCACCCCCGCATCCGACACCGGCGGCTGATTCTGCCAGCAGACGTTGACAATGCAGGTATCCTGAGACTGAAGGCCGCCATTATCCGCCACGGTGAGCTGGAATTTCAGCGCGGCACCGGCAGGTCCGACATCAGGAGCCGTAAATTCGGGTAATGCAAAGGCGGAATCGGACAAGTTCACCGGGGTCCCCTCGATCTGAACCCATTGATAACCGCCAATACCGTCATCTTCATCAACGGATTTCCCGGCATCCAGGGTAACCACATCGCCCTCATTGGCCGTCAGATCAGGTCCGGCATCGGCCGTTGGCGGTTCATTGATCCAGGTGACGTTCATCAAACAGTCGTCCGTCGATACCGCCCCGCCGTAATCGGTGACGGTCAGACGAAAGGTGAGGGTTTCACCGTCCTGCCCGACATCGGGCGTCAGAAAGGTACACTCGTTATCATCAGGTGTTGACAATGCCACCGGTGTCCCGCCGGTCTGTTCCCACTTAAAGGATGCAATGCCGTCGTCAAGGTCAAAGGAATTGGTACCACTCAGGTTCACCCGCACCCCTTCATCAACGGTTTGATCCGGTCCGGCATCGGCTGTGGGCAGCTGGTTCGCCATTTGAAAACTTGCTGTGATAACATGATTTCCGGTAACATCGGTAAAGGTGTAACTGGTTACCGCGCCCACCGAAGCCCCGTCCACAAGAACATCCGCTATGGTGCTGTCAGTCCCCGGCAAGATCGAAAAAATCTGATCTTCGTTGTTTCGAACCGCCACTTGACCCGCCGGTGATATGCTGCCATTGGGTCCGGCGGTCCCTGTGATGGTATGGCAAAGGATTTCAAAACTTGCCGAAATCGTATGACTGGCGCTTACATCGTTAAACGTATAGGTGGTCACACCGCCAACTGAGCCACCATCCACCAGTACATCGGTAATTTGATAACCATCATCCGGCGTGATGGAAAATACCTGCCCTTCTCCGGGTTCAACAGACGTTGTTACCCGCCGGTGAGATACTGCCGTTGGTGCCCGCAACGGCTGTAATGGTATAATCCGCCTCGACTTCAAAAACAGCCGAGATCCGTGATCGGTTGCAACGCTGCTGAAACAGCCGAGATGGTATGGTCTAGTGGTGATATTGCTGAAGGTATAGGTTGAAGCCACTTCGCTGGAAGATCCATCTACAGGATTGACGGCATAGGCTGTTTTCAAACCGGCAGATGAGCCGTCCACCGTGACACTGGCCACATGGTAGCCGGCAGCGGGGGTAATGGTGTAGGTCTGGCTGGCACCATCGGATACCGGTGTCGTACCCGACGGCGAAATACTGCCGTTGGCACCGCTGGTGGCCGTGATGGTATGGGTGTCGATTTCAAAACTTGCCGAAATCGTGTGGTTGACGGTTACATTATTAAAGGTGTAAGCGGTCACGGCGCCCGCAGAGGCGCCGTCCACCGAAACACCGGCCACATGATAACCGGCAGCGGGGGTAATGGTGTAGGTCTGGCTGGCACCATTGGAAACCGTTGTCGTACCCGACGGCGAAATACTGCCGTTGGCACCGGTGGTGGCCGTAATGGTATGGGTGTCGATTTCAAAACTGGCCGAAATCGTGTGGTTGACGGTTACATTATTGAAGGTGTAGGCGGTCACGGCGCCCGCAGAAACGCCGTCCACCGAAACGCCGGCCACATGATAACCGGCAGCGGGGGTAATGGTGTAGGTCTGGCTGGCACCACTGGTAACCGTTGTCGCACCCGACGGCGAGATACTGCCGTTGGCACCGCTGGTGGCCGTGATGGTATATTCAGTAACCACTGGATCCGCCGACGCCGTCAGATGACTCACCTCATTGGAATATCCGCTTTCACTGCCCTGCTCGTTGTACGCGGTAACGGCAAGATAGTAGACCGTGTCTTCAGCCAGGCCGGTCAAGGTAAACCTGGGATTGCCCGAATCACTGAGGTTTTCCAATGGGATGGTGATGCCCGAACTGCCCTGAACGGCACCGGCGCCGTCATACGGTGCGCCCGATGAACCGGTTTTGTAATAAACCGTATAACCGGCCAGATCGGATTCCGAATTGGGATCCCAGGCAAGGGTGAGATCGGCTGCGGATGCAGCGGTTAAAAAACAAGAAAACACAAGGAAAAATACAAGACAGGAAAACAGCGTATATATATTGCAAATCGTTTTGTACATAAAAATACCCTCCAAAAATTATTACCGCCATGCCAAGCGCAGCATCTTTGAAGAGTGCTCCACTTGCCCGGCAACCCTGCTGCCATTGCCTTTTGGATTAAAAGGCTTTAGGCCAGTGGCTTTGCGTCCCACCCTTTCGGTGTGGTTTGCCATTATCGAGCTTTCTGAACCAAGGTGAATAAGCAAAAATGATACCAGATCTCAATGTTAGCCATAAAAATTAAAAAATGCTCTTATCTGTGCAGTGAGCACTGCTGTGCAGTGCTAAAAAAATTAATTCAAACCGCACCCAAAAAAAAGTGTGCAACAAATGAAACAGGCGCGTGCAACAAATGAAACAATTAGGGGTTCTGCACCTGAATCAATATCATCAGACATAAACACGAAAGGGCCTGCCCCGGGATGCCAGAATATGGGCTTTTTGTTTGACACCGAAATCCGATAACCTTATACTGCATTCTAAGTCGTCAATTATATAATGAATTCATATTTTAAAACCATAGAACACACATCAGGGAAGATATCATTGAATCGTAGCACCCACCTTATTATTGCCATTGTGTCCACCTTCGTCCTCGTGGCCCTGGGTACCCTCGGATATATGTTCATCGAGGGCTGGGGTGTGATAGACGCCTTGTACATGACGGTGATCACACTGGCGGCAGTGGGTTACGGTGAGGTTCATGATGTCAGTCAGACCGGCCGGATTTTTACCATTATACTCATTTTTTTCGGGGTTAGCTTTGTACTGTATGTGTTCGGTAATGTCGTTCAGTTTCTGGTGGAAGGACAAATCCGGCGTATCATGGGGAGACGAAAATTGGACAGACAGATAAACAGGCTGAACAATCACTACATCATCTGTGGATATGGCCGAATGGGCCGGTCCCTGTGCCGATATTTAATTCAAAAAAAGCATGATTTTATTGTCATTGAACAAAATCCGGATCGCATACCGGCCCTGGAGGAAGATGGGGTCCTTTTTATTAATGGCAGTGCCACGGAAGAAACGAGCCTGCTGAAAGCCGGCATTAAAAATGCCGGTGCCCTGATGACGGCCCTGGGCTCCGATGCCGACAATGTTTTTCTGGTCCTGCTTGCCAAGGGCATCACCCCGGACCTTTGCGTCATTGCCAGAGCCAGTCAAAATTCCACTAAAAAAGTCCTCTACACGGCCGGTGCCAATGTTGTGGTTTCACCGTTTGAAGTGGGTGCCAGACGAATGGCCCATGCCATACTGCGGCCCGGGGTCATCCGTTTTCTGGAAATGGCCTTCACCGATGAAAACACCGACATCTACCTGGAACAGACAAAGGTGGGAAAATCTTCAAACCTTGTGGGGGTGGCCCTGAAGGATTCGGAAATCCGAAAAAACCTCAACCTCATCATACTTGCCATGATAAGGGGTGACAACAGCATGCAATTCAACCCATCGGCCGAAACCATCATCAAAGCCGGTGATACTATCATTGCAGTGGGGGAAAACAAAAGTCTTGAAAAACTTGATAAAATCCTTAACCCTGCATAGTGAATCCCCTACCATCTGTAAACTCAAACAAAAGGAGTAATGCATATGTATGTCGGCGGCGTTATGCAAACAAACCTCGTTACCATATCTCCGGAAACTTCCCTTGTGGAAGCCAGGGATATCATCAGCGAAAAACAGATCGCTCATCTTCTGGTCGTGGATAAAACGGGAAAACTCATCGGCATGGTTTCCGATCGTGACCTCAAGCAAAGCTGGGCATCTCCGGCAACGACGCTCAGCAATCATGAATTGAGTTATCTGCTGGAAAAATTGACCATCAAGATGATCATGGTCAAAAAAATCATTACCGTCAGCCCTGCCACCACCATCGAACGGGCCGCCCAGATCATGCAAACGCAAAGAATCGGCTCTCTGCCGGTAATGGATGATCAAAAACTGGTGGGTATCATTACCACCAACGATGTCATGGGCGTACTGCTGCACGCCATCGGCATTGATCGGGAAAGCACGCGAATGTCCGTCCTGGCCGAAGACCGCATCGGGTACCTGGCTGAACTGACCCAGACACTAAAAGAGCAGCAAATCAATATTCGCAGTGTCTTCAGTTGGCCGGAAAAACAGTTTCCCGAAATCCATCGGCTCGTTTTTCGCGTACCCGCCGTTGACGGAGAAAGGGCCGCCCAGGCCCTTAAAAAAAACGGCTTCAAAGTAATTACTGAATATCACAATGACTTGACCCCGTTTTTGCCGGACCGGTAATATAACCGATAGCCCTGAACCGGTAAACGGCCAGGTGTTTTCAAATTCTATTGTGGGCTTTCTAAAAAATCTGATCGCCACGGGCCTTTCCTGGCGAAGCCATTTGAGGTGTTTGGTCCCGTCCCACCGGAAAGGGAAAGAAGATTTTTTCGTTGACCCCGCAGGGCCAAATACACTAAAGAGTAACCGGTCGGGGGTATGGGCACTGTAGACGTCAAAATGCCCGCCTTCCCAAGCCGATAGGGTTAAAGCAATCTTATCTGTTATTTAATAACGGCCAACGCCTATTGGGCAGGCAATCAAAATGTTGGCGCGATAAAGCCATCAATCAGGAATGGAGAATAAAAAATATGACCCCCTATGAACTTTCCAGAATGCTGCACCGTGACCTGTCCTCTTTTGCGCCCCGGCTGTCGGCAGCCCTCAACCGGGCTTTAAACGAAATTGGTGAAGGCTCGACACTGGTGGGCATGGGTAAGGGAACCCATGTAAACGATGACGTATCCTTTACCGAATCCGAGATCATAAACACAGGCGGCGACTACGCCAGCGTCATCGCAAGAATCACGGCTGTACTCTGGGTGCTTGAGGAAAACAGCAACTGGAAAGTCATTATCGATAAAAAGCCCAAAACAGGGCCGGATAAAATCGAACTTCTCTATACGCTTTTTCGCAGCCAGGACGCGTAACGCATCGGAAATGATGAAAAAAAAACAGCGACACGCCATCCTCTGTCCCAATTGCAAACGACTGGTCAGCTCAGATGAACCCCGCTGCCCCTATTGCGGTGCCCTCCGCCCCGGATCACATTTACAAAACAATGTTCTGTTCAGAGGATTTGCCGACGGTGACCGGCTGATCAGGCTCATCGTCTATACCAATATCGCCATGTACATCATCACATTGCTGTTCAATCCGGAATTCAAGCACTTTTCCTTTAACCCCCTTTCCATGCTGGCTCCCAACAACCGCTCCCTTTTGCTCCTGGGCGCTACAGGCACCATTCCCATCGACCGCATGCACCGCTGGTGGAGCCTCATTGCGGCCAATTACCTGCACGGCGGTATTTTACACATTTTTTTTAATATGATGGCGCTTAGACAAATCGCACCGCTAATCAATCGTGAATACGGCGCCTATCGAATGTTTGCCATTTACACCCTCGGCGGTGTCGCCGGCTTTGTCGTTTCTTATCTGGCCGGTGTTTCTCTGACCATCGGGGCCTCAGCCGCTGTCTGCGCCCTGATTGGAGCGGCGCTGTATTACGGCAAAAGCCGGGGCGGGTTGTACGGTCAGGCCATATACCGACAAATCGGCGGATGGGCCATTGGCCTGTTTGTTTTCGGGTTTATTGTTCCGGGTATAAACAACTGGGGGCATGGCGGCGGCATTATCGGTGGCGTCTTGCTCGGATTTGGCCTGGGGTATAATGAAAAAACAAAAGAGCATTTTTACCACAAACTGATTGCCGGCAGCTGCATGGCAGTTACCCTCATTACACTGGGCTGGGCCGTCATTTCAGGATGTTATTACAAAATGATGTAACCATCATCTTTGACATGCCATCAGTTGTCAACACCGTTGACGCCGACAAACCGGGCAACAACGGTACGGCAACCGATACGGATTCCGCTTTGATGTTGCGCCGTCCATGCCGTGAGGTCCTGAATTAAAATTCCCTTGATCTTCACATTACGCTTGCAAACCTATAAGCCCATTGCTACTTTGGAAAAAATTGTCATTCATGGTCCAGCATTAACTATCCAGGAGAAAACAACATGCCAGAAAATATTTCAGATATCGAGGATACCGACAACACTGAAAAAGAAGAAAGCTTTGCCGATCTGTTCGAAGCCTACAGCCAGGGGATGAACCAGGATATTCAAGTCGGAGACAAAATCAGGGGACCGGTTATCGCCATCGGCCAGGACACGGTTTTTATGGATACGGGATCCAAAATCGATGGGGCCGTGGACAAAGCGGAGCTACTGGATGAAAACGGCCAATTGACCTGTGAAATAGGCGACATGCTGGAACTGTATGCCGTGGCTGTCAAAGAGAATGAAATAAGGCTTTCCAGAGCCCTGTCCGGTATCGGCGGCCTTAATATGCTTCAAGATGCGTTTAATGAATCCCTGCCGGTGGAAGGCAAGGTCACCGAGCCGTGCAAAGGCGGTTTCCAGGTGGAAATCATGCAGCGAAGAGCCTTTTGCCCCATCAGCCAGATGGATGTGACATATGTCGAAAAACCCGAGGATTACACCGGAGCAACCTTTCCTTTTCTGATCACCCGTTTCGAAGAAAACGGCCGTAATATTGTGGTCTCACGCCGCAAACTGTTGACCATGGAACTGGAAAAAACCAGGGCAGAATTCTACAAATCCCTGTCTACCGACGACATATATGAAGGTACCGTGACCCGGCTGATGCCCTATGGCGCCTTTGTCGCCCTCAGCGAAGGTGTAGAAGGGATGGTCCATATCTCGGAAATAAGCTGGTCCCGACTGGAAACCCCCGAGCAGGCCCTTGCCATTGGCGATACAGTTCAGGTCAAGGTGATTGGCATTGAAGAAGGAACAAAACAGGGCCAGCGTAAAATCGCCCTTTCCATCAAACAATTTGACGGCGATCCCTGGGACCAGGTAGCGGAAAAATTCAAGGTGGGTGAAAAATTATCCGGCAAAGTGACCCGGTGCATGGATTTCGGTATCTTTGTCGAGATCGCCCCGGGTATCGAAGGCCTTGTCCATATCAGTGAGATCACCTATAAAAAAAGAATCCTGAGACCCGAATCGGTGGTCACTGCCGGGGAAACCGTTTCCGTGCTGATCAAGGAACTGGATCCCCAGCGGCGCCGAATCTCCCTGAGCATGCGTGATGTGGAAGGAGATCCCTGGCTGGAAGTCGAAGAAAAATATCAGGTGGGACAGTCAATTACCGGCACAGTGGACAAAAAAGAAGATTTCGGGTGTTTTATCACTATAGAGCCGGGCATCACCGGTCTTTTGCCGGCCTCTGCCATCAAACGCTCAGCCAATGCCAACCGACTTGAAAAACTCAAGGCCGGAGATATCACCACGGTCACCATCGCCCAGATAAACAGTGCCGATCGCAGGATATCGCTGACCCCGGGAGATGAAACAGATGAAGGCAACTGGAAAGAGTTTGTCTCCAGCCCATCGAATAACGCCCTCGGATCCCTGGGGGAACAACTGCAACGGGCCATGCAGGAGAAAAAGAAGAAATAAGGACCGTCCGGAATCCTGAATTAAACCTGAGCTGAACGATTAGCAATTAGCGGTTGGCGCTTATATTTTGGGCGTTTACCGGTAATGCAATTTTCGCCCATTGGGTGAAAAGATGACGTTTGGCAGTATTTTGAAATTATTTGGCTAATTGCTAAAAGCTTACTGCTAATCGCTCAATTCAGGTTAAACAAAAAAATACAGACCGGCAAATAAAGGTCCCCGATCACCCATGCGACAAATTATACGACTATCTGCTTTTGCCCAGTTCTGACTTAACCGCCTGTCCTATTTTTTCAAGGGTATACGGTTTCTTAACATATGCCCCGGCCCCCAGTTGCTGCATTTTTTTAACCTGATCGGTTTCTGTATAACCGCTGGCGATGATGGTTTTCTGGCCGGGCTTGAATGCAATAATCTGTTGATAGGTTTCAAAACCGTCGATCCCCGGCGGCATAATCATATCCAGAACCACCAGATCCGCGTCATGGCTTTCCAGGTAATTGACGGCAGCTTTTCCGTCGTTAACGGTTGTCACCCGATATCCCAACTGGGTCAGTATGGCAGAGGCAATTTCCCTTTGTTCATCAACATCATCGACCACCAGAATTGTTTCTCCACCACCTTTTAAATCCTCAAATACCAACGGCGCACGTCCAACGGCAGGTACCTTTCGGGTGGTCGGGAAAAAAAGGGAGAACGTTGTTCCATGCCCTGTCTGGCTGTCAACATCGATATATCCCTTATGGTCCTTGACCGTACCCCATACCACCGCCATGCCCAGCCCCGTGCCGCTGCGACCCATTTTTTTCTTGGTAAAAAAGGGTTCAAAAATTTTCTCTATATCCTCGGCCACAATGCCGATACCGGTATCGGCAACCTTTAAGACGACATAATCTCCCTGTTTGATTTCATCATGTCCCGGCACCGGTTCATCAATATACTGATTGGCGGTGCTGATGGTAATGTCCCCGCCATGGGGCATGGCCTCGGCGGCATTGGAGATCAGGTTGAAAATTGTTTTGGACAGGTGCACCGGGGAGCCTTTTATGTTCAACAAATTGTCATTCAGATCGACGGTAATCCGCGTCTCTGGATGGTATTGAATGACCTTATCGATTTCAGGGGTCTGCAGACTTTCCAACACGATCTGATTTAAATCCACCACCTCGGCAACAAAAACCCCGCGGCGTGCCAGGGTCAACAGATCCTGGACAATAGCCGCCGCTTTTTCACCTGATTTTTTAATGGTTGACAGCGGCTTATGGTAAGGGTTGTCAGACGGCATATCCATCAGCAACAGTTCGGGGTAACTGACAACACCGGACAAGATATTGTTAAGATCATGGGCCACGCCGCCGGCCAGGGTGCCGATGGTTTCCATTTTTCGGGCCTGTTGAAGCTGGGCTTCCATTTTTTTCTGGGCGGTCACATCCCGCAAAAAATTTAAAACGGCCGGTTTTCCTTCCCAGGTAATCAGCACCGCATTTAAATCCACAAAGAGCTCTTCACCGGTCCGGCTGATGACCCTGAAAGCAACGGAAGAGGAAAGCGCCTCTCCCTTGATTCTTTTGTTATATCGATCCAACACCCTTTCGCGGTCTTCAGGATGGATAAAATCGACAAATGGGGTTTCGCGTATTTTTTCTTTGGAATAACCCAGAAAATTCAAGGCTCGCGGATTGACGAATTTCATGACCTCTTCCTGGGTTATAAAAATCGCATCTTTGGCATTTTCAACCAGCAGTCGGTATTTTTCTTCAGACCCACGCAATGCCTGCTCGACCTGACGGCGCTGTTCAATCTCCACCGTCAATTCTTTATTTTTATCAAAAAGAGCCCGGGTCTTCAATTTCACCTGCCGGCTGAAAATCAGCATGACAAATAAAGACAGCGCTAAAAATACCAGCCCAGCTAAGGCAGCCCATTTGAGCCATATCCCGAGAACAGAGTGTGCGCCTAAATTAAGCCACCTGTTGAACGACTGATAATAGAGTGAGTGTTCATCGGCTTTCAGTGCTTTAAGGTGCCGGTCAAGTTGATACAGCAGTTCCTTATTTTTCCCTTTGGGTACGGCCCAGAATAATTTCTGGGGACTTAGAATAATCGAGCTGGGCCTGATGTCATATTGGTCTGCATGGCGCTGGCCATACAACTGGTTCACCAGGCCTGCTGCACACCGGCCGTTTTCTACCAGTCCCAGCACATCTTCGTTTTCAAAAGCCTCTATAAACCGGCACTTTATGTCGAATTGACTCAATAATTTTCGCAGATGATGAAAATAGATATCATTTTGCAACACGGCAACTTTGCAATTTTCCAGATCGATGACCGAATCAATGCCGGATCTTTTTTTGATATATATCCGACCCCAGTCGGTGTAAACATTTTCATAGGTATAATCAAAAACGCTGCCACGCGATTCAGAATAGGCAATCACACCCAGCAAGTCGATTTCTCCTTTTTGAAGACTTGCAAGACACTCAGTAAATGACTCGTGAACATATTCGATATCCCACTTTTCCTGGTCGGCAATATGCGCCAAAATATCGATGAAGAGCCCCTCGACCTTGCCATTCCGATTAACGGAACTTAATGGCGGATTTTGATAGACACCGACCCTGACAGCCGTTCCTGCTTTGGTGGAGGGCTGACCGAGAAAGGAGATCAAGATGGCCAGAAGCGGTATTACAATATATTTTTTCATATCACCCGTTTTTCTTATCAACTTAAATTCTTATGATCCATTATCCGGGTCCGTTTTGTAAAAAACCCCAGTCGAATTTTACCACTATCAAAGATGCGATTTTCCCCATATACCAAAAATTCAGCGCCCACCATAATAGCGTCGGTACCACTCAACAAAACGGGCAATGCCCTCTTCTATGGTGGTTTTCGGCCGAAATCCCACCGCCTGCATCAGGTCATCGATATCGGCATAGGTGGCAGGCACGTCGCCCGGCTGCATGTCCAGAAACTCTTTTTCGGCAGTTTTCCCCAGCATTTTTTCAATGACGTTGATAAAATCAATCAGCTGCACGGGATTGTTGTTACCGATATTATAAATTTTAAAAGGGGCATAGGACGTCCCCGGGTCAGGGGCCATGCCGCTCCAGGCCGGATTCGGATCCGGGGTCTGGCCCATTATCCGCATCACGCCTTCCACGATATCATCGATATAGGTAAAATCACGCTGCATTCTGCCATGGTTGAACACCTTGATGGGACGATTTTCAGAAATCGCCTTTGTAAAAAGAAACAGCGCCATGTCCGGTCGCCCCCAGGGACCATACACCGTAAAAAACCGCAGACCGGTACAAGGCAGGCCGTACAGGTGGCTGTAGGTGTGGGCCATGAGCTCATTGGCCTTTTTGCTTGCTGCATAAAGCGATACCGGGTGATCCACATTGTGATGCACGGAAAACGGCATTTTCGTATTGGCGCCGTAAACCGAACTGGAGGAGGCGTATACCAGATGGCCGACCTTATGATGACGACAGCCCTCAAGGATATTGACAAATCCGACAATGTTCGAATCCACATACGCATGGGGATTCTCCAGTGAATACCGGACCCCTGCCTGGGCCGCCAGATTGACCACCACATCAAAGCGGATCTGTTTGAAAATATCTGCTATGGCACTCCGATCGGATAGATCCTGCTGATAAAAAGTAAAGTTATCATGAGCAGTCAATTGCTGAAGCCGCGTTTCTTTTAATTTTACGTCGTAATAGGCGTTCATGTTATCGATGCCGCTCACCTGGTATCCGGCCTTGAGCAGGCGCAGGCAAAGGTGGTACCCGATAAACCCGGCCGCCCCGGTGATCAATACTTGGGAAAATTTAAATTTCATACGTTTATTCCTGCCCCGGATCCACCGGATTCAAATTGATTGTTTGGGACGTCATACCGAATTTTCAGGGGAATACTATGATGAACGCGTAAAAAATCATTGTCATCCCTTGAACTGCCGCTGATACCATTTAAAGGTACGGTCAAGGCCATGATCAAAATCATAAACCGGATCAAATCCGAGAATCGATCGGGCCCGATCGATGTTGGCCATCGATTCCAATATATCTCCGGCCCGGGCCGCTTCATATCGGGGTCGGAGGCTCAGGCCGGCCATCCGGCCGATCATTTCCCAGAGTTGCTTGATGCGGATGAAATTACCCGTACCCACATTAAAAACCTGGCCAGATCCACCTTCAGCAGTCCCGGCCAGCAGATTGGCCGCGACCACATCCTCGACAAATACAAAATCGCGGCTTTGCCGGCCATCCCCATAAATAACCGGCGCCTGGCCGGCACACGCTCTGGACATGAAAATGGATATGACACCGGAATAGGGGGACCCGGGATCCTGGCGCGGGCCATATACATTGAAATACCGAAGACACACGGTTTCCAGCCCGTAGAGGTCATGGTAGAGATGGGCATAATTTTCCCCGGTCAGCTTCTGCAACGCATAAGGGCTCTTGCACCCGGGCCGCATACCCTCATACTTGGGCAGACGGGGATCATCTCCGTAAACGGCACACGAACTGGCCAGCACCACCCGCCGGACCCCGGACTGCCGGGCCGCCTCTAAAACCCGAAGCGTTCCCAGTTCATTGACGATAGCGGATTCAAGCGGCTCTTCCACGGTCTGGGGAACCGATACGACGGCAGCCTGGTGAAAGACGACATCACACCCGGCCATGGCCGTATTGATGGCCTCCGGGTCTTGAATCTCCCCCTGCACAAAGGTGACCTTGCCCTTCAGGTGTTGTAAATTGGCGGATTTTCCGGTGGACAGGTTGTCCAGCACAATCACCTGGCAACCCCTGGCCACAAGCGCATCCACAAGGTGGGAGCCAATAAAACCGGCACCGCCGGTAACCAGCACTTTTTGGAAATCACGGTTCATCACATCCTCCACACATAGGGTTTCCACCGGATTCAGCCGGCAATATAAAGCCAGAACAAAATTGCAGTCTTTTGACTAAAATTCAATAAAAAAATCATGAAAGATAAAACACATACCGCCTATATTAAAGCCCGAAGACAATCAATCGCTTGATTTCTTCCGTGAGTCCGTGCCGCCAATTCTTAAGAGAGCCTTTTTCTCTTTTTTGACCGTACTTTCACATCCGTCAAACCGGATCGGCCATCAGGTATAGTCGGACGGGTTCAGACCATATTTTTTCAGGCGGTACTGCAACGTGGAACGTGGAACGCACAGAAGTCGCGCCGCGCCGGTGGGCCCGCCGACGGCCCCCTTACAGGCAGACAGCGCCCGCTCGATGTGGCAGCGCTCGGCGTCCGCAAGGTTCTGAAAAGTGATGGTGGACGGTTTTGTCCGGGATTGATCCGGCAAATCCTTTTGGATCTCGTCGGCGCTGATTTCTTCGCCCGGTCTCATGATGATCATGCGTTTGACAATATTTTTCAGTTCCCGGATGTTGCCCGGCCATTCGTAGTCGCACAAAACCTCGACGGCCCTCCGGGTGTAGGTCGGCGCAGGCCGGTTGATCCGCCGGGCCTCATCCATTGAAAGTTTTTTAAGCAAAACGGGAATGTCTTCAATCCGCTGTCTCAGGGGCGGGATGCGGAGGGAGATGAGGTTCAGACGATAATAAAGGTCTTTGCGGAATTGCCCCGCATTGATTTTGGCCTCGAGATCGCTGTTGGTGGCCGAAATGATCCGAAAATCGATCTCCCGCGAACGGCTGTCACCGACACGCTCAAAGCGTCGATCTTCAAGGACGGTCAGCAGTTTAGCCTGCAGGCTGACCGGCAGTTCACCGATTTCATCCAGGAAAATCGTTCCGTGCTGGGCCAGTTCAAACCGCCCGGATCGCTCGCTGAGCGCGCCGGTAAACGCCCCCTTGGCATGGCCGAACAATTCACTCTCAAAAAGCGACGGCGTCAGTGCATGGCAGTTGGTTTTGACAAACAGGTTTTCCTTGCGCGGACTCAGGTTGTGGATGTAGCGGGCCAGGTAATCCTTCCCGGTACCGGTCTCGCCGGTGAGCAGCACGGTGGCATCACTATCGGCCACGCGTTCGACGATCCGCAGGATTTCCACCATGCAGGGAGATTCGTATATAAAACTATCCTGCTCATATGGCCGGTTGGAATGGGATAACAGGTACCGCTTTTCGCGTATCAGGCCCGCATTGATCTCCTGGAGTTGCCTGTACTGACGCATGTTATCCACGGAGATGGCAATCTGGTTGGATACCTCGGCAAGGACCGTTGTCAACTCCGAGAGGTGCGGGGGTTTTTCCTTAAACGAAAAATGAATGGTCCCGAGGATTTCTCCCCTGAGGGTCAATGGAAAGGCCATCGTTGATTTCAGTCTGGCCTTGATCATGGCGCCGATGGAGGAACGATCGGAATAGCGGGTCAGGTCATCAATGATCACGGGTTGACCGGACTGAACAACCATCTGCGCGATGGCCCCCTTGTCAATGGGGCGGGGGCGGCCCACCTGACTGGGATTCCCTTTGAGCAAAATCCCGTCCGCGGTGGCAAAATAACTGACGGATTGGGTTTTGGCATCGTACAGATTGATGCTCAGGCGATCGTAATTGAAATGCTGGTGCAACTCCATGGCAACTGCCTTGAACAAACCTTCCCGAGACTTGTGCACAATTGTCGCATTATTAATTTTCAGTAACAACCGATAGCGCGTCTCAGGATTCCATTGCATGGCCAACTCCTTAATCGATAAAGTGTCACTTTTCAATGAAAAATGAGAGTATCATGTTGTTCGCCCTCCCCGCAAGACCAATATTGGGCTTTGAGCTGGATATTGGGCTCGCCTTTATTTTAAAACTAATTTAAATTAAATTAAAAGCTATAGATATCATGCATATATCTTTTTATTGCGTATTGGCATTTACCTTGCAAAAAGAAATTAGCAGATTTAATTTTTTTCCAACAGCAAGGTTTGTGAATGCTCCAACTGCGATCTGGTAACCGACTCAACGTGATTGAATTTCCCGAAAAAGCCGAGGTTGTCATCCTCAAGGCCGAGGGCCTTCCGGCTCTGACAAACCTGGCGACCGCAATCGAGACGATTCTCAATATTCCGGTGGGACACCCCAGCGATGAGGATGCTTTTGTATCAAATCTCGTCCATGGTCAGGTGGTGATCGCAATTACAGACGCGGTGCTGCACGAAAATCTGGAAGTTGTCCTGCCGTCTGTGTTGGCGCATCTGTGTCAAAAAGATGAAACGCTGAAGCCGAGTGCCGTCACCATCGTCTTTGATGAAGGCATCAAGCGGTCCCCCCAGGCCAGTGGGTTCAAAAAACTTTATCAAACGGTGAATGCATCGGGATACCGGGTAATCTTCCATGATCCGATCCTGCAACCGATGGTGGATCGGGGCGTCACCAGCCGGGGCACACCGGTCTGGGTCAACTCCGAATTGGCCAATGCCGATCTGAAGATTGTTATCGATCAGATCAAACCCAGCCCGCTGTTCGGGTTTGTGGAAAGTCCGCTTCGGATGGCCCGTTGCTTTATGTCCATCGACAGCATCGAAAGCCTGGAAGCGATGGTCCAGTCGTCGTCGGGCGAGGGCTTACAGCTGGACCGCCACCCGGTATTTGAAGAAATGCAGGAAATTACCCGCATGGTCGGCATCGATGGCGGCCTGGCCGGTATCAGCAATCCGACAGGGGAAACGATTCGGATCATGGCCGGCGAGCCGTCCATGATCATTCGCCAGGCGGCGGCATTGTACCGGCGGCATTACGGCATCCTGGTCTCCAAGTCGTTTGACATTGCGGTAATCAGTTTCAGCTCAAATCGTCCAAAACGGCTTTTCGATTCAGTGCAGGACGGTTTACTGATGGCCACCCACCTGCTGAAAGAAGGCGGGCAGGTGTTGATCATGGGCGACAATACCCAGGGGATCGGAACAGATATCTTTTTCGACTATGTCTGCAATTTCCTGTCACCGTCCGCGTTGATCGATGGATTTATCAATTCCCGCAAACAGTTCGAGACCGGCGGGATCGGACAGTCGAACCGACAGCACGCCGCAGCAGACAGGAGTTTGGAAAAAATATTCGGCGGGGGGGTCCTTCGGCGTTGCCAGTTCCGGGCAGCGGATCCTTCGACAGTTCTTGCCGAATGGGCGGAAGAATACGAATACCCGCCACGGATTGCGGTTATTCCGGACGGATACGGAACCTTCTGTTATCCGGAGTAACCGCCAGTTGATTTAATAACCTGCCGAAATACCATGGGGTTCATCGGCAAATTTTCACTTAAGCTATTAGGAGGAAAGACATGATTCAGTTTTTGGTTCACGAAAAGGCGGATAACGTCGGTGTCGCCACTGTCGACATCAAATCCGGTGAAACTGCCCAGGGTCTATACATGGACAGTCAGACACCGGTTGAAAAGAAAGCGCTGCAGGATATCCCGCTGGGGCATAAAATTGCCCTGGGTGATATCAAATCAGAAGCATCGGTAATTAAATACGGGGCCGACATTGGACGGGTTGTCGCTGACATAAAGACTGGTGAGCATGTTCACACGCACAATTTAAAAACAAGGAGATGGTAATCATGAGCAACCCAAAAGTAATGGCATATCGCCGTGAAAACGGCCGTGTCGGTATTCGCAACCATGTGGTGATCCTGCCACTGGACGACCTGAGCAACTCGGCCTGTGAAAAAGTGGCATTCAATACCAAAGGCTGCAAAGCGATTCCCCATGCCTACGGCCGTCTGCAGTTCGGCGAAGACCTGGAACTGTTCTTTCGCACCATGATCGGTACCGGCGCCAATCCCAACGTAGCCGCCGTGGTGGTCATCGGCATCGAGCCCGAATGGACCAACCAGATCGTCGAGGGGATTGCCAAGACCGGCAAGCCGGTCACCGGTTTTGCCATTGAGCGTCACGGCGAGATAAAGACGGTGGAGCAGGCCAGTTGGAAAGCCAAAGAGTACATGCACTGGGCCAGCGAATTAAAACGGGAAGAATGCGATTTGAGTGAAATCTGGGTCAGCGTCAAGTGTGGTGAATCGGATACCACCAGTGGTCTGGCCTCCAATCCCACCGTGGGCAACGTCCTCGAGAAACTGGTGGGGATGGGTGGTACCTGCAGCTTTGGCGAGACCAGCGAAATTACCGGCGCCGAGATGGTCTGCAAAGAGCGGGCGGCAACGCCCGAGTTGGCAAAAAAGTTCATGGCGATCTTTGATAAGTATGCGGACATGATTGATCGCAACAAAACCGATGATCTGTCCGGCTCCCAGCCGACCAAGGGCAATATCGCCGGCGGCCTTACCACCATTGAGGAAAAAGCGTTCGGAAACCTCCAGAAAATCGGCAAGACGATCAATTATGTGGGCGTTCTGGACAAAGCCGAGGCCCCCACCGGGAAGGGGCTGTGGTACATGGATACGTCCAGCGCAGCCGCCGAAGCGGTGACGCTGTGGGCGGCTGCCGGGTTTGTGGCCCATCTCTTCCCCACCGGGCAGGGCAACATCATCGGTAACCCCATCGAGCCGGTGATCAAGCTCACCGCCAATCCGCGCACCGCCGGTGATATGATCGAGCACATCGACTACGACTGTTCGGCCATTCTCAGGGGGGAAATGACCCTGGACGAGTCCGGCGACAACCTGATCGGCATGCTGATCCGCACCTGCGAAGGCCGCCTGACGTCTCAGGAAGTGTTGGGTCACGAAGAATTCGTACTGACCAAACTCTACGAGAGTGCCTAACCGACGCCATGGGCCCGAAGCTTCATGGCCTTTGCCGTTGCGCGTTGAATGAACGGCAGATTTACCGGTGAGTCCGACACAATGCCGGTCCGGGCAATGACCGGGCCGGCTCACCGATAAAACCATGACCGGGGGATGCGCCAGTCCCCCCACGCAATTCAACGAGGGGTGAGCGAACTGATGACGACCAAACAAGATAACACCGGTTTTACCAGGGGTGAGCGGATCGCAGTGACGGTTTTCGCCGTTTTTTTCGGGTTATACGTGCTGAACGTACTGATCGGAAAGGCCACGATCGTTTTCGGGTGGAAAACCTACCATCTCGGCAACATCGGCGAATTTCTAATCCTGCTGGCAGCCTCTGTAGCATTTATCGTAGCCGCATTGCATCGAGAGGCGGTGAGGAAGTTAAACCAAACACCAGATAAGAAATAGGAGAGAATCATGACGGAAAAAAAAGAACTCAAAGGCTTAAAATCCGAAGAACGTCGCCGTTTCATGGCGCTGAGTGCCAAATTCGGCTTCACCGCTGCCGCCGTTGCAATGACAACGGGCGTGCTGGGATCCAAGGATGCCATGGCCATGACGGCCAACGAGGAAAAAGACCGCCAGAAGAGCGCCAAATACACCATGAACGTCGCTACGGCCTACATCCTCGGTGCTTCGCGGACATACCCGATCATGCAAATGGATTTTAAGGAAAATATCCAGAATGCCACCAACGGGAAGGTGTATGTCAAACTGTCTCCCGGCGGACAGCTCGGCGCCGGCAGTGCCCTGGTGACAAAGGTTCAGGCCGGTACGATCCAGGCGGCCCAGCACTCGATTTCCAACTTTGCCCCATTCGCTCCGGCGGCCGATGTGATCAACGTTCCCTACTGGTGCGGTGAAAACCAGAAATTCATCAACCTGGTCACCTCCAATGCCTGGAAGCAGGAGATCAACCCCAAGATTGAAGCCAAGGGGTTCAAGGCCCTCTGGTATGTGTGCATCGACCCCCGCACCGTTGCCATTCGCAAAGGCATTAAAGGGCCGATCAGAACCCCGGATGACTTGAGAGGAATCAAGTTCCGGGTTCCCGGCTCCAAAATTCTCCAGAAATTCTATCAGCTGGTCGGCGCCAACCCCACCCCCGTGGCCTGGGGCGAAACCTCATCGGCCATCAAACAGGGTGTGGCCGATGCCCTCGATCCGAGTGTGGAGGCCCTGCTGGTTTTCGGCTTCAAGGAAATTCTCTCTTCCGTGACCTTCAATGCCGCGGTACCGGACTCCCAGGTGTATTCCTGCAACCTGAAGTGGTTCAAGAGCCTCCCGAAAAATGTTCAGGAGGGGATCGAGTTCGCCAGTGAAATGACCAGCCGCCAGAACCTGGCCAAGGTTCCGGCCGGCCGCGCCTATGCCATGGCCGAGATGAGAAAGGCCGGAGTGGAGTTTTATGTGCCGACCCCGGCGGAAAAGGAACTGTGGGTGGCCAAGGCCGGCGCCCAACTCCCGGCATGGGATGAGATCAAAAAGGAACTGGTCGGCTCCCAGGCCAATTTCGCCAAACTGGAAGAAGCGGCCAATACGTTCAACAATTTTTATGTCCATGATATATAACCACCCGTAACCGGTCGGAGGGACGTCGCCGGGGACACCTGCCGGCGACGTCTCTCTGGCAATGATGCGAATCGAGGATTGTTTCATGGTATTTAAACAAATCTTAAAAAAAATTGACGAAAATGGCGAACGCTACCTGCTTCTGCCGCTGTACACCATGATCGTGATTACCGTTTTCATGGAGGTCCTCCGACGCAGCGTGCTTTCCTATTCATCCATCTGGGCGGAGGAAATCGCCCGGTACGCTTTTATCTACGTGGCCTGGATCGGTGCCTCATCGGCCATCAAAGAACGGGCCCATATTCGTATCGATGTCATCCTGCCCCTGTTTTCCGAACGGATGCGCGGCGTCATTTACTTTTTTGGCGATATCGTCGCCCTGATCCTTGCGGTACTGGCCTTCTACTGGTCCATGGATTCGGTGCTGACGTCCATCCATTTCAGTTCGGTCACCCACGGGCTGAGAATCAGCCAGGCCTGGTTTCTGGCCGCTGTTCCGCTCGGGTTTTCGATGATGATCGTTCGTCTGCTGCAGTCCATGTGGCGGGACTGGAATGACCTGAAGGCGGGTCGGCCTGTGTTTAAGGGCAACAAACTTTTTGATTAGGAGCTGACAAAACAATGTACCAATACATGATGCAGCAACAGACGATGAGCCTCGGCTGGGATTTTTATCTGCCCCTGATTGGAATGGTCATCATGATTCTGCTGGCGGTTCGAATCTGGGTGGTCGTCGGGCTCGGTTCGCTCGTGATGCTATTAACCACCGGGGTCCTGCCGCCGACGCTATTGGGCGAGGCCTTATTCGACGGCGTGGATTCGTTTGCCCTCATCGCCGTTCCGCTGTTTATCCTCACCGGTGACGTGCTGGTGCGAACGGGCCTGTCCAACAAACTGCTTGATGTGGCCGAAGCCACCATGGGGTGGCAGCGCGCGGGCCTGGGGACATCCACCGTGCTCGGCTGCGGGTTTTTTGCCTGTATCTCCGGTTCCGATGCCGCGGATGCGGCTGCCATCAGCCGCATTACCATCCACCGCCTGGTTGAAAAAGGGTATCCCAAGGGCTATGCCTGTGCCCTCGTTGCCGCCGGCGCCTGCACCGGTGTGCTGATCCCTCCCTCGATTTCATACATCATCATCGGCCTTATCCTTGGAATTTCGGCATCGACCCTGTTTCTGGCCGCTGCGGTACCGGGGGTCCTGATTCTGTCGTCGGTGATGATCACCAATACCCTGGTGAACCGGGTCAAGGGCTACGAGTCCTCGGACATCGGTTTCAATTTCAAGTATTGGGTCAAAACCGTCTATTCGGCACGCTTCGCCCTGTTGATTCCGTTCATCATCCTGGGCGGCATTTATTCCGGACTGTTCACCCCGACTGAATCGGCCGCGGTGGCCGTGGTCACCACCATCATCATCGGGTTTTGCCAGAAAACGTTGAAACTGGCTGATTTTCCGGCAATGCTGGAATCCTCGGCAAAGGTCAATGGGGTCATTGTACCGATCATCGCCATGTCCCTGCCTCTGGCCCAGACCCTGGCCTCGCTCCAGGTCCCCCAGTTCTTTGTTTACACCATGACCGCCCTGACCACCAACAAGGTCCTGATCGTTCTGATCATGGTGGTCATTCTCATGACCGCCGGCTGCGTGATGGAAACCACGCCCAACATCGTGATCCTGTCGCCGTTGCTGTTGCCCCTGGCCCAGGAGATCGGGATGAATGAAATTCACTTCTGCATCTTCATGATCACAGCGCTGGGAATCGGGTTCATCACGCCACCCCTTGGGCTCAACCTGTTTGTGGTGTCCGGTGTCACCGGGACCTCTGTCCTGGCCATATCCCGTTACGCCATTGTGTTTGTGATGACGATGCTGATCGTCCTGATGATTATTGCCTTTGTTCCGTCGCTGTCACTGTGGCTGCTCTGACAGATAGGGAAATATATAGAAAAATTATGCATAGACGACCCGGCGCCGGCAATCGGGTCAAGCCCGCGCCGGATCCTGTTGGCTGGGACCTCTTGGTAAGTTTTCAGCCAGCATTGATAAAAAGATCTAATGAGAGGTGACACGATGCCCTTTGGATACAATGGAAAAATACTGCACGTCAATTTGACAGACAACACCTGGGAGGTCGAAGAACCGGACGAAACCTGGTACAGAACCTATGTCGGGGGATCGTCTCTGGCCGCCTACTACCTGCTGAAATACTTGAAACCCGATGTTGACCCGCTTTCTGCGGATAATATCCTGGTGTTTGCCTGCTCGGTGGTAACCGGTGCCCCGCTGTCCGGTTTCAGCCGGTATTCGGTGGCCGCCAAATCACCGCTGACCGGTGCCTTTGCTCGTACCGAAGCCGGCGGATACTTCGGGCCCGAACTGAAATTTGCGGGCTTCGATGCCATCGTGGTGCGGGGACGCGCCCCCAAACCGGTCTATCTGTACATCAACGATGGTAAGGTGGAGATCCGCGACGCCGGTGCCCTCTGGGGAAAGGACAACTGGATGACCCTGGAAGGTATCCGGGAGGAGACCGGTGAAAAAATGGTTCGAGTGGCTTCCATCGGGCCTGCTGGTGAACGTCTAATTCCGTTTGCCTGTGTTCAGAATGACATGGAACATTACAACGGACGTACCGGGATGGGGGCGGTGATGGGGTCGAAGCATCTAAAAGCCGTTGCCGCCCGCGGGCGGGAAAAACCCCAGATGGCCGATCCGGAGAAAGTTAAAACGCTCCGCACCTGGCACAATGACCGGATCAAGGTACACCCACCCAATGTCGGCCTGTCCAAACTCGGCACCACGGTGCTGGTCAAGGCCCTGAATGATACGGGTATCCTGACCACCCATAATTTCCGGGAAGGGGTCTTTGCGGGCGCCGACAAAATCAACCACGAGGCCTACCATAACACCATCTTTGACTCGGCCAGCACCTGCTATTCCTGTGCCGTCCGCTGCAAGCGGCGGGTGGCCCTGGACGATGAAAAATATCCGCTGGACAAACGGTTCGGCGGGGCGGAATATGAGACCCTGGCGGCCCTGGGCTCTCTGTGCGACATTGATAATTTGCCGGCCGTGGCCCGGGGCAATCAGCTGTGCAACCTGTACGGCCTTGATGCCATCTCCACCGGCTGCGTCATCGCTTTTGCCATGGAGTGTTTTGAGAAGGGGATTTTAAGCGAGACTGATACCGGGGGGCGAACGATCGGGTTCGGTGATGCCGATGCCATGCTGTGGTTGATCGAAGAAATTGCCCAACAGCGGGGAATCGGAAAGATTCTGTCCCAGGGTGTCAAACGGGCCGCAGAGTTGATCGGTCGTGGATCGGAGCGATACGCCTTTCACATCAAAGGGCAGGAGCTTCCCCTGCACGACGGCCGCGGCAAAACCGGCATGGGAATGGGCTTTGCCCTTTCGCCCACCGGCGCCGAACACGTCGAGACCCCCCACGACGTGGCCTTTCAGGGCGAAGGCGTGAGCAAACTGCACGCCCTCGGAATTTTTGATCCGGTCAAGCCCCTGGAGACCAACGCGGAAAAGGTGCGGTTTTTCGTCAACGGCCAGAAGGCCTGGCAGATCAACAACTGCTATGGGGTCTGCAATTTCTGTTCGGTTCCGATCCACGCCATGACCTTTGATAAACTGGTCGATTCGGTCCGGGCGATCACCGGCTGGGACACCAGCCTGCATGATATGCTCAAGGTTTCAGAGCGGGGGACGGTCATGGCCCGGGTGTTCAATAACCGGGAAGGCCTCAAACCCGAGGACGACCGGGTGATCCGGCGCTGGCACGAACCCATGCCCGACGGCCCTCTCAAGGGGCAGTATATCGATCCCACAGCGTTTCGGGCAGCCATCGACCTCTACTACGAGATGTCCGGCTGGGATTCGCAGGGTCGGCCGACCCGGGGTAAGCTGGTCGAACTGAACCTGGACTGGCTGGTCGATGAAAGTTACGGTTAAACGGTTTGCGGTTCGCGAAAAGGACCCGGGCAACCCGTCTCAGACGATGGCCCTCCCCAACGGAGCCACGGTTCGGGATCTGATCCGGCATCTAACGCTCAACGAAATGGATGTCGGTATTCTGACGGTCAGCGGTCGCAGTGCCACATTCGACCGGGTATTGACCGACGGGGATACCGTTACGATAATACCGCCCATCGGTGGTGGATAAGCGCGATACGTCTGCCATGGGTTCTACGGCCCTGGTTGACCGCGCAGGCTTTATATTGCCTGTCAGGTAAAGGCGTTTTAATTTGATAACGGATAACAACCAAGGAGTAAAAATTATGCTTTTCGGATTTATTGGACTTGGAAACATGGGTGGAGGACTGGCGCGTAATCTGATTCGCGCGGGCAAAGAGGTTCTGGTTTATGACCTGAGCCCCGACGCCATTGAAAAAACACTGGCCGCCGGGACAACCGGTAAGGCTGCCGCCAGCGTTACAGAACTGGCCGATGCAGATGTCGTTTTTACCTCCCTGCCGCTGCCGGCCCATATCGAACAGGTCATGCTGGGCGAGGGCGGCCTGCTCGCAGCCATGAAGCCCGGTGCGGCCTATATCGACGTGAGCACCATCGATCCGCAATCCGCGCGCAAGGTGTCCGATGCCTGCGAGGCCCGTGGCGTCCGATTTCTGGCCTGTCCGTTGGGGAAAAACCCCGCCGCTGCCGAAAAGGCCGAAGAGCCGATATTCGCCGGCGGGAAAAAAGAGACCTACGAAGAACTCAAGGAGATCCTCCAGATCGTCGGCGAGCCGGTCTACTACATGGGGGAGGTAGAGGCTTCCCAGGCGTTCAAGCTGATCAGCAACATGGTGGGAATGACCAATGTAGCGGTGATCGCCGAGGGGGTCCGGCTGGGCGAAAGAGCCGGCATTACCCCCTCCCTGATGGCCGAACTGCTCGAGGAAACCGGCGGCAAAAGCTTCCAGTCTGCGCTTCGGGCACCCTGGATTGCGGCCGGTGATTTTGCCCCGCGCTTCGGCCTGGACCTGGCCCTGAAGGATGTCCGCCTCGGCTGCGAGATGGCCGATCAATGGGGCAAGAATCCCCGCCTGATGAAAGTCGCGCTTGATTACTTCAAAACGGCCAGCGCAGAGGGCTTTGGTGGTGATGACTGTAATGCGGTTTACAAAATCATCAAATAAACGGTAGGACCGAGGGGAACCGCAGCGCCCGATGATCGGTGCGCTGCGGTTGTCAATATGCCGCCGGTGTTCAGGAACGGATAGGCAATATAGCGCCTGAACCCAATCTGTGTGGTCAGCCGCGGAAAATAATCTACTTACAAAACGGAAAACAAAACTGATGGAAAAGCTGTTTCGTCTCGACGGCAAAGTGGCGCTGGTGACCGGCGCCAGTTCAGGAATCGGGCGGGGTATGGCCCGGGCACTGGCGGCGGCCGGTGCCGCCGTGGTTCACGTGGCCCGCGGTGAAGACGCCCTGCGACGGGCGGTGGCGGACATCCGGCAAGAAGGCGGCCGGGCCGACCATGTGGCCTTTGATGTTGGCCGTATCGGCGATTTGGGCGACCTGGCCAAACAGGCCGTGGACTGCTTCGGGCCAATCGATATCCTGATCAACGCCGCAGGTGTCAACCCCCGGCGGCCCTGGCAGGAGATTACCGAAAAAATATGGAACGATACCATGACCCTGAATCTGGGTGCGCCTTTTTTCCTGGCCAAACTGGTGGTGCCCGGCATGCAGGCCAAAGGGTGGGGTAAAATTGTCAACATTGCCTCGTTGCAGTCGGTACGGGCCTTTAAAAACGGGCTGACCTACGGGGCGTCCAAAGGCGGCGTCATGCAATTGACCCGCGCCATGGCCGAATCCTGGTCCGCGGATCAAAGTGGGATCACCTGCAATGCCATTGCCCCCGGTTTTTTCAAAACCGGGCTTACCGCGCCGCTTTACAAAGAAAAAGAGGTGATCCAGGCCCTTGCCAGACAGACGATCACGGGCCGTACGGGTGTGGTGGAAGACATTGACGGATTGACGATTTTCCTGTCTTCTCCGGCATCGGACTATATTACCGGCCAGACTATCTTTATCGATGGCGGCTGGACGGCCAAATAACATTCGACTGTATTTACAGCGATGATGGCCCTTGCGCCCTACAAAATTTTATCAGGAGTCAACTTTCATGAAAGCACTGGTATATACTGATACAAATCAAGTGGTTTACAAAGATGAACCCGATCCTGTTCCTGGTCCGGCCGATGTACTGGTCAAGGTCGAAGCCTCCGGCATCTGCGGGTCCGATATGCATGCCTATCACGGCAAGGATCCGCGCCGTGTGCCGCCGCTGATTCTTGGCCACGAAGTGGCCGGCCGTGTGGTATCCGGAACAGATACCACACGGCGGGTTGTGATCAATCCGCTGATCACCTGCGGCCGATGTGCCTTCTGTGACACCGGCCGATCCCACCTGTGCACCGAACGTGAACTGATCGGCATGCGCCTCGCCGGGGCTTACGCAGAGTACGTCGCCATTCCATCCACGAATATCATCGATATACCGGATTCCATGAATGCCGTGCACGCAGCCCTTACCGAACCGACGGCCACGGCCCTGCACGCATTGAACCTGGCCCGGGAGGCGTCCCATCGTCCCCTGGCGGAACTCAACGCGCTGGTGATCGGCGGCGGTGCCGTTGGCTTTCTGGCCGCGCTGTTGATGCGGGCCTATGGCTGCAGACGACTCGTTGTATCGGAAACCAACCCCCTGCGCCGGGAAAGCCTGGTGGCTCATACGGGCTGCCGGGTGCACGATCCGATCAATGATCCGGTCCTCAAGGAAAGCGCCTATGATCTGGTCATCGACGCCGTAGGCGGCGAGGTAACCCGTACGTCGGCCATGGCAGCCATAAAACCCGGCGGCATACTGGTGCATATCGGTTTAATGGACGCCAAAGGGGTGTTCGACATCCGCAAGCTCACCCTCTTCGAGGTCAAATTGCTTGGTGTTTACTGCTATACCCCGGCGGATGTGCGGGCGGCCGCCAAAGCCATCGAGAGCAGTCTGCTGGGCGACCTGAGTTGGATAGAAACACGGCCGCTCAGTGAAGGGGCACGCGCGTTTGACGATCTCGACAAGGGGCGCACCGCCGCAGCCAAAATCGTCCTGATACCCTGAGAAAAAAATGCTCATGCAGCAACCCACCTGCCCAAAACACCAAGACCCTATTATCCCACGCGACATCAGGCGTCGGGCACAGGCCGAATTTGGAAGTCGCCCGGCAGATATACAAGGCATAGCGGTTGTCCGGGGGCGAAGGCATACATATGGTATGTCGAGTCTCTGGACAACCGCTATAACGCAGTAGATGGAGACTTTTTACGACGCCATCATTATTAATTTGCAAAATTTTCAAATTTTCCATATCTTGTGGCAATGATTGTCCTGAATGCCATATTCCCTATATTTACACTACTTTTTCTCGGCGGCCTTCTCAAACACTTTGGCATCACCAATGAGACCTTTCTGAAAACCTCTGATCGGCTGGTATATTTTATTTTTTTCCCGGTCATGCTGTTCTGGAAAATCGGCGGGTCATCCCCGGATAAAAACATCAATATGCACTTTTGCGCTGTTGCTATCTTGGCAGTGGTCATTGTTTATCTGTTAAGCCTTGTTGCCATCCGGTTGTTTCATATCAAAAGTTTTCAGGCGGGTTCCTTTTCCCAGGCCTGTTACCGGTTTAACACCTATATTGGTATGGCCATTGTCATGAACACGCTTGGAGAATCCGGTATTCGATATTTTGGTATCCTCATCGGATTTGCTATTCCCATTATTAATGTGTTGGCCGTTTCCACCTTGATCTGGCATTCAGAGAAAAAGGGAACCCCGGAACAAAATCTGACGTATCTTTTAAAGGCATTGGTCTCCAACCCTCTCATCCTGGGGTGTGCGGCAGGGATTTTTTTTTCCAGGTTTCAGCTGTCTTTTCCTGTTTTCATTGATCATACTTTCCAGCTCATGACATCGGTCACCATGCCCCTGGCCCTGATTTCCATTGGTGGCTCTTTGCACCTGAAAGAACTCAAACACAATACAAAAATTTCTCTGGTTGCATCCCTGCTGAAAATACTGATACTACCGGCCATTGGATATTTCCTTTTCGGATTGTTTTCCGTCACCGGTATCCCCTTTAAAGCTGGGATGATCTTTTTCGCATTGCCCACATCAACTGCCATATATGTCCTGTCAGCACAATTGAACAGCGATGTCCAACTTGCGTCTGCCGCCATCATGCTGTCTACTCTGCTTTCGTTTATCTCCCTGTCTGCGGCACTCTTGATTTAAAAAAACGGTTCCACTTGACACAATTAAAAATGATTGACATCTTTTAAATAATATTCACGGGTTCATGACAGACAGAATCTAAACCAATTTTTACAAACCATCAAGGATATCATGCAGGCCCTAATCAAATTAAACCTTTTTGCCACCCTGACAAAATACAGCTCTGGAATACCGGATCCCTGCCCGATCACCGCAGGCGCAACCGTCGGGGAACTGCTGGACCGGCTTGAAATTCCCCGAAATCACGTGAGACTGATATTCATCAACGGCGTCAGGGGCACCCTTTCAGCCCCTCTGCAGGACGGTGACCGGGTGGGCCTCTTCCCTCCGGTGGGGGGAGGGTAATGCCGGATCAGGAATTGATCAGGGCCGTCAAAAAAAAAGCCGTCGGCAAAACAGGCCCCGACGGCACCGGTTATGACAGCCTTGCCGTGACGGCGGTTGCGTTTATAGCCCATGCCTTTGACATTGCCCGCCGTTTTGTGGAAATAACCGCTCTTGAAAACAATATCATTCCCGAGCGCTACATTCGCAACATGCAAACCCTCTCCATAACAAATCAGATATCCCTTCTGAAGGCGACGGTGTGCATTGTCGGACTGGGCGGACTGGGCGGCACGGTAACAGAACTGCTGGCGCGGCTGGGTATCGGTACCCTGACCCTTGTGGATGGCGATACTTTTGACGACAGCAATCTAAATCGGCAGATACTCAGCACACAAAAGCTTCTGGCCACACCAAAAGCGACAGCCGCGGCGATCCGGGTCAAGGAAATCAACGCCTCTGTTAAGATTATATCCTGCCCTGAATTTCTGGACCAGGGCAGTGCCCAACAACTGGTCAACACTGCCGATGTTGCGGTTGACTGCCTGGACAACATCAAAAGCCGTTTTATTCTGGAAGACGCTGCCCGTAATGCCGGCATCCCCCTGGTTTCCGCCGCGGTTGCCGGCCATATCGGACAAATCTGCACTATTTTTCCCGAAGACACCGGTTTTAGATCAATTTACGGTGATCCGAAGACACCCATTTTCGCCAAGGGCGCCGAAGCCCTCCTGGGAACACCACCCTACACAGCAGCCATGGCGGCATCTCTTGAGGTTTCTCAGGTCACTAAAGTTCTGCTGAAACAAAAAGGGATCTTGAGAAACCGGCTACTTTTCTTTGATCTGGATCAAAATACCTTTGAAATTTTGCACCTCGAATAAAAGCGGGCAGGCACACAGGGCCTGGCTGGCATAAAACCGGGCAGGCACAAGGCCTGCCCCTACATCTATAGGCCTTCTACCTTCTACCTGCTACCTTACCCGCAATAAACCGCATCATCTGCCCCACCACCATGGCGATGACCGCCCGGGGCAAAAAATCGTGCGGGGTGCCGGTCATTAGAATATCGGTCACCTCATCTGTACTCTTTAAAACATCCCCTGTTCTGGCATAGGATGCTTCCAATATATGCCGGGTTTCCCTGGCCGCTACCGCCGCTTTTTTTAAAAACAGATGCGCCTCTTCACCGGTGACGGCCCCGTAATGCTCGGCCAGCTGAACGTCCACCGGATACTGCATCATCTTTTCCAGACTCTGCTGGTATAAATCAAAATTGGAATTGGCCGCCGTAAAAATCCGGTCCCCGAACGGAATGCCACCGGCATCTGATGCAAACAGGGCTTTTTCCGTTGGCACATATACGGCAATGGAGCAGGAGGAATGTCCCGGAACCTCAAGTACCTGCATATCAAGATCGCCACAGCGCAGGACATCCCCATCGCCGACGGTCAGTTCTACCGTAATGCGGCTGATATCAAGTCCCAGGTCTTCGGACTGCTTTTCTCTCCCGTAGTGACATGTCATCTGCCGGTTCAACCGGGCGATGGTGTCAACCACTTTTGGCATTTCCAGCAGTTCCCGTGCCCGGGCCGATGCCGTGACCATGGCCCAGGGCCATCGTTTTTTAAAAAATGCCACAATGCCGCAATGGTCAAAATGACTGTGCAGAATAATAATCCGTCTGATTTTTCCTTCATCAATCTTATGGTCCCGGAGCTGATCGAGAATTTCCGGAACAATATAGGCCATGCCACCCCCGATCAGGGCATATTCGTCTTCTCCCTTGAGAAGATACACGCAGGACTCCCTGCGGCCTAAAAACAAAATCCTGTCCGTCACCGTTCCCGGCTTGTCAATAAACAACTGTGGCCTCCTTTGGGTAAACCATGGACAATTATCACCGGGACGCACCAGACCACCCGGCGCCTATGGTTCACAGCCATAAACGCTGAAAAATTTTAATCAAGGGGTTCCAGATTACAAAAAGTATCATAATACGCTGCCTGTTCTCCCATATCGGAAAGTAAATCATCGGTCAAAAAATTCACAGCACCGCTTTTATGCCACCACCCTTCGTAAATCATGACAATACCTTCTGAAACGGCGGCATCGGGTTTCACCCGGACCTGCAGACGGCCGTTGGGGGAAACCACCTGCGCATCGGTTTCACCGGTGAGTTTTTTTTCAGCCAGCACAAGCGGATTTACATGCGCTAGAGGCGGATCATCGACAAACGCAAACCCTTGGGAATGCAGTGAGTTCTTCAAATGCGGGGTCAGCAGCCGCAAATCAAAGCCGGGTGGCGCTTTCAGCGGCGCTTTGAAATTGGGCATCGGCGGTAATCCGGCTTGCAAAGCGATGTCAGAATACAATTCATATTTCCCCGATGGGGTTGAAAAGGAGTTGTCCTGCCAGGGGGTATCCGTACCCGGAAGTTTTATAGCCCCTTTTATCAGGGATTCAAAATCACTATGGCAGGCTTCAAGCAAAGGCCCCACCGCCTGTTTCAAAAAATCCAGGGGCGGCATAAAAGGATAGTTATCCAGGTTCATTTTGCGGGCAAGTGCCCTGAAAAAATCATACTCACCCATGACGCCGGCCGGCGGTTCCACTGCTCTGGCGGAATAATTCACATAAGGGGAATACATGGAACTGCAAATAATGTCCTCCTCTTCCAGAACACTGGTGCATGGCAGCACCAGATCGGCATGCCGGGCCGTATCGGTCATGAACATATCCGTAACCACCTTGAACGGCACACGATCAAATGCTTCTATGGTTTTATGCAGATGCGGCATCTGGACCAGGGGGTTGGCTTTGGCAATAAAAAGGCATCTAATCGGCGGATCAACGGCGTTATTCAGGAATTCGCCCATCTGCGGCAGGCTGAAGGACCGGCGATGGACAGCCGGACCGTCCCCCCCTGCAATTGCCTCTGCCAGATAGGGAGCAATACGCCTGTTCGCATAATTCACGCCACCGCCGGGAATGCCGATATTTCCGGTGATGGCACCCAGGGCGTCGATACAACGGATGGTGCCCCCGCCGTTACCGTATCGCTGCAGTCCAATGCCGAGAACAATGCAACCGGGTTTTCGGCGGGCATATAATCCGGTTGCCCGCTCTATGTCTGACGGATCGATGCCGGTGATCCCGGCCACCCGTTCCATGGAAAACTGTCGTGCATAGGCCCCAAAGCGCTTAAAACCCAGTACATGGTCGTGGATATAGGCCTGATCCATCCAGCCGCGCTCGATGATAAGGTTGGCCATCCCCAGGGCAAGGGCACCGTCCGTTGCAGGCCTGACACACAGATGAATGTCGGCCAGATTTGCCGTCGTCGTCCTGATGGGATCTATCAGAATAACAATGGCACCTTTTTTACGGGCCTGATACAGATAGCGAATCAGATGGGGATTGGTGTCCGCAGGATTTCGGCCCCAGATAATAATAACATGGGCATCCCCCAGTTGATCGGGGCTATGACCCAAAGCAGCGCCAAAATCATACTTCTGGGCTGCCATTCCGGCGCCCCAGCAGAGGCTCCCCCTGGGAACGGTGGCGCCGCCATAACAGTTAAAAAACAATTCATCCACAGATTTAATAATGCCGCCATAGCCAGCGTCCGCATAATGCAGCACCGCTCTGGAGCCATAGTCTTGTTTGATGGTTGTCAGCTGGTCTGCAATCTCACAGATGGCCTGGTCCCAGCTGATTTTAGACCAGGCCCGGCCCTTTTTTTTTAACGGAGACAACAGACGGAGAGGATGATACAGTCTTTCCAGCAGTTGGCGCCCCTTTGAGCAGATCATCCCCCGGGTCAGAGGGTGATCTCTGCCCCCACTGATCCGAACCACACGACCGTTTTCAACACTCGCTATCAACGAACAAGCATCGAAACAATCCAGGGGGCAGGCAAATTTTACTTGTTTTTGCATATGGATACCGGTCAGGATAAAATTTTATACTATACTATATTCCAATTGAATGATAGGCAGCGTCATCAAAAAAACCGATTTTTTTGGTTAAAATGACAAAAAAAAGCCCCGTCTTAAAAAGGCGGGGCTTATTATATCTATCATTTTTTGAAGAATCGCTAATTGTCAGCCTTGGGATCATCCGTTGTTTCTTCAACGGTACCGGCTTCACCTGATGATGTTTCTTTACTGCCGGCATCACTTTCCATTGCTTTGGCTTCTGCTTTTTCAGGGACAGAAGCCGCTTCAGCAGCAGCGTCAATCGGCTTTTCTTCGATCTTTTCAGCCCCCACCTTTTTGCTGGCAGGAATCTGCTTTTTTTCAACCTGTTTTTTTACGCTCTTTTTAGCCTTTTTCTTTTTTCCTTCTTCCAAAGCGACGAGCTCGATCATCGATATGGGGGCCGCATCACCGGGACGTCTTCCGATTTTAATAATTCGGGTGTAACCACCCAAAATTTTGCCGTATCGTTCCTTGGCCTCATCAAACAATTTATAAACCACGTCCTTTTCCCGCACAATGGCAAGGGCCTGGCGCATGGCATGAAGATCTCCCTTTTTGGCCAGCGTGACCAAGTGATCCGCCCAACGCCTTAATTCCTTTGCTTTTACATCAGTGGTCTGGATTTTGTCGTATTTAAATAAAGACGTCACCATGTTTCTGAACATGGCGTTTCGATGACTGGTGGTTCTGTTTAATTTGATACCGGCTTTATGATGTCTCATGGATCAGTTATTCTCCTTCCTCAGCAATTTCCTCATCAGGGGGTACAAATCCTTCAAGTTTCATACCGAGAGAAAGGCCCATTTCACTTAAAACGTCCTTTATTTCGTTCAAGGATTTTCTGCCAAAATTCTTTGTTTTAAGCATTTCAGCTTCTGATTTCTGCACCAATTGATAGAGCTTTAAAATATCAGCGTTCTTAAGACAGTTTGCGCTACGAACAGACAGTTCAAGTTCTTCAACACTTCGAAATAGGTTTTCGTTGAACTTAGGCGTTTGCGCTTCGTCATCTTTAAGAACGGGCTCCGGTTCCATTTTTTCGTCAAAATTGATAAATATGGCCATCTGCTCCTTAAGAATTTTTGCAGAATAAGCCACGGCATCTTCGGGAAGCACACTTCCATCCGTCCACACTTCAAGGGTCAATTTATCGTAATCCGTTCGCTGCCCGACCCGGGCATTGCCGACAACATAGTTAACTTTTTTGATAGGGGAAAAAACAGCATCGATGGGAATAGTTCCCACCGGCGCATCCTCATCCTTGTTTGCTTCCGATAATGAATACCCTTTGCCAACTTTCACCGTCATTTCCATTTTAAGCTCACCTTTGCCGGTAAGCGTGGCGATATGCTGGTCTTTATTAAGTATTTCAACCTTACCATCACCGCTGACAATATCCCCTGCAGTGACTTCACCCTCACCTGTGGCATCTATATAGAGTGTTCTTTCGGATGTGTCCGCATTCTTCATTCTGACTTGTTTCAGATTAAGAATAATTTCGGAAACATCTTCAAACACACCGGGGACGGTGCTGAATTCGTGCATAACCGAATCAAACTTCACCGACACAATGGCGGCACCATAAAGAGAAGATAAAATGATTCGTCTCAAGGAATTACCAATGGTGATACCAAACCCTCTTTCAAGCGGTTCACAGACAAATTTGCCGTAAGTGGAACTACTCGTCAACTGAACTTTCTCCGGCCTGATCATTTCGCGCCAGTTTACATATATGAGTTCGTTTGATGGCATTATTTCATCTCCAAATGATTTGAGTCAAGATACCCTTTTGGGAACGGGGACATGTTACCGACTCTCATTACCGCTTGTTATTTTGAATAAAGCTCAACAATCAGCTGTTCTTGAATCGGCATGGTAAGATCTTCCCGTACCGGAAAACTTTTAACAGTGCCTTTCAAATTTTCTTTCTCGAATTCGATCCACTGGGGGACACCACGACGCACAACCGCATCCATTGAATCTGCGATGGCCTGTATACTGCGGCTTTTCTCGCGGACTTCAATAACATCACCGATTTTAATCTGATAAGACGGGATATTGACTTTGTGTCCGTTTACCAGAAAATGGTCATGCTTTACCAACTGTCTTCCCTGACTTCGGGAATTGACAAATCCGATGCGATATACAGTGTTATCAAGTCTTCTTTCCAGCGATATCAGCAAATTGGTGCCTGTAATGCCCTGCTGCCGATCTGCTTTTGAGAAAGTAAGTCTGAATTGTTTTTCAGACAGTCCGTACATTCTTTTGACCTTTTGCTTCTCTCTGAGCTGGATACCGTAATCCGAAGCTTTCCTGCGCCGACTCTGCCCGTGCTGTCCCGGGGCATAACTACGGCGTTCAAAAGCACATTTATCGGAGTAGCATCGGTCTCCTTTAAGAAACAACTTCATATTTTCGCGTCGGCATAGCCGACAGACTGAACCTCTGTATCTTGCCAATTGTTCCTCCTTAAACCTTCAGCCAAATTCTTTTAAGACCGAAAATCTTACTGGTGCAGGTGTTGTTCATCCGCATGTCTGACAATTCAATTTGAAAATGGAAATTATACGCGACGCCTCTTGGGCGGGCGGCAACCATTATGGGGTATGGGGGTTACATCCTTAATCAGTGACACATTAAATCCCACCCCCTGCAAAGACCTCAGCGCCGATTCACGTCCGGCCCCCGGACCTTTAACGTAGACTTCAACATTACGCATACCGTGTTCCATGGCTTTTTTGGCCGCATCCTCGGCTGCAAGTTGTGAAGCAAAAGGCGTACTTTTTCGTGATCCCTTGAATCCCTGGACGCCCGAACTGGACCATGCCACAACATTTCCTGCAGGGTCTGTGATCGTAACAATCGTGTTATTGAAGGTGGACTGGATATGTACTACCCCGTTTGGAATGTTTTTCTTTTCCTTTTTCTTAGTACGCGTTTTTTTCGGCATTTGGTGATTCCATTTAAACTGTTTATTTTATTTGAGAGTTTTAAATACTGATATAAAACTTCTAAAGCAGATAGCGCTAAGCGCCGCTCTTAAGGTCTATTTCTTTTGTACGCCGCCCTTTTTCTTTACAGCAGATCTTCTAGGTCCCTTTCTTGTCCTGGCATTGGTACTTGTCCGTTGCCCGCGAACAGGAAGTGACTTCCGATGCCTCAAACCGCGATAAGCACCGAGATCCATGAGTCGTTTAATATTCATGGACACTTCTGTTCGAAGTTCACCTTCGACCCTGTATTCACTATCTATCACTTTTCGGATATCGTTTATTTCATTCTCAGACAAATCATCCGTTTGTTTGTCCAGATCGATCTGCAGCTGAGTCAGTATACGCTTTGAGGCCGTTCGACCGATGCCATATATATACGTCAATCCGATCTCAACCCGCTTACGTCTTGGTAAATCTACGCCCGCAATTCTTGCCAAAGCTTATCCTCCTATCCCTGACGCTGTTTATGTCTTTTGTTTTCGCAGATAACCCTGACGACACCCTTTCTGCGGATAATTTTGCATTTACTGCATATTTTTTTTACAGATGCCCTGACTTTCATATGTACCGCTCCTTGTTAATCAAACGCGTACCTGATATTCTAAATAGTTTTCCTGATATGTCCTTTTTCTAAATGGCTTTGGGTACACTTTTTACTTTGATCTGTATGTAATTCGACCTCTGGTCAAATCATAAGGTGAAAGCTCAACAGCAACCGTGTCTCCAGGCAATATTTTTATAAAATGCATCCTCATTTTCCCGGATATGTGGGCCAGAATCTGATGTTTATTTTCCAGCTCAACCTTGAACATTGCATTCGGCAGGGTCTCTATCACGATTCCCTGCACCTTTATGGCTTCCTCCTTCGGCATTTATGACGTCCCCTTTGACCTTAGTTCTATTTTAAGTTTTTAAAATGATATTATGCCCGGCTTCTGCCTTTTACCCCTTTTTTCAGGAACCCCTCATAATGACGGGTAAGCATATGCGATTCAATTTGTGAAATAGTGTCAATGGCAACCCCGACGACGATCAACAGTGCGGTACCCCCGAAGTAAAAGGGTATATCCAGCTTAGTAATGAGTATGGAAGGCAACACACATACCGCAGACACATAAATCGCACCGCCCAACGTAATTCGGGTCAACACCTTATCGATATAGTCGGCCGTGCGTTTTCCAGGCCTGATCCCGGGAATGTATCCCCCGTTTTTTTTCATATTATCGGCGACATCCTCGGGATTAAAGGTTACCGCAGTATAAAAATAGCAGAAAAAGAAAATAAACGCGATATACATCAGCTCATAAATCAGACTGCCCGGTCTCATGGAAGCGGCGGCCTGCTGCATCCAGGGTATTTTTACAAAACTGGCAAGGGTTGCCGGAAACATGATAATAGAAGATGCGAAAATGGGCGGAATAACACCGGATGTATTTATTTTCAGTGGCAAATGGGTGCTTTGGCCACCGTACATCTTCCTGCCGACCACCCTTTTGGCATACTGAACCGGTATCCGTCGCTGTCCCTGCTCCACATAAATAATAAAGGCAATCACGCCGACCATGAATACAAGAAGTACAAGAATTAAAAAAATTCCCATTTCACCGGTGGAAAGCAACCGGAATGTATTGCCGATGGCATTGGGCATCCTGGCCACAATACCGGCAAAAATAATCAAGGAGATGCCGTTACCGATGCCCCGCTCCGTGATCTGTTCACCCAGCCACATAATAAACGCCGTTCCCGCGGTAAGCGTTAGAACGGTCATCAGCCTGAACCCCCAACCCGGATGAACGACCACTGCCGCGCCACCGGGAGAGGTCATGCTCTCAAGACCGATACTGATGCCAAAGCCCTGAATGATACTTAAAACAACGGTTCCATACCGGGTGTACTGGGTAATTTTCTTTCGCCCCTGATCCCCTTCTTTTGATAGCCGTTCCAAATGCGGAATAACAACCGTCAACAGCTGAATGATAATGGAGGCGCTGATGTAAGGCATAATACCGAGGGCAAACACCGAGAGGCGTTCCAGTGCGCCGCCTGAGAACATATCGAACAGTCCCAGCAATGTACCCTTGGCCTTTGCAAAAAAAGAGGCCAGGGCAATCGTATCGATGCCGGGCGTTGGCACATGTACCCCCACACGATAAACGGCAAGAAGGGCAAATGTGTACAGCACTCGCTTTTTCAACTCCGGTACTTTGAATATATTCTGAAAACCGCTGCCTATCATACTATATGACCTCTATACTGCCGCCAGCCGCCTCGATTTTGGCTCTGGCACTGGAACTGACAGCATTTAAACGAATGGTGAGCGGATATTCAATATCGCCATTGCCGAGCAGTTTGATACCATCCCGTCTGCCTTTAACAAGTCCACTTCTGATAACGGCACTCTCGTCAACGACACTTCCGGTTTCAAACCGAATCAGGTCACTGATATTTAAAACCGCTATCTCTTTTTTAAAAATATTGGTAAACCCTCTTTTGGGAAGGCGCCGGTGAATTGGCATCTGACCGCCTTCGAAACCGGGCCTTACACCCCCGCCGGATCGGCTATTATGCCCTTTGGTTCCCCTGCCTGCAGTTTTTCCGCTTCCGGAACCAACGCCACGCCCAAGTCTTTTGCGCGGTTTGCGGGAACCTTTTGCCGGTGATAGTTCATTTAGCTTCATCAATTATCTCCTCGGCTTTTACCAGGTGTGAAACAAGGTCAACCATTCCACGCACCGATGGTGTATTTTTCAGCCTTACAGTTCTGTTTAGCTTCATCAAACCCAGACCCCGTAATACTTTGCGGTGTTTTTCAGGCCTACCGATCATACTCTTAACTAAAGTTATTTCTAGTATTCCAGACATTTATAATTTCCTTATCAATTATAAATCTTCTACCAAAATGCCACGCCGCTTGGCGACCTGCTCTCTGCTTTGAAGCTGTTTAAGTCCGGTTATCGTCGCTTTTACGACATTGTGAGGATTATTTGACCGCATGCATTTTGTCAAAATATCCTTTACCCCCACAGCCTCAAGAACTGCCCGAACCGCTCCGCCTGCGATAACACCGGTTCCTTTTGATGCCGGTTTCAGCAAAACCCGTCCTGCACCATATTTGCCAATCACCTGAAAAGGAATCGTTCCATCTTCCGTCAATGGCACCTTGCACATGTTTTTTTTTGCCTTTTCAACACCTTTCCGAATGGCTTCAGGCACCTCACCGGCTTTACCCAGGCCCCAACCGACACTTCCCTCACCGTCGCCAACAACGACAACGGCGCTGAAACTAAATCTTCGTCCGCCTTTGACGACCTTGGCCACACGGTTGATGTGTACTACTTTATCAATAAATTGATTATCATCCATATCTTTCTTGAACAAGGGCCTGCCTCCTTAATCTCCAATATTTGACTAAAACTCCAGCCCGGCTTCACGCGCGCCGTCTGATACCGCTTTGACCCGTCCGTGATACTGATATCCATTGCGGTCAAAAACAACCTTGTTGATTCCCTTTTCCTTGGCCCGCTCTCCAACAAGCTTTCCAATATGAGTGGCGGCGGCAACCTTACTTTCAAAACGATCCTGGGCCTTTACAATCTTTTCAACACTGGAGGCACTTGCCAGGGTTTGCCCACTGACATCATTAACAATCTGCGCATAGATATGATTTGCGCTTCGAAAAACAGTCAATCGGGGCCGCTCAACTGTCCCGGAAAGGACTTTTCTTATTCTTTTTTTTCTTTTTAAACGTGCTTTTTTTCTAAAATCCAGAGAGCCCATTATCGTTCCCCTCAAAATTGTGTTAAATGACCGATATCCAGTATAAAATAAATTACCGAACAAGTCGCTCAGTCACAACATCTATACAAATATTATTTAGTTCCTGTCTTCCCGGCTTTTCGCTGTATATGTTCTTCAGCGTATTTGATCCCTTTGCCCTTGTAAGGCTCAGGTGGCCTGAGCCTCCGAATGGACGCGGCTGTGGCCCCGAGCCTTTCTTTGTCTATCCCGGAAAGTTTGATAACGTTATTCTTATCAATATCAACGGATATACCTTCAGGAACAGAGAAATTGACAGGATTCGAATATCCAATGTTAAAAACAATGGTTTTACCCTGCAAGTCAGCCCGATAACCAATTCCGTTTATCTGGAGGATCCGTTCAAACCCTTTATCAATACCCGTTATCATGTTGTTGACCAAGGCTCTGGTCAAGCCCTGAACGGCACTGGCGTCTCTCTGGTCATCTTTCATAACTACTTTGATATTTTTTTCGTCTATCTCCAATTCCACGGAAGGATGAATTGTTCTGGAAAGCGTTCCCTTTTCTCCCTGAACCGTAATCAACCTGTCTTTATATGATATTTTTATCTTTTCCGGAATCGGAATTATTTTTTTGCCTACTCGAGACATGGTGTACACCCCTTGACTACCAGATATTACAAAGAATTTCGCCGCCTACCTTCTGCTGGCGCGCTTCCTTGTCTGTCAATATTCCACTGGACGTTGATAATATCGCAATTCCCATGCCGCTGAACACTGGCTTCACTTCACTGTGTCTCACGTAAACCCTTCTACTGGGTTTACTGATGCGTTCCAGTTTGCAGATGGCATGACTATTTGTTGCATCATATTTCAAATACACCCGCAATATGCCCTGCTTGCTATCTTTGACAAACTTAAAATTTTTGATATATCCCTGAGTTTTAAGTACTTTTGCCAGTTCCAGCTTAATGGTTGATCCGGGCATTTCAACACTGTCTAATTTGGCTTTCCCGCCGTTTCTGATCCGCGTCAGCATGTCGGCAATAGGGTCGCTCATTACCATTTTTCTCTCCGTTACGATACACTCTTTTTTTAGTATCTTTTAGGTGGATACGGCCTTTATCAAACCTGTATGATTACCAGCTGGACTTGACCACACCAGGTAATTTCCCATGGGAGGCAAGATCCCGAAAGCAGATGCGGCAAATGCCGAACTTTCTCATGAACGCTCTAGGTCTGCCACACATTGGACACCGGTTGTACTCCCGCACAGTAAATTTTGCTTTATTTAATGCTTTTGCTCTTAGAGACTTTTTGGCCAAAGCATCCTCCTTGTAGTTGATCGTCGTCTTTACTTGTAAACTTAATTTTTAAACGGCATTCCCATTAGTCTTAAGAGTTCTTTTCCCTCTTCGTCCGTCTTTGCAGTCGTCACGATGGTGATATTAAGCCCCTTAATCTTATCAATCTTGTCATATTCGATTTCCGGGAAAATAATATGTTCTTTTATCCCCAGGGAATAATTTCCGTTGTGATCAAAGGCCTTTCCGGAAATGCCCCTGAAATCCCGGACTCTCGGCAGTGCGGTATTTACAAGCTTATACAAAAAATCATACATCCGGCTCTGCCGCAACGTAACCATGCAACCGATGGGCATTCCGGCCCGAAGTTTAAAAGCTGCGATGGATTTTTTGGCCCGGGTGATCACAGGATTCTGCCCTGCAATTGTTTTAAGCTCTTCCGCTGCAGAGTCCAACAATTTGATATTATGAATCGCTTCCCCAAGTCCAATATTCAATACGACCTTCTCAACTTTTGGAACCTGCATGATATTCGTATACTTGAATTTTTCTAAAAGCTCAGGGATAATATTTTTTTCATAATTCTCTTTTAACTGAGACATTCTACTCCTCCGGCGCACACAGCTTGTTATTAGGCATCTATAATTTCATTGCATTTTCTGCAAACCCGGACTTTTTTACCATCGTCCAGACGCTGCATTTTAATGCGCGCAGGTTTAATGCATTTATTGCACATCAACATCACGTTAGACCAGTGAATCGGTGCCTCACTTTCGATAATACCGCCCTGCCTGGTTTGGGCGTTGGGTTTGGTATGCCGCTTGACAATGTTGATATTCTCTACAAGGATTCCATTTTTATTTCTGAGAACCTTCAAAACCTTGCCGATTTTACCATTGTCTTTACCGGCAACAATTTTGACTTTATCATCTTTTTTTATTTTGCATGTATTCCTGGTCATGAATCAAATCCTTTAAGGACCACTGGTTTTTTACAAAACTTCCGGGGCGAGAGAGATTATTTTCATAAACCGCTTCCCCCTCAGTTCTCTTGCAACGGGTCCAAATATGCGGGTGCCGACCGGTTCTTTGTTCTCACTGATTAACACCGCTGAGTTTTCATCGAATCTGATATAAGATCCGTCCCGCCGCCGTATTTCTTTTTTAGTTCTGACGACCACAGCCTTCAGGACGTCTCCCTTTTTCACTTTAGCATTGGGAATCGCTTCCTTGACGGATACAACGATGATATCGCCTATGGAGGCATATCTTCTTCTCGAGCCGCCAAGTACCTTGATGCAATAGACCTCTTTGGCACCGGAATTATCTGCGACTGTTAGTCTGGACTCTGCCTGAATCATTTTTTTATTCCTTTACCATCAGACCGCTTTTTCAACTATTTTGCTGACCCGCCATCTTTTGGTTCTGCTGAGTGGTCTTGACTCTGTAATCAACACTTTATCTCCAGGTTTACAACTATTGGTTTCATCATGCGCTGCAAACCGTGTCGATCTCCGAATATATTTTTTATAGAGCTGATGTTTGACCAGTCGTTCTACCTGAACAGTTACCGTCTTGTCCATTTTATCACTCACCACACTGCCAACCAACTGTCTCTTTCTCTTTATCTGTTTTTCCATGGCTTCAGCTACTCTTTATGCGTGGGTCCGGTTAATTCCAGCTCCCTTGTTACAGTTTTAACCCGGGCTATATCAGCTTTGGTCTGCATGATTTTATTGGGATTTTCGAGCTGACCGATCTCATGCTGAAACCGCAGGTTAAACATTTCTTCTCTAAGATCATCGAGTTTCGCCAACCTTTCTTCCGGGCTTAACTCTCTGATTTCCGATACTTTCATTATATTTCACTCCTCTCCACAAATCGAACCTTGACTGAAAGTTTATGTGAAGCAAGCCGGAGTGCCTCTTTGGCAACCTCCCTGGTGACGCCTCCCATTTCATAGAGAATTCTGCCCGGTCGAATGATTGCGATCCAACCCTCAGGAGCGCCTTTTCCCTTGCCCATCCTGACTTCCGCGGGTTTTTTGGTAAAAGATTTATCGGGAAAAATTCTAATCCACATTTTCCCCCCCCGCTTTGCATGCCGGGTCATTGCAATACGAGCGGCCTCTATCTGCTTGGAGCTCAGTTTACCACATTCGATCGCCTGTAGACCAAATTCCCCGAAGCTCAAAATGTTTCCGCGGTGAGCAGCCCCTCTCATTCTGCCTTTCTGCCGCTTGCGAAACTTTACTTTTTTAGGGCTAAGCATGTTATTATCTCCTTGCTACTTGACGCTTGAAGCGACGGCATCTTTTTTTAGTATTTCGCCGTTAAAAACAAAAACCTTCACACCGATAATGCCATACGTTGTTTTAGCTTCGATAAATCCGTAATCAATATCCGCCCGCAACGTATGCAGGGGTACTCTACCCTCACGATACCATTCCCGCCTCGCCATTTCAGCGCCACCCAATCTGCCGGAACAAATTATCTTGACACCTTTTGCACCAAATCGCATGGCCGAAGAAACACCTCGTTTCATGGCCCGTCTGAAAGCGACCCTTCTTTCAATCTGGAGGGCCACATTTTCGGCGACCAATTGGGCATCCAGTTCCGGTTTTCGAACTTCCTGTATATCAATCATAACTTCCCGGGATACGAGATTTTCAATCTCTTTCTTGAGTTTCTCAATCTCGGAGCCCTTCTTACCGATGACAATTCCTGGCCGGGCCGTAAATATTCGTAACCTGATGCGCTTTGCAGAACGTTCAATTTCAATCTTGGAAATGCCGGCGTGATATATTTTTTTCTTCAGGAATTTTCTTATATTAAAATCTTCCAGGATGTAGTCGGCATAATTTTTCCCCGCATACCACCGAGATTCCCAAGTTTTTACAATTCCCAATCGCAATCCTATAGGATTAACTTTCTGGCCCAAGCTCTTACCTCCTGTTTACGCTGCCGAATCTTCAGTTAAAATTACCGTAATATGGCTGGTCCTTTTCAAAATCCGCGCACCACGCCCGCGTGCTCTGGCTCGAAACCGTTTGGCAGTCGGACCCTGATCCACGATGACATTACTGATCAGTAGAGAATCTATATCTATATCAGGATGCTGATCGGAATTCGCCACCGCCGACCTCACAACTTTCTCAACTATTCCAGCCGCCTTTTGCGGCATGAATTTCAGTGCATTCAAACCGCTTTCAACAGGTTTCCCTTTTACGGCACCGATAATTTTCCGGACTTTCTGCGGCGAGATGCGAACATATCTCGCAACTGCTTTCACCTGCGTGTCAGACATCCTTATATCTCCAATCCTACTTCTTCAATTTCGATTTCTTATCACCAGCATGACCGTAAAAGGTCCTCGTTGGTGAAAACTCACCGAGTTTATGCCCTACCATATTTTCGGAAACAAACACCGGCACAAATTTTCTACCATTATGTATCGCCAGTGTTAATCCAACCATTTCAGGAATAATAGTTGACCGCCTGGACCAGCTCTTTATAACATTATTACTTCGATTGTCCTGAACCGTGAGCACTCTGCGCAACAGCTTAGGTTCAATATATGGACCTTTTTTTAACGATCGTGGCATATTTTCTCCTGCGATATTTTCAAATTATCGACTCTATTTTTGATCTGTATCAGCTCGGCGGATAGTTATTTTTTGGACCGTCTCTTAACGATATAGCGATCCGTTTTTTTATTTTTACGGGTCCGATATCCCTTGGCTGGAATTCCCTTGGGGCTACATGGATGCCGTCCCCCCGAGGAACGTCCTTCCCCGCCACCCATGGGATGGTCCACGGGGTTCATGGCAACGCCGCGAACTTTGGGTCGTCTTCCAAGGTATCTTTTTCTACCTGCTTTTCCAAGATCAATGCTGTCGTGTTCGCTGTTCCCAATCTGGCCTATGGTTGCCATGCATTTTATAAGGACCATGCGGACTTCCCCTGAAGGAAGCTTCACAAGGGCATATTTGTCTTCTTTGGCCATCAACTGAGCAAAGGTTCCGGCGCTGCGCACAACCTGCCCGCCCTTACCCAGACGAAGTTCAATATTGTGGATGTGCGTTCCCAGTGGGATCGAACTTAGTGGCAGTGCATTACCCGGTTTGATGTCAGCGTCGGGGCCGGCCAATACAGTATCTCCCACCGAGAGGTTGGCCGGGGCCAGAATGTATCGCTTTTCACCATCGACGTAGTTCAATAATGCAATACGGGCACTTCGATTGGGATCATACTCTATGGAGGCAACCTTAGCCGGGATACCGATTTTATTTCTTTTAAAATCGATAATACGGTAGAACCGCTTATGGCCGCCACCCCGATGTCGGCAGGTTATTCTCCCATTGGCATTGCGACCGCCGGTTCTCCTGATTGGTTTAAGGAGACTTTTTTCAGGACTGGAAGTCGTAATTTCCTCAAAATTTGAAAACATCTGGAATCGTCGTCCCGGAGATGTCGGTTTAACTCTCTTTACAGCCATTTTTAACTCCTAGCTTTAAACACCTTCAAAAAATTCGATTCGCTCACCGGCCATTAAGGTTACAATGGCTTTTTTCCAATTTCTCCGTTTGCCCTGAATTTTTCCCCGTCTTTTTACCTTACCATTGACCTGCATGGTGCGGACACTTGCGACCCTGACTTTGAATATTTTTTCTACGGCCCGCCTGATTTCGACCCGGTTTGCACCGCGCTCCACTTCAAAGGTGACCTTGTTATATTCTTCTTTTTGAATATTGGTCTTTTCAGTAATTAACGGTCTTTTTATAATTTCATACGGTATCATGCGGATAGCCTCCCTTCAATTTCCTTAACGGAAGGTTCGACCAGAATCAATTTTTCATATTTCAATATATCGTAAACATTGAGTCCTTCTGACCGAAGCACCTTTATCTTGGGAATATTTCTTGAAGAAATTTCAAGTTTTTCATTCTCTTTTTCCGTTATGATTAAGGCATTTTCAACATTCAGCGTATTTAATATTTCGGCCACGGCTTTTGTTTTGATCCCATCGAGTTCGAAATCCTTCAAAACAAGAATTTCGTCAAGATCCAGCTTGCTGCTTAAAGCCATCTTTAATGCCAGCTTTCTGACTTTCTTGGGGACCTTATACGCATAACTTCTTGGATCAGGACCGAAAACACTACCACCACCCCGAAGCAACGGAGATTTGATATCGCCGGCTCTGGCCCGGCCGGTGCCTTTCTGTCGAAACAGCTTTCTACCGCTACCGGTTATATCACTTCTGTGCTTGACAGAGGCGGTTCCTGATCGCTTTTTAGCAAGCTGCATGGTAACGACTTCATGTAACACACTGGCCTTTACCGGAATATTGAAAATAATATCAAGAAGTTCAACTTCCGATACTTTTTCACCTTTTATATTTAAAACGTCTAGGACAGCCATAATCTACCCGTCTATTTCATGTTTATTTTTACGATCCAACCGAGATTGATCGGCAAATTGATGATCTATTTTTTTTTGGTCAATATCTTTTTCTTTTGAATTGTCACCATTCCATTTTTACTTCCCGGAACAGCCCCCTTCAAAAGAACTATATTTTGATCCAAACGAATATCAATTATTTTAAGATTCTTCATGGTTTTACGATCGTCGCCATAATGACCGGGCATTTTTTTACCCTTTGTCACTTTTGCCGGCCAGGCGCTGCAGCCAACTGACCCCGGAATCCGTTTACACTTGCTGCCGTGGGTCGCTCCTCCCCCTGAAAAACCGTGACGCTTGATCACCCCGGCAAACCCTCTTCCCTTGGTTCTGCCGGAAACATCTACCCGCTCTCCGGTAGCAAACATGTCCGCAGTGATGCTTTTGCCCGTCTCGTATTTTTCCGGATCATCCACCCTGAACTCTCTAAGTAATTCATAAGGTGTGCCACCGCTCTTTTCGTAGTGGCCCTGCAACGGCTTGTTTATTGAGGATTTCTTTTTTTCTCCGAACCCAAGCTGAATTGCGTTGTATCCGTCCGTACCCATGGTTTTGACCTGGGTTACGACACATGGCCCCAGCTGAATAACGGTTACCGGGATTATGTCGCCTTCCTGGGAATACAGGTTCATCATTCCCAATTTTTTTCCTATCATTCCTCTATTCATAGCTACACAGTTCCCACTATTACAATTTAATTTCGACATCGACTCCCGGAGAAAGGTCCAGCTTCATCAGTGCGTCAACCGTCTGCTGAGTCGGCTCAATAATATCCAGCATCCTTTTATGCGTCCTTATCTCAAATTGTTCCCTCGATTTTTTATCGATATGGGGTGAACGCAACACACAGTATTTATTAATCCGGGTGGGCATCGGAATCGGCCCGACGACCTTGGCACCTGTTTTTTTGGCAGTATCAGAAATATCGACCGCACTCTGGTCAAGAAGCTTGTAATCGTAAGCTTTAAGCCTGATCCTGATTTTCGAATTCATCAGCATGATATCATTCTCACCTTTTACTCGATTATCTCACTTACCACGCCGGCACCGACGGTACGACCGCCTTCTCGGATGGCGAACCTGAGTTCTTTTTCCATGGCTATGGGCGTAATCAGCTCAGCCGTGATCGTTACGTTGTCACCGGGCATGATCATCTCCACACCTTCGGGCAGGTTCAGTATACCGGTAACATCAGTGGTCCGGAAATAAAACTGGGGCCGGTATCCATTAAAAAACGGCGTGTGACGGCCGCCTTCTTCTTTGCTCAAAATATAAACTTCGGCCTTGAACTTGGTGTGGGGGGTAATGGAACCGGGTACGGCTACCACCTGACCGCGCTCAACTTCGTCACGCTTGATGCCCCGCATTAAAAGCCCCACATTGTCCCCGGCCCGACCTTCGTCCAGCAGCTTCCGGAACATCTCAACACCCGTACAAACCGTCTTGGCGGTGGGCCGGATGCCGACAATCTCCACTTCCTCACCCACGTGAATGATGCCCCGATCAACACGACCGGTCACAACCGTGCCCCGGCCCGAGATGCTGAACACATCTTCAATGGGCATCAAAAACGGTTTGTCCACGTCACGTTCCGGCTCGGGGATATAAGCGTCGATGGCATCCAGCAACTCCCATATGCATTTGGCCTCATCGCTGTCCGGATCATCGCTCTCAAGGGCCTTTAATGCACTGCCCCGGATAATCGGTGTATCGTCACCGGGAAAATCATATTTGTCCAGAAGCTCGCGAAGCTCCAGCTCCACCAGTTCGATTAATTCCTCATCGTCCACCATGTCGCATTTGTTTAAAAATACCATAATGCGCGGAACACCCACCTGACGGGCAAGCAGAATATGCTCCCGGGTCTGGGGCATGGGACCGTCATCGGCACCCACCACCAGGATCGCACCGTCCATCTGGGCTGCTCCGGTGATCATGTTCTTGATATAATCAGCATGGCCCGGACAATCCACGTGGGCATAATGCCGCGTTTTCGTCTCATATTCCACATGCGCTGTAGCGATGGTGATGCCGCGCTCTTTTTCCTCAGGCGCCTTGTCTATCTGATCAAATGGTATGAAATCCGCCAGGCCCCTTAAACCACTATGCTTGGTTATCGCTGCCGTTAACGTCGTCTTGCCATGATCAATATGGCCTATGGTACCCACATTCACATGCGGCTTCGTACGCTCATACTTTGCCTTTGCCATCTTATACCCCCCTTTTCAAGACAGATCCCTGTACAGCCTGTCACAGCAGGTGCTACATACTTTTTATCTTTTAAGAAATTTAATTTTCAGTTAAAACACATGACGATTACCAACGATAGTGCGCAAACGCTTTATTGGCCTCAGCCATTTTGTGCGTATCTTCCCTCTTTTTGATGGCAGCGCCTCTATTATTGGCAGCATCAAGCAGTTCACCCGCCAGCTTTTGAGCCATCCCTTTCTCAGCTCTTTTCCTTGCAAAAGTGATAATCCACCGAATACCCAGGGCCGTTCTTCGTGAGGGCCTCACTTCCTGGGGCACCTGATATGTTGAACCACCCACACGGCGTGATTTCACTTCCACTGCCGGCCGGATGTTCTCAAGGGCTTTTTCAAACGCCTTGACCGGCGACTCGTTGGTTTTTTTCTCTATAATATCAAATGCATTGTAAAGCAGGGCTTCTGCAGTACTTTTTTTACCGTCACGCATTATCGATTTTATAAATTTCGCTACCAGCTTATTGTTGTATCTGGAATCGGGAAGAATGATCCGTTCCGGTACTTCTCTTCTTCTTGGCATAAGTCACACCATCAACCATCTGTTATGCTATTAATTAAAAATCAAACCACCGTAATATTGTTATTTCGGCCTCTTGGCACCATATTTGGACCGACCCTGTTTTCGATCTTCAACACCAAGGGTATCCAGCGTCCCCCTGATAACATGATACCGAACACCCGGTAAATCCTTAACACGGCCACCGCGGACAAGAACAATTGAATGTTCCTGAAGGTTATGACCAATCCCGGGGATATATGCCGTCACTTCTATTCCCGAAGTCAACCTGACCCTGGCAACTTTTCGAAGAGCGGAATTCGGCTTTTTAGGTGTTGATGTATATACACGGGTGCACACTCCCCTTCTCTGGGGCGCACCTTTAAGGGCAGGCGTATTGCTTTTCTTTTTCGCCCGCTTCCTGCCCATCCTGACTAGCTGGTTAATGGTTGGCATACGCTCCTCACATCTGTTGTTCTCAAAACTTTTAACGGTTCAATAAAAAGCCGATATGTATACGGCCACCACCTTAATGTCAAGCATTTTGTTTTTAAATAAATTATTTTTTAAAAATCAGGCCACCCACTGCACCCCCGGGACCCACACCTTAAACCGACTGAATCGTTATCTTGCCATATTCAGGCATTCCCGTACCGGCCGGCACCAGTCTGCCCATAATAACGTTTTCCTTGAGTCCGTTAAGATAATCGGTGGCTCCGGCAATACTCGCATCGGCTAGAACCTTTGTGGTCTCCTGAAACGAAGCAGCGGATATAAAGCTGTCCGTGCTCAATGATGCTTTGGTAATGCCCAGAATTAACGGTTCGGCAACAGCAGCCCGGCCGCCTTTTTCAACGATGGCATTGTTGATTTCTTCAAATTTGGTCCGACCGACCTGTTCATCGGCAATAAAATCGGTATCTCCGGCATCCAGAATCTTAACACGGCTCATCATTTGTCGTACGATCACCTCGATATGCTTATCGTTGATGCGCACGCCCTGGAGGCGATACACTTCCTGGACCTCATCCACCAGATAGCGGGCCAGGGAGAGCTCTCCCTTGATATTGAGAATGTCCTGAGGAATGGCTGAACCACCGATAAGGGGTTCTCCGGCCCGCACATAATCCCCCTCATACACATTGATGTATTTACCTGCAGGGATAAGATACTCTTTGGCCTCACCGACATCCACCGGTGTTACAGTGACTTTCTGCTTTCCCTTTTTCGTTGCCTTTGCAATGGACACATAACCGTCAATCTCGCTGAGCACAGCGATCTCTTTTGGTTTGCGGACTTCAAAAAGCTCAGCAACCCTCGGCAGACCACCGGTAATATCCTTGGTCTTGGTGGTGGCCCTGGGCAACTTGGCGATAATATCGCCGGCCTTAACATCCTCCCCTTCTTCCACCAGCAAAATAGCGTTCACCGGCAATACATAGCGGGCCACGCCGGAGGAACTCGGCAATACGGCCGTTTTGCCCTTGGCATCCTTAATGGATAGTCTGGGGCGGTCTTCCACGTTTTTGGATTCCATGATGGTGCGGCTGGATTTACCGGTCACCGAGTCTACTTTTTCATGCAGCGTTCGGCCCAGAGCAATATCACCGAATTTAACCTTGCCCTCAACTTCAGTAATAATAGGTGTCGTAAAAGGATCCCAGGTTGCCAGCAGATCTCCGGATTTTACAGCCTGGCCGTCCTCCACCAGAACATGTGCACCGTAAATAACAGGAAAACGCTCCTGCTCACGACCACTTTCGCTCATGGTGGCAAATTCGCCACCACGCCGATTCATTACAATCAGTTCATTGTCCGCATTCTTAACAACATGGAGGTCTGTGAATTTAATGGTTCCGTCAATCCGTGCCCGGATATCGGCCTGTTCAACCCTTCGGCTGGCAGTACCGCCAATATGAAAGGTCCGCATGGTCAACTGAGTTCCCGGTTCACCGATGGACTGGGCGGCTAGAATACCCACCGCCTGACCGATTTCAACGGTTCGGCCGTAGGCCAGATCCCGCCCGTAACATTTGGCGCACACACCCTTTTTGGTTCTACAGGTGAGAACCGACCTGATCTTGATACTCGGCAGACCGGATTTTTCAATCTTGGCAACGGCTTTTTCATCAATCTCGTCATTGGCATTGACAAGGGTTTCATCCGTGAACGGATCAACAATATCTTCAAGACTGACACGCCCGAGAATACGGTCCCCGAGACGCTGAATAACCTCGCCGCCCTCCACCAGGGCTTCAACCTCAACCCCCATCATGGCACCGCAGTCATCTTCAAGAACAGAGGAATCTTGTGCCACATCCGCCAGTCGTCGTGTCAAATAACCTGAATTAGCCGTTTTCAAAGCGGTATCGGCCAGTCCCTTACGGGCACCATGCGTTGAAATAAAATACTGTAAAACCGTCAACCCTTCCCTGAAATTTGCGGTAATGGGTGTTTCGATAATTTCACCTGACGGCTTTGCCATCAAACCACGCATACCGGCGAGTTGGCGCATCTGATCTTTACTGCCCCGCGCGCCCGAATCGGCCATCATGTAAATGGGATTGAGACTTTCCTGTCCCACAAGGTCGCCATTTTCGTCTTTCTTGAAATTGCCGTCTTTATCCAGAACCGGGTTCATTTTCATCGCCGCCATCATTTCATTGGCGATATCGTCGGTGGCCTTGGCCCAGATATCAACAACCTTGTTATACTTTTCACCCTGGGTAATCAGCCCTTCAGTGTATTGATGGCCGATTTCGGAGACCTTTTGCTCTGATTTTTTCAGAATATCCCATTTTGTCGGCGGTATAATCATGGCATCAATGGAAATACTCAATCCGCCTTCGGTGGAATAGCGATAACCGATGTCCTTGAGCCGATCACTGAGGATAACGGTGGTTTTGGGGCCCAGGTTTCGATAGGCATAATCGATCAGCTCCCGCAACGCTTTCTTATCCATAATCCGATTTACCATTCCAAAAGGAATTTCCGACCGTTTTTCTATGATTTCAAAGATATGATGCTGCCCGCCGGAGGATATCACCTTACTGTAATTTCCAGGGACCAGGTTGAATACCTCAACGGCATCTTCCTTGTGCACATTGAACACCCGCCGAAATTCATCTTCCCGCAAGAGACCGATAAGTCCCCCTTTTTCACGATCCGGGCTCTGTGAACGGCTTTTTACAATTGTTTTAAAATCAACGCCCTGATTCAATTCTTCAAGCGCTTTGGTGGCCTCTTCTTCCGTGGCAACCATGATGTGACGCATGACCATTATATTGTTTCTGGGAATGATTTCCCACAATAAAACCCGCCCGACGGTGGTTTCAATACGCTTTGTGTCCATCCGAACTTTTATTTCGGCATGAAGATCAACGGCCTTTGAATCATATGCACACCGCACCTCATCGAGACTGGAAAAAAGTTTCCCCTCCCCGGAACACCCTTTCATCCCGCGGGTCATATAATAAAGCCCCAGAACAATATCCTGACTCGGGACGATGATGGGACTGCCGTTGGCCGGTGTCAGAATATTATTACTGGACAGCATCAGCACCCGGGCCTCAATCTGGGATTCCACTGAAAGTGGCACATGAACCGCCATCTGATCGCCGTCAAAGTCGGCGTTGAAAGCCGTACAGACCAGCGGATGCAACTGGATGGCCTTTCCTTCGATAAGCGTCGGCTCAAAAGCCTGGATACCCAGTCGATGCAATGTGGGGGCACGATTGAGCATAATCGGATATTCCTTGACCACTTCATCCAGGGTATCCCAGACTTCGGGAAGTTCCCTTTCCACCATTTTCTTGGCACTTTTGACCGTTGAGACCAGCCCTTTTTGGTCCAACCGGGCATAGATAAAGGGCTTGAAAAGTTCCAGCGCCATTTTTTTGGGTAACCCGCACTGATGCAATCTCAGTTCCGGCCCGACGGTGATGACCGTACGTCCGGAGTAATCCACCCGCTTGCCCAGAAGATTCTGGCGAAAACGCCCCTGCTTCCCTTTCAAGGTATCACTCAAAGATTTCAGCGGGCGCTTGTTGGTTCCGGTAATGACACGGCCGTGTCGCCCATTGTCAAAAAGAACATCCACGGATTCCTGCAGCATCCGTTTTTCATTGCGAACGATGATATCCGGCGCTTTAAGATCAATGAGGCGTTTCAAACGATTATTACGGTTAATCACCCGACGGTACAGATCATTGAGATCGGATGTTGCAAACCGCCCCCCTTCCAGAGGCACAAGCGGGCGCAAATCCGGCGGCAACACCGGGATAACATCCATAATCATACAGGCCGGATCTATCCCGGAACGTAAAAAGGCATCTACAATTTTTAATCTTTTGGAAAGCTTTTTACGCTTGGCATCGGATCCGGTGGACTTAATGTCCACCTTGAGTTCTTTATAAATCGCATTCAGATCAAGACCTTCCAGAAGCAGCTTGACCGCTTCGGCCCCGATCCCGGCTTCAAACTTAGCCCCGTACATTTCACGCGCTTCATTATACTTATTGTCGGATAACATCTGGCACCGACTCAACCCGGTATCTTTGGGATCGATGACGATGTAACTGTCAAAATAAAGCACTTTTTCCATATTTTTAAGGGTCATATCAAGCAAATTACCGATCTTGCTCGGCAGACTCTTCAAAAACCAGATATGCGATACCGGTGCGGCCAGTTTGATATGGCCCATCCGTTCTCTACGAACCTTGGACTGAATAACCTCGACACCGCATTTTTCACAAATGACCCCGCGGTGCTTCATGCGCTTGTATTTTCCGCAATTACACTCGTAATCCTTAATGGGGCCAAATATTTTAGCACAGAACAAACCATCTCTTTCCGGTTTGAACGTACGGTAATTGATCGTTTCCGGCTTCTTTATCTCACCATAGGACCACTGGTGAATCTGTTCCGATGAAGCCAAGGCAACCCTAACTCCGCTGTAAAGCCGTGGATCTTTTGGTTTAGCGAAAAAGTCGTATAGAGTTTCCAAAATATTCTCCTTAATTACGCAAATTAGGCGATCTCTGCAAAAAGGCGTGGCAGACAGATTGAAACAAACCGCTTATTGCAAGTTTGTTTTGCCTTCTATAAGGGTTACGTCCAATCCCAGACTCTGCAATTCCTTGGTCAGCACTCTGAAAGATTCGGGTATTCCGGGTTCCAGGGTATTTTGACCTTTAACGATTTTTTCATACATTCGGGTTCTCCCGGCCATATCATCTGATTTAACCGTTAGAAATTCCTGCAGGGCATGGGCCGCACCGTAAGCTTCCATGGCCCAGACTTCCATTTCACCTAAACGCTGCCCGCCAAACTGGGCTTTACCCCCCAGGGGCTGCTGCGTCACAAGTGAATAAGGACCAATGGAACGGGCATGGATCTTGTCATCAACAAGATGATGGAGTTTTAGCATGTACATGGTACCGACGGTAATTTTTCCCTCAAACTCATCACCGCTGCGCCCGTCATACAATGTCGCCTGGGCGGAAATATCGAGTCCGCCTTCTATCAACAGGTCTTTAATTTCTTTTTCCTTGGCGCCGTCAAAAACCGGTGTCGCCATATGAACCCCATTTTGATAATGCCGGGCAAATTGATCCAGGCCGTTATCATCCATTTCATCAATTGCCTGCATATGGGGGTTATCAGTAAAAATCCGTTTGAGTTTTTGTCTCAAATCCTGGTATTTTTTTTCTTCCAGCAAACGGTTCAGCTGATCGCCCAGGCCTTTTGCAGCACGTCCTAGATGAATTTCAAGGACCTGCCCCACATTCATTCGCGACGGCACCCCCAGAGGGTTTAAAACCATATCAACGGAAGTACCATCCTTAAAATAGGGCAGATCTTCCTGGGGCAGTATCCTGGATACGACACCTTTGTTGCCATGCCGGCCTGCCATTTTATCTCCCACCGACAGTTTTCGCTTCATGGCCACATACACCTTGACCATTTTAATGACACCCGGCGGCAGATCATCGCCTTTCTCATAACGGCTGACCTTGTTTTCAAAATTACGGCGACACACTTCACGCTGGTCCCGATACCGCTCGAGCAGCTCATGAACCTGCTCGGTTACGGTGGAATCCTTCAGAACAAGACTTTCTAATTGCGCCATTGGAATGTCTGCCAATTTCTCGGCATCAAGGATGTCGTCTTTGGCAACCAACACTTTTTTGCCCTTTTTCAGAGAAACCGCACTCGTTTGATTGACGATCAGTGCGGCAATCCGTTCACGGGCGACCTCCTCAATGATGGCCAGTTCATCAGCCCGGTCTTCCTCCAGTGCCCCGATCTCTTCATCTTCAATAAGCCGGGCACGGTCATCCTTGTGGACGCCTTTTCTGGAAAAGACCTTGACATCCACCACAATCCCCTCAACTCCGGGTGGTACCCGTAGCGAGGTGTCTTTAACATCACCGGCCTTTTCACCGAAGATCGCCCGCAGAAGTTTTTCTTCGGGGCTGAGCTGTGTTTCGCCCTTGGGGGTTATTTTCCCCACCAGCACATCTCCCTGGCCGACCTCGGCACCCAGTCTGACGATACCACTGTCATCAAGATCTTTCAGGGCATCTTCTCCTACATTAGGGATGTCCCTGGTCACTTCTTCCTTACCAAGCTTCGTATCTCTGGATACAATTTCAAATTCTTCGATATGTACCGAGGTATAAGTGCCATCCCTGACCAGCCGCTCACTGACCAGAATCGAGTCTTCGAAATTATAGCCGCCCCAGGGCATGAACGCCACCGTGACATTTTTTCCCAGAGCCAGTTCACCCTTTTCAGTCGCAGGGCCATCGGCGATAATCTCACCGGCATCAACGTGCTGATGCTTTTCAACAATTGGCCGTTGATTAAAACAGGTATTCTGGTTTGAGCGGATAAATTTGGACAGACTGTATATCGTCACCGGGGAACCATTTTCATCGGGGTTGTCATGCTTGATAACGATACGGGATGAATCCACATCCACCACAACCCCGCTTTCCACGGCAACAACCGTTACCCCCGAGTCTTTGGCGACGACCCCTTCAATGCCGGTGCCCACCAACGGTGCTTCACTGACGATAAGCGGCACGGCCTGGCGTTGCATGTTGGAGCCCATCAACGCCCGGTTGGCATCATCATTTTCAAGAAACGGAATCAATGACGCCGACACGCTGACAAGCTGATTCGGCGACACATCCATCATTTCGATATCTTCGCGCTTTACCATCATAAATTCACCTGCCACCCGGGAGGTAACCATGGGGTTCACATATTCCCAGCGGTCGTTTACCGGCGCATTGGCCTGGGCGATGGGATGGTTCTTTTCTTCAAAGGCGCTTAAAAATTTTACATCACTGGTAACCGCAGCCTCTTTGACGACGCTGTAGGGTGTTTCGATAAAACCGAAATCATTCACCCGTGCATAGGTCCCAAGAGACACGATCAGGCCGATATTAGGGCCTTCAGGCGTCTCAATCGGACAAATTCTACCATAATGAGACGGATGTACGTCCCGAACTTCAAATCCAGCCCTTTCCCGTGTCAGGCCACCCGGGCCCAGTGCGCTGAGCCTTCTTTTATGGGTGGTCTCGGAAAGGGGGTTTGTCTGATCCATGAACTGTGATAACTGACTGGTACCAAAAAATTCCTTGACAACGGCGGAAACCGGTTTGGGATTAACCAGGTCGTGGGGCATCAAAGCATCGACCTCCTGCAGGCTCATGCGCTCTTTGATGGCCCGCTCCATCCGTACCAGTCCAATCCTGTACTGATTTTCAAGCAGTTCCCCCACCGCCCGAACGCGACGATTTCCAAGGTGATCAATATCGTCAACCATGCCCTGGGTATCACGCAGTTCCACAAGTGTTTTGGTGGTCAGCAGGATATCCTCTCTACGAAGGGTACGGACAGATACCGGCGTATCGATCCCCAGCCGCAGATTGATTTTCAATCGCCCGACACCGGAAAGATCATAATAGGAGGACTTAAAAAAGAGATGGTCCACAAATTCCTGAGCCACTTCCGGGGTTGCGGGGTTTCCGGGCCTGAGCCGACGATATATTTCAATCAGGGCCTCTTCTTTGCTTTCAACCTTGTCCAGTAACAATGTCTTCCGAATACAGTCACTGGAAATGACCCCGTCTATAAAAAGCAGTTTAAATTCGGTAATGCCGGCATCAGCAAAATGTGCCAGAAGGTCTTCATCCACCGGATCATTGGCAAAAGCAAGGCTTTGGCCACTTACCAGATCCTTGATTTCCCCGGCACAATATTTGCCGATGAGATCATCTTCTGTTATGGGAATCAGTTTTATGTCGGCGGCCTTGATCTGCCGAATCGCCCGTATGGTAAAGATGCGCCCCTGTTTAACGATGACATCACCGGTTTCCGGGTCCTTGACATCGCGACTGGCGCGCTTGCCCTTGAGGAGGGTTTCGTCGAATTGCTTATAATAGCGTTTGCCCTTGACGAATATTTTTTCCGATTTGTAAAAATAGGCCAGTAAATCTTCGGTGGTGTATCCAAAGGCCTTGAAAAGGATGGTAATCGGGAACTTACGACGCCTGTCAATCCGGATATACACAATATCTTTCGGATCAATTTCCATATCGATCCATGATCCACGGACCGGTATGATTCTTGACGTGTATATTATTTTACCGCTGGAGTGGGTTTTACCTTTATCATGATCGAAAAATACACCTGAAGACCGATGAAGCTGACTCACAACGACTCTTTCCGTGCCGTTAATGATAAACGTCCCTTTGGCGGTCATCAGCGGAATCGTTCCGAAATAAATTTCCTGTTCCTTTATATCTCTAATATTTGAGGCACCGCTCTCTTTGTCGATATCATATACAACCAGCCTCACCGTGATCCTTACGGGCAGGTCATATGTCATTCCGCGATGGACACATTCCTCTTCACTGTCTTTTATTTCACTGAAACGGTAGGAGACGAATTCAAGAGATGCACTCCCGGTGAAATCCTTGATGGGAAACACCGAGTTGAACACCGCCTGCAATCCAATATCCCGTCGTTTTTCAACCGGCACATCAATTTGCAGAAACCGGCTAAAAGATTCACGCTGCATTCCGATAAGATCTGGGATTTCAACAATCTTCCGTATTTTACCAAAATTTTTTCTTATGCGTTTATTCGACATGAGTCTTTCCGACATGACTTCTCCAAAATCTGTAAGTTTTCGGATTATTTTTATTGTAAAATATAGCGTTGGACAATGTGATAAAAAAATATGGGTGGCAGGTCACGCGTTCATTCAAAATTTGTTTGGTTCTCCATTTTCAAGGCAGGCAAAATTCTATAACACAGGAAGTAATGGAAAATTACGGGGCTAACGCTAAAATACACAGGTAGCAAAGTTCCGAGCCTGACACCCCATTAAAGGGAAAATTGCCATTTTGAATAAACACGAACAACAGGTGATAAACGCTATAATCATATTTGTCCAAAACAAACGACCCCCAACAGATACGGTCGGTCGTTTAAATAATGTGACAAACAGTTTTATAAAATCCATCACCTGCTGCTTTTTTGAAACTATATGGCTATTTAATTTCAGCCTGGGCACCCGCACCTTCAAGCTGTTCTTTGATTTTTTCTGCTTCCTCTTTGGGAAGGCCTTCCTTGACCGGCTTGGGCGCTTCATCAACCAGAGCCTTGGCATCCTTGAGGCCCAGGCCGGTAATGGCACGCACTTCCTTGATAACCTGAATTTTTTTATCCCCTATCGCCGTCAGGATAACATCAAATTCAGTTTGTTCCTCAGCCACTGCCGCACCACCATCTGCAGGCCCGGCAGCCATCATGGCAACAGGAGCAGCCGCTGAAACACCGAATTTTTCTTCCATTTCCTTTACGAGCTCGGAAAGCTCGAGAACCGTCATGTTTGCTATGAACTCAACCACATCATCTTTGGTAATATCAGCCATTTTTTCCTCCACCTTATTTCATCTTTCTAAAAACGATTTAATCATTTTTAATTAATTTTATTTTTACGGCGTGTGAAACTTTTTTCAGGCCGCTTCTTTCTGATCCTTGATAGCCTGAAGCACGTTTAACATTCTTCCCGGAACATTACTGAGTGCCCTCACCAGTGCCGTCGGCACACCATTCATTGTCGAAAGCACCTGGCCAAGCAAGATTTCCCGTGAAGGCAAATCAGATAATGATTTAATTTGGGTTAAATCTATCAGCTTGCCGTTCATCGCACCGATTTTGACTTCAAACTTTTTGTTTTCCCGGGCAAAATCCATCAAAATCCTGGCCGGTGCAACAGGGTCGTCATAACTCAATGCAATGCCACTGGGACCTTTGAACTGATCTTTCAGTACCGCAACATCAGTCTCTTCCGATGCCCTGATAAGCAAAGAATTTTTAACAACCTTGAACTCAATATTTTCAGCTTTCAATTTTCTGCGCAGGCTACTGAAAGCCGCTACATCAAGGCCCTTGTAGTCCGTCAGAATGACAATTTTTGACTTCAAAAATCTTTCGTGCAGATCTGCTTTTATTTGTTTCTTTTGTTCAATTTTCATTATGGAATCAACACCTCCTCTCTTTTGGTAAAAACCGGAGGTCGCAATTATAAGGTAGAATCGCTATTAGAAACGGTGATCTCAATTTTAATCACCAGCACTTGATGATTAGTCCGTCTCGGCAGGCCGGATAAACCGATTAAACACTTCCTTAGTGAACCTACGGTCTTTGACTGGTATTTTAATAAAACGGCCCTCAAATCGGCCGTTGTGATCTTTTAGTATAAAGCTATTTTACCAAATCTTTAACAAATATCGGATCGATCTTGACGCCGGGCCCCATGGTCGTTGAAATTGAAATCGACTTAAAATAGACCCCCTTGCTCGAAGCCGGTTTAAGGCGCTGCACCATTTCCAAAAATGCCTTAATATTCTGCAGGAGTTTTTCCACGCCAAAAGAGGCTTTACCGATAGGCGCATGAACAATACCGGCCTTTTCAACCCTGAAATCAATTTTACCGGCCTTTAATTCATTAACGGCCCTGGCAACGTCAAATGTCACGGTTCCGGTTTTGGCATTGGGCATGAGTCCCCTGGGGCCGAGCATCCGCCCGATCTTTCCGACGGTGCCCATAATATCCGGTGTTGCCACTGCTTTATCAAAACCAAACCATCCGTCTTTGATTTTTTCCACCAGTTCGTCACTCCCGGCAAAATCGGCTCCGGCATCAAGGGCTTCTTTCTCCTTTTCCCCTTTTGCAAAGACAAGGACCTTCACTTCCTTGCCAAGCCCGTTGGGCAAAACAACCGTGCCGCGAACCATTTGATCGGCATGCCGAGGGTCAACACCAAGCCGTACAGCAACATCCACAGTCTCATCAAACTTGCTGGATGCCATATCAACGGCCGCTCCAATAGCATCGGAAAAATCATGCTTTTTATGGACGTCTACCTTTTTTCTTGATTCTATGTATTTCTTACCCCGCTTCGGCATTTTATCTCACTTACTCCTTTACGATTGAGCGACTTCTATTCCCATACTTCGGGCTGTGCCTTCAATTATCTTGCAGGCCGCATCCAAGTCATATGCATTTAAGTCTACCATTTTCAGATTTGCGATTTCTTCCACCTGCTGCCTGGTGACCTTACCGACCTTGTCCCGTTTGGGATCGCCGGCACCTCGGGCAATTTTAGCGGCCTTTTTGAGCAATACGGCAGCCGGCGGTGTTTTGGTAATGAAAGTATAGGATCTGTCCTGGTAAACAGTTATAACCACTGGTGTTATCATACCTTCGTCATTGGCAGTACGGGCGTTGAATGCCTTGCAGAAGTCCATAATGTTCACGCCATGCTGCCCCAGAGCCGGGCCTATGGGTGGGGACGGATTGGCTTTTCCCGCCTCAACCTGAAGTTTAATCTGAGCAATAACCTTTTTTGCCATTTGTTTCTTTTCCCCCGATATATAAATTTACAGGCATGGAATTTTTTATCCCATTTTTACTTTCTTTGCCCATCGTTAAATATACAGTTAGTGTCTGTTTTTCGGAATGACCCTTTAATACGGAACATGTACCTGATTTATCAGAGTTTTGTTACCTGCACAAATTCCAGTTCAACCGGTGTCGAACGGCCGAAAATGCTCACCAGAACCTTAATTTTCCCCTTCTCAGGATTGACATCTTCAACGGTACCATTAAAATTTTTAAAGGGGCCGGCAATAACACGAATTTCATCACCGTATTCAAAAAAATATTTGGGTTGCGGTTTGAGTTTTCCGGCCTCCATTCGATTTAGAATGGTTTCCGCCTCATCGTCGCTTATGGGTGTCGGCTTTTCCCGTCCACCCAAAAAACCGCTGACCTTTGCCGTGTCGTTTACCACATGCCAGGTCTCATCATCCATCTCCAATTGAACAAGAATATAGCCCGGATAAAACTTACGGGACGATGTTTTCCTTTTGCCATTTACAAGTTCGACAATTTCTTCGGTAGGGACAACGACGTCACCGAATTTTTCAGGATGCATGGAAGTGGCAATACGGTCTTCAAGGGCCGCCTTCACCTTACTTTCAAACCCCGAATAGACTTGGACAATATACCATTTAAGTGCCAATTCTGGTTCTCCCCATTTATCGCAAAACAATCCGGATTAACCCCGATAACCCGATATCAACGACTCCGAGAAAAAAGGCGATAATCATAACAAGTATAATGACAACAACGGTGGAGCCTATCGTTTGTTTACGGGAAGGCCAGGTCACCTTTTTTAATTCGACCTTGACCTCACGTAAAAACTGCACTGCCTTGTCGATGACTGTATTTTTCTTTTTAACTGGCACACTTTTGACAGCACTGCTCATTTTATATGACGACTGCCTCTTTTGGGTTCCGCCGGTATCCGAAGCAGGCAATCCAGACTCTTGGCCTGTTATAGACTTTTTGTCAGACCCGGAGACAGCCACATCGTTTTTTTTTATATTCTTACCTAGCGTCTTTTTCCGTTGTAACCGTCCCATTGCACTCCTAATAAAACAATGACGCCCAAAGTTAAAATCCCAATTAAGATAATTTTACCCTGCAGACTTCAGCGTTTGAGCTTCAACTTTGAAATAAATGGCAGGCCAGGAGGGATTCGAACCCCCAACACCCGGATTTGGAGTCCGATGCTCTACCAATTAGAGCTACTGGCCTGCAAAATCCTATTTAAATAAAGCGAATTAAGCGCTGCTTATTTCGTTTCTTTGTGCGCAGTATGCTTTCTACAAAACCTGCAATACTTATTAAAACTCAACTTATCAGGAGTTGTTCGCTTATTTTTGGTTGTCGTATAATTTCTTTGCTTACACTCAGTGCATGCAAGCGTGATAATGATTCTCACCAGCAGACTCCTTCAATATTACTCGATTATCTCACTTACCACGCCGGCACCGACGGTACGACCGCCTTCTCGGATGGCGAACCTGAGTTCTTTTTCCATGGCTATGGGCGTAATCAGCTCAGCCGTGATCGTTACGTTGTCACCGGGCATGATCATCTCCACACCTTCGGGCAGGTTCAGTATACCGGTAACATCAGTGGTCCGGAAATAAAACTGGGGCCGGTATCCATTAAAAAACGGCGTGTGACGGCCGCCTTCTTCTTTGCTCAAAATATAAACTTCGGCCTTGAACTTGGTGTGGGGGGTAATGGAACCGGGTACGGCTACCACCTGACCGCGCTCAACTTCGTCACGCTTGATGCCCCGCATTAAAAGCCCCACATTGTCCCCGGCCCGACCTTCGTCCAGCAGCTTCCGGAACATCTCAACACCCGTACAAACCGTCTTGGCGGTGGGCCGGATGCCGACAATCTCCACTTCCTCACCCACGTGAATGATGCCGCGATCAACACGACCGGTCACAACCGTGCCCCGGCCCGAGATGCTGAACACATCTTCAATGGGCATCAAAAACGGTTTGTCCACGTCACGTTCCGGCTCGGGGATATAAGCGTCGATGGCATCCAGCAACTCCCATATGCATTTGGCCTCATCGCTGTCCGGATCATCGCTCTCAAGGGCCTTTAATGCACTGCCCCGGATAATCGGTGTATCGTCACCGGGAAAATCATATTTGTCCAGAAGCTCGCGAAGCTCCAGCTCCACCAGTTCAATTAATTCCTCATCGTCCACCATGTCGCATTTGTTTAAAAATACCATAATGCGCGGAACACCCACCTGACGGGCAAGCAGAATATGCTCCCGGGTCTGGGGCATGGGACCGTCATCGGCACCCACCACCAGAATCGCACCGTCCATCTGGGCTGCTCCGGTGATCATGTTCTTGATATAATCAGCATGGCCCGGACAATCCACGTGGGCATAATGCCGCGTTTTCGTCTCATATTCCACATGCGCTGTAGCGATGGTGATGCCGCGCTCTTTTTCCTCAGGCGCCTTGTCTATCTGATCAAATGGTATGAAATCCGCCAGGCCCCTTAAACCACTATGCTTGGTTATCGCTGCCGTTAACGTCGTCTTGCCATGATCAATATGGCCTATGGTACCCACATTCACATGCGGCTTCGTACGCTCATACTTTGCCTTTGCCATCTCTTATACCCCCTTGCTTTTTATTTTTGTCATAACGAGCAACCCGGCATAGCGTTATTTCCACAAAATACAATATCACCGGCCTATCGCAGGAAATCCCGTAGTGCAATAAAATAATGGAGCCCACGACCGGAATCGAACCGGTGAACCTCTTCCTTACCAAGGAAGCGCTCTACCGACTGAGCTACGTGGGCATTATTTTTTTGAAATTTACCTGAAACTATATCAAAAATCCAGACATTGAACCAGTTTGTGGAGCGGGAGACGAGATTCGAACTCGCGACATCCAGCTTGGAAGGCTGAAGCTCTACCAACTGAGCTACTCCCGCACAACCAAAACACATTCTTCAATTTAAAATAACCGCTTTTAGCCGGCCGGGATTGCCAACATCTCCCTGAAAAGCATTGCCCAACGATGCAGGAAGTTATGTAGTTCAAATAACGATCCCGATATAAGTTTATACGGAAATCTCCTACATATAACTTGTTACCAAGGATGGTGGTGGGGGGAGGATTTGAACCTCCGAAGGCGTCGCCGACAGATTTACAGTCTGTTCCCTTTGACCACTCGGGAACCCCACCATTATAGTTATAGACACCGCCGACAACCGGGTTGTTCCGACCCGGTATCCATACAGCCATGTCCTGCAAAACAGATTCTAAATTACAATACCGCTCCAGGCGTGATACCTGCCTGAAATTGTTTTAATCAATTTTTGTTCTATCCGCACAAAAACCTATCTGGAGCCAGCGGAGGGACTCGAACCCCCGACCCACTGATTACAAATCAGTAGCTCTACCAGCTGAGCTACGCTGGCACAATCAAACAAAATAGCTAAATTACTTACCACCCAATAAAAAGTCAAGTACTTTTTTTTATCAATTAACAAGAACGATCCATTTAACTAAATTATCGGCAAATAGCAACCTTTATTATTAACAATTATTGCTTGAATTTATAAAATAATCGTAAATAATCGAAATATCGTATAATTTTTATCCTTTTTCTATCTATTTTGGGCTTTATTCTTTATTTTTAACTGTCCATTTCTTCCCTCTCCGCCGCACCCGTTCGTTAGTGCCCGTCCGGAAACGAGGATGTTGGTTCAAGATCAAGACGGGCGAACATTTTACCACAGGCATATAGCTGATATTCCGAGGATAAAATTTTGAACAATACGAAGAGGTTGGGCGAAAAGACCGTTTCTGGACGGGAACTAGTTAAAAATCAACGGTAGCCCTTATCGGTTACATTATTCAAGGCTCTTTTTCCCTCTGACAAAACTGAAACGCCCTGAATCTTGACCCTCTATAATAAATACGAAAAAAGGATAATTCCTTGACAAAAATACCCCTATCCGTGTAATCGGTCTACATATGAGGTTATTATTTATAAGGGGACAATAACCCCACCGGGTTATATCATAGATGCCAAGGCCCTTATATCCCGATAGGAAAGCGTATGCCGACGGCAGTTTAATTTTTTTTTGGCATAAAAATTGCGTTAACTCCGGCTAAAAGGCAAATTTTAATCCTGCCGTAATTGAAAAAATTTATGTTGCAATACAACTATTTATTATTATTGTCAAATAATATTTTATTAGCACGTTTAATCAAAAAAAGAGTATTTATTCCTTTATAAATATATAGACACTATTTAAACAAAAGTGCAGTAATTATTCAACAAAAATCGGGTTAAAACTTTAATTTAAAACTCAGCCCCATACAGGAAAATTTATATTGAAAAAAATTCATATATACGTTCTGCCCCTTGCCGCATTGATATTTTTATTCGGGTGCACTCACCCAACGCCCAAAAACGCGCTTTTAACATCGCACGCCTTAACGGCCCCTGTTCAGGAGCAAGCCCTCCAGTCTCATCCAGTCACTGTGGCACCAGATCAACACATCGCAGAAGAAACTGCCGGGGTAAAATCAGGAAACGCTCCATGCCTGTCTAAGGAATTTACCGAAAAATCAACACTGTCTGAACAGACAACCCCTCTGACACCGCCTGTGGCGCTTCCCGTGCCGTCTACAGCAGATGACCTGTCCATTTCCGGCAAAAACAGGATAGAGAAAAAATCCCCGCAGGAAAAGGCGCAAATAGAACTGGATGATGCCCTTGATTATTGTCAGGAAGCCCAGGGTTTTTGGGAAAAAGGCGAGTTGGAAAATGCCTTTGAAGCCCTTGATCAAGCCTATGACGCCATCTTGAATGTGAACCTGCTCGATACCCCGAAACTGATCCAGCAAAAGGAAGACCTGCGATTTTTGATTTCAAAACGAATACTTGAAATCTATGCATCCCGGAACATCGTGGTAAATGGAAATCACAACGCCATTCCCCTGGTCATGAACCGGCATATCCAGAAAGAACTGGATCGTTTTACCACAGGCGATGAAAAAAATTTTTTCATGCAGTCTTACATACGGTCGGGCCGGTACCGCCATCGAATTCTGGTGGCGTTGCGGAAAGCCGGCCTCCCGGAACAACTATCCTGGATCCCACTGATTGAAAGTGGTTTTAAACCCTTTGCGCTTTCCAAGGCCCGGGCCCTTGGCCTGTGGCAATTTATTCCATCAACCGGTTATAAATTCGGCCTTGCCCGCGACATGTATATTGATGAACGACTTGACCCGATTAAAGCCACCGACGCCGCTATCAGTTATTTGAAGGAACTGCATCAGATTTTCGGCGACTGGGCCACCGTCCTTGCGGCATATAATTGCGGTGAAGGTAGAGTTCTGCGCGTAATCCGAAATCAGAATATCAACTATCTGGATAATTTCTGGGATCTGTACCTGCGATTGCCCCTTGAGACGGCAAGATATGTTCCCCGGTTTATGGCGACACTGCATATTATCAATAATCTTGAAAAATACGGTCTCGAATCCGTTCAGGTGGATTCACCCCTCGACTACGACACCATAACGGTGTCAAAGCAGGTCCGGCTTAAAGATATTGCTAAAACAATTGCCGTGCCTGAAAAAAATCTCAGGACGCTTAACCCGGAACTGCGCTACGGCATATTGCCCCCCAACCAATATGCCTTGCGCGTTCCCCCGGGCAAGGGGCCGACCCTTCTGGCCGCCATCGATGAGGTCCATGTCGCTGCAAATCCGCAACCGGCCTTTGCCTATCACCGGGTCAGACCGGGCCAGACCCTTTCCACCATTGCCAGACAATACCGGACCAGTGTCGCCAAAATCATGCGGGCCAATAATATGCGTCGATCGAATTACATCGTCGCCGGTAAAAAAATAAAGATCCCCTTGCGCGGGGGTGTCAGCCAAGGCCCGGAGAAAACCAGCAGCCCTATATATGCCGACAAAGCAACACATATCGTTCAAAAGGGCGACTCTCTCTGGAATATCGCCCGGCGCTATGGCACCACCACCCAGACGATTATGGGCCTTAACAGCCTGAAAAACACCCGGTTGCACATCGGGCAGGTGTTAAAAATAACCGACCTGCCGGCAGCAAAAATAAATACAAAAAATTTCAAGACGTATCGGGTAAAGACAGGTGACAGTCCGTTTATCATTGCCCAGCGTCATAAAATGCCCTTAAAACGCTTCCTGAAAATCAACCACCTTTCAGCCAAAAGCAGGATATATCCGAACCAGAACGTCTATATTGAATAAATGACAAAGCACCTGATCATCACAATAATAACCACCTGTTTGATCACACTGCCCGGGTGCAGTCCGCCTGAAAAAAGCGAAATCGTCCGGGAAAAGCCGCACATGGTCCGGATAGAAAAAATCATCGAATGCGATCTGCCGGTTACTGTGAGTGCCGTGGGAAGATTGATCCCAAATCGGGAAGTCGTTATTTCTTCACAGGTATCCGGAATTGTGATGGCCTACAAAGCTGATGTCGGTTCTGAAATTCCGAAAGGTAACAGTCTGGTCCAACTTGATCCGACGGACTATCGCCTGGTCCTTGACGAAGCCCGGGCAAATCTTCTATCTGCCCGGGCAAATCTGGCCGCTGCTGCAAACGCCTTTAAACGCGCCCGGCAACTGCTGCCTGAAAATGTAATTACACCCGAGGCGTTTGATAAATTCGAGGCCGGATACAAAACATCCAGCGCTCGGACCGTCCAGCTTGAAACCGGTGTCAATATGGCACAGCGACAACTGGACAAAACAAATATCAATGCACCCTTTGGCGGTTATGTAACCAGGCGGTTCGTGGAAATTGGTCAGCACATCGCTGTTGGCGAACCGGTGATGGCCATGGCGGACATGAAAACCATGAGGATCAAGGTCCACCTCAATGAACGTGATTATGTTCACCTGGACAAGGATGATCCGGTAACGGTCAAAATTGAGGCTTATCCGGCGTCTTTGTTTCCGGGCAAGGTGGACAAAATAGGCATCAAGGCCGATCCGTTCACCAATACATTCGAAGTGGAAATCCTTGTTGAAAATCCGGAGATCATTCTAAAAGCAGGACTAACCGCACGCGTATCCATAAGAACCGATATCATCCGTGATGCGATCATGATCCCCCAGAGGTGTGTTCTGTTCAGGGAAGACCGAAAAGAGGTTTTTATAATCGAAAATAAAGATACCGCCGTCAACCGGGAAATTGAACTGGGCCGAACTCAAGGCGCCAGTGTCAGAATTATCAAAGGGCTGGTTTCCGGGGACACCCTGGTGGTCACAGGGAGCCAGTATCTCAGGTCGGGAGACAAGGTTACCATCGCACCATGAGGATCTGTGGCCCCCGGGATAAGGATGATGTGCCCTGTAAATGAAGATGGCTGATTAAGGTAGCAAACATACCTTGAAATTTTTTTCTTTTATCATAAAACGATGGCTCATTTTCAGCCTGCTGGTCATTGTCCTGCCCGTCGTGGCAGGAACATTCGCTTACAAATCCCTTCCAAAGGAGGGCGAACCGGAAATATCAGCCCCGATAGCCCTTGTCATAACACTGTATCCCGGGGCATCACCTGCCGAGATTGAAAGCCTGGTGACCACACCCATCGAGGAGGCCCTGAGCGATCTGAAAGATGTCGATGAAATGCGCTCTGATTCTGCAGAGGGGGTGTCGGTTATCGTCATCGATTTTGAAGCGGAAGCCGATCTTGAAAGATCGCTCCAGAAAGTCCGGGAAAAAGTCACCGATGCCCGGAAAGATCTTCCCGAAGATGCCGAGGACCCGGAAGTCAATGAAGTGAGTTTTTCCGATATCCCGATCATGATTGCATCGGTTACCGGAGACATCGATCCGGTTAAGCTCCGGAAACTCGCAGAGGACGTTGCAAAAGAGATCGAAATGATGCCCGAAGTCCTCGAAGCCGATGTCGCCGGCGGCCTTGTCCGTGAGATACAGATCTATCTGGAACCGGAAAGGCTGAACCAGTACCACCTGACGCTGCTTGATGTATACAGTGCCGTGAAACGCTCGGACATCAACATTCCCGGCGGGCAGGTCAATGTGGAAGGCCGGCGGCTTTTGCTGCGGACCCTGACCGAAATAAAAAACGTCGAAGATTACGCAATGGTGCCGCTACTCCGGCAGGAAGATCGCGTGGTCTTCCTTGGGGACGTGGGCACTGTAATAGACGGTCATTCCGAAGATATCAGCTACTCGCGTGTCAACGGCGTTGCATCCGCGGCCATTGCCATAAAAAAACGCAACGGCGCAAACATACTCAAAACAACCGAAAAAGTCCGCACCAGACTCAAGGCCCTGGAAAAAGCCTTTCCTGCCGGGGTCCATACCGTTATCACAGCGGAAAAATCAAAGTTTATCAAACAGAGTTTCGACCAGATGAACAATTCTGCGGTGGTGGGCCTTATCATCGTTATTCTCGTGCTCTATTTTGCCATGGGGTTGAGAAACTCCGTTATCACATCCCTGTCAATTCCGCTGTCACTTCTTTTGACCTTCGTTTTTCTCAAGGTTTTCGGCCTGTCAAACAACGACATGGTCCGGTTTTCACTGGTCCTGTGTATCGGCATGCTGGTGGATAATGCCATTATCGTGGTTGAAAACGTGTATCACCACTACCAGCTCGGCAAAGACAGGGTCACGGCCGTCATAGAGGGAACAGCTGAAATCGCCATGCCGGTCATATCGGCCACATTGACGACCATGGCAGCCTTTCTGCCCATACTGCTCATGACCGGCGTCACAGGCGAGTACCTTGGCTTTATCCCTAAAACCGTAGGCATTGCCCTGTCCGCATCCCTGGTTATTGCCCTTATCGCAAACCCCCTGATTTTGAGCATGCTCATGAAGCAGACCCAAAAAAGGGGGCGCATCGTCAAACCCGAAGATGACCTCAAATGGTTGAAAAAGATCTATGTGCGAGGGGTTTCATGGGCATTGAATCACCGTTTTCAGGTAGTTGGCATGATCTTCTTAAGCCTCATGCTGGCAGCCTGCCTCCTGGCATTCAAACTGGTAAAAATCGACATGTTTCCGGATGTGGATTTCGATTATATCTATATTACAGTGGAAACACCGCGCGGAACCGAAGTCGGTATCACCAATTCGGTGGCAGAAGAAATTGAAAAAATCGTCAAGGATAGCGTGCCTGAACTTGTCCGGGTGGTATCTACCGTGGGCCAGCAGGGACAGAGCGCCTATGAATTTTCCTTTGGCACGGGCACCCGGAGCAATTTTGCGGAAATCACGATAGAGTTGGAAGACGGCAAGGAGTATGCCCGGGCATCCCACAAGCAGATCCAAAACCGTATCCGGCCCTTTTTAGAAAAAATACCAGGGGCGGATATCCGATTCCGGGCCATTGAATGGGGACCGCCCACGGTAGCGCCTGTTCTGATAAAAATCATCGGGCCTGAAATAAAAACACTGCGGGGCATAACAGCCCGGGTGCGGCAGATCATGGAAAATATCCACGGGGTCGCCGATATCAAAGATGATTTTTCAGATGCACCGCCCGAGCTTCGCGTCAAAATTGACCGCCCAAGGGCCGCATCCATGGGAATTCCCCTTGAATCCATTGCCCTGAACCTGAGAGGGGCGACGGCAGGCCTTGATATACGGGAATTTCGGGATGAACTGGATGTTTCAAAAAAATACGACCTGAAGGTTCGCTTTTCCCCGGAATCGCGGATCAGCCCGAACATGCTGGATGACATCAGGATTCGCTCGGATTCCGGACAGCTCGTCCCCCTTTCCACCATTGCAGAATTCAGCATGGGCAAAGGATTGAACAGCATAAGGCATTCCGACAGGCGGCGTATTGTCAGAATCTCTGCGAACAACCAGGGCAGATCGGCTGTGGAAATCACTGCGGAACTGAGGAAAAAACTAAACCGTCTGGCGCTTCCCGTGGGCTATAGTTTCGACTATTCAGGTGAATATGAAGAGACCACGGAATCCTTTGAGAGCCTGGGGCTGGCCTATATCGTTGCCGCCATCCTGATTTTCACCCTGCTGGTGTCTCAATTTAACTCCCTGGCCCAGCCCTTTGCCATCCTTTCGGCACTGCCGCTGTCGGTGGTGGGCGCCATGGCAGGTCTCTATATTACGGGCAATGATTTTTCCATCATGAGTTTTATCGGACTGGTGGGGCTGAGCGGCATCGTGGTCAATGACTCCATTGTGCTTGTGGATTGTATCAACCGCAAACGGGAAGCCGGACGCAATATGTTTGATGCTGTTATCGCCGGGGGCCAGCAGCGTCTCAGGCCGATCATCTCCACGACACTGTCAACCGTCGGCGGCATTCTGACCCTGACGATTACCGATAAACTCTGGGAAGGCCTCGGGGTGGTGATCATTTTCGGTATCTGTTTTGCCACTGTTTTAACCCTGATCGTCGTCCCCGTCATGTATTCAATTTTTGAAGGTATCCGCTATTATATCCTCTCGGCCTTTAGGGGCCCCCGATGGAAAGAGGCCCCCACAGGCACCAGCTTTTACTTTTCACGCCGCAGGTATGCCCGCATGGGGTTTATCCTGGTCATGGCGGTCCAGGTGCTGGTTCTGGCCGGCGGGGTGGTACTCCTTTTACCGGAATTTATGAATATCATCGGCCAAACCACCTTTCAGGCCCCAACACTGCTGAAACTTGTCATTGAAATAGCCGTCTTCTGTATTGTCATGGGGCTCAAGGCAGGGGGACTTTTGATCCTGCTCCTGATGCCTGCATGGGCCGGGCTTGTTTACTTTATGGCCAAAAGAAGCCGGGAGGGGTACTACGTGGATGTCACTGCCAAAGGGGTATTCGTGGGAAGCCCTGTGGATCGGTTTTTCCTGAAAAAAGAGGACATCCTCAAAATCAAGCCGGCCCGATTTTTTCCATCCATACCGTCCATCATCATCTATTCCGGACGCCGAAAAATAATCATCCGCAAGCTCGTTGCGACACAACAACGCCAAAACAAAAAACCGCTTTTTGCCTGGCTTGCCGCAAAGGCGCCTTCACGGATGGAAATACGCGACGGAATGGTGCATCTGAAAAAATCGCTTGAAACACTTGTCGACCGTTAAATAAATAATCAGGTATAACACCCGATCAAATTCATCTGGACAAATTCTCCAACGCCATCGAGTGTCTCCCTTTTATCTTCAGCCGATCGATTTTATTCATAATTCTTATTAAAATGCATTGCAGCCGGGCAATTGATACCGAATGCCGTTCCGGATGGCAAACGTGTCAGGCTTGTTGTAGGAGGCGGCGGCGGGGCTGTCGGGGGGCACCCATTAAAGGGTTGGTCAAGCAAGGATTTTTGCCGCCCTTAAATTTCTAGTTAGTACAAATATAGTGCAGCCATTCAAATGCGGAGTAAACGCGATTAGGGAAAATTCTGTTATTTTTATCAGCGACAAACTAAACAATTCATGATAAAAAGCCACGATTCCTGCTTCTAGTGGCAGCCTCAAAATATGTGGTTATAGGAGAATAAATTGTGTTCCCGTTTTGGCTGCTTGAACCAGTTATTTGTGCGAATTCTGGATGTCACTAAATCAGCTTTACTAGTTCGCGATTCAACCGATTCAAATTGCTTCTTTAATGCCTGCTTTATCATATTTATATTTACCAAAGCGACAAATGATCCGAGCTTGTAGGATCCTTCATATTCCTTTGCATTTGTGGATTCGTTTTTCTACCATTTTTAAACACTTGCGGCGCCCCCAAGTTCATTCTTTGCGTCTGCATGAATAGACGGTATTGCATTTCCGCGTTTGGCTCAGCTAATATTGAAGTAACATCTTCCGGTAAATATTGTTCTCGAAAAACTATTTGATACATATTTACCATGATTCCATTATTATTGTTTTTTTAATCTCTTCAATTAAATTAAAAATCTAGGTATAAGTATCTTGCAAATGCTAGATGGCTCGTCGTGGTTAGACTAGCGCTCTGCAGCCGGCAGCATTTAAGCCATTTACTTCTAAATTAATATCAAATTGTTGTCGTTTTCATCCTCAGGTGTGATGGTTTCATATGAGTTTGCCATTTTACTCGGTGGTTCTCGCTGTTCTCTGCGTTTATAACGAACTGATAATATTGTTAATTGCCATAAAATCTTAGATATGCGTGGCATTATAGGATAGTTCGGCATCTTCACGGAGAAACAATGACACCTTCTGCCACGCATTGGTGCGCTCTATCCCCATTCGTTTCACTTCGCCACCAGACATCTTGATTTACAGGTATCCGAGCAGCATAGCTGCGCGCTAATAGATAATCTTGTCTATTTCTATTCTTCCTACTCAATATGCCTCAATAATTGACTGAGATTCACGTGATTTGCGGAGCACCCCAAAATCAAGAATGATTTGTTTAAAAATTAACTATCAAATTATTTTATACTATTTCCTAATTTTAATGCCATTTTAACAAATGGAGAACTACATTCGTCTAAAATAGCCATGTCTCGCCTCCATGAACCTTTTCCCTGTTGAGATTTTCTAGCACTATCATTCGGGAATCATAATCTTTATTCCAAATTGTCACAATCGCACCACTATTTTTTCTCAGGAATTGATGATAATCTTCATCGTGATAAAAAGGCTTCTAGTCACCATTTTTCATAATCATTTCTTTTAGTAATCTGAGGGTCGATAAGGGATTATTTGTTTTTTTTTGGAATTCATCAAAGATGCTTCTTCCATGGTGTGGATTTTGTTTTGATTCTATGTAATGTGTCGTTTCAATACGATAATTTTGCTTTCGGTAAGATCAGGATGTCAAGCATAATTAAATTAATAGAGGGTACTTGTTCAATTGTTGCTGTTTTTGCCCCAATTGTTCCAATGTCAAATTGATGATAATCAGATATTGCAATTTCTTCTAATTTAATAATTGTATTTCGAGTTTACATAACTGGCTTTGCTTCATTACTTGTTTCTATATCACTGATCTTCTCTAAAAGTTCTAAATCTGAAATAAATGATTCTATTTGCATATTCTTCCTTGTGCTCTTTACTGCCACGTTTTGATTTACAGCCGATGGCACATCATTATGGTCATGATATGTCTGCATACTTGTCAAATTCTGACAAATGATATATGGAAGTATTCAAAACTTCATCGGCTGAAAGCAACTCGAAATCTTCCCGCAAAATATTTGAATGTTGTTAATTTTGAAATAATCGATGTACTTTCTGGTTTTACTAAACCATGCCCACCTGAGTCCTCCACTTTAACATCTGTTGTTGGGGCCCATTGTTGATTTCATAACTGAGACAATATATTTCATTAATCGTCGAAGCCACCAGATAATTGAACAAATAATAAAATCATTTGATGGGACCGACTTTGAACACCAACCAACTCGATGTTTCAAAGATGTCCTCAAGTTCGCTTCATCAACAGATTCTTGAATTATCATCCATCGTATCTAATTGTTGCCAACAATAAATCAAGTTTGCGCTCGAAATCACAATTTTGAGACGAAAATTCAAGGTTACACCACATAATCCAGCTCAGCAGCTTCAGCAGTTATCCGATATGCAAACTACCGATGACATTATTAACGACAAACTCAATTTCACATTTATTGAAAATACAATGGCATTCATCGTGTCCTATCCTGTTATGGATACAATGTCAATTTACAAAAAAGATATATAAAAATTGAGATATATGGTCAAAATGACATCACATCTGAATACAGTGTGTCCCATCATTTCCACCAACCGGTAAAACACGTGATTGAAGTTTGCAGCCATGTTGAATTTAAAAATAATCATCATTTTGCATACGATCATTCATAAAGAATAAATTAATTTTTTAAATCAATATTTAACATGGAGAACCCAATGCCGTTATATGAATTCAAATGCCTGAGTTGTGATAAATACATTGAAATACTGGTCATGAATAAAGAGGAAGAGGTGGAAATGAAATGCCCTGACTGCGGGTCTGTGAACCTGGAACGGATTCTCAGCAGTACCAGCCATGTCATGGGCATCGCCCCGGGGGGCCAGGCGTCTGCAGTCAAGACCCGAAACTGTTCAAGTGGCTCCTGCACCACTTATGATATCCCCGGATACAGCCGGTAACCGGACAAACAATACTGCTGCTCATGAAAATCCCATGGCGAATTAGCGACCTGATTGACCTGGAATACTTTCTCCATGCCGATGAAGAACCGGATGATCAATATGATCCGGAATCACGCCACCGGCGTGACCGCGCGATTTATCGGCAAACCATTCAGCCGGTTTTAAACAAGACCCCCTCCCCGGACGAGTATAGACGGACCCTTCTAAAGCTCTGGCTGGATCACCGGCGGTTGAGCAATACCGAGGATGCCGAAGAAACGATGGTACTGCCGGGCACCCTATTTGCCGAAGTCTTTAAAATCATGCGCTACGGCACAGGTGCGGCCGGTATCTTCACGGGTTTTACCCTGGCCCTTTCCCTGCTGGGCTATTCAGGGACCCGTCCGGTGAATATCTCCATTCTTTTTGGCATGTTTGTCCTGCTGCAGGTCTTGTTGATCGCAGTTTCATGCTGCCTTTTTGTCCTGCGGGGGTTCAGGGCAAATATCCACCCCACCTCAATGGTTTATACCCTGCTTCGCCGACTCCTGGCAAAACTGATCGAAAAATTCATAAACCGCGTTAAAAACCGTATTCCTGCCCACCGGCGCAACAGCATTCAGGCGGCGGCAGGTCATGTTACAGGGAAAAGCCGCATTTACGGCTCGCTCTTTTTATGGCCTTTTTTCATCATCGTCCAGATTTTTGCCGTCGGCTGCAACGGAGGCGTCCTCGCAGGCACCCTGCTGCGGGTCCTCACCACCGACCTGGCCTTTGGCTGGCAATCCACCATCCAGGTCAGCGCCAAGGTTGTTTATCTGATGGTTAAAACCATCAGCTGGCCCTGGTCCTTTTTTTTACCGGTGGGCATGGCCCATCCGTCCCTGGCACAGATCCAGGGCAGCCGAATGGTGCTCAAGGAGGGCATCTACCAGCTCACCACCCCGGCACTGGTGTCCTGGTGGCCGTTTTTATGCATGGCCATTGTCTTTTATGCCCTTTTGCCGCGTCTTATGCTGCTTTTCGGTGGCTGGTTTGCCCAACGCCGGGCCCTGGGTCGGCTGCAATTTACACACGCGGCCTGTGATCAATTGATCCGCCGCATGGAAACCCCTGTTTTAAAGACGGGCGCCATTGAACCGGAACACCCCAAAAACAACTTTGAAAAACGATCCGGAAATTTGAACACCCCAAAGCCAGCTTTTTCTAAAACAAACCATACTTCCCAAAATGTAATGGCCCTGGTTCCTGAAGAAGTCATCGATCAGGGCACCCTGGCGCTGCTTCCAGACGATATTAAAGCCTGCACGGGGTTTACTGTCCTGGCCGTCATTCCAATGGCTTTCCATCCCCGGGACCTGGATATGCTGGCAAACCGCATCCGCCGACTAAAGGAGACGGACCCCATACTACCGGCCATTTTTATTCTTCAGGAGGCGTGGCAGCCCCCCATCCGGGAAACCATCTGGTTTATCCGGGAGATCCGAAAAATAATAGGGCCGAAGCCCTCTATTTTCATTGGCCTGGTGGGCAAACCCGGTCTCGACACCCTTTTTACGCCTGTTAAAAGGGAAAACCGGCGGATATGGGAGCACAAAATCGATGCCATGGGAGACCCCTACCTGCAGGTGCAGCCCCTGGGAGGCAGTCATGATTAGCAACGCCGTTCCCGTCTTTGCCATTGTGGGGCACCCGAATGAAGGCAAATCCACGGTGGTGTCCACCCTGTCCGAGGACGATAGCGTGCGCATCAGTGCAACCCCGGGAGAAACCATAAAATGCCGGGCGTTTCCGGTCATCATCGACGAGTGTGAAATTATCCGCTTTGTCGACACCCCCGGTTTCCAGAACCCCAAACAGACACTGGCCTGGATGCAGGGCTACAAAGGCGCCCACAAACTCATCGTGCAATCCTTTTGTCAGGCCCATGCGGACAAGAGGTCATTCAAAGACGAACTGGAACTGTTTGGGCCTATTGGAGAAGGTGCAGGCATTATTTACGTGGCAGACGGATCACGCCCGGTTCGCAGCAATGACCGGGCTGAAATGGAAATTCTGCGCCTCACCGGCCGGCCGCGCATGGCCATCATCAACTGCAAGGATACCGAAGAGATTTACCTGGAAGACTGGAAAAACGAATTTGCGAAACATTTTAACGCCATACGGGTATTTAACGCCCTTTCCGCAACCTATGCCCAGCGGATCGCCCTGCTGGACAGCCTCAAAAGTATCCACCAGGACTGGCAACCCGCCCTGGCCATTGTCATCAAGGCGTTTCAAAAAGACTGGCGCCAGCGCAATGTCCGAACGGCACAACTCATCGGTGACATGCTGACCTGCTGTATTGAGCACACCGTTATTCAAAAGGTAAAAAATGAAACCGATATCGCCCCGATAAAATCCAGACTGCAGGATCAATACCGAAAAGAGATCGGGAAAATTGAAAAAAAAACATATACCAAAATCAAAAACCATTTCAAACACAATATATTCAACCTCGACCTGCCGGCCCAGTCCATTGTCCGGGCCGATCTTTTTGATACCCGTACCTGGCAGGTCCTGGGACTGACGCCCCGTCAGCTTGCCACCGCAGCGGGAATCGCCGGGGGAACAGTAGGGGCTGTTATCGATACAGCCGCCGCCGGGCTGACCTTTGGCATCTTCACCGCCATCGGCAGCACCGTGGGGGCCGGCGCCGCCCTTTTCGGGGGCCGGCGCATGACCGCTGTGAAAGTTGTCGGGCTATCACTGGGCGGCAGTCAAATCCAGGTTGGGCCCAACGGCAATATCCAGTTTTTCTATGTTTTGCTGGACCGGGCACTGATCTATTATGCCCATGTGATCAACTGGGCCCACGGCCGACGGGACCGGCCGCAATTCAATGGTGAGATATCTGCCGACGGAACCGTCAAACAAGGGTTCAGCAGCACATGGGACAGTCAAACTGAAGCCATCTGCCGGCAGTTTTTTAACAGTATTCTTAAAAATAAAAACAACCGCATCACACAGGCCCGTAAAGATCTGGAAGACCTGATATTAAGACAACTGGAACAGATTTCGAGCATCGAGTGATGTCTTTTCAAGCAGCCCCTATTTTATGTCACCGGCAACAGACATTTAGGGATACTTTTTGAAAAGTTTCATTAATCCGCCCTTAACTGTTTGAAGTTTTGATGTGTTTGAGGTATGAAATATGGTTGCAGTGCCCCCGGCAGGGGGCTCACTCCATCCATCGTTTAAAAAATAAAGGTCTGAAGGGGCCTCACACAAGGATATCAATATGACTGATAGCGACGTAACATCATATGGCTGGGATAAGAACAGCCCCATTTCACTCCATGACAAACTCAAGCAGGATCTTAAAACCGCCCTGCTGGGCAGAGACACCTCGGCCAAAGATGCCATCCGTATGATCATGAGTGAATACCCGAACCTCACCGTTCCCCTGACATTGGAAAACGGCAAAAAAACCACCCGGCTTAAAAAGCCTGAAGAAATCATCAACGATGACATTCTGGATATCATCCGCAAACTGGTTAAATCCGAAAAAACCGTGCTGGACTATAAAAAAGAAAAGATGTCGGATTATCTGGAAATGCTTGAACGATATCTGCCTAAAATGGCATCCAGACCGGAAATAGAGGCCTGGATCAAAGAGAATATCGACCTGGCCGGATATAAAAATCCCATACAGGCCATGGGACCGATAATGCAGCATTTCGGCAAACTGGCAGACGGCAATCTGGTAAAACAGATTTTGCAGAAATAATGGCCGTTTTCAATTTAAAATAGTATTGGCAAAGACCGTTTGAGACATCTCTACGGGGGAACGCTGATGTTAAGTGAAAAAGAAAAACTGAATCGATTGATGATGCTGGGCATTGAATTGAATCAGGTTCACGATTTAGACATTCTGATGGAACAGATCCTCACCGAAGCCCGTGTCTTTGTCAATGCCGATGCCGGTTCCATCTATATCCGGGATGGTAATTTTCTGGACTTTACCTATACCCAGAACGACACACTGCAAAAACGGCTGGGTAAGGACGAGAAATTGATTTATTCGACATTTCGCATGCCCATTGACGAAAAAAGCATTGCCGGTTATGTTGCGGCGACCGGCCGGCCCCTCAATATCCCCAACGCCTATGAAATTGACGCCAGTCAGCCTTATGGCTTCAGTAAAAACTTTGATGAGACCTCCGATTATATCACCCGATCCATTCTCACCATCGCCCTGAAAGCCAACAACAAAACACTCGGAATCCTGCAAGTGATCAATGCCCGGGAAGAAACGGAAGAGATGACAGCCTTTAGCGATAATGATGAAAAAATGATGACCCACTTTGCCAGCATTGCGTCGGTGGCCCTAGAACGCGCCCAGATGACCCGGGCCATCCTGCTTCGGATGATCCGCATGGCGGAAATGCGGGACCCCGAGGAAACCGGCCCCCACGTTAACCGCGTTGGCGGATTTGCCGTTGAAATCTATGAACGCTGGGCTCACCGGCATAATATTTCCCCCAAAGAGATCGACAAAAACCGGGACATTCTCCGCATGGCCGCCATGCTTCACGATGTGGGGAAAGTGGCCATTTCCGACCTGATATTAAAAAAACCCGGTAAATTCAACCATGATGAATATGAATCCATGAAACAGCATACCATCCTGGGGGCCCAATTGTTTGTGGATCGCCAGTCGGATTTTGACGATGCTGCGGCCCAGGTGGCCCTGAATCACCATGAACGATGGGACGGCACCGGTTATCCCGGCCATGTAAATATCATGACGGGGAAACCCATACCCGATTTTGTACTGCCCAGTGGAAAAACAAAAGGCAAAAAAGGAGAGGAAATTCACATATTCGGCAGGATCGTGGCTCTGGCCGATGTTTTCGATGCCTTATCTTCCAAAAGAACCTATAAGGACGCCTGGGGTGAGGAGGCTGTCCTCGCCACCATCAGAAAAAACGCCGGCACACAATTTGATCCGGAACTGGTAGACATCTTTTTTTCAAGCCTGGATATGATACGGGCCATCCAGCGCCGCTACGAATCCAGTTGAATAAAAATGATATCAAAGGAATAAAATGAAAATATGCACGGTGGCACAGATGCGGGCACTGGATAAAACAGCCATTGAAAAATATGGCATGACCCAGGAACTGCTTATGGAAAACGCCGGTATGGCCGCATTTTCCGTCTTGTCCGAAAAAACGGGCATTCGGAATAAACGCTTTCTTATTTTCTGCGGCACCGGCAACAACGGCGGAGACGGTCTGGTGGTGGCCCGAAAAATTCACGCCAACGGCGGACGGGTAACGGTTTATCTTATCGGTGATGCGGCCCGTTTTTCCGGTGCGGCCGCCCTCAACCTGGAAATTGCCACCCGTATGGGGATATTGATCCGGCAACTTGAATCGGTCCATGATATAAAACCTGCGTTGCAGCACTGCGATGGTGTCATCGACGCGCTTTTAGGCACGGGCATTGATAGAGAAGTATCAGGACGCTATGGTGATGTCATCGAGAGGATCAACAGCTGCGGCAAAAGAGTCATGAGCCTGGACATCCCATCCGGCGTCAATGGCGATACCGGCCAGGTCATGGGCGTTGCCGTGCAGGCGGATTATACCGTCACCTTCGGGCTTCCGAAAATCGGAAACATGCTTTTTCCGGGTTATGCCCTTTGCGGGGCGCTCTTTGTAACGCACATCTCCTTTCCGCCGGTGATGACGACAGCCAGTGATCTGAACATTGAAACCTGCCCCATGATCAAGCTGCCTGGCCGGAACCCTGACAGCCACAAGGGCAGCTTTGGCCAGGCCCTTTTTATTGCCGGGGCCGCGGGTTATTACGGAGCCCCCTACCTGAGTGCCATGTCATTTCTGAAAGCCGGCGGCGGCTATTCCCGATTGGCCGGCCCCGCATCCATCATACCGTTCATTGCCGGCCAGGGCAGTGAAATCGTATTTGTCCCCCAGAAGGAAACCCGGGCCGGCAACCTGTCTTTTGCAAACAAACAAGCCCTTCTGGAGCTTTCTCAAAAAATGGATATCGTGATTCTGGGTCCCGGGCTGTCTCTGGAACCGGAAACCCAGCAGATCGTACGGGAACTTGCAGCGGAAATAGAGCGGCCGTTGCTCATTGACGGTGACGGGCTGTCTGCGGTGAGCAAGGATATCGAAATCCTGCGGCAAAGAACAGGGGCCACAATCCTGACCCCCCATCTGGGGGAAATGTCCCGGCTGACAAAAAAAACCATTCGTGAAATTGAACGGCACAAAATCGATACCGTCCGACAGACCGCCTGTGATCTGCATTCAATTGTCGTCCTGAAAGGCGCCCATTCCCTCACAGCTCTGCCGGATGAAAGAATTTTCATCAACCAGAGTGGAAATTCCGGCATGGCCACCGCCGGCGCCGGAGATGTTCTCACCGGCACCATCGGCGCCATGTTCGGTATGCCCCTGCCAATGGCGGAAGCAGTGGTCAAGGGAGTATTCATCCACGGTCTGGCCGGTGACCTGGCAGCTGCCCGAAACGGGGAAGACGGCATTACGGCAAAAGAGATACTAAACGCATTACCCGGGGCCATGAAAATAGACCGGGCCGGATTCAATGATGAGATGAAACGGCGGTACTTCGGTCCCTTGGTTATATAGGCGCTTAACAACGCAACATCGACAAAGTTTTGTCGATAATTTTTTGTCGATGGTGTCAATCTGTATTTTGATCTACCATGAAGGACAGGAAGAACAGGAAGGACAAAATAATGATTTCTTCATGTTCTTCCTGTCCTTCATGGTAAAAAATAGTTTTGAGTAGTCTTCAAGTAGTCGAGAATAGAGTCAAACTTGAAATTCATGGTTAATATCAACTGTCCCAAGGGACCTCTTTTCCCGAGTAAGGTCTCGGGAAAAGCTTAGTAACTAAATTTCACTTTTCAAGCCTTCAATTTTGTTCTGGCTTTGTTAGGTTAGAACTCATAAAAAGATTACATTTACAATATCCGGATTCAGGATCAATATATGTCCTTTGAATGGTTTATCAGTCAACGATATTTAAAATCAAAACAAAAACAGTCTTTTATCTCGATGATTACTGTCCTGTCCACCATGGGCATCATGATCGGCGTGATGACGTTGATTGTCGTTATTGCGGTTATGTCGGGAGCCGAATCCGACCTGAAAACCCGCATTGCCGGAATTGATTCCCATATCATCATCATGAGCTATAACGGTCCCTTTGCCGACTATCTCCCGGCATTGAAAAAAATCAAAACCGCCAAGGGTATCCGTTCGGCTTCGCCCTTTGTCTACTCCCAGATGATGGCAAGATCCGCACATGGTGCCGCCGGCGTTATTGTGCGCGGAATCGACCCGCAGCGGTCACAACTGGTCATTAAAGACACAAAAGGCAAAAACCTTAAAAGCCATTTAATCAACACTGAGACACAATCATCAACAAAAAAGTTGCCCCGGGTCATCCTCGGCAAGGAACTGGCCAGAAATCTCAAGGTATCGACAGGAGAACGCGTCTATCTGATTTCAGCCGGCACAACAAGTTCCGCCATGACACACATGCCCGGCATGCGGCCTTTTGAAGTTGCCGGTATTTTTGTCTCCGGCATGTTTGAATATGATAAATCCCTGGTTTACCTTCATATCACAGATGCCCAGGAACTCCTGGGGATGGGAAAAGCGGTTACAGGGATCGAAGCCAGTGTAACTGATATTTTCAAGGCCGGAGAAATTGCGAAAAAAATTGTCACCAGCCTTGGATTTCCATACTGGGCCCGGGACTGGAAGGCAATGAATCAAAATCTTTTTATCTCCCTTAAACTGCAAAAGGTGGTCCTGTTTATTATCCTTGCACTCATCGTGCTGGTGGCCGCTTTTAACATCACCGCAGCCCTGATCATGATGGTTATGGAAAAAACCCAGGACATATCCATATTAAAGGCCATGGGTGCAACCAATCAAAGCATTAAAAAAATTTTTGTTTACAAGGGAATGCTCATCGGATTGGCGGGCACTTTTCTGGGCACAGGGCTTGGGTTATGCCTGTGCACCCTGCTCAAGCGATATAAATTCATTGAACTTCCCAACGATATATACTATTTTTCAACGCTTCCCGTGCAGCTTGAATTTGTTGACCTGTTTACCATCGGCACTGTCACCATTGTGATCTGTCTGCTGGCCACACTGTACCCGGCAAGCTATGCGTCGAAGATGAATCCGGTGGACGGGATCCGTTACGGCTGAAAAAATATGATCTTCAAAGAAACAAAAGCACACACCCCGAAAACAGTAACCCCGGAACCTGTGACGGGATAGAGACTAACAATATGCTCCGGGCACGGTTATGACTGGCCCTGCTATGAAAAATCCATATACGTTAACCACCGTCATTTTTGTCATTATCACCGTTATCGGGGCATGGTTCCTTGGCTGGCATGACGAAAATTTTGAGTTTATTCTCCTGCTTTATTTTATTGTAACCCTGGGTATCAAACTGGATGAAATTTCCAGACAGATCGGAACCACCGGCCCGGATCGAAAAGACCCGATTGAAAGCGATGACAATATTCTTCGGCAGATGGCAGAAATAAACGCATCCCTGGCAACTCTGAATCATACGCTTAATAAACTTGTGAAAAAAAAAGAACAAATTGATCAGGGCCCCGGGCCTGCGGATCATCTGTCCCATGCATATGAAAAAAAGATTACCGACCTGAAAATTCAGAAAAATAACCGACAGCGGGTGAGCGTATTTTTGGACGGTCAATACGCATTTTCGCTGAGCCTTTCCGCGGCCGTTGATCTTAAGAAAGATGACATCATTGAAACGGCCCGGATTGATCAATTGCTTAGAGAGGATGCGTTTTCCAGATCTTATAACTCTGCTGCCCGGTATCTTACCCACCGGCCCAGAAGCATCAACGAGACCCGGACCTTCCTGGCCGGCAAGGGTTACGGTGCCGATGCCGTGGAAAAAGCCATCGGTCGACTGGTCGCGCAAAATTATCTTGATGACACCGTATATGCCCGCTTATGGATCGAAAACCGCATGCGATATCGTCCAAGGAGTGCCTTTGCCCTCGGGTTTGAACTGAGGCAAAAAGGTGTCGCCCATGGCATCATCGAAACCCTGTTGCTGGACTTTGATGATGACAAGGCCGCATGGAAGGCCATAAAAGGGCATCTCCGGCAATGGCAAAATCTGGAAAGAAGGCAATTTAAATCAAAACTGTTTAACTTTTTAAAAAACCGCGGATTTTGCTATGATGTCTGTCGTAATACGTTTCAACGGGCCTGGCTGGAGAAGGCGGAAACCAGCGAGACAAAAAAAACTGAAGTATAATCCGGAGGGGAATAGCCTGCCTTAATCAGGGGATTAACCCAGACGTCACAACTAAATTGAGCGATAATGACCTTTATGTAGGGAATATCTATAAAAACACGTTTCTTTTTTGATTCCGAGCAGGGGCATGGCCGAAAAAAAACAGACAAATAACAAATTTACGCAGGCATTTCAAAAAACGTTTAACCGCTTTCTCAAAATTCGGGGAACCCCTAGAGAAATCGCCTTGGGTACGGCCCTGGGGTTATTTGTGAGCATGACGCCGTTTATAGGGTTGCATACCATCATGGCGATATTTTTTGCAGCCCTTTTCAAATGGAATAAAATCTCCGCGGCACTGGGTGTATGGATCACCAATCCGTTCACCGCCCCTTTTATATATGGCTTTACCTATTTTGTAGGCAAATTTTGTATGGGCATTGAGAAAAGCCCCACGCTGCATACCGACCTTGACTATTCAATGATTCTTGCGATGCTTCAGAAAACACCTGAAATTCTTCTGATTCTCACCGTGGGAGGAATTATCGTCGGGTTACCCCTGGCTTTTTTCGGTTATTATTTTTCATACTCTGCAATTTCACGGTACCAGCAAAAAATCCACGACAAACTGGCCCGGCGGCGCAAAAAAAAGGCCAGCAAAAAAGCCGGCAAAAAAGCGCGTAAAAAAACAAAAACGAAACGTTGAAGGAAAAAGATACCGGGCGGAAGGCAGAAGATGGAAGGTAAAATCATAGGGTGGGCCGTGCCCACCCTATAGACAGAATTTCTTGGGCCTTCTACCTGAACATTTATATCCACCAGGTGCCATCGTCTATGGTATCCTCTGGCTCGGCGCCGGCCTTGTCTAAAAATCCGGCCACGGGTTTTCCCACCAGGTTGATACATCCGGGTTTGCATTTAGCAACAGCCTTTTTTAAATCTTCGGCATGATCGCTTGAATATTTTTCATAGTCGATGCCTGACAGGTTGTCCCTGAACCTCAAACAGATCACAGGACTTAACGCACAGTTTACACCCGATACATCCCACATTACAAACGGCCTTGACATCTTTTGCCGAATCTTTGTTTGAGCAGGTAACGGCCAGTATCCTGTCATATTTAAAGGGCGTCATGGCAATAATACCCCGGGGGCAGGCTTTGACACAGGCCCCGCAGCCCACGCAGTTTTCATAGTCAACCACTGCAAGGCCGTCAACAATATGAATCGCATCATAATTACAGACGCTGACACAATCACCAAACCCAAGGCAGCCATAGGTGCACCCCTGCACGCCCTGAATCAGGCCGGCGGCCGCACAGGTGGCCTCACCGCGGTATTCACTGCGCTGCAGCCTGTCCTCATAATGCGCGCTGCAATGGACAAGGGGCCGAACAGGTGCGGTATCGCTGACCTCTACGCCCATAATCGCGGCGATCTCTGCCGCAACACCGTCTCCGCCAACGGTACATTTGTTTACCGGGGCCTGTCCGGCAACAACGGCTTCGGCATATTCGCCGCACCCGACGCAGCCGCACCCGCCGCAATTGGCGCCGGGCAAGACATCGATAATCGCTTCAACCGTTTGGTCCACTTCAACATGAAAAGCCTTGTTGGCCCATCCCAGAATGAAAGAAAAAATAACGGCCATTCCAACCATGCTTCCGGCAGACAGCCCTATGGTGACCCACGTCATAACAACTCCTGTATTGCTTCAACTGCTTGATTTTCTGGTTATCGTAAACGCCAAACCAACAAATAGTTAACCCCGATCAGAGCATCAGACTGTTTGATTACTGCAGGTGCACCTTGTCGAAAACCTTGGCCACAAGTAACCGCTGGCCTGGATCCAGGCTGTCTGCAACCTGTGCTGCGGGTTTTTCCGTCAATGCCTTTTTCAATCCCGAATCCACCCCGGTAAACCCCATGAACGCCATGGCCAGAATGCCACCCACAATAAGGGTAATAGCGGCCCCCTGAAAGGGTTTGGGAACATCACACAAATCCAGTTCCTCACGAATCCCGGCCATTATCACGATGGCGATGGTAAAACCAACACCCCCGAAGACCGCCAGAACCAGTGACCGACCCAGGTCCCAGGCATCCGCGGGATTGTCAACCCCCACGACATTACTCATAATGGTCAAACAGGCAAACAAAATTGCGCAATTGGTGGTAATCAGCGGTAGAAACACACCAAAAGATTTATAAAGCAGTGGAAAAAACTTACGCACATACATTTCTACAAATTGAACAGAAGAGGCAATGGCAAAGATATAGACAATATAGCTTAAAATCGTCAAATCGATTTTGCCGGCAGCTTCCGCCGACATGAAAAACCCGGCAACCCAACTGGACAGGGGTGCCCCCGGCATAAGGATCAGGGTTGTAATGCTCCAGCTCAAAATTGCTGCAATGGAAATCACAAATGTCACCGCACATCCCATGCCAAAGGCCATGTCCACCCGCCGGGAAACCCCGACAAAGGGGCAGATGCCCACAAAATAGTGCAAGACAAAATTGTTGATCAGAGCGGCACTGACAGCAATGAGAAAAATATCGATTAAATAATTCATACCTTCATATCCTTAATTTCTACTTGATTTAGCAGCCCGTCGGCTGTCAAGCCAATTTACCGTTCCGAGAAGAACGCCAAATGTAAGAAACGCCCCCGGGGGCAGCACCATGATCACCCAGTCCGGCCAGGCAACGGGCATCACCCGCAAACCGAAAAACATACCGGTACCCAATATTTCCCGAATGGCCGCAATGCTGGAAAGGGCCAGGGCAAACCCGATGGATTGGCCCAGGGCATCGGAAGCAGCGGTGACAACGGATTGTTTGGAAGCACAGACCTCGCAACGGCATATGATAATACAGTTAACGATGATCAGCGGAATATAGGGCCCCAGGGTTTTACTCATCTGGTACATATAGGCCGCCAGAAACCGATCGGCAATGGTAACGAAGGTGGCAATGGTCAGCGTAAAAATAACGATGCGCAAATGGGGCTTGAGCAGATTTCGGATAAGGCTGGTAATGACATTGGCACACAGCAGAACAAAGCCTACGGCGGCGGCCATGGTAATGGCGGATTTCATACCATTGGTCACAGCCAGCGTGGGGCACAGCCCAAGCAGTTGTCTGTAAACAGGGTTTTCCGGTAAAATACCCTGAATGAATCGCTCGGTGGAAGTTGGTTGATCAGCCATTGTTTGATAATCCTTTGTGTTATTGTCTTGCCTTGGCGGCCAGCAGGCCTTTGAGATCGATCACTGCCGTATTGATGATATTGCTGACGGATCTGGATGAAATGGTGGCACCGGTGACGCCGTCAATCTCAGCGGGCGCTTTGGCCCCGCTCTTGGTCACCGTCAGGGGGCTGCTGGTTTTCTTTCCAATAAACTGACCGCGCCATTTTTCCGTGACAATTTTATTGCCAAGGCCGGGTGTTTCTTTCTGGTCCAGAACAAACAGCCCGGTGATGGTTTCCGCTGCCGAATCCAGCCCGATGAGCAATTCGATCCGATCGGCATATCCCTGCCCGGCGGTTTTTACCACCCAACCGGCGAGCTTCCCGTCAAGACGGGTTTCGAAAACGCTGTAAAAAACCGTTGCCCCATGTTTCTCGAGTTCTATGGTTTGCGGTGTTATTTCAAGCGTTTTATTTTGCTCAACCATCTCAGCAGCCCTGGCTTTGCCAAAAATAAGTTCAGGGACCTTCAGACGGGTTTCATTGATTTTATTGGCCTCAATGGTCGGGGCCAGGGACAACTGGATGCCGGCCAGGGCCGCACCGAAAAGCAGGGCCAGGGTTAAAACGAGCCAGGCCTGAACAATATTGTTGTTTTTAAGGCGCTGGCCAAAGGATTGTTCCATGTGTGTAGCGTTCATAATCTATCCATCTGTTTTTTTGGGGCCATGGCCTGGAATTTGCTGCAACGCCATGGCCTTTTCAAGGCTCTCGGTTATTGGCTGCCCAGCGGGCGCGGAATGGTCCAGCGATTGATGAGCGGCGTTACGGCGTTCATCAACAAAACAGCAAACATGACACCCTCGGGGTATCCGCTGAATACGCGCAGCAACATCACCAGCGTGCCGACACCGATTCCAAAAATAAACTTACCCTTTGGTGTCAGAGGGCTGGTGACCGGATCCGTGGCAATAAAAAACGCCCCAAAGAGAAGCGCCCCTCCCAGCAGGTGATGCAGGACCGTCCACTGGGAATCAAGATTGATCAGATTGGCGATGCCCCCCAATACAATCACGGATGCGATGACGCCGGCGGGAATCTCCCAGGATGCCGTCCGGCGGACACATAAATAAATACCGCCTAAAAGACAGGCCAGTCCGCTGGTTTCTCCGAGGGACCCATTGGTCATGCCGGTAAACAGAGAAAATAGCGGGGTAACAACGCCTGTCTGCTTGAACGCATCCATGGGGGTTGCCTGGGTGATGGCATCCACTGCGCTTTGCGCATTTTCATATCCCGACGCGGCCAGCGCGGTGGCAAAGGAGATCATGACAAAGGCACGCCCCACCATGGCCGGGTTGAAAATATTCATTCCAAGCCCGCCGAAAAGGACCTTACCGATGCCGATGGCCACAAAGGAAGCAATGACCCCCACATACCAGGGAGCCGTTCCGGGCATGGACAGGGCCAGAATAACACCGGTGATGGCTGCGGAATAATCATTCAGGCTGAACGGTTTCCCGCGCATCCTCACAAAAAGTGCTTCGGCCACCAGGCAACTGCCCACGCAGAAAAAAAGCTGCCGCACCGCATACATGCGGAATACATACAATGCCATGATGACAACCGGTATGAGCGCTATCAGGACATCGCGCATCATCCGCCGGGTATCATGGGATGTACTGGACAAATGCGGCGAAGAGGACACATGAAAAACCGGTGCCTCGGCCTCAACGTCTGATTCGATTTGTTGTTTATTGTCTGCCATAACTGAATAGAGTGTCCGGGTGTTTGGCCGGTCCTTGACCGGCAGGTTGACCATCCAACCTGCGCCTTAAAGCCAGCCCATGTTATTGATACTATTTCTTTTTGCTTGCCATAATCAGGCCCTTGCCTGTACGGATCAACTGAACCAGCGGGATACTGGCAGGGCAGGTATAGGCACATGAGCCGCATTCAAAACAGGCCATGATATTATACTGCTGAGCCAGGCTGATATCCTTGTTGCGCGCTGCAAGAGCGATCTTTGTGGGCACCAGATTCATGGGACAGGCATCCACGCATCGGCCGCATCGCACACAGGCGGTTTCTTCGGATTTAGCCACATCCGCTGCGGTCATCACCGTTATCCCGCTGGTGCCCTTGGTTACCGGGGCATCAAAATTGGTAAAGGCAAACCCCATCATGGGACCGCCGGAAATGACACGGGCCGCATTTTTTCTAAAACCGCCGCAATAATCAATCAGTTCCCGAATCGGTGTTCCGATGGCCACCAGAAGATTCTTTGGATTGGCAATACCGCCACCGGTGATGCTGACAACCCGATGGGTCAGCGGTTTGCCATTTAATACGGCCCGGGCCACAGCCGCGATGGTGCCAACGTTGCTCACGGCCACCCCCACATTCATGGGCAGACCGCCTAAGGGCACGGCCCTTTTGGTCACCGCCATAATCAGCTGTTTTTCACTGCCCTGGGGGTATTTGGTCTTTAAAACGGCAATTTTGATGCCGGTGCCGGCAGCCGCCTTTTTCAGGACATCAATGGCCCGGGGTTTATTGTCTTCGATGGCAATGGCGATATCTTTTGCCCCGACAGCACGGGCCCCCAGAAGTGCACCGGTGATAATCGGCGCAGCAGCTTCTATCATCATACGATAATCACAGGTCAAAAACGGTTCGCATTCACAGCCGTTCACCAAAAAAGTATCGATGCTGGTCTTTTCATTGCTCATGAGCTTGACATGGGTGGGAAAAGCCGCCCCGCCAAGTCCGACAATACCGGCCTCATGGATGGCACCTGAGATCTGCTGGGCGTCAAATTTTTCCAGCCCCTGAGTCGGCCACTCACCGCCCAGTATCTCCTCTAAGAGTGCGTCTCCTTCAAGCTGCTGCCCTTCCGCCTGGATGACAATCGATTCAACACGCCGCCCCTGAGGCGTTGTTATTACAACGTTTTTCGAAATTTTACCGGCAATGGGGGCATGCAGTGCAGCGGAAACAAATCCGCCGCCTTTGGCAACCATCTCTCCGAAAGCCACCGATTGTTTTGATTTGACGATTGATTGACAAGGGGCGCCCACATGCTGCGATAACGGCAAAAGCACCTTTGACGGCTGGGGGAGGACTTCAATCGCCATCTCGGTGGAAAACATTTTGTTTCCCGGTGGATGAACACCGTGGGCAAACGTCCCGCTACCTGCAAATCCATCTATGGTTAAAGCCATTTAACCTCCTTGACTGGCCTGACAAAAACTTAAATTTATTACTATGCTAAAAGCGTTTTCTCAACCCGTGTGGCTTATAAAAAAATTCAGAGTATGTCAAGGAAGATTATTTTTTTATCGTCCAGGTTGTCGATGGCAACGGTTTCGTCGCGAGTCGCACCCAGAAAGCGGGTATCACCCCGGTCGACAGAACCGTACATGGCCTTGAACATGTTGTTACCAAAGGCGTAGCCGGCCTGGACCTGCCACAGCTGTTGATCGGACACGCCGTTCGGGGTAAGGGCGCCGAACATCTCCCCGTCAGCGGTATAGACGTCATAGGTCTGATACGTCTGACCGGCCGGGTTGTTATCCTGGTTTTCGTAGATTGCGGTCAGCGTGAAGCCGTTCCAATCCAGCAGCCCCAGGCCGAAGCGCCACTTGTTGTAGTCGTCGCCGACAAAGCCGCAGGTAGGTGTCGGCAGGCCATCCGCGTCGACGCAGGCATTCGAGCCGGCCAGACTGGTCGCCGAGTTCATGAACATTTCACTGTTCAGCGACTCGTAGGCAGCGGACGCGTAGAACGGGCCGTTGTTGTAGATCGCGGCCAACGAGTAGGCACCGGCGATCTGGTCCGAGTTGATGTTGTTGCCCTGACCGGCAGTACCGCCACCGGAACTCACGACCGCGCCCATGAACGAAAAGCCGGAGAAGCTCGGGCTGATGTAGGCGACGGCGTTGTCAGCACGGATGTCGTCGAAGCCGACGGTGCCGTTGTAGTCAGCCATGGTGTCGCTGAACAGATCCAGCTTGCCGGTCGAGATCTTCAGCGGGGTGTCATGACGACCCAGCAGCACGGTACCGAAGCCGCCGGCCAAACCGACGAAGCTGTTGCGGATGCTGACGCCGCCGTTGGGGGAACCGTTGTTGTTGCCGGGGAGGTTGTTGTCGCCAAAGTTGATGCCGAACTCAAGCTGGTAGATCGCCTTGAGGCCGTTACCCAAGTCTTCGGAGCCCTTGACACCGACACGGTTAGACGGACCCGAGCCCTTGAGGAGGCCCTGCTGGTTTGCGCCCCAGCCGTCGAAGTCCTGACCTCGCGCGAGCGGAATCACCTGGCCGTTTTCGTTAAGGCGGATACCGTTTCGGGTAGTCGTCTCATCGTTGTAGACCGGCGCACCCTCGTCGGTGTATCCGACAATCAGCTCCCCTGGCGCGAACGTTTGCGTGCCGTCAATGACGGGCGCGATGGAGTTGTTGATGTTCTCGTAGTCGAGGGACGCGCCCAGGCGACCGTACAGGGTGGCCTCGGCCATCGCGACTGCCGGCGCGGCGAGAGCCGCTGCGACTGATAGGGAGATGAGCTTCTTGTTCATCATGTTCTCCGCTGTTGTGAAAATATTGAAAGACTGCTATCGACGCACGCAATCATGTCTTGCGAAGGGAATACTAGACCACGAAACAACTTTGCGCAACAGTTTTTAGAAAAAAAGAGACAAACGTCCGTTTAGTTGCGTGGGTGCAACAGGGGTGGCGCTGGATCCTGCTGATACGGGGGGACGGCCGGGCCGCCTACCGATCAGGTCGCCGAAATTTGGGGCGATTAACGTCTATGCTAGATGTGTCGTCGGGCCACATCAGGGCCTGGCCGATCCGATGGCCCTGCCGGGAGTCCGCCGATGTTCGTTGCCGATGACCCGTTGCTTGCCTGCATCGTTCGCTTTGTGCAGCGGTCGACGGGCGCCGATGCCGACAACGCCGACTTCCTGAGACTGCAGATTAAGGCCCTGAGGCGCTATCTGCTGCAGTTCCCGACCGAAGAGCAGGACGAGAAGGCCATGCAGTGGGTGGCGCAACATGCGGCCGACTATCGCCGCTACTGGCAGCGCCGGACGATTTCCGAGCAGACCTGGGCGCTGCGCTGCGAGGACTGCCCGATCGCCGGTCGCGGCAGCGCTGAGCACTGCGAGATTCATGAGCAGTGGCTCTACTTGCTGCGCCGCTACATGCTCGGGGAGATTCGCTCGCGCGACTATGTGGAGCGCGCGCTGTCGTTGCTGCAGGCAAATAAAGAGGCGCTGGCGCGCCGTCGCCCACCGCTGCCCGTGGATGCCGAACGCATGGACGCAGCGAAGGCCACACAGGTTAAAGGGGCCGAGGCGAAAGGTGACAAGCCGAAGGCCAAAGATGCAAGGTTGAAGGCGAAAGGTAAAAACAAGGATGGCAAGAAGGATAAGCGAAAAAGACAGTCCAAGCGGTGAGCAGTCGCGGCTGGCGCCTGGCGTCGGCCGAACGTTCACATCATCAAGCACGGGCGCATCACACAGATGACCAAGTTGGAAATCCTCTCCGCCGGCATCGTGCCGGTGCGCATTATCGACGGTGAACCCCGCTTGCTTGTGCTGCGCTGTTACAACTATTGGGACTTTCCGAAGGGGGAGGTCGAGCCGGGCGAGGACCCTTGGGCCGCGGCGCAACGTGAGTTCAGTGAGGAGACGGGGCTTGGGGTGCCGGGCCCGGTGCAACGGCGGTCGGCAGGCACACAGAACGAAGACAGCGGCCAGCCGCTCTATTGCGAAACCGAGCGTTACGGCCGAGGCAAGGTGGCGCGCTACTACATCGCCCTCGCGCCGGACGGTGGTGTCAGCTTGCCGATCAGTCCGGAGCTGGGTTTTCCCGAACATCACGAATACCGCTGGGCAACCTTCTCGGAAGCGGAAAGACTCTTCAATGCGCGACTGCGCCGGGTCTTGGCCTGGGCGCGCGCGCAGCTTGGCGAGGCTGGCTGATGTCGGGCCTGCCGTTCGCGACGCCCGCCACGGCGCTCGAGGCCGCCGATTACGAATCGCTGCGCTTGCGTCTCGGCACCGCGCGGCTGCGCCAACGGCTGACGACACAGATCTACCACGTGGCCGGCGAAGCACATCAGCAGGATCTATTGTTCGGCCTGGGAAAGGTAGTGGACATCGATGTGCTGGTGCGGCGCTCGGCACGGCTGCTCGGCATCTACGGCTGGGGCTATCGCAACTTCACCGATCTACGCCTGACCGAGAACCGCGTCCGACACCCGCGCCTGCCGGCGGGGTTGGACGGCTTTCGGCTGCTGCAGCTGAGCGATCTGCACCTGGACCTGGACCCGGCCATGGGGCAAGCGATCCGCGCGCGTCTGGCCGGTGTCGCATACGACTTGGCGGTGCTGACCGGGGACTTCCGCAATACCACCGATGCCGATCATGGTCCGTCGGTGGAGCAAACCCTGTGTATCCTCGGCGCCTTCAACAAGCCGGTGTATGCAGTCTTGGGCAACCACGATTTCATCGAGATCGTGCCGCCACTGGAGCGGGCCGGGCTGCGCTTTCTGCTCAACGAGGCGGTCGAGGTGGTGCGCAACGGCGCCAGCTTCCACCTCGGTGGTGTCGATGATCCGCACTTCTATAAGACGCATGACCTCGCCGGCCTGCGCGACGCGATCCCGGCGGATGCCTTTGCCGTGCTGTTGTGCCACTCACCGGAGACCTACCGCGAGGCGGCCGGCCATGGCTTCGACCTGATGCTGAGCGGCCACACCCACGGCGGCCAGATCTGCCTGCCCGGCGGCCATGCGCTGGTCAAGGTCTGCGATGTGCCGCGGCGCCTGCTCGCCGGTGCCTGGGAACACCACGGGATGCTCGGCTACACCTCGGTCGGTACCGGCTCCTGCGGCGTGCCGCTGCGCTACTTTTGTCCGCCGGAGATCACGTTGCATCGGTTCGAACGGAGCTGATGGATTTCGTTCCTCTGCCCATCCTACAAATCCTTAACATTGCGTAGGATGGGTAGAGCGCAGCGAAACCCATCGCAGCCCGCGCCGATAGCGGGTCCGTCCGATAGGCAATTCCTTGACGTTCGCCACAACAACGCGTTGTAAAATTCCCCTGGGCATGCGCCCCGTCTTCCAGTTCCAATCAAGTTCCAACCAGTCAGCGAAGGACTCCCATGGCCACCAGCCTACTCGTGCTGCTCGACGATATCGCCTCCGTGCTCGACGACGTTGCCATTCTGACCAAGGTCGCGGCGCGCAAGACGGCCGCCGTGCTGGGCGACGACCTGGCGGTGAACGCGGAGCAGGTCTCCGGTGTGCGGGCGGTGCGGGAACTGCCCGTGGTGTGGGCGGTGTTCAAGGGCTCGCTGCTGAACAAGCTCATCCTGGTGCCGGCGGCGCTGCTGATCAGCTTCATCGCGCCCTGGGCCATCACGCCGCTACTGATGTTGGGCGGTCTATTCCTGTGCTTCGAAGGCATGGAGAAGCTGTTGCACAAGTACCTGCACCCGGAAGACGACGCCCACCGCGCGGAATTGACCAAGGCGCTGACGAAGCCGGATGCCGATCTCAAGGCGCTGGAGCGAGACAAGATCAAGGGTGCCATCCGCACCGATTTCATCCTGTCGGCGGAGATCGTCGCGATCACGCTCGGCATCGTCGCCGACTCACCGTTCGTCACCCAGGTGGCGGTGCTGTCGGGCATCGCGCTGCTGATGACCGTCGGCGTCTACGGGTTGGTCGGCGCCATCGTCAAGCTGGACGACGCTGGGCTGTACTTGAGCCAGAGCCAGGGGCAGGGTGCGTGGCCGCGTCTGCGGCGGGCACTAGGTCGCGGCATCCTGCGGGCCGCGCCCTATCTAATGAAGAGCCTGTCGGTGCTTGGCATGATCGCGATGTTCCTGGTGGGCGGCGGTATCTTGGTGCACGGCATCCCGGCGCTGCATCACGGCATCGAACACCTGGTCGAGCTGGCACATGCAGTGCCGGCGGCCGATACACTGCTGCCGCTCGTGGCCAATGGTCTGATCGGGCTCGTCGCCGGTGCCTTGGTGGTGGCCGCGGTGACCGGGGTCAACCGGATGCGCGGCGCAGCGGCAACTTAGGATCGGGGCGGCTCGATTCAGCCAAGGTAGCCAGGGTGGAACCGCTTCGCTTGTTCCACCCTGCGACGATTGGCGGCCTGTTGGCGAAGGCAAGCTCGACTCATGCGCAAACATGAGGCGCCCTCACGCAATCTAGTCCGCCGCTCTAGATATTCGTATTGATCAGTCACGCCGCCGCCTTTTGGTCCGCCTTACTGTTGTGTCGCGCGCTTCCTCACCCGTTGGCCGCTGCCGGCCCCAGGCATGCCCAGCGCCTCGGAGCTGGGGCCGGAAATGGGCAGGGCGGCCCTGCTCTATCTGCTGATTGGACTGCTGCTGGCTCATTCACCGGCCCTGGCCGCGGCGGCGTTGCTGATCTTCTAGGTCTGGTCCACCGGCGCATTGCTGGAGCTGACCGAAACTCTGCTGCTGCTCGGGGCGGTGCTGCTGCCCGCGGGGGCGCACTACCATCCCGTGATCGCGGTAGACCCCGTTGTCGCGGGAGCAGTTGGATTTCGGGTGTTGCTGCTGGTCTGTCCGATGGGTTTTCTGTGGTCTTGTCAGTTTTTTTTACAGTCTTCGCCTCCCGGTGGTTCTTGATTCAACCGTCTGAAAAAAGAAATAGTAGTGATTTTCTTTTGATCCTGCGGCTTCCTCTGACCTGGGAAGCCGCAATAGACACCGAGGTTTAGGACGCGAGCTGATGAGCTGTCAAGTTTTTTTACAGTTTCAGTGTACTGGGATTCTCGGCGCTAGCAAGATGACTCCACGGTCGATGCAACGGATGCCCTGTCGCGGCAGGGTTTAAGACGGATCGACCCCACCAAAATGTGAATCTGGCGTGCTGTTTGCTATGCATTTTTTTGAAACAGAACCCGGCGATAGTTACTTTGTGGGAGACGCCCGATACTCAGGGCTGGCACCACTGAATAGACCAGCAAATTGCTGATCATAAATAGTTGGGACGTTTTTAGACGGTCAGTGTCCGGTGCGTCATGCCTCTGCGAACGCAGATTGCGGTCAAGACCTTGTCCGGACCTGCATTGACTCGGATTTTCGGCAGACCTTGTCGTCGAGTCCAGCCTTGGCAACCGCGTCTGCTTTCTGCCGCAGCGTCGGCCGTGGCTGCCTGGACCGTCAATTTTGAAGTGATGCCTCGTCGTAACACACGTTCGACCGTTGAAAAATCGGGCAAGTTGCCCACGACCGAGGATCAATAATGACGAAATTCCCAACCGATTATGCCCGCTCGCTCCGGTTTCGAGCCGTCGCGGGCGGACTCGCAGCCGCTCTGAGCGCTGGCGCAGCCCAGGCGTCCCATGTCGATGCGCGATTGTTCGACATGAGCTTCTCCACCGATGTCCAGGGGCCGATGGCCGGGACCGTGATGGATGACGCCTTTTGGAGCGCACCCATCTATGGTACCGATATCTTGACGCCCAAGGACCCTGGATCGCCGGGGCCGAATCCCGCCGGTTCCGACCCGAATCCCGGCATATTTATCCAAAACCCGCCGACTCGAATCAGCGCTGCGCCGGGTCTTGCGATTGATAAGGCGGACGCCTTGGACGACACCAACGGCTGGGGTGAACTCGATGCCCTATCTTACGGCCATGATCCGATGGATACGCCGATTCCGCCCGATAACTGGTATTACACCTTTTCCGTGGACGAATTCGCCATCGGGCAGCCCAACACAGCGGTGCGCCTGGAGGGCGCGCTGGGCAACCAGCAGGCATCGGCGGATACCTTCGTCACGCGCAAGCCGCCGCTGCCCGCGCCCCCGGGGGCTGGTACCAACGCTTACTTCACCGATGGCGACAACGTGGCACCGAGCGGAGCCCCTGGGGTCGGCCTGATCGAGCCCAACCTGCCCACTGTTGGCAGCGGCGGCGCTGCCGGCCAGATCGACCCAGGCGATAATCTGGACGCGGTGGATTTCGAAACCACTTTGGCGGATCGTGACGGCCCGGTCTATTTCTCGCTGGATTCGGCTTTCTCCGATCCGCTCGAGGTTCCGGGCAGTGCCGGAGGGGGAACGGTACCCAACTACGGCACCGCCGCCGCCAACGGCTTTGTCGGCGGCGACGTGCTGGTCGGCACGCCGATCGAAAATCCGAACCCGACGCCGAACCCCAACCCCATTCCCGGCGGTATAGTGTCGGTGTATGCGGCAGCCGCTCAACTCGGTCTCGATACCTTAGGTGCCGGCAGCGACGACCTGGACGCCTTGAAGCTCTGGGAGAACGGTCAAGCCGGCTACCAGCCGTCCTCGGTGCCATTCGACTGGATGGGCGGATCCACCGACATGCTGTTGTTCTCTGTGCGCCGCGGTTCTGCGCTGATCGGTCTGCTGGACAGCATCTTCGGAATCTCCATCGAAGAGGGGGACGTCCTGACGACGCCCTGCGCCGCTGGGTCCGTGTTGGGTTCGGGTGTCGTGTGCACCGGCGGTGGCCTTCCAGGCATCTTTACCGCCGCGGAGCAGCTCGGGCTCGCTACGGTGCGCTCCGGTGTCTTTGCGTCCTACGGGGTCGTCAACCCTGCCTACGGTGCGGACCAATGGGCGGATGATCTCGACGCGCTGGATCAGGTCCCGGTGCCGGGCACGCTGGCCCTGCTTGCATTCGGATTCGGTGGCGGCCTGATCGCACGTCGCCGGCGTCGCGTAGCTGTTTAGTCAAGGCGTCGTCCCGTAGCGTCGGCAGTGCCGGCGCGTCGCGGCCCGACGGCGACGACCACCACAACGGGTCGTCGCCGTTTTTCGTATTGCTCGGAGAGCCCGTCATGTATCGCTGGTCCCGTCCGTGGGGTCTCACCCCGCCGGCTGTTTTGCTCGTTTTCCCGCTTGCTTGGCCTGGGGCGCTGTCCGCCGCCGACGACGCCGGGCGCTTCGCGATCAAGGGATTTGGTCTTCAAACCTGCGCCGAATACTTGACACAAAGGTCGGCTCAGTCAGCCGATTATCATCGCTTCGGCGGTTGGCTGGACGGTTACCTCACTGCCGCCAATCGCTACGAGCCGGACACCTTCGATTTGGCCTCCTGGCAGGAGACGCCGATCATGGCCGCGTGGCTCGCCGACTATTGCGAAGCGCGTCCCGACGAACAGTTCATCCGTGCCGTCACCGCGCTGATCAATCGGCTCGGCACTGAACGCCTCGAGACGTTCTCCGACCGGGGCGATTTTGGCGATAAGGGCGGCCGGATCAGCGTCTATCAAGAGACCTTGAATCGCGCCGCCGCGGAGTTGATCGCCCGTGGCCATCTGCAGCCCCCCGGTGCGCAGGCGCCTGGCGAGCCCACCAAGAGAGCGATAATCGCCTTTCAGCAGGCATCCGGCTTGGAACCTACCGGCACGCTCGATCAGCCGACGCTGGCCTTGTTGATGCAACCGCAGGCGGCGGATGCGGCGGCCCCGGCCCCGCGTTGAGGCTGGTGCAGTGGCGTGACAGGGATATTCCAAGACCGCTCTTGACCTGACTCGATGCTTGCCCGTGTCGCCCTGCAGGGCGATGCGGATAGGTATTGCTGACGGCCTTGGGAACGGCCTCGACATGTTCGCGCCGATGCACTAGGGCCGCCGTTTGGGTACGCCAAGACACTCAAGCCCCAGCCCCCAGCCCCCAGCCCCTTTGGAGGCCGGTCAACGCCTGTAGAAAACAAGCTGCCCCTGGTCCCAAACTGCATTGCGATTCGGAACGCGATTACGACAACGACATCCAGCGCCGTCCCGCTG
>CALNYM010000023.1:0-602038 GCA_942490765.1 uncultured Desulfobacterales bacterium | reverse complement strand
CATACCCAACCATGTTGGACTGGCCGAGTAAAATGAAGATTGAAACAGAAACCACCCCCGCCTTGTCATCGGCATCTGTGTCAGGCCCAACTGTTGTAGCGAAGGTATGAGAACTGATGTACATAGAGACCATGAATGCACAGAACCTCGTAGTAAATCGATTCTTAACTACGTCGGGGCGTATCCGCGCCGGAGCCCTCTTTCGTGACGACCTTTTCATGTTGTTGAGACTGCTTACACGTTCATTTTGCAAATCGCTTGCCTCAAAAGAATGCACAGGCGCCTCACTGGGAGATTTATCTCTGGACGTTGTCTTTTGTGACATGACAATAGAGAAGCAAGAGGAAAGGAAGAGTAGAGGAAACGGCACAAAGCGCCACACGGCTTGGACAAAGCAAGTTGCTTCGTGCGCGATGTTCGTAAATCACTACGTTCTCCAATGAGAAAGGAAAACTACCGTACACAAGAACACAGTCAATGATGCAGATTCTAGTGGTTAAAGTACCCCAACCACAGGCATTTGTGAGCTCTTACGGTATGCATGGACTGATGGACTGTCCTCTCCGCGAGAGGGGCCTAATGACGCGTTTATTGCCACCAATGACACTTTTTGATCCGACCGCGCCAAACAACCACTCGCATAACCTTTCAGTTAACTCGTAACTCTCATGGCACTAGTTCACCACTAGCATCTATCTGCTACATCGGTATCTAAGTAGCCTACCGCGTAAATGTATAGACCTCCTTGCCACACACTTTAGAAATGTTAGCTCACTGAAGCTCCTGATCCTCAGATCGCAGTGTGTACTGTCTTACAAATGGCGGGATCCGTAGCAGGTCTGATACCGTTCTTATGAAGCAAGCGCTTGATAATGATTCTCGCTCCAAAGCAGTGCGACTGAAGGCGACTTGCGTTGCGGCATAATCGAGAGTTTCCATCTGTACATTTTTAAGCCTTGAACATCACCTGATCAATCACTGCCAACAAGCAGCTTGACCATTGACTTTCCCATGGCTTCTCCAACGTTCATAAAGGTCTCGGCGTTCCCGTTATAATGTCCACCAGAATTTCCTCCCTTGGAAAGTGGGTGAGCATAGACAGCTGCAACATTGCCTTCAAACTGTTCATACTTGCCAGACTCTCCATCGACTGACAACATGGCGTTCAGAATCTCACCTCCACCATCCGTGTCGCCTCGTTCGGTTTGGCCGAGAGAAGCACAAACAAACTTTGCTTCAGGTGCATCAAATTCTGTTCGCAACTGTTGGATTAGACGTACAAGATTCGTCTCGTAGTGACTAGAGAGTGCAGGACTACGACTGTCTCGGTCTCCTTGCCACCAGAAAAATCCCGACACTTTAAACTTTGTTGCTTTAGGAAAGTACTCGTCAATGTGCGCCAAAATGTTCTTAACTCTCGCAATGTCGCCGTCATATTGTATACCTGCATACCACTCAGTCTTTTTCGGTTCAGTTCCCTTTTTCCAGCATTCAGGAGAGCCCTTGTATCCTGCATACTCCCAAGTAACGCCTTTGGAATCAGTATACTCAAAGCTATCGCTCCCAGGAGGAAGCAGATCCCAACCAAGCGCCCTATTTCCAATGCAGCTTTTTATAATCATAACCGGTTCGTCACTGGCGTCTCCCACGATGTTTCCAATTCCAAACTCGGGTCCGATCAATTTGCTTCCTCCAACTGTCATCCACTCGTTGTTAAACACCTTCATGGCGCCGGTTCCACTTCCCATGACTCTCACGTTGCGCACATCATCCCTTACTATCCAATCGCCATGTTTGTCCACTAGGTAAGGATAGAGTCCCTTTTCTTTGACCGCATATTCAAGTGAACCGTCACCGCCATTGACTTTGCCTTTCCCAATCATGTTGGACTGACCAAGAAGAATGAACACTGAAACCGGCTTCGCCTTCGCCTTCTCTTCGGTATCGGACATTCGCATATATCGTCACTGCGTCGAGTGAAGCTATTGTGCTCAAGGAATGAGAACTGGTTTTGTTTGCTTGCTTGCACCTACCGGTATCAACAGATGGATGCGATGATGCGATGGTGTGAGGTGTGAGGCAAGTATTAGTGATGGCACGACTTCTTGAATCCTGCGGGAATGAAATGAAGACTCTCTCTTAGGTATTCGGCATGAATACAAAAGATTCAAACCTTGAGTGCTTTCGGATCATATCGATTCTGTAGAATTGTCCGTTACTCGTTCGGAGGCAGTCATTTCGGCCATTAGCTCACAAAATTAGTTCCCACTGGCCGAAAGCAAACCCATCAGTAGATAAACAACACATAATTGTTCTGCTGGTTCAGCACTAAAAACAATAGAGCAAATTATGAAGAGTATAATCTCAAACAGATCCGTTTCGATGCTTGTCGCCGTTGCCATGGTTTTTGTTGCCGTCTCGTCGCATTATCAACAGCGTCGAGAGGAAACACCCAATGCGAATGAGCAATCAATCGCCGACGAACGATCCCATCATATCATGTTCGACTGTATGAAGCAACTTAAGATGTATCCCATGAATAAAGGACTGACGCGAACGGATTTCGCTTCCCTCGTGGATGCATTTAGCCACTCAAAGACTCGAGAAGGAAACCGTCGTCTTCCTCTTCGATATTCTTTGCTGTTCAACATGAATGCCTGCTTGAACTCAAACGACTGTATCGGTGAAAATGCTACGATTTCCGTTGAAAGTCAAGCAGAAAAGGAATTTACTTGCATGTCTTTTGCTTCCCTTTTGGTTGAAGATTCCATGCAACGAAGATCTGATCACAACGAGACATCGGAGGATCCGTTCGAGACCGCCGCAGAGCTCTAGCTAGACGAGGATTGGCCGCAGTGTTTGGTATTGATACGAAAACATATGACGCATTGACTTGGACACGACAGTTTTTGCATTCATCTTTTCATAATGTGTACATGTAGTAGTAGCAGTTCAATTAACGTCTCCACCTTATACTATATTGATTCCGCTAGTTCCGCGACCATTGCTTGTTCGACTGTCTTGATCTTTAGAGTTCAAATATCGTCGTGCAGGCTTACCCGAGATTGGTATCGGTAAGAATTCCGGTTCACGAGATGACGGCAAAAGCGCTCGAAACCAATGTTGAGACCCATACACTTGACGCCAGTTCTGCTTCCATCCGAGATCATACGGGTTCCTCCAAATTGAGCCACGTTGCTTTGCTCGTCTCCTGTGGGAGTAGTTGCCTGTGTATAGCATGGCGTGGATGCGCAAAGGTGAGCCGAGTTGGATACATTCTTCATTAGATTCACAAGCCATTACGTACCATGGAATTCAATCGTTGTTTGGGCCGTCAAGAGCAGATACAAGTGAAACCCTCCCAAACAAGCTACGGCCAATCCTATAGAGAGACACAGCATGAAGGAAAATGCGACAGCCGCTTCATCACCACGTGCCGGCCGCCACACGGCTGAGACGCCCCTTGGACGAAACGACATGGAAACAAATGCCCGAACACTAAGCATTGCTCCATATAGCATGCCAATGCAAACATAAAAGAGAAAGTTTACAAAGTATCGGTAATTCAAGTAGCCGACTTTGGAATAATAAAGAGAGGGATGTCCAAGCGTTAGCTGAGCCCGAAACGAGGAAACAGCAGTACAACAATAACAAAAGTAGACTCACTGGTGTTAAACATCCTAAGCAACAGTGCCACAACGACAAGCAGAATACGATCGTGAGACATTACTATTCATATATTAGACAACATAAGCGCATGTCTCATCACAAAATGAACACTTACCATGGGCAAAAGTGATCCATATTCAGTACAAGCGTCTTTGTCACATGATCGTAGTGAGATCGCGGTGGCTTGGGCTGGTTTGAATACCGACAGAAACCCCACTCTGTTGCACCCATGAGCATCCATCCACGAGGGGCTGGGGCAGTTGGTGACGTGGTTGGAGTTCCTGTTCCTCCTCCCCCTCTCCTCTGTGTCATATTGTTGCCACTAGTAGTAGCAGCGCCACTTGGTACCGCCGTGGTTGCGTTGCTATTCGATAAAGATGCTTCGTCCGCTGCAACACGTCTTGCTTTGCGCCGCTCCATTCTTAAAATCATGCGATCTTCAAAGTCTTGTTTACATTGTGCTACTTCTTCTGGAGTCTCTGGATAGGGAAAGCCGGTTGCATCCGCAATTTCTCGTACGACTCTCTCATACGCGAGCCCCTTGTTGGAGGTCATGACACACAAATAGTAATTAACCATGACATTTGTCAATATAAATAAGACATAAGAAACGTGCATGCTCATGACGAGTGACCAGTACGGTGAATCTCCCCATGCCTTTTGCATCATTGGCAACATTACGTAAAAGAACGTGTACGTCAAGCATCCCGCGATAACAATGGCAAAGCAAATTAAAATGGGACCAATCACATAAATCATTGTATCAGCCACTGTCGTTGCACAAGTCATGACGGCATCTCTTAACCGTGGAGAGACTTGAAAACTCCACGACCCCAGACGAAAGACGCGTCTTGGCTGTGGCGGCGCCATGGTTTTATGACTTTTTCAACTCGGATTCACACCGGATACCCGGTAAGAAGAATATGCTCTACACAGACGTATTCTGATTGTTACAAAGGATTGCTGTTGCCGTTTATTCAAGCACTGATGCCGCGCCGCGTTCATCACCATTTTTTGTGCTTTGCTTTTGGCATCAGCACTCTCGCGGCGTCGCATCTCCTTTTTGGGAGCTCGGAGCTCGTGACCGTGAAAACTGGCAAAAGAGAAGCTTAGCTAGATAGCACTGTAGCCATGGCGTCAACATCTCTTGTTCACTTATCACCATACAATATTGTCTACACTTATGTAATTACGTAGTGGATTAGAGCTCAGGTTGTTTCAGCTAGCTGGTTCCTAGCTACTCCTCGCCAGCTAGTACTTATATTTAAATCAAGGCACAAGTGTGCTCTCCGACTGTCTCAACATGGATGCTAGCGTGTAACAGATAAAGTATCGTTCCTCCGAACTTGATATAGGAATGTTTGCCTGATTACCAAGGCACTGTCTCCCGTTTCGACAGGCGTGCATGTTGAAGAAGCAGGAACACTCGAGAGGCAGGTTCTCGAGCCGAAAGTCAAATTCTCCACGACCAATGTCCTGCAGTAGCGACGCAAAGCTGTCTCTGGTGAGACTTTTGGATGAGTTGCTCGTCGTTGATAATATTCCGTTGCACTCGTGGAATTCCCAGGATTGATCGAATCGAACAGCAAGAGCCTCACGTCCTCGTCCGGTGGTTGCTGGTTCTTGATCTCTCGAAACAGGTGTAACAACAAAGGATGTTGCAGCAATCACTACAGCAAATATTCTGATTGATGGTGGTAGCATCACGTTCTGCATGCAAGGCTTCAAGTCAAAGTGTTTGCATGATTGATATACTGTACCAGCGAATCAAATCGTGAGTCTCTTTTAGCACGACTTGCTCGCATCATTTTGGCGATCTCCCGCCGAAAAATTGCGCTGGCCAGTCTCTAGTTGACCACGACTGGCTAGATTCATTCTGCTTATTAAGTAGTAAATACTACTTCGTAGACTATGGTAAGGTATTTCTTTAAATAGGCGGGCCCAACGGATTTAACAGCATACGTGTAGTGTGCTTGTTCCCACGCCGTATGTTTACTAGCAAGTCAGATAGCTCAGATCTGAGCATTTTACGGTGAACATGAGTAGACGTACTTCGACACACTGCGGTATTCATAATTTCGCTCGTGAAATCTAAAAGATCTTAGTCTTTACGTACCCAGCTACATGTCTCGACGCACTCTCTCGCTGCGTCCTAGCTCCCTAAACGCCGATCAAAGCAATTACTACTAGTAATCTCCATCGTCCGAATCACTCGCGCCATCTTCGCTATTTCCTTCTTCTTCCTCGTTATCATCTTCCTCAATCTCAATCTCGTAGCTATCGTCATCGCCATCATCACCTTCGCCATAAAAGCTATCTCCGCTTGCTCCATCTACATTGAATCTGTCAATGGCATCCTTCAGAACCGCTTTCGCTTCTTGCAGCTTTTGAAGTGACCACCCAATGCTACCAGCATAAGCTGCAATCAATGGCAGGATAGTGGCCTCGTGGCCGCGAAGAGAACAAAAGGGAGACAGATTGGTTCCATTCTTCATTGTCAAGAGCACGTGCACAAATGTTTCACGCATTCCCTTGTACTGGTTCAGTGATGTCATGACGTCCTTACGTAAATTGGGTGTGATGGATCGCAATCGAGTCATGTCCACACGCGTTTCGTCACCGGTGTCGTTTGCTGCTCCCGTGAGAACAAGCCAAGCGGACTCAGCCGGCGAAGCAACCACAAAAGGATTGTGGCCATGTGGATTATACTCCTCCCAACGGGTACGCTTCAGAACATTAACTAGTCCAAGGTATTCCCGAGATCGTTTGGTTCCTAATCGCGAGGGGTCCATCTCGTCTAGTAGGATACTCATTGCGGTTCTGTTTTCTTCGTCCTCCACAATATCAATAGGAGCACCCGCAGTAACGAGAAGATCAGCAGTTAAAATGTAGTCGCCGGAACAAAAGGAGCTATCTGACGCATCATCAAATGATTGTACGAGCATGACTAGTACACTCGCATTGTCTGCTGGAAAACAATACGTCACATCCGCTCCATGTTCAATCAACAGTCGAGTGCATTCCGGCCTTGGCACAGCGCTCACACTATGAATCAAACAACTCCCACCAAGTCCGTCATCATGGTTTGGATCCGCTCCTCGAAGGAGGCGCTCTGCCAACACTGCCGTCTTGCCTTCACGAATGGCCATAATGGTGGGAGACACGCTTCTGCCGACTGCAAAGTCTCGATCCTCTGCTCGAATGAGTTCTCCTTCCAGTTCCGTCACCCTCGCTTCGAGGGTCGCAACCTTTTCTGTAAGCTCCTCAATTTGAGCATGAGAATCCTCCAACAGGGAAATTCGAGATACAAGCTCAGTCAAGACATTTGGAGACACGTCATTGTCACCATTCGTCTCTTGGCCTTGCGCAACAACGCGCCGCGCCCTCTTTTTGGATTGCTTCATTGATTTGTACTGAAACGAAATGAAAAATAAACCAATCTTAAGTATCCCTCGTCACTATTTATTACTCTACGAGTACTCTGTAATAAGTTTAGGATGTCAGGTAGGCTTTTGCAACACACCAAGCACGCACATCATCATCATTCGTTTGAATGTTGTGTCGGCCATGAATTTTAGTTTGTCATGCCCCACCATGAACCGCAACCCCTGAGCAGGTTCTTTTGTGTGAATATGGCTTGTAGCATGGAGTTCTGCTACTCGTATGCATATGCGCCATATGGACAGGGGAAATTGGCTATTTCAGTGGACATTCTTATTTAGTCAGACGGAAGTTAGATTTGCTAGCTACAATTAGCGAAGTTGCTCTTCCGTTCCAAGATTCTTCCTCTACAATACGGTTAGAGTCGATCATTGCAAGACTATCGTTCGAAATTATGAAGAGAAGGCAATCAAAAAGGATCTGACTTCACAGTTTTCATACCCGCTTCGCATTTGCTGTTCAAATTCAGAGTCTTGTCCGCAATAACGAAACAGGGCCACATCCTCCGCTTGTTCGCCTCGATTGTCCAAATGTTGCTCTGGCATGAGTGGTACACCGCCTTCTTGTCCCCAATTCAAAATGCAGCGCAAAAATGCCTCGTGACTGCAAACAACAATCTCGTCTTCGTCTCGTTCCCTGAGCCATTCGACAAAAAAGCTTCGTCCTCGTTCCGCCACTTTGTACAAGTGAGCACTTTCGCGTGTTCCATCGTACTCCTCTCCAAGTAATTCATCATAATATTTCCAAATTTCATCCTCGTGATTGTCGATATGAGAAAAGTCCACCTCGGGATGATCGTTTTGAATTTCGGAAATGTCACGTCGTCGATCACATGCATAATTGACAGTCTCTCGTAACGACTCGTGTGCCATGAATGTCTCCAAATGGGGAAAGGAGTGCAGTGATGTTTGGATGCAACGTGTCAAGGGAGAGCAGACTACGACGGCGTCTTTTGAGACGAGCGACGGGGACTTTTGTGAGAGGCTCTTGCATTGCTCCTTGCCGTAATCAGTCAGGCGCGCATCCAAATTTCGAATATCTTTGTATTCCTTCTTGACATTGTGAGTGCCTTGTGCATGACGAACAACATGAACCGTCTTGACGTGCTGACCATTGAGACTATCCTTGTGCGACAAGGGATACACGTCGACAGTACGAGTTGTTGTAGTGCCTGCTTTTAATGCTGACGACATGGTTGTTGTAATGAAGCGGCGGTTGATGTTTACGACTGAAAAAGCTCTACAAGTAGACGAAAGGAGCATGTAGTACAGGAAACAAACGATGCAATACTGGCACCGATTCATGGCGAACGAATGGCTCAGGGTCTCTCGAAAGGTCATCAGGTCGGAGGAGAGAGCAAATCGCCAAATCTTTTGAGCGCGGGAAACCGGCCGGCGCGCGCCTCCCTCCGGCGCGACGTCACAAAATCTTGAGATGTCGACCATGACGGCCGCGCCATCACGGCAGCGGCGGAGAACAGCATTGGTCTTATTTCTAATGGGCACATGGACTATAGTATCGGCTGCCATAATAGGTCGAACTGACAATTGGAGCCTGGAGCCAAGCCCGCACGAATCGTTTGAGCGCGACGACCTCATTTCATCGACATTTCTGTCGTCGACTGTTGCTACTCGAGCAGATGGAGCAATGCCCTGGGATGCGAGATTCCCGCCCTCTTCAGGGTCTGTACAGAAAAGAAAACCAAAACGAGGGAAAATCACGTTTGATCTGCGTGGCACATCCTTTTCCATATCCACAGTTGCGCCTCAGATGATTGCTGCCAACGAAACGACAATTGTTTCAATACATGAACTTAGCCATCCACTCTTGGACGAACCGGATCAAGTTAGCATGTCAACGGACCCAGTATCAGCCATACATTTGATTGGGCTTCTTTCTGGTTTCTCGGTTCAATTTGGTGCAGCATTTGTTGGAACGCTTCGATTCCTTGCGCCACTCATTTTGTCCCGTCGTGCATTGAATGCCTGCGGAGACCTTTGCATGGATTACATGAGAGGAAGGTATATTCGAAAGACGTATTCACGCTTGGAGCGTTTGTATATGAACTATTACGAACTACCTGCAGCCTTTCGGGCTTTTTGTCGATTTGTCAGTCAGTTTGCAATTCTCATTTTACTGAGTGGCGTCATGGGATGGATGGTAGGACTGCACACCCCTCCATGTAGTATAGACGGTTCATGTCCTCGCATGTGGTGTGCTCTCCTATGGATTATTGCCGTTGTGGGCACTGGGCACGCGTGTGCCTCGGCGTGCGCGCTGTGGGGTGGTCCGCTACGAGTTCAAGTTGCTGCAAGTCACCGACATAGTGGACAGTCAGTGGCGGCTAGAGTCTTTACTCGTCCCTGGCATATCTTGCAATGGATGCAAGATCCTGAACAGTGGATAAGTATGATGTCGGCTCCTCAAACAACTGTACAGCCACGCTTTCAACCGAACCCACTTTTCTATCCTTCCACTTGGGTTCCGCTCCGTTTCCTTCAAATGTTTGCCGTGGCCAAGGTACGCAAGACGATGCATGCATGTAGAAATGATTCATTGTGTACACTCACCTTACACAAAAATATATCGGTGCCTTAGGCTGCCGCATCGACGGGCGACTGGTCGTCAGAACATAACCCTGTTCGACGAATCATGTGGAGTTTGTTGGTGGAGATTGCCTTGGCTGACGAGTGGTACCGAGTGTTTATCGTTGAACGTCGAGTAGGACTTGCTGCCTGTGTTTGTTTGGTCTACTTAATTTGTGAGTGTTTCTCGTGTGCAGGTCTTGGATGCTCTCATGGATCACTCTCTCAAAATGTCTTTATTCGTGCTCTACTTGTATTGCTGTAGCTTCCATTTCGCTCGTCATTACTGCAGCTACAATGGATAACGCGGCAGCTATTATGTTACTTCCTACCTTTCTCGCGGTGATGGTTTCAGGCTGGATGAATCTTGTCCTCTTTTGGAATCGTTTGGAGGCAAGAAGCAGAGAGGCAGCCGCGAATAGGTTTCAATCGCGACGATTAGCTGCCTTGCGAGCACTCAAGCTTGAATATTAGATTTTCTTCTTTGAAAAAGGCGCCTGACAATCATGAAAAAGAGAATGACAGCCGCCAATGGAGGTCCCATGAGCATTGTTATCGGCATTGCAAAGGTGAGAGTGAGAGCAAATGGACGATGATACGGGTGTGCGACCCCGCGGTAACTGACGCAGGTCCAGTCAGTTTTCGGAAGGCCGAGCTCCTCTTGACTCTTTTCAATTTTCCGAAAGTCCTCCTCTTGAAGTTTACTCCCTAAGAGTCCTTGATTCAGTTCGGCCAATGACCATTTAGTGCTCAAAAGCAAAACGCCGTCTTGTCCAAGAATTCGAACAATCACTGCATTCGTTTCCCAGTCAAATTCAAATTCGGCAAAGTTTAAATCGAGAGAGTACTGCATTTCTCCCGAGCCAGATAAAATAAGCTCATTCAATGGATTGATCCAGTGCGCGAAATGCATGCTTTGCCTCAGCACCCAGTTTCCATACGCAAACCGGCAAACAAAGTTGGACGTTGGTCGCGAGCAGAATTTCGTTCCCCAAGAATGAGTCATTCCACTGGTTGTCACTTCCGTGAGACTCTTGACGTTTCCATTCTTGTTGCGACAATCTTTTCTTAAGAGTTCAGCCATGTGTACGTCTCCACTGACTAGTATCGAAGGCACATTTTGATGTAACAACAAGTCGTACAATCGCTGTTGTGCACGAGGAAATCGAGACCATGCTTCTGCCATGTTTCCATCTGGATGGCGATCCGCATGAACCTGTAAGCCTTGTACGACGATATTGACTGCTGCCTTGCTTCTACTTAGCGCCTCCTCCAACCACTTCCATTGAACCTCACCTAGAAAGTCTCCATTTGTATCAAGACTCTGCTTTGTCCATGCGGTTTTGTAGCTTCGCACATCCAAGACAAAGACTGCCACCGAATGGTTGGAATAGGAGACAACTTTGGACTCCTCATCACTTACAACGTCAGGATCCATACCAGTTTCTTCTTCCGTCAGTACTTGCTCTCCAACGGGCCGGTCAAAGTCAATCACCTTGACCCCATACACTCCACGGCCACTACGAGCTCGTCTTCCCATGCCGGAATCTGGAGATTCGCCAAGAAAATTGACAAAGGCAATGGCCGATTCTCGTTTCAACGGAAAGTTCATGTCGCCATTGTTGGTTCCATAATCGTGATCATCCCATGTTCCCATGATGGTTGTATGGTGATCAAGCAACTGCTTGTAGCCTTCATGGTGCTTCAAGTCACTGTATAACTCCTCGAGTCGTTGTGGAGTTGGATGATCAATAATTGCCTTTGGAATGATTGAACTATAGTCGTGACCAATGACTGGGTCCGAGTAAATTGCATCACCAGCCCACACCCATGCGGTTGCGTTCCTTGCTACAATTGCCTGTAAAAGATTTGATGTATGAAATGAGTAAGGAGCTCCAATCAGTATGTACATGTATGTAGCAATGTATCGGCGGCAGTGAACTGAAACATAACTTACCGGCCACAATGGTTGAGGATACGCTTGGCTATTGCACGAACCAAAGAGAATGCGTGAAGGATGATTGTGTATGGTACTTTCTGATTTCGGGGTGGCGCAAGTGCCGTCTATCAAAGGCTCCTCCTCCGCCGCCATGATGGTGAAGAGTGATGCCATGAATGCGTTGGCGCGGTGGCGGGAAAGCGACTTTTCACTTTTTTGTCACAGTCATTTTGGCATGTGCCACCGCATCATCACGCTTCTCGATTCTCTCGTCGTTTGATGACGAAGACAATATTATAAAAGTAGAAGTATGCATAGCTACAAAGTTGATAATGACGACCATGGCGCCAACGAATCTCTATGAGTTCTTGTTTGACTCTACTGCTTGGTTGCTTGGAGCCATCTTGAATGCCATCAATGTTGTCTTGGTGCCTTTGGCAGCTGTCACTCAAGCATTCTCAAGTTCGGCGGCTCCATCCAACGGTTCAACAACAAAACGCAAAGTAGCCATTGTCGGAGCTTCCTTTGCGGGGTTGGAAGTACAGCGCACGTTGGCAAAACACTCGAATGAGCTTGATATTACCATGATTGACTACAAGACTTTCTTTGAATATACACCCGGGATTCTTCGTTGTTTCGTCGACCCACCCTCATATTCCAAGTTGACTTGTCCTCTTTCAGTACTGCGAAAGACGGGGACCAATGTCATTACAGGAAAAGTCGTGAGTATTCAAGTTGAGGGTATAAAGAAGAATGGAAACAGGAACGAAGTGACGTTAAACGACGGTCGCAAGATTCCCTTTGACTATCTCGTCTTGGCTACGGGGTCGTCATACCCAGGCCTCATTAAGCCGACACCAAGTCAACCAACGATTGCGGACCGACAGAAACAGTGGAATAATGCTGCCGAGGAACTAAATCGGGCTCAAACAGTCGCCATTGTTGGCGCGGGTGCTGTGGGTGTGGAATTGGCAGGAGAGATTCGCGACAAGTATCCTGCTGGCACCAAACGAGTCATGTTGATTGACATGGCGCCCACCATTCTTCCTGGTATGGAACCTTCTTCCATTCGATATGCCACCAAATGGCTAGAGAGCCACAATGTGGAACTCTATCTAGGGTCACCACTGAAAAAGATGGATGCCAAATCAATCACCTTCAAAGAAGGCACCAAGATTCAAGTAGATGTCGTGTACAAGTGTGTGGGTGTAGCTCCAAATTCAGACATTTTAAAGTCTAACGCAACACTTGCAAAAGCGCTTCAAGGTCCCAACAAGTCGGTAGTGGTGAATGATCATTTGCAAGTTAATGGATACTCGCACGTGTTTTGTGCCGGAGACTTGTGCTTTCACGCCAAGAGCAATGACCTCAAACTTGCTCATACGGCCGAACTGAATGCTCATTTAGTGGCTGAAAATGTACTGAAATTGGTGGCTCAAGATTCCAAACAATATGGATCAGGTCCAGCCGCAGATCCCTTGTTGGTCTATCCAACTGATATTGTCGGAAATACGGCGACGCCAAAGCTCTACTGTCTGTCGCTTGGAAAGTATGATGGTACCCTGGGTTTCAACAGTTTGGTGATTAATGGTAGTATCAGTGCCCTGATGAAGTGGCTCATTGAAAACATGTCGGTTGCTGCAGCTGCACAACGTCCTATTGGTAACTTGTTTTGGATGATTGCTCATTATACGTCAAACCTAATGGGGCGAACTGTACTGCCAAGCAAAGAAAAGAACTCGTAAGGAATGGCGGTGTGAGTTTATTGGATATAGATGAGAATTTTGTTACTTAATGTTAAGTTTTGATACATACATTGGAAAGTAAATTTTGCATTCGTCGTTCGAGCCTTCTGGAGCAGGATGCTATGGACCAAATCGAGAGGGGGTGACAAGCTAGGTAGGTCAACATGGTAGGTCTACCTGCTTTTGTGAACAGAAAAGAGAAATACATGCTCCATCACAGCATTTCTCGCGATCATATCTTTGACCAATCCGACTCAGCCTTTACATAACCTAAACCCATTATGTCGTGCCATCGTCATCGCATCATCACCTGTTGCCTTGCATGTAAGGAGCCTTGAAGTGCTTGCTATATATTGTGCGATGAGTGCACCCGTAGAGAAAAGTTATGGGTCAGCAGAGGCGGCAGCAGGCGATGAGTTTGACCTCGAAGCAACATATTACGTCAAGCCGAGAGCCATGAGTACGAGAGAACGACTCACAAAGTGCATCCTCGTGATTGTTCCCGTTCTTGCTGCCGTGATTTTGATTGGCGGATTCGCATATTTTGTATTTAGTCACATTCTTGAGCGGAACGCAGGTGGCAGTCACAAAGCGGATACTGCGTATCCAGCAGCTCCATATTCTTCTGGTGGTGGTGGACGACCTGCCAGTCGTCCTGGTACCTATCCATCAACAGAGTCTGATTCTTCTCCAGCTCCTGCCCCAAAGAAATCATCACATTCTTCGTCCACCAGTACTTCATCGTGTGCTGCAAACTCAAAGTGTCTCGATCTTGGACTGAAAGGAGAGTGCTGTCCCACTAATGCCGGCGTAACACTCGGTTGTTGCGACTAAGCAGGTTACTGTAAATGCTAAATACGAAGTAGCCTACGTTTCTTACTAGCACAACATATCTAGAAGGCGCAATCGCGTTTCATAAAGTTTGACACAGTTATAGAGTTACAGTACTTGACACTGGCGTGATACACACTCTACATTCTTCTCTCGTGCAACATGCAATACATACTCTATGTTGCTTTGCTTGCCGCAGACCCACGGCTTTTCACATCTCTAAGTCTACCCAGCTTGCTTATTTGACTGCACCCTGGCCGGAAATATCTGGAAGTGCGTTACGAAGAGGATCAAGGTTCCCGAGTCCTGAGCGATGCAAGTCAGCGCCCTCTTCCTCAGGCGATTTCCCATCATATGTATCCCTGTTTTCTGTTTCGTGTTCAGGCGATAAGGCATGCTCGGGTGATAAGGACTGCGATGGGGCATGGGATTCACCGTACCAGCTTCCAGCGCCACTATGTGGCGAAGTCGCATCAGCGGCACCAGGGTATTCACCTCCAGCAGAATAGGGACCTCCTCCTTCGTATTCGCCAGCAGCAGGGTGGTATCCAAGAGGAGAATGTTCTTGGTAATGTTCTCTCTCCCCTGCTCGAATCTGCTTGTGCTGGACCTTTAATCGCTTATTGCCAATCTGAAGAAAGGCAACGAGAGACAACGAGTTAGTCAATAATGTAACGGCAACGAGAAACGAAGCGACATGAACGTACCGCAAACCCATTCAGCTCTTTGATTGCCATTGCTGCAGAATCAGGATTATCGTATGATACAAAACCAAAGCCGCGACTGCGTCCAGTATCTCTTTCGACCATGATTCGGACGCTGAGTAAGTTACCGTATGGAACAAACAAATGATACATGTCGAGGTTTGTAAAATGGTTTGGAATGTGAAAGATGAATAAATTCGCTCCATCCGGACCCTTGTTGGAGGCTGTAGTTTGAATTGGAGGACCAGGCGAGGTGGCAGGGTAGTAGTGACCACCGTAGGGCGGTGGGGGTGGAGGAGCACCTCTCGGGCCTGCTCCGTATTGACCAGGCATGTGCGGAAGAACCGGACGAGGAGGAACCGGCGAAGGAGGAGCATTGTACATTTCTCCCGAAGATCCATATGCCCAACTCTGTTGGGCAAACAATGTGCCGCTCACACCAGCAGTTTGGCTTTGGCCATAAGGAGAATAGGCCGGATTACCAGCAAGATCTTGGACGTCCAACATGGCAGGAGGCAACATTTCGTCAAAGGAATACGTTCTACTCCCGCCACTTGCAGATCGCGTTAGTCCAGCATTTCCATACAACTGTGGAGACTGTGAATAAAGATTTTGCGTGCTTCTTTCGCGAAACGGATTGTGAGATTCATGGTGGTGATCAAGCCCATACATAACGAAAAGAAAGACAGAATCACATACCTATTCGACCACGCGTTGGTATCTTCTGGAGAGGTATCAGATCCAGGCCCGCCACCATTGCCGCTCATACTATAAGATTGGCCGTACGGAGGATACATGGCAGCTCCGAGGCCAGGAGAGGCAAGATACGGACCAGGACTCGGAGGGGCGCCGTTGCCACCTGGAGACATGCGACCAGCAGCATTATTGGTTACACGTGGGAACAGGGGCGATGCCGGAGGAAGACTGCCCATGGAGGATACACGAGGGGACAGGGGCGGGGGAGGGAGACCACCAGCATACTGGCCAGCAAAAGGATTAAACTGTTGTTGACGAAAGGAACCGTTTGGTCCGGCTGGGGACGGCGGTTCCGGAGTCACTTGCACTTGATTATACATGTAATATCCTCCACCCTGTTGTGGAGTAAGGTGTGGTGCATACAATTGCGGGTAAGCGGTAGGCTGAGCCATTGGTGCAGGCGATTCTGGAGGATCGACTGCCTCCGAACTTGCGTCGGCGGCTGCTCCAGGACATGGTCGACGTTCGGCTTGCGTTTCTACATTTTCTTCCGGTGTATCTACTGCTGCTGTAGCTACTTCTGGTTCTTCGTTATCCTGTTTTGTTGTTTCCTCCTCTTCCGCCCCTCCACCGCTCGTCATTTTAGTCTGGAGAGCAGATTCGCGGGAGGAGGGCGTGATTACGCTACGTGGGGACGTAATGGTGACGGCTATTCACCGTAAACGGTCTACTCTTAGACGTTTCTCTTGTTTCAAGTAACAGTGGCTATATAGAAGAAGCGAGACATGAAAGATATTGAGTTGACTGAAAGATAGATAAAACAAAAGGCGCGGCTTTCTCCCTTCGAGACGAGCAACTTACAACAGTACAAAAATCTATTTTGAACAAGGTTACAACAGAAAGAGGAAAGATGAGGGTAAGAGACGCCACAACAAGAACAATCCCATTGCAAGCTCTCATCATCAGAAGCAAACCGCCATCAACCAAGCATCAACATCAAGCTCGGCGGGAGAAGCAGACGGACAGGCGTCCTACGTAGAAGTCAGTACAGTTCCTACGTGTGACGTCATCATCCCGAAAGCAAAGATACCTCGTGCCATCACGAGAGGAGGTGCTCGAAGAACAAAAATGAGAAATCTCGATCCACTGGCGCTCTTGCAAATAGACGACTCTCTAATTTGGCCCAATAGTATTTCAATTGTATACCAGTCTATTGCAGCTTCCCTTGCATTGAATCTTACCTTTTTCTGCGCCTACATTCGCTCAACAACTCCACCAAAGCCTTGTGACACTCGCGCAAAAACTTGGCGACCAGGCCGGCGTTTGTTCCGAAACCTACGTAGAAAGTCTACAAGACGAAAAACGCTTTGTCAGAAGAAGAAATGGCACGACATTTTTCAAAACCTCAGATAGAGCTCAGTCATTCATACTCTTGCATGTCTGCAGGGATCTAGAACGAGCCATGCAACAGACAGCTTTTTCCTTGATGCCTCAGCACTTGCTATCTTGGAAATCTGCTGGCGATGAAGCCTTGAACGTCGTAACGGTACCGCATCACGCAGACCTAACGAGAAATACTAAAGCTCATATCCCATTCGACTGCCACCAATGACGTTGTTTTGCATTCATCAGCCTCAATCGCGATCACACATCACACATTACCATCAGCATGCTCACTAGAATACTAGTAGGGAGGACAGCACATAGATCAATCATTATGAAGAGAAATCTTGCTGTATCGTCAGTTGTGCCGACACTGGTGGCATGCCTTTACGCTCCGACTACTTTTGGCTTTCAGTTGCACCCATCTGTAACGACGATCAGTCCTGCCGTTCCCTCAAGATTCGAGCATCCAAGGCATCACAGCCTCCACCAGCCGAAGAGGATGTCGACGACGAAACAGCCTGGTATGCACCAGACGACTATACTGTTGAGGATGAACACCTGTTTGAAGAAGACAAGACTCCAAAGTACATTCCGCCCGATTTTACCATTGAAGATGATGGCGACCAAGACGTTGCAATTCCAGAACCTGTCAATCACATCAAGGAAGAAAGTGTACCGTCATCTACAACTACTACCGTTATGAAAGAGAACAAGTTGAAAGAGTCGAGAAGTCCAGCTAGGCAAAAGCGAGTTGCGTCCGAGGACATGAAGGAAACAAGCTGGATGGACAAGAATTCGAGGTTTAGTCCCAAACGACAAGCACAACCAGAGCCAGAACGACCTCCAAAACGGCAACAGGAACGGCCGCAACGAAGAAAACAAGACGACTCTCGTGGAAATCGTACCTTTCGACAAGATTTTCGTGGAACGCGGGTGTTTGTCCAAGGTTTGACTCCCGACACTTCTTGGCAGACACTCAAGGACCACTTTCGTATTGCTGGTGATGTCGTCTTTGCGTCCGTCAGTGTGGACGCAAGTACAGGAGAGTCCAAAGGATGTGGTGTGGTTCAGTTTGAAACTACTGAAATGGCGCAAAACGCCATTGCCATCATGAGGGAGCACCCTCTGGAAGGAGCGACGCTCTACGTTCGAGAGGATGTACAAGAAAAGGACGGGAAACAACTGCGGGATCCCACACCACGAGGAGATAAGCAGTCGACGGTTCCAATGAGCTGGACATGTGCCGATGAAAATGCATCAAACTTGTTGGATCAAGAGGCAAAGATTGCCATTTTTTCCTTGATTCGTGCTCGTGACGACGCGAGAAAGCGACGCAACTATGACGCTAGTGACGACATGCGGGAGGAACTCAAATTCAAGTTTGGAGTTCATCTAGACGATCGTCTTAAAATGTGGTGGGTGTCGCCAGATGGGAGGAGAGTACCGGATACCATATCGGAGATTAAAGGTGACGGTCGATGGGGAGGTTTGCAAGAGTGGCGACAAATCCCAACGACTAGAGAAAATGATGCATGTGTCAACGCGGACCTTGTCAATGGATTATTGAAGCAACGTGATATTGCACGAAGAGAAAAGGACTTTAGCACTGCTGACGCTCTTCTTGAAGAAGCTCGTACCGCTCCCGATGGAGATCTAAACCTCCGTATCCATGATGAAAGTCGAACGTGGAGAATCTGGACTGAGCGCCCTCCTCCCCGAGAGCTACTTTATGGGCGGCAAGCGGAAAAGAAGACACCTGCAGAACAATGTATTGAAATCGTAACTGAACATGCTCCCGAAAAGCTATCAGAGATTAAAAACATGCTAGAACGCTTCCCCGGTCGAGAGTACAGCATTCTCAAGAAGCTGAAGCAACGTTACTTGAAATAATACTTCAGTGAAATAGATCAAACAATGTTTTGTAGCTCGTATTCTATTTGTTTTAAAGTCGATCCTCGTTATTTACGTTCGGCTTCTCTTCTTGAAGCACGTTACTTGAAATAACTTCGCATGATCTGACAATGTTTTGTAGCTCATTATTTGTTTTAAAGTCGATCCTCGTTATTACGTTCGGCTTCTCGTGCTAGACGTTCGAGATCCCGTAGCGCTACCATCGTCACGTTGTCTCGACGACGTGCTGTGAGAGTTTTGCGATGTCAGATATGGATGCCTTAGCCACCCATTAGCTTCTTCCTCTGTTCTCGGTAGTTCTACATCCTCGTCCTCGTATGGATAACATGAACAGCACGAGCACAGCTCAATCCCCATCAGGTTCGTACCGCTCAAGAGGCATGCAGCTAAAAAATATCAAGGAATCAACACTTTGTTGGCAATGGTTACACGAAACAATGGAAGGAACACTTTTATATCCCAGATAGTACGTACCTCACTTCACCAAACATGGGTATGATAGCTACGCCCTTGCCCTGTACGCTGTTCCATCCTTGAGGTTCCCATCGTAGTTTCATTGGATGAACTGCTGTTTGGCCACCATAGAGAAGCAGTCTCCCAAACTCGTCTCTGCTCACGGCCCAGGCTCCCATGCCGACAAGGCATACGACCAATGGCGCCATGACGACAATGAAAAATCGAGTTTCAATCTCGACAGGACGAGAGAGGGGCATGAGTTCTCCAATCAAAATTACCAAAACGATACAAATTAGTGCCGCCATGGAATACAAAATGCCTGCAGTCAGCTGTGACTCTGTCAAGCGATAATACCCCACTTGATGCCCATAGACAATATAAATCAACGTTGCTGATGATATCGAGAGAACAGCAACAATCGGACTGATTACAAAACGCCATCGAATCTCTTCCATTCCGTAATCTTGACGCAAAACGGCAAGAATCATGGATGTAAACACCAGTACCCAGCAGAGCACTCGTAAAAAGTGTTGAGACTTGCATATTATTCCATCGAGAATTGCCCCACCGACGAGTATCCATAGCGGTATAAACGCTACAGCAAGTGACAGGGTCCCCTGTGCCACTCGAATATACATGAGCACTTCGAAAATAAATGTACAAAACGACAACAACCCAGTATTTAAGCCAAATTTGAGAGATCTTTGCAATAACGGTAGATATTCGGTCCGATCCAAGTGATCAGTAGAATCCGGGTGTTGCCGATTGTCGTTTGCTTCGGCTATAAAGGTGGAAAGAGCCGATGCCGATTTGATATGGCATACAAGCAGTCCCACATGCGTTCCCCAAGAAGGTAGTAGAATGAACCAGTATGGTAAATCGTAAATTAGTTGTGTCCACTTTGCCATTCCTAATAACAAGGAAATTGCAAAGCCTACTGAAACGACAAGCTACAAAATGGCCATCACAACAAACAGGTGAGTAAACATTGGAAGAGGAGGCGAACTCCAAAGTATCATTCAAGGTAATTCAATAAGTAATATAACGGTTTTAACGCACGTACCCATGATCCAATAAGTGGCTTCATGACTTGGAGGGCCGACTTGCGCACCGAGTAAATTTCTTCCGGAATCTCGAGCAATGGCGGTTCTCCATTGTCATCTAGTGGTCTTTGAGCAGCATTCCTATCCCCAGGTCTATATACAGCATTTGTTCGTCGAAGATGAAATACTTGATCCCCTGAAACGGGTTGTGCAGTGCGATTTTCTGGTTGCAGTCCAGTGTGCTGTGCTTGTTGCTGTCGTTCACTTTCAGTGGATGTACTGTCTGTATGAAGCTCGTAGACATCTTCTGAATACACTTCTTCTGATATTATTGTCCCTGAAGCGACATTTGCAGTATATCGATCATCAGGATTCATGAGTGACGCCGGAGAGCGACTGTTTCGCCGGGACCGGATCGAGCCGCCGTGATGATGCGATTCAGCAGCTCGTCTAGAAAGAAGCGGATCGGTTTCTCTCGCTGAACCTTCTTCCTTCTTTGAATCTCTCAAACCTGATCGAGAAAGCCCTGATTTCATTGCATGCTCGATGTGATGATCGAGAGGTTTGTTGTGGTGCTCAACTGTTGTTTCAAGATGGCATACTCGGCTTCTTTTGGTATCTTTATTCTTCATGGGTCCATACGGAAAATATCAAAGAAAATGACATTTGTCCGAGATATCGCCAAAATAAAAGGGTAATTGGTTAGTTTACGTATTCTTATACTTTCCTGACTACTTTCATAGAATACTAACCGATCAAAGGTCTATGACGTACTTTTTCTCACTTGCATTTTTGCCGCCGACGACGTGCAACAGGAATCTTTTTTCACTTTCAAAGCAAGAAAGCACCATGAAGATTGCCTCCATTGTTGCGATTGTTGCCCTTCCCTGTTTGGGATCGGCTTTTTCGCCGTTGTCTCGTCCTGTAAGTGTAAAAATTGGCATTGTCGAGCACGAAAAGCCGCAAATGATGCAGTGACTCGATGATGCCAATAACAAGGATACCGCTCAGTGATGTGAACAATGCCAACACGATCTTGACACTCACATTTGGTGTCATTTTCTCTGTTTATTCCTTTTTGTAGAATCTGGCCACGCAAAGCGACATTTGCGGCTCAACCTGTGGCAACTGTCCCCCGCGCTCAATGCGGTATCTGAGTGGAGCCTTGAGCATGTCGGTAAGTGCCATGATGTTACTGAGAATGCAATGACGTAGAAAGTTATTTCATTGCTTATAGTTTCTCTCATATGTATTATAGAGCGAAGCAGCCGAACCTGTGGAACCAGATAAGTAGCGATGATGGCTTGGGCAAAAAGATTTTTTGATGGTTACGTAAAGGTCGCAAACATTGCCACCAATCTTTTCCCAGTATGGACGGTTCTTTTTACAGGCATTGCCCTAAAGAGCCCAACTTCCTTTGCATGGTTTACGACAGAGTACTTTACTGGTGCACTTGCCGCCCTTATGCTTTCCATGGGTATCACTCTCACACCAGAAGATTTCAAAGCTGTTGCTCAAAAGCCAATTCCAACTGTGATGCAGTTCACTCTTTGTTACGCAATGATGCCTGTTCTTGCCTTGTTCTTGGGAAGGACGTTTAAATTGGAACCAGCACTCCTTGCTGGTATGGTTCTTGTGGGAAGTATCAACGGAGGACAAGCTTCTAACCTCTGTACATACATTGCTCGTGGAAATGTTGCTCTCTCGGTCCTAATGACGACTGCGACAACCATTGGGGCTATTTTTATGACTCCTCTCTTGTGTAAGGGACTTCTTGGAGCTGTCGTGCCCGTCGATGCTGCTGGTATTGCCAAGTCTACTGTTGAGGTATGTAAAGCAACATACGTGCATGGCTGTTTTGCACACAACACCTCGACCTATTCGTCTCTCAACCTCTATATCTCCAAAACAGGTTGTGTTGGCACCCATTGCAGTTGGTATGACATTGAATAAGTTCTTCCCAAAGATTGTTGAGAAGATCCTTCCATTTGCTCCTGTCGTTGGTGTTGTGTCGACCTGTCTTCTTGTGGCAAGTGCTGTTGCTCAAGTAGCAGAGCCCATTTTGAATGCCGGTATTTCTCTTCAGATCCCAGTTTTGATGCTTCACCTGTTGGGAGGTTTGGTTGGTTATGCCTTGCCCCGTCTGACTGGATTTAACGAAGTGGAATCTCGTACAATGGCCATTGAAACGTCCATGAAGTCTTCTGGCCTTTGGTTTCCTTTTTGGCCAACCGTCACTTTGGACAATACGCCGCGCGTATCCCATCTGCTGTGAGTGTTGTGTGGATGGCATTGACAGGATCCATCTTGGCTGTGATTTGGCGTTATATTCCCGTCAAGGATGGCAGCGACAAGAAAGAATAAAAGGAGAATGTATGTGTAAAAGTGTGTATGATAGCTAGTAACTAGACCAAATGGTTAGACTATTTCTAGGCTTTTCATGTAGTTCTCTTGAGATATCGCGTAAATTCCGCATAGGCAGAGTCCAAGTCATGATAGAGCTGTCGTGCATCGTCTTCATCAATCTGATCGACTGCTCGCATGGCGTTTAGCTTTTGCAACCACTTTTTTACTTTGCGATTGGATTCAAAGTCGTTAGGTGTTTCAGGAAGACGTGTCAAAGAATCCATCAAGTCACTCAATAGCGGCTGCAATTCGTCTACCGCTCGCTGTTCTAATTTGACTGCATCCATGGTTGTGATAAAGTGTTGCACAGTTTCAGCAACAGTCACAGCCACTGTCGTATTGCTATCGGAATTCTTCATGGGTTCTGGTACTCCCATTCGCAGCAATCTCTCCGTTGCACGGGGACAGTCCATTTCATGAGAGTCATAAAGTCCCTGCAATAATGAAAAGTACATGTGGTTAAGATTAGAGATCGGCTTATAGTACTCAGAGGCATCAGGTAGCAGCTCAACAGGAATGATTGCGAACTTACTCGACCTTTGCTTCTTTCAATGCCGCCTTTTCCGCTAGCCGAAACTGCGAAATTAGCTTGTTGCATTCTGTTGTATACTAAAGGACAAGAAACGAGCACAAGGGTGAGTGAATTGGGTCCCAGTACCGTCTTTCAGGCAATTCAAGAGGAAACTCTCGAGTCACTTACTTCTTTTTGCGTAATACAGTCTCTCGCGTATGCTCGTTCCAAATGCTCCGTCGCTAAAATGATGGAATACAAGTTTGCTTGATCATCATAATGTTGGCGCTCCTTTGAAGTAATGGTACAATTCAACCTCTTCTTGTTCACCATCGGAAATTACATGCTCCATGCTGGATCGTGGAGGAATGCTCGCCATTTTCTTGCGCGTTTCTGTGCTTTGGTTTCTAGTAATTTCGGGACGAATCTTAAGTTGAAAATATTCAATGATAATATGAATGAGAGGTATATCACTTGTTGTGATGCGTTAAGACTCGATTCTGGCGCTGTCGTCGGTGCCGTTCTTCGAGCAGCACACACGTCGCCATTGTGGGAAATCAGTCGTGCCGCAAAGGAGAGTGAGTCGAGTCATGAGTCTTGAACGCTCGCAACTTATTGCTCGCACGCAACACAACACAACCTGCGCTATTGTCGCTCCATGTAGCTATAAAGACTCCCATTGGTATACAGATGTCGAGAGAAACTAGCTAGACTAAGATATTCAAAGGGAGATGAGGTCAAAGGAAAACCGAGATTGTGTTTATGCAACATAAGGATTTCAACATAGAGTCGTTAACTGAATACGTTTTCTTTCGCTCGGATCACTTGGTATAGACCAAGCGTAACATCAATAACGTCACCCCTCCCTAACGCTCGTGGATTAAACTTTTGCATCACCACGTCTCGATAGGAGGGGTCACGCGGCTCTTCTTGTTGTTTCGGTGCTTGTTGTTTTCCACCCGTTTTCTTGGACGTACCGTTCCACCACAGCTTCGGCATAGGCCTGGACGAACTCGCTTCTTTTTCAAAAATGACCTTGTCGATATCCCCAAGTCTTGCAATGCCTTTTTTGAGTTCTCCCACCTTCATAGCTTTGGCCTTGAGCTTTTCTGCTGCAATCTGTTCCACTTCTCGAGGACATAGCGCCAGCAGCAGAAGAAGACGTAGCAGTGTCTTGCGTTCCATTGACATCACTTGGAGTAGTAGTTGTCGTTTCCTTTCTCATAGGTTTTTCCCGCTTTGCTCGAGCTTCTTCCAAGGTGGCAACCACCTTCTTTCCAAAAACGCTCCGCCGATATCCCATACGATTCGAGTTCTTTTCGAATTTCTTTCGCCTTCATTTTGTCAGGATGATATAGCGCAGTTGTAATGGCAGACAATCGTGGTAACGAGGCGTGCCATGGCATATGTTCTCGGTGACAGGGAGGATGCTTTTTGTGGGTGACGGCGGAGTTCGCACCATAATGCAGCCAGAACTATTTAAATGAGAGCTACACCAGAGCAGTAAAAGTATTCTCCGTAATTATATGGCATCGAGTGCACATCTACGACAACTGTTTCTTTGCTTTTATAGCAGAGAGGTCAAAAGATAGATGTGTCGCCAAAACGACAGCATGTATCGCGAGAGTGCAACTCCACGAAAAAATCCAAAAAAACTCCCTCCCAATGACGAACGTCAAACAATGAGGTATCTTTGATCACACCATGGCGTCGCTTCGCTTTACAGACACGCTTCGAGAAGCTGCGGTGAACAATGGGATCGACTCACTCGCACAAGTTTACAAAAGAACTTGCAGGAGGGACAACTGATCGAAATGGTACGACTTGAGTTGTCTCGCGTTGATGCGCGCGCAGTGGCGGCTGCTTTATAGCAATCGACTCTGACACACATTTGTGGCTGCCCACACAGTCCTGAAAAAGTATCTGATTCAAGATTATAGATTTCTAGATGCCTTTGTCATTTTGTTGGCCTCCATGGTGGCTCACGCCCGTACGTTAGAGGACAGAATTCCAGGATTTGCCACTCCTTGGCCATTATTACTGGCATGGAAAATACATACTTTGAACGAGCCTTTGAACGACTTGGCCATGTAGTGCAGAGGTACGAGATGAAACTCCCTATGCGGCTTGTGCTACAGGTTTATAACCAATAACTAATAACCATTTAACGCTGTTGCCTTTAACCTTTTTATCTTTCCGGATCCTTGTAACCAAATCCCATGATACCCGGGATTCCAAGGGAAAAATTGGTGCCGGACCATAATTTACCAAAGGCACTGCCCTTGGCGATGACCACGTCCCGGTCCTGCATTTTGATTTGATGGGATTCTGGATCATTTAAATCGATTTCAGTAACAACCTGCTTGCCTTCCGAGTTGGTGCGCACCAGCAGCACCTTCTCATCGTCGGCCCATGATGCCAGCCCGCCGGCCGTATGCAGGGCCTCGGTGAGCACAATACCGTTGCGGACGGAATACGGACCGGGCTTGCGCACCGCGCCGTCCACAAAAAAAACACCGGCTTTCGGCACGTAAATCACATCACCGGGGTTGATTTCGATGTTGAGGTCGGCAATACCCTCCTTGATCAATCGGTCCAAGTCCACCAACACCACGGCCCGTGAACCGGGGCTTGATGATGACCGGCGGATCTGGGCCATGCTGCCCGAATTTTCGGTCAATCCCCCTGCCAGGGCCAGCACATCCACCAATCGCTGCCTGGACATATAATCATACGTGCCGGACTGCCGGACCTCGCCCACCACGGATATGCGCTGGCTGAAATTTTCCTTGACAAAAATACTGACATGGGGGTTTTTGATATACCGAGCTCGGTAAAGATCCTCAATTTTGACTTCCGCTTCTCTGGCGGTGAGGCCTTTGACCTCTATATGCCCAAGCAGCGGCAGGGTGATGAATCCCCGTGACGTAACCCGCACCTCGGTCTTGAGTTCCACGGCTTCAAAAACCGTGACCTGGAGAAGGTCCCCATGGCCCAGGAGCAGGTCCCCGGGGTCGCTGTTCAGATTGCCGGTTGCAAAAAGCTTCTGGTTCAGCTCAAAGACTTGCTGCCGGTGCTCATTTTCAGCAGCATAATGATCGAGTTTGCCTTCAATCTTGTCGCTGCCGGCACATCCGGTCATGGCCAGTGGGGCAACGGCAATAAAAACCAAAAAAAAGAACACATCAACTTCATGGGAATACCCTGTACTGCAACGGAGATAGAGATAGATCCGGAAAAACCGGAAGCAAAAAACCTTTCATCACCCATACCACGATACGTCTGAAAAATAAATCCGGTGGGGGCCCTTTACTTAAAAGCCCCCGCCGGATTTATTTTCCGCATGATCAAAAACCGTATGTCATTACCGGTTATTTAGTCAGGTTCACTCGGACTGGCGGCAGAAGAACCGCTACCCCCGCCGCTGCCGGCAGCAATGGCGATAATGCCGATGGCACCGGCACCGATGGCGCCCAAGGTAACCGGGCTCAGTTTTTTGGTTTTGGCCGGCGTGTTCGGGGCAGCCTCTTTCCCTCCGGAAGCAGTGCCCTGGGGGTCGATTTCAGGGTCTCCCGCCGTATTCTGGGCGGCAATGATCATCTGTTTGCCGGAAGAGATCATACTCGAACCGTATTCAGTAGAGACAACCATTGAACCGCCTTCAAAAACGCCGATGGCCGTCTGCCCGTTGTCTACGGTCACATATCCCTTCAGCAGGCCGCCATCGCCCGATGCGTTGAGCAGCGCCTGATCAATGGCAAAATCACCGTCAGGCGTTCTCAGAGACAGAGGGTAGGGCAGTTTGGACAGTGCGAAATAAAATTTACCCCGGGCAAAGTGCAGACCCACATGATTCGTATCGATTTTGGTATCCACCGAAAGCCTGGCCTTATCATCGGCCACAAGATACAGCCCGTCCATCTTGATGGCGCACTTGCCGTTACAGATCAAATCGGTATTGATGGGCAGCGGGGCCTCCGAACTGATTTCCCCGACCAATTTATCCGCCTGATGGAGCAAAACTTTGCCCGTCGGCATGATTCGTGCTGAATTTGTTTCAAAAGCAACTCCTGGAGAACTGAAAAACACCAGCGCCAAAACAACCGCAACCGTCATTGGGTAACGCGTTCTGAAAAAACGATTCATTAAAAAACCTCCATGATGTAATAAGTGTTTGGTATATACTCAAAACCACAAGTTTTCTTTATTGTCAAGGTTTGTCTTCTTTTTTTACTTGTTCAGTGAGCCGATTGTTTCCCAGCAGATCTTCATCTTCACGGTAAAGCGTTGAAAATTTCAGCGCCGGCGGGGTTTTGCCCGGCCCGTGGGCATGGCTGCCAGGGGATCATCCGGCCAGTAATGTTTGGGGTAGCGGCCCCGAAGGTCTTTACGGACGTCAAAATAGGTGTTCGCCCAGAAGTTGGCCAAATCCCGGGTAACCTGCACAGGGCGTGACGCCGGGGACAGCAGGTGCAGCATCACCGGCACCCGGCCCCCGGCGATGGTGGGGGTATCAACGGCACCGAACATCTCCTGGAGGCGCACCGCCAGAACCGGAATATCGCCGGCAGCAGCGTAATCAAGGGGAATATTAGAACCGCTGGGCACGGTGATATGGGTGGGGGCCAGGGCGTCCAGGCGATGTTGCTGATTCCAGGTCAAAAGAGTGGAAAGGGCGCCTTTCAAATCGACGCGCTGCAGGTGTTCTTTGCCGGACATGCCGGCCAGAAAGGGCGCCAGCCACGTTTCAAGGGTATCTGAAAGGCCCTGATCCGAAACATCAGGCCATTTTTCAATACCCGCTGCAAGGCGATGTAAAAACAGAACCCGTGCCTGCCAGGCGCGGGTTTTCTTGTTCCAGGGCAACATACCCATCCCGCTGATCCGGATCCCGGATATCAGGGCGGCAGTCACCCGATCCGGATCAGGCCGCGGCAGGGCCGTATCATTGATCACCAGGTGGTCCAGCCGCTGCTGCCGGCGGGATGTCACTCGCTGACAGCTCGGATCCCAGACGATTGTTTCAACCTGCCGGATCTGGCTGGCAAACCGCTGTTCCACCGCTTCCCGGGCCAGGGGGGCCGCCAGATAAATACGGGCATTTTGCTGATTTCCGTCCAGGTCTGCCACCACCAGATATTCTTCCACACCAAGGACTTGGGGCTCGCTGAAAAAAGCCCCGCGCCCGTTGGCCAACAGATAGTGTCCGCTGTTTTCTCCGCGCTGCCGGGCAATCCGATCCGGATAGGCATAGGCCAGTAAGATGCCGGTTTTATCGGGGGATATGGCCCCTGGCCGGACGTCCAATCGTTTTTCCAGGTGATGCACCTGTTTTAAGAGAAGACGGCAGGCAGTGACATCCACCTGCAGCCCTGAAAGGCCTGAGGGTTTGTTTTTCGCCACCGCCTGGAGCACCTCCACCCGCAGGCGCAGATCGGCATCCCAGTGACCGGGCCGGGTATGGATAATATCCCGCGCTTCCAGTAAAACCGCCAGGGTGCAGGCCAGAGAGCAGGCCCTTTCCTGGCGGCCTTTTAAAATCATATGGGCCAGCCGCGGGTGCATGCCCAGATCCGCCATTTTTCGGCCATGGGATGTTACCTGACCCGTTTCATCCAGGGCGTCCAGGCGCCTGAGCAGCCGTCTGGCCGATGCAAACGCAGGGGCAGGGGGCCCATCCAGCCATGCCAGGGCATCGGGTCTGTCAAGGCCCCAGACCGCCAGTTCCAGGGCCAGGGGACAAAGATCCGCCTCCATGATTTCAGGGGAATTATAGGGCAGCAGGCTGCCATGGCGTTCTTTTGACCACAGCCGATAGCACACCCCCGGTTCCAGTCGACCGGCCCGGCCCCGGCGTTGATCGGCCGACGCCCGGGACACGGCAATGGTTTTCAGGCGGGTCATGGCGCTGCGCACATCAAAACGCGGCACCCGCATCTGCCCGGCATCCACCACCACACGGATCCCTTCGATGGTCAAACTGGTTTCGGCAATAGCTGTGGCCAGTACAACTTTGCGCATCCCGGGGGAGCAGGGGCCGATGGCCTGATCCTGTTCCCGGCGCGACAGCGTGCCGAACAGCGGGGCGATGATAACGGTTTTTCCGATATCGGTACCGGCCAGTAGCCCATGCACCCGACGGATCTCCGGGGCCCCGGGCAGAAAAACCAGAATATTGCCTGTTTCCTGCTTCAGGGCACCGACCACGGCCAATAGGGTATTTTGCTCGAGGGTACGGCCGGAAGAGGGGGCGCTATACTTGGTTGTCACCGGAAAGCTGCGGCCCCTGGCCGTAATCACCGGGGCCTGACCCAGCAGCCGGGACACCGGATCTGTGGCCATGGTGGCGGACATCACCAGTATTCGCAGGTCTGCGCGCACCTCTTTCTGCACATCCAGACAAAGGGCCAGTCCCAGGTCGGCGGGCAGGCTTCGCTCGTGGAATTCGTCAAAAATAACCAGCCCCACGCCGTCTAAAAAAGGATCTTTCTGCAAGCGCCGGGTGAGAATGCCTTCGGTAACCACCTCAATACGGGTGTCCGGACCCACACAGCTGTCCATGCGAACCCGGTATCCCACGGTGTGCCCCACACCCTGACCCAGCAAACAAGCCATTCTCCGGGCCGCGGCCCGGGTGGCCAGGCGCCGGGGCTCCAGCATGATAATGCGCTTTCCCGCCAGCCACGGTGCCTTCAGCAGGGCCAGGGGCACCAGCGTGGTCTTGCCGGCCCCGGGGGGCGCCTGCAAGACAGCACTGGTGCGCCGGGCCAGGGTCTGGCCTATCTCGGGCAGCACCGGTTCAATGGGGAGTTTTTGCATCGTCGTTTTTAAAAGCCCGTTTGGTTTTGCTTGTCCCACGGTTTATTTTATGCCAAAGTCGGTTACGCAAAATAATGAGAACTGAGTTGTACGTGATATTTAATATTGAAAAGTGAAAACTTATGGTATCGCTCCTGCCCGCCATTGCTCTCGCTCAGGCGAGGCGGGCGGGTCGCTCTGTCTTTTGGTGGGCACAGCCCACCCTACGATACTGATATTAACCGTTAATTCCAAGTTTGACTCTATTTTTGTATTTGGAAATTTAATCATTGTGATTTGTTTGGAATTTGTTTTTTGATTATTGTAATTTCTTATTTAAGGAGTAATCCATGATTCATGTCATCGCCGAAATCCAACTCAACCCGGAGAGCAAAGAAAAATTTCTCACCGTTTTACACCAGAACCGTCCCATCGTCACAGCGGAAAAAGGGTGTCTGGCCTATGAGCCGACCATGGACCTGGATGCCGGTCTGCCGGTGCAGGGGGAATTGAGAAAAAACACAATTACCATCATCGAAGCCTGGGAAAGCCTGGCTGCCCTCCACGCGCATTTAAAAACACCCCACATGACCGCCTACCGGGAGGCCACCAGGGACCTGGTCAAAAAGGTCGCGCTCCGGGTCCTGGAACCGGCATAAACGGCCCATGCAGCGCAAATCCGCCACAACCGTAAAGGTGTTTTTATGTTGTCCGTCGGCGAACCGGTGGACCCGGGAAGAAAAAAACAATCACCAGAATCAACACCGGTAAAAAGGACAGGTAAAACAAAACCTCCCGGATGGAAAAAATATCCGCCAGTTTCCCCACCACCGGGGTCATAATACCGCCTATCCCATAGGCAAGCCCCATCATCAGGCTCGATACCATGGCGCGTCCGTTGGGGACCAGTTCCTGGGCCATGACCACCCCCAGCGGCATTGCCGCCAGCAAAAAAAAGCCGGCTAAAAAAACACCGGGATAAATCCAGTTTCCCGTCAAATGCAAAAACAGAAGCAAAACCGGGGTCATCAGGGCAAAGTTGACGATAAACACAATTTTATACCCCACCTTATCACCGATATACCCCCCCAAAAGGCCGCTGAGGGCGCCGGCCACCGTAAACAGGGCCACCAGGGTGCCGATGGAGATCAGCGAATACCCCTGACGGGCATAATAAACCGGCAAAAAGGTTAAAAACGACTGGCTGATAAGGGCCCGGAGCACCATTACCAGCCAGATCAGAAATATGGGTTTCCACACCGGGCCGAGGGTGTTTTTGATGGAACCGATGAACCCGAGTTTTTTAAACCCTTCTTCCCGGGGCATGGGCACCACCCGGTACAGAAAAAACAGGACCACAAGCCCAAGTATCATGGTCACCGGTGCCGCCTCAAGGCCGTAGGAGGCCACAAACCAGGTAATAAACAGCGGGCCAATGGCAAAGGACAGGGTGCCCCCCATGTTAAAAATCGACATGGCAACGCCCATGTTATTGCGGGCATAGAGTGTCACCATGCCGGCCACCGAGGGATGAAACATGGAGGACCCGACAGATCCCAAGGCCGTAAAGAGCAGCAGCAGCGAGAAACAGGGGGCAAGGCCGGTTAACGGAATGAACACAATGGGCAACAAAAGCCCCCCCAGAATAAAAAACCGCGTCTGGTATTGATCGGCCAGGTACCCCACCGATGGTTGGACAATAAAGGCCAGAAATCGGCTTAACCCGGCAATAAAACCGATCTGGGTCATGGTCAGCCCCAGTTTTTCTACATAGGCGGGAAATAACGGGCTGGTAAAGGAGCTGTAAAAATCCCCGGTAAAATGGATCAGCGTAAGGGCCAGAATCACCCTTGCGTTGCCGGATTTCAAAATTTTCAATATAGTGTCGCCTTATTATTATTTTACGATTAAGCTTGATGGACTCGTAAAAAGTCAGACTTAGACGGTCTCGTAAAAAGTTCAAATTCAAGGCGTGCAAATTTTGTAATCATGAGGCGTACTTATCGTACGTTGAATGATTACAAAATGCAGCGCAACGCAGGAGTTGGACTTTTTACGAGACCGTCTCTTAAGGCGGAAAGAATAGGGCAGGGGCAGGGCATAGTCAAGAACAAGAATCGTAACGGCTCACAAAATATGGGCCAGAAACTGCCGGGTGCGGTCCTCTTTGGGGTTGGTGAAAATCTGTTCGGGGGTTCCCTCCTCAACCCAGTTGCCGCCGTCCATGATCAGGACCCGGTTGGACACATCCCGGGCAAAGTGCATTTCGTGGGTCACGGCAAGAATAGTCATCCCCTCTTCGGCGAGTCGCTCCATAACATCCACCACCTCCCCCACAAGTTCGGGGTCCAGGGCAGATGTGGGCTCGTCAAACAGCATGATTTTGGGCTTCATGGCCAGGCTCCGGGCAATGGCCACCCGCTGCTGCTGCCCCCCGGAAAGCCTGGAGGGATACTCATTGCGCTTGTCGTTCAGGCCCACCCATTCCAGCAGTTCTTCGGCATAGGGAATGGACTGGGCCTTGCTCTGCCCCAGTACGGTGACGGGCCCCTCGATAATATTCTCGATGGCCGTCATGTGGGGAAACAGATTGAATGACTGAAAACACATGCCTGTTTTTTTTCGAATCTCACGGATATGGCCATTGTGTTCCCGGGTGGGTTCACCGGCCGTAATGATCACCCCATCAACCTCGATGGTGCCGGCGGTGGGTTCTTCCAGAAAATTGATACAGCGCAAAAGTGTACTTTTACCGGACCCCGACGGTCCTAAAATCACCACCACTTCGCCAATCTGAACATCCAGATTGATCCCCTGCAGTACATGCAGGTCCCGGCCGAACACCTTGTGCAGGTTGTTTATTTTGATAATTGCCTCTTTTGAACTCATCAGTAGATCTTCCTTTCACCGCGGGCCATGTGTTTTTCAATCTTTTCCTGAACGGTCTGTAAAACAATACACATGACCCAATAAATCAGGGCCACCATAATGAGCATCTCAAGGGACTGAAAATAACGCCGCCCGATCTTGATGGCCCGGTAACTGAGCTCCCACACGCCCATGAGGGATACCAGCGACGAATCCTTTACCATGGCGATAAATTCATTGGAAACCGGCGGAATGATCACCCGCAGGGCCTGGGGAAAAACAATCCGCCGCATCTTCTGGGACTCGGTCATGCCCAAAGAACGGGCCGCTTCGGTCTGGCCGACTTTGATGGACTGGATACCGGCCCGCACGGTTTCGGTCATATAGGCCCCATAGCAGACGCCCAGGGCCAGTATCCCGGCGGGTATGGCGGGCAGGGTCATGGCTCTCTGGGCCCAGGGAATGCCCATTTCTGAAATCGCCTTGCCGACCTGGGGCAGGGCCAGATACCACATATAAACCTGAACCAGCATCGGTGTTCCCCGTACCAGGGAGACATAGGCCGTTGCAATGCCGTTGGCAATCGGGTTTCGGGACAGTCGGCCCATGGCGCCGAGAACAGCCAGAATACAGGCCAGTGTGATGGCCAGAACCGACACCAGCAGCGTAAACCCCATACCGGTGAGGATAAACCCCAGCCATTTAAACATAAACTTGAAATCAAGCCCCAGAACAATCAGGCCCCCCACAAGACAGGCCATGAGCGCCGCAAGGGCAATCTTTAAATTAATATCGAAGCGCTTGTTGGCAGCTTCGATTTTGGCCATCACGGCCAGGGCCTCGGGGGGAATTTCATTTACGGTCTTAGGGGCTGACGGTTCACTCATCATATTCTCTCCAGAATAAAAAAACCGGTTTTCCACACCGACCGGTTGGTTATGGAAAACCGGCATCAGTAAAAAAACAACTTACAGTTTGGGAATCAGGTTCGTTCCAAAAAACTGGTTTGAAAGTTTTACCAGGGTGCCGTCATCATACATGGATTGAATCACCTCGTTGAGTATGGCCAACAGGGATTCACTGTTTTCCCGGCTCTTGTCCAGGGCAAAACAAAGGGGCTCGAAATAGGGCGGATCGCCCAGCATTTTAATCGGACACCCTCCGCCGCAGCCGCTGCGTATGGCTTCGGCAACCGTCTGGCGGGAGGTAAAAACCGCATCCAGGCGCAACCCGTCCCCTAAGGCCAGATCTTCAATTTGATTGGCATCGGTGGGATAATTCTTTAATTTAGCCATCCAGGGCTGATAAACAACATTCACCCCTTCAATCTTGAGGTCTTTGTTCAGATAACGCTCGTTAGTCGTCTCACTGGCCACACCAATGCGTTTACCGGCCAGGTCCGCAAGGGTTTTAATGGTGGTGTTATCCTTATGAACGGCAAACTGGGCCGGGGAGCTGTAGTAGGGCATGGTGAAAAGCAAGGCCTGTTTCCGTTCCGCCGTAGGCGTCATGGAACCGATGGACACATCCCAGCGTTTTCCCCACTTGCCCGCGGTGATCAAATCCCAATCCGGGGTGACGTGCTTGACCTTGAGCTTTAACCGTTTTCCCATCTCCTTGGCCACACTGATATCAAACCCTTCGAGTTCACCCTTGTCATTGATGAAACTCTGGGGGGCATAATTGGCATCCGTGGATACGACAATTTCTCCCTTTTTTATGATTTCATCGAGAACCGTCCCCCCCCAGCTGCTACCGGCCAGGGACAACATAAACCCAGCTATCAGTCCAACAGTTAAAAATTTTCTCATTTAATATTTCCTCCTAATAAAGAATTAATAAAAAACACCATTTGTTTTTTGAACCTGCTAATAATACCCAAAATGGCTATAATTTACAACCTGTATGTTTGGGTGCCCCCTTTTTTCCATACCGCCATCCATCATTACCAGATGGATTCTCCGGATTCCGTTTTTCCTTTGGATATATAGGGAATAATGGTCTGTGTTCTCATAACACCGTTAATCTGGCGAATATTATCGGTGACAAACTGGCCGATTATTTCGGAATCCGAACTTAAAAAATTACGCGTCAGATTAATTTTAACAATGATATCAATATCCCCGGGCACTGAATGAAGTTCTCTAACCTCATTTAAGGCAAATATTTTATCGATAATACGGTTTTCATCTTTGCCTGTCTCTAAAATTATGAAAACAAACGCCGTTACACCGAGTTGCATCTCGGGAAATTCCGATTTTTTGATATTGATCATTTTCTCTCGAAACGCCTCCATATCTTTTGGAATCAGGTTGTCAATCAAGGTTTTGTATTTTAGCTGTTCCCCTTCCCATTGATGAAACGATATATATAGATACAGATCCGAGACCGTGCGCCTTGGAAAGGCTTCCAGCAGCCGGCTTTTTTTAACGATTTCACATAGGGGACGATAAATCGTCTTATACCAGCTAAGGGCTGCCGAAAAAAACAAGACCTCTTTTTTGGTGTTTTTTTGTAAAAAAACCTGATGCCGATTGATCTGTTTGACAAGATCGTCATACTGCCCTATTTCCGTCAGGGTAATGGTGTCCGGGAGTCCGGTTTTTTCACAAAACTCGATTTTTTCACGATACAGGATATTCTGCAATGTGTTTTTAGACGGCAGGAACTCGACAACACGGGCTCTAATATCCGGGACCCCCAGTGATTTGGCGGCCGATACGCGATGGTTACCGTCCACAACATAATACTCATCTTTGATCTTAAACAAATTGACCGGCCCCATGACTTTGCCCTGCCGCATGGCTTCCTTGACATGAATAAATTTTTCACGCGACAGGGTCTTTTTCAGGCGGAACCGGCTGTCAAAATCATGATATCGACCAACACTGCCGACAATTTTACCTAAAGGGACCGTCCGAACACCGATTTTGCGGCTATCAAAGGCCTGCTCCGTTTGCTGAATGTCCCTGAAACTTTTAACCTTGTCTTCTTCGGGTTTTTGTTTGATGGACCGTTTAATTTTTGTACAAAAACTTATTTCTTCGGAAAATTCGTTTTGTTTAATCTCAAACACATAAGCACCACAGACATTGATCACTTTCGTCTGATTTTCTATCGTTATTCGATGGGCGGGATCATCAAATTGATGATGGATATGCCCATGGAGAAAATAGCGGGGGCAATACCGGTTGATCAGCTGTCGAAAACAGATTAAATCCCCTGTGGCAAAGATCCTCGGCATCATGAATATGACGCGGCGGCGCATGGGCAATAACCATATCGACACCTCTGTTCCACCATATTTTCCACCAAAGTCCCCGGATGATTTTTTTCATCTGAAGCTCGGTATACTGGTTGGGACCGCCGTTATACCACATGGATCCTTCAAGACCCAGTATCTTGACCCCGCCAAAACGCTCCAGGTGACAATGCATGTCAACGCAACCCACCGGGGGTTTTGAATCATACCGGATGTCATGATTGCCCCGGACATAGCATAAAGGCGCCTGAAAGGACGATGATAAAAAAGAAAGATACTCCGGGGGCAAATCACCGCAGGATATAATCAAATCCAGGTGCGGGAATTTATCGGGATCGACTTTGGGATAAATTGTTTTTTCGATGCTGTCTGAAACCGCCAGTATTTTCATTATGCCGCCGCTGTCAATAGTTCCGCCCGCTTTTATGCGACGGAGTGATGAGCCTGATGAAATAACACAAATGGACTTAAATGACCATAAAAAATCAGTACGGTACAGCGATCCGCCATCATCTTTGTGGGGGGCTTAATTACGTTACCAAACGTTACTTATTTTAAGGTTACGAAAAATTTTATCTGTCCGAAACAATGACAAAATAAAAAAATGGCTTACCATATGGGTATCGATACCCTTTATAACAAGGATACGGGGTTCACGGTCAGGGGTTGAAAAAGCCTAAATGAGTGTAATTAAAAAAATGGCATACTTTTTGTATTTTCATATGCCATATGCTTTAAAAAAGTAAAGAAGCCTGGCCCAAAGGACTTGGTTTTTCAAAACAAAATAAAACCACTATCCACCCTAACTTCAGGAGTAAACCATGACAACACCCGATTATGACCTTGTTATTATCGGCGGGGGTTCCGCCGGATTGACTGCGGGCATGTATGCTGCCCGGGCCAGATTAAATGTACTGCTCATCGAAAAACTGGTTCCCGGTGGACAGATCCTCGTAACCGACTGGATCGAAAACTATCCGGGCTTCCCGGAAGGCATTTCCGGTGCCGACCTGGCCCAGAAAATTCACCAGCAGGCGGAACGCTTCGATCTGAAAATAGAAAACGGTGAAGTGACATCCCTTGATCTGTCAAATCCGATAAAAAAAATAATTCTCAGCGACAAAGCCATTACAAGCCATGCCCTTATCATTGCATCCGGCGCTTCTCCCCGAAAACTCGGCGTTCCGGGAGAAGAACAATTTTACGGCAAGGGCCTTTCCACCTGTGCCACCTGTGACGGTCCCTTTTATAAAAACAAGGTTGTTGCCGCAGTGGGCGGCGGTGATACAGCCGTTCAGGAAAGCCTGTACCTGACAAAATTTGCCCAAAAAGTATATTTGATTCACCGTCGGGACCAGTTGCGGGCCACCGGCATTCTAAGGGAACGGGCCCTGGCCAACGATAAGATAGAAATTTTATGGGACACCGTCCTCACCGGCATCAGCGGTTTTTTCAATGTTGAAAAGGTAAGCCTTAAAAATGTCAAAACCGATGAAAAAAAAGAAATGGCCGTGGATGGTTGCTTTCTCTGGGTCGGCATACTTCCCAACACAGGTTTTGTAAAAAATGCCGTTGAAACCGATGCCGGTGGGTTTATCATCGCCGATGCAAAAATGGAAACATCGGTACCCGGCGTTTTTGCAGCCGGAGATGTGCGCAACACCCCCCTCCGTCAAATCGCCACTGCCGTGGGTGATGCCGCCATTGCCGCTTTTTCAGCAGAACATTATATTTCCGGCATAAAAGGCATGAATACATTTTTAAAATACCCATCTTGACAAGGAGTATGCGATTGAAGGTTTTTTTGATACCTTTTAATCGCATACATCCTGATAAAAAAAGATCCTTGGGCATGTTGTTTATTTTTTTATCTTTTATGTTTTATTTTATATATATAGATAATACTTCATAAGCGGTGTCAATAATGCTAATAAGTATTGTAACGTATTTTTATAATTATGGTTTTTGCAGTTACAAAGTAGGATTAAAAGGGATTGTAAAGATCAAAAGGCAACCGGTTTTATAAAAAAATCGTTTTTTGTTCACAAGTGCCGTTTTATGAACAATCCATTTACCTGATTTAAACGATTGCAGGCCCAGTGTTTCGAGTTCGAATGACACAACCCATCACACCTATCCTCTGTTTGCACTGTCTTAAATAATATTTACGCGCTTATCATATCTTATTTTTAAAAAATTGTGACGATAGAAATTTTAATAAACACCTTTTCGGTTTATTGAAATATATTGACACGCAGGGCAATGGCTGGTATGTGTTGTCCTGTTGGTAGCAACACATGCTGAATCAGCGCCACCAAACCCTTTGTGTAAAAAAAAATATTTTTAAAAAGTATGTTTCGGAGTTTCATAATGAGCATTGTCAGCCCTAAAATATCCCTTTTAAATTCAGAACAGATCAATCAGGTTCACAAATATACCTTGCAAATTCTTTCCGGTGTCGGCATCAGGGTGGATGCCGCTCAGGCCAGAGATTTATTTTTAAAAGCCGGATGTAAAATAAAAGACCGCCAGGTTTTCATTCCACCTGAAATTGTGGCGTGGGCCATCAATGCCGCTCCTGCCAAAGTGGATATTTATGACCGGAAAGGCCATCATGCCTTTCAACTGGGCGGCAATGCCGAAAACAAAACCCGCTTTGGCATCGGCGTTACCAATCTTTTTTATCAGGATGTTCAGACCGATAAGGTCGAGCCGTTTACCAGGCGTCACCTGCAAACGGCCGTAAGGCTCGGCCAGGTCCTTCCAAATTTTGATATTATATCGACCCCGGGTGTGATTCAGGATATTCCGGCACATGCCGCCGACCTTTACGCCGCACTTGAAATGGTGGCCAATACAATCAAACCCCTGGTGCTTCTGGTGTCCGAGCATCGGTTGTTTGACAGCGTGCTGGATTTGATGGCGGAGACAACCGGTGAGCTTCATGGGCACCCCTGTGTTATTCCCTATGTCAATCCAATCACCCCACTGGTTCTCAACGGGGAAACATCGGAAAAAATAATGACCAGCATTGGGCGCGGACTGCCCTTAATATACAATAATTACGGCATGTCGGGTGCAACGGCCCCCATCACACCGGCGGGCAGTCTGGCGGTCTTAAATGCCGAATTGCTGGCGGGACTGGTGTTTACCCAGCTTGTAAAAGAAGGCGCACCGGTGATTCTTGGAAGCCTACCCGCCGGTTTCGATATGAAAAATATGCTGAGCCTCTATACCCCCCATACCATGTTGTTGAACCTGGCATGCGCGGAAATGCTGGCCCATTATCATCTGCCCCATTCAGGGACCTCGGGGAGTGTATCGGGCTGGGGGCCTGATCTGCTGGCCAGCGGTACCCTGTGGATGAACCATTTAACCGGTTGTCTAGGCAAAGTGGGCCTGGCCCCTTTTGTGGGGGGCAATTTTGATTCTCTGGCTTTTTCCCCGACGCTGGTGGTTTACGCTGATCAGATTATTCATCAGGCACGCCTGTTTTCAAATGGATTTACCTTAGATGACGAATCGGTGGGCATGGCGGATGTTTCGGCAACCGGTTCCGGCGGCAACTATCTGTTATCGGAGTTGACCTGTAAACTCTACCGGAAGATCGATTACAGTAATGATATATGGCCGGGGCTGACCCTTGAAAAATGGCAGGCCAAAGGATCACCCAGGGCAGATACGTTATTGAGAACCTATACCGTCAATTGATCGAAACCATGGCGGCCCCGGAAGATCACGGTCATGTCATGGAAATGGGTGAAGCGTTTTTATCAAGGCAGTTAAAATAACGTTTTTCTTAAGGATGACGGTCCCGTAAAAAGTTCAATTTCAAGGCGCGCAAATTCGTGATTCAAGGATCAAGGAGCGTCATTATGAAAAAAATACTGGTGTTGGGTGCAGGTTTGGTGGCCAGGCCCCTTGTTAACTATCTGCTTGACCAGTCGGCCATGACGGTGACGGTGGCAGATCAGGCGTTTAAAAAAGCCCGGGCCCTTGTCGCGAACCATCCTTCGGGCACGGCCCTTGAGCTGGATATCAACAACCAGGCGCTTTTAAAAAAAACGGTTTCCGGGGCGGATATCGTTATCAGCCTTTTGCCGTGGGTATTTCACCCGAAAATCGCTACCCTTTGCCTGGAATACCGAAAACACCTGGTGACCGCTTCCTATGTAAAAGATGAGATGCGGGCAATGGACGCCGCGGCAAAAGAAAAAGGATTGATTTTTTTAAATGAAATTGGCGTGGACCCCGGCGTGGACCATATGTCCGCCATGCAGGTTATCAATGGGATCAAAGATGCCGGGGGAACCATCACCGGCTTTCATTCATACTGCGGCGGGCTGCCGGCCCTGGAAAACAACAACAACCCATTGGGATATAAATTTTCCTGGAGCCCGGAAGGGGCCATGCTTGCGGCGACCAATGACGGCCGGTATATGAAAGACGGCCAGGTGATCGCGGTGCCGGGCAGTCAACTCTTCGAGCATTACTGGCTTGTGGACATCCCCGGTGCCGGTGCCTTTGAAGCCTATGTGAACCGTGATGCCATACCCTACAGGGAAATATATGGTATTGAAACCACTCTCAATATGTACCGGGGGACCCTGCGCAATATCGGTTATTGCGAAACCTGGGATTTTTTTAAAAAACTGGGTATGCTCAATCGCAATATGAAGTTTGATTTTTCCGAGGTAAGCCCCCGCCAGGTAATTGCCAATATTATCAACAGCACCGGCGAAGATCTAAAAAAAGAGGTGGCCGCTTACCTTAAAATTCCCGAATTCGCCCTGACCATCAAAAAGCTCGACTGGTTGGGTCTTTTTGACGATAAAAAACTCGATATCGGTACCTGCAGTGTATTTGAGATGTTTGCCCATACCCTTCAAAATAAACTCATTTACCATGAAGGTGAAAAAGACCTGTTGATTCAGCACCATGAATTTACGGCCGAGTACCCGGATCACAAAAAAGAGCGGGTCACCGCCACCCTCATCGATATGGGGATACCGGGTGGCGACACGTCCATGTCCCGCACGGTGGGCCTGCCCGTGGCCATTGCCACAAAATTGATCGCAGAGGGTAAAATCGATCTCACAGGTGTTCATATCCCGGTGCTGCCGGAAATTTATGAGCCGGTGCTGGCCGAATTGAAAACCTTGAATATTGCCTTTACGGAACGGAAAACAGACCTCGGTGATTCGGTAAATGGCTGACCCGGATAAGCCGGCGCTGTTGAAAAGACACACACCGTAAATAGCAAATTGCATGCACCATCTGCTCTTAAAATTGGGTCAAACAAATCACAAAATACAATCTCCAAAATACAAACAAACGCCAAATAACAATGCAATGCCATTGACTTAATACAAAAACAACAGTTGTTTTTTACCATGAAGGGCATGAAGCACATGAAGGTTAAGGTCGGATAATGCATTGTTTTTCTTCCTGTTCTTCAGTAACTTCATGGTGAAAGGCAGTTTTTAATTGATCCAAAAACAACCGAAAATAGAATCGAACGGCATAGTGATTCATGTGGTTGCTGCCTAAAGTGTAATAACATTGAATAAAAGGGGGATACATCACGATGAAAAAATTATTGATCCGGGCCGAAGATAAGAATATCTGGGAACGCCGGGCACCCATTGTTCCCGATGATTTGAAGGATATTATCGAGCAAACCCACGCCCAGGCCTTTGTGGAGCAATCCCAAAAACGGTTTTTCACGGCCGATGCGTATGAGGCTGCCGGTGCCGTTTCCTGCCAGGGGATGGATGCGGGGGAGGTCATTTTTGGCGTCAAGGAGATTCCCGAAGAAAAAATTATAGACGGCAAAACCTATCTTTTTTTTTCCCACACCATCAAGGGCCAGAAATCGGGAATGCCCCTTTTACAAAAAATCATTTCCAGCGGATCGACCCTCATCGACTATGAGAAAATTATCGACGATAAAAACCGACGCCTGATTTATTTTGGCCGGTATGCCGGTGATGCCGGCACCATTGATATTCTCTCGCTTATGGGGGAATACTGGGAACACCACGGCCTTGACACGCCCTTTCGAGGCTGCCGCAGGGCCCATGAATACACCTCGGTGGCCGCTGCCCGCTCGCATTTACAGGAAATAGGCGATCATATCAGAGAAAAAGGCCTTCCCGAGGCGCTGAGCCCCCTGGTCATCGGCATCATGGGATATGGGAATGTATCGGGGGGGGCCCAGCAGATACTCGATTGTCTGCCGGTGGAAACGGTTGAACCCGATGCATTAAAATCCCTGATAAAAAACGGCCGTGTCAACCCTAAGACCGTATATGTAACGATTTTTAAAGAAAAAGACCTTGTCTGTTCCAAAGAGAACAAACCCTTTGATTTAAATGAGTATTATCAACACCCGGAACGCTACAAAAGCTGTTTTGACGCATTTTTACCCTATATTACCATCCTCATCAACGCGGTTTACTGGGAAAGCAACTGCCCCCGGTTTGTCACCTGGGACAGTCTTGAAAAACTGTTTAAAGAAAATAAAACCCCCAAACTGTGCGGCATTGCCGATATCAGTTGCGATATAAACGGTTCTGTGGAATGCACGGTTCGCTCCACCGAAACCGATCTGCCGGCCTACCTGTGCGATCCGCTCACCCGCACCACCAAAGACGGCCACAAGGGAGAGGGCATCGTTGTGCTGGCTGTGGATAACCTGCCCTGTGAATTGCCCAATGATTCATCCACGTTTTTCAGCAACCAGTTAAAACCCTTTGTGTCCAACATACTGGCCGCTGATTACCACACCTGTCTTGAAGATTCAGGCCTGTGCCCGGAAATTAAAAAGGCGGTGATTGTCTATAACGGTAAACTGACCCCGGACTTTGAATATTTAAAAAAGTACTTGTAAGTGATGGAAAAAAACATTAGGCATCAACCGTTTATTTTTCAATATTAAATGTTTGTTCCGGCCTGGCCGGGTTAGGGTTTTAATTTATGAAAAGAAGTTTACATGCGGGGAAAAATTCAAATGGCGGGTTGAGTCTCAACATTCTCACCGATGACGAACTCGATGAAATCCACCTGGCAACCATGGAACTGCTGGGAACAACCGGTATTTTCATCGAAGATGAAGATGCGCTCGCCTGTTTTGCCGATAATGGTGCCCTGGTGGATCGAAAGCGTAAAATTGTAAAAATTCCTGCCTATATGGTGGAGGACGCCATCCGCACGGCCCCATCCAAGGTGATTTTATACGGACGTGATCCGGTGCACGATATTGTGCTGGAAAGCAATCGGGTCCATTTTACCAATTTCAGTGAAGGGGTGATGATCAATGATCCCTATACCGGTGAAAACCGGCCGCCCATGAAAAAGGACCTGGTGGACAGTGCCGTGGTCATCGATTATTTGGATGAGATCGATTTTTGCGAAAAAGCATTGGGGGCCCATGACGTCCACCAGGACAGCGTGCCGCTGCACAACGCCGAGGTGTACCTGACCCACACCAGCAAGCATTGTGCCTTTGGTCCGGGCAACGGACGGCTGCTGAACAAAATTATAGAGATGGCTGCCGCCATTGCCGGGGGTATAAAAAATCTCAAAGACAGGCCCCTGGTTTCCTTTACCACCTGCCCGGTCAGTCCGTTGCAATTGATCCGGGATTGTTGCGAAATTATTATGGAATCGGCTAAAAACAATGTGGTGTGCAATATTTTGTCCATGGCCATGGCCGGCGGCACCGCGCCGGTGACCCTGGCCGGTAGCCTGGTGACACATAATGCGGAAATATTAGGCGGCCTCACCCTTTCCCAGTTGACCCGGAAAGGGGCACCGGTGATTTACGGCAGCTCCACCACCGCCATGGATCTGAAACTGGCTGCGGCCACGGTGGGAACCCCCGAGTGCGCCCTGATCAGTGGCGCGGTGGCCCGACTGGCCCGGTATTACGCGCTGCCGAGCTATGTTGCCGGCGGATAGGGCGACGGTAAAATTTCCGACAGCCAGATGGGCCACGAAAAAACCCTCACCGGACTGATACCCGCATTGGCAGGTGCCAATATGATTTACGGTCTGGGAATGGTTGAAAGCGGCATCACCTTTGATTTTGGCCAACTGGTGTTAGATTGTGAGTTTGCCCGCATGATCAAACACACGGTGGGCGGTATTCCGGTCAATGATGATACCCTGGCACTGGATGTGATCAAGGACGTCGGCCCCGGCGGTGAATTTCTCACCCACGAACATACCTTTAGGGGAATGCGACGTCAGTCCGTACCGGAATTGATCGATCGAAAAACCCGGGCGGTCTGGGAGACCGCCGGCGCCCTGACGTCCCACCAACGGGCCATACAAAAGGTGCATTATATTCTGGAAAACCACACCCCTTTGCCGGTCCCGGACGATGTCCTGGTAAAAATCCGTGCCATCGTAACGGAAACGGAAGCGGAAATGGGGATTTCAGGCAATTAAAAAGCAAGGTGTTTCTATGAGCAAACAAATTTTAACCCGCATGGGGGATGGTGAGCGCCTCTGGATGAACGCCTCCCATATTAAAGCGGATATAGCAGACGGCACTGCCGATGCCGCAGACAGGGGGGGTATTCCCGCGATCAGCGATGCGGAAAAAGAACAGCTTTTCAATATCATTGCCGATCCTTCCAGAATGGTCAGCGTCTCTCCCGGTGAAGAAGTCATCGCTAGTGACGACGGTTGCACCATGAGTTTTTATTCGGGCCAGGATGGCGGGGGGGTTGGTATCCCCTTAAGCCGGCAACAGGCCATTTTGACCTATGAGCGGGCCTGCGGCGCCGATTCTACCTCCATGGGCCACAGCGATTACAGCTACAAACCGGTGAAACCCATCATTAATTTTGAAACCGGCGAATATTATAACACCTCCATGGTCACAACAGCCCCTTTATTTTACGGCGCCCAGCCCAATATGGGACTGTACTCCCAACCCGACGGCCCCTGTCCCAACCCCGGCGAACTGCTGCCCCTGGGAAAAATAAAAGAAGCCCGTGAGGCTCAGGAACAGGCGGCCGGGTATTTAAAAGACGACCTTGTTTTTATCGGTAAACGCCTGGCGGAAGTCGGTCTGGAGGGACTCAATTTTGATACCTGCGGTTCTGCCGGCGACGCTGATTTTCTGGCGGCCCTGCAGGCGGTGGCCGAACTCAAAAAAGCGGTTCCCTGACCTGCCGATTCTCATGGGTGCTTCCGGGGAATTTATTCTGGGGATGCATGGCGAGGTAACCTTTGACGGAAAACGTCTGGCCGGGCTGTATCCCCATGAGCAGGTCAAGGTAGTGGCGGTTGCCGGGGCCGACATCTTTGGTCTGGCCATCAACACCAGCACCAGTGAATCCGTTGCCTGGAACCTGGCCAGGGCCGTGACGTTTCTCAAAGCCGCCTCGGAGGTGTCCAAAATCCCGATTCATGCCAATGTCGGCATGGGGGTCTGCGGCATTCCCATGATGGAACAACCCCCCATAGACGCTGTTACCCGGGTTTCAAAAGCCCTGGTCCAGATCGGTAAGGCCGATGGGTTGTAGATTGGCGTCGGCGACCCCATGGGGATGCACAACGCTCATATCCTGGCTTCATGCATGGGAGGCATACGGACCGCCGGAGATCTGGTGGCCTGGATGCAGATGACCTGCAAGATGAAAATCAATGCAGCCAAAGCATATGTGGCGGACAAACTGTCCATCGATGTCATGGATCTGACCAATGAGGAGGTGATGCGGGAAATCAGGGCCGACCTTAAAATCGGCACCGTCACCGCCATCGCCGGAAGCCCCAGGGGAATTCGCGCCAAATACAGGATCGCAGAGGTTTTGGGAATCAATATCCGCTCGGTGGATCTTTTTAAACGCGACCTGGGGATATAGGGGCCACAACAAACCAATGAATAAGCGATCTTGCAGCGTTTCTGCGGGATCGCTTATTCAATCATTATCCATATTTTTTCACCAGGCTTGAGTTCACCGGAATTGTCAAGGTTGGGAATATCACTTTTGGCCCGTCCTTTTTTATAATATTTTTCGACAATTGATTGAAGGGTATCGCCACTGGCCACACAATAGCGCCAGTAAATATGCCCGTCTTTTCGGAGTATCATTTTTTTATAGTGTTCCGAGGCATTCTCCCCGTTTTTTAAAATATTAAGGGTGACCCCCTTTCCAATACCATAGATGCCCACATGGGGGTTATGCGCCAGCAAGACAGGATAATAATTCCCTTTTCCATAATATTTTTTTGCAATATCCCAAAGCGTATCCGCCTCTTCGGCATGATACCGCCAGAACCGGGATTCTTTCAGGCGCAACTCTTTTGTAACGGGTTCCTTTTTTTCAGGGATGGTCTTTTTTAAATCTGCCAATGGCTTACTTTCTTCAGGAATTTCCCCCGCGCTTTTTTTTTCACCACCGTCGGCGATACTTGATATGGCCGTTGAATTGGTTCCGGATACCGGCGGGGCAGAAATTTCCACATCGGTGGATTTTATGATCGTGACCTTTTCTTCAGAAGGCACTATCGCTTGCTGGGGTAATATTTCTTTCTGCGCCAAAGGGGCGGGATTTTTTACTTCAATGGGTGTTGTATCGCCCACCGTTTTTTCTACAGTTGTTGTCGCCGGGGAAGGAGCGATCTCTTTTCGGGGTAATATCGATTGGCCGTCAAGCATCTGTTTTATCGGCGTTGGCGAACCGGTGACCACCGTTTTGGGTTCCGCTTTTATTTTATAAAATACCGTCTTTTTTTCCATGCGCGCTGTTTTTTCAGAATCATTGCAGCCAGATAAAACAGATACCAATATGAATAATGCGATACCCATGCTGACCGGTATGGTTGTTTTTTTCATAAAAACAGATCCTTTTTCTTTAATATTAAAAGACGCCTCGTTTTTTCGTATGGGTAAAGTTGAACAGCTACAGCCCCGGGTACTCACACAAAATAACGAGGAACCGCTTAAAACAACTCAAGTTGAACAGGCCCCTTTTTGGGTATGCCGTATTTCTTGCCATACTCAATCAGATGTGGGTCCATATCTTGCACAAAGGGGGATAATTGTCGGGATAGGGTTTTTCCATACACCCGGCGCTTTTTCACGTAACTTAAATAAAGCTTTTGCTTTGCCCGTGTCATGGCCACATAAAAAAGACGCCTCTCCTCTTCAATATCGTTTACGCGCCCGTTTTTTTCAAAGGGTATGAAACCATCCTCACATCCGGCAATAAAAACAACTGAAAATTCAAGCCCTTTGGCCGCGTGCATGGTCATCAGGGAGACTTTTTCAGCCTTTTCGTCATAGCTGTCACTGTCGGTTTGAAGGGCAATATCGCAAAGAAAAGAAAGGATGTCTTTACCATATTGCTTTGATGTTGTCTTTATTTGCTGTACACTTTTTTTAATATTTTCATCGCCGTCGATAATGACGCCGATCCCCGTGCGGTTGATAATCTGTTCCAGTGTTTCCGCAACACTGAGGCTTTCGGCAACCGCTTTCAATGCGGCTGTTTTTTTTATAAAAGTCGCTAATTTAAGCTGTTTTGCCGTGGTTATACCATTAATGGGCAATCGCAAAGCATGATCCATACCCTCAGACAGGTTAAATTGATTTTGGTAACACCAGTTTTTAAAAAGCGTTGCCGTCTTTTTGTCGATTCCCGGTTTTGAAACGGATCTCACCCGTTCAAAATCAATAAATGTGCCGGCTGAAGCGGTCATTTTAAAATAGGATATAATCTCGGCAACACCCTTTTGGGTGAACATATTTTCCTTAGAGGCAATCTGACAGGGAATGCCGGCACGCTCAAGAATTTCCTTAAATATCTCTCCCTGGGCAAGGGTCCTGAATAAAACCGCAAAATCTGAAAAACCATAATGCCCTTTTTCTTTTTCAGTATCGATATTTTCAAAATCCATGGAATGGAAACCAATTCCGCCGATGAGCGTTTCAATACTTTTGCCCACCGTCACGGCCTCGGCCTTTTCCGAAACACTTTCAAGGATCGTAATCGTCCCGGGACCGGGTATATTAGAGTATGTTCTGGTCTGCCCCCCGGTCATCTGATGATTTTTAATGACCTGGTAGGATGCGGCAAGAATGGTTTCACTGGAACGATAGTTCCGGTCCAGATGAATCACTTCTGTATCAGGATACTGTGTTTTGAAATTTTTAAAATAGATGACATCCGATCCCCTGAACCCGTATATGGACTGATCCGGGTCACCGATAACGCAGACATCAATTATTTTTTCAATACCACTGCGCCGGCTTCGGGCTTCGGGGGGGGCGAGAATATTTAAAAGTTTAACCTGTCCCTGGTTAAGATCTTGATATTCATCTACAAAAATATATTTAAAGCATGTCTGGTACCGACGGCGAACCGTTGCATCTTTTTCGAAAAGGGCAACCACCCTGGCGATCAAATCGTCAAAATCATATAGGTGCTGAACCGATAAAAGCGCTTGATATTTATGATACACTTTTATAAAAAAAGCCCTTTCTGCTTCTATCAGGGTCTCTTCAAAGGCGGTGCCAGCGATATTTTGTTTGGCCAGGCTTATTTTTTCAAGCATTTTACCCGTTGATATCGGCTTTTTTCCTTTTTTTCCCGTAACATCTTCCAGCGCCTCCCTGATCAGATAGCCCCTATCAATATCATCGATAATACTGAATGAAGCGCCCTCAATTTCCCTTAATATTTTAACACAAAGACTGTGGAAAGTAAGCACCAGGGGGAGTTCCGTAGAAGATTTCAGGGTGCGCTTCAGCCTTGTCAGCATTTCTTTGGCCGCTTTACGAGTAAACGTAAGGGCGAGAATATGACGGGCGGAAATATTCTTTTTATCAATGAGAAAAGATATCCGCCGGGTCAGGGTGCTCGTTTTTCCCGTCCCCGGGCCCGCAACAATCAACAAATAATTGCTTTTACTGTCAACCGCTTTTTGTTGCTGGGGGTTCAGGGTCTCGGGGATACGCAATGGGTGGTTTGGGGCAGGCGGTTTTTTTCTTTTTTCCTGGTTTTTTTATATCTTTGGTTGTTTTTAGACCCATGGTGCTTTCGGGTATATCAAATAAGCATCGTTGACCCATCAGCGTTTTACGTTCGCCGGGATTGAAAAAGGCAACTTTTCCATATTCACCATCATAGCCAGGGCTGATGTTCAATCGATTGGTCCGCATTCGGCGGATGGCTTCTCCCAGCAGGGGAATACCGGCTTTATTTATCTTTTCAATGGAAAGGGTGTGTAAAATTTCAAATTCCGGCCCCAGAGTCTCAATGGCCGTCGCATATTTTCTCAAAACCGCCTTGCTTTGTGGCCCTACCCTGAAAATATCAGATAAAATATGGGTCAGGGGAACAATACAGTGAAAGGGGTTTGCCCTTTCTGGTTTTTTCCCAGACGCCCGGTCGGCCAGTTGTACCACCCGGTATAAAACGCCAAGGGTTAATTTTTTCCCGCAAACAGGACATATGCCTTCATTTTTAAGTGTTTCTTCGGGGAAAAGATGAATTCCGCATTTTCGATGGCCGTCTAAATGATATTTTCCCTCCTCGGGGAAAAACTCATAGGTACCTAAAAATTGTTTCTTGTTGCCGCTTTTAAGTGCGGAAAATATGGCATCATAGGACAACTGGGTATCAAAAATATTGGCTTCGCGACCAAGGTTCCGGGGTGAATGGGCATCGGAATTGGAGATAAGGGTTATATTATCCAATTTTGATACCCGCCAGTTCATGGCGGGATCAGAGGAAAGACCGGTTTCAGCGGCAAAAATATAATCGGAAAGATCTTCAAAACACTCTTCTACAGTATCAAATCCCGATTTTGACCCCAACATTGAAAACCACGGGGTCCATATATGGGCGGGTATCAGGACTCCCCCATCAGATGTTTCAACGACAACTTCAAGGAGATCTCTGGCATCGAGTCCCAATATCGGCCTTCCGTCGGACTTTATATTCCCTATTTTATCGAGCCGCGCGTTGAAGCGGTCAACACTTTCAATATTTTGAAAAAAAACAAGGTTGTGATTTTTACGCACCCGGTTATTTTTTTTATATATATTGCTTATCTCGGTCTGGAGTAGGAACCGGACTTTGCTTCTACAGGATTTTGGCACCCTTTGATTACAGCGGTCAGCAAATTTCTTTTGTAGTTTAAAAAGCCCCGGCTCAGCTTCGTCGAGTTTCTCTTTTATTTCCGAGATCCATCCGGGGTGGGTAAAATCACCTGTCCCCACCACCGTTATACCTTTTAACTGTGCGGCAATATAAATATTTTCCAGATCGAGATTTTTAGCCGTGGCCCGGGAATACTTTGAATGGATGTGTAGGTCCGCTATAAATTTCATTTTTTATTCTTTTCCGTCACCACCAGTTTTGTCTTGTTTAGATGATATAAAAAGGGTATATATATTGATTTGGGTATATATCACTATAATCACAATTTTATTGTATAAATTTATAAAGCCATATGGAAATACTATATTAAAAGGTATAAGTCTATGGGATTATTATCATCTTCCGTGTCTATCACGCGGTATAAGGTCGAGGGCGAAGTTGAAACACCTGTTATTGAATCCGTCACCCGGGGTCTTAATCAAAATATACTGCACGAAATAGATCAGGATGAGGCTGAAAAAACATCAGGATGGACATCTTTTAACAACCCCTTTAAACCCGACTTTGAGGGCTCTTCTTTTTTGATCGGGACCCATTTTATCTTTTCTTTGAGAATTGATAAAAAAACAATCCCTTCAAAAATAGTACAAAAATATTATGCCCTGGAAACCGCCAAAAAACTGGCTGAAAGCAACAGGGATTTTTTATCCCGCAGTGAAAAAAAATTAATCAAAGAACATGTGATTACTGTTTTAAGCCTTCGTATTCCGGCCACCCCGAATATTTATGATATTGTCTGGAATTATGAAGAAAAGGATTTGTGGTTTTTTTCAAATCTTAAGGCAGCCAACGAGGAACTTGAAACCATTTTTTCAAAATCGTTTAAATTAACACTGATCCGCCTTTTCCCATACACAATGGCTGATTTGACATGTGCCCTGAGCGATGCTGATCGTGATGTTCTTTCAAAAATGTCACCTTCTGACTTTACGAGGTAGTCAATGCTGGACATATCTGTTGCATATAATCGGTATAAATTTTTAGGCGATGAGTTTTTAACCTGGTTATGGTTTTCTATGGAAAAAGACCATGATCGATTGACAGCACCGGATAACGAGCCCTTTTCCATTGAAATCGGCAATCGTATCGTCCTGGAAAACAGAATCAACGAGGCGGTTGAAAGTATCACCATCAAGGGTGACGATGCAGGATTGGAGGAGGGGATACTTTCCTTGAAAAAAGGTGCCCTGGTAACGGAGCTGAATTTAATTTACAAGGTAGGCAACCAGGAATGGAAGTTTAATATCAAAGGTGAAGGCCTGAGCTTTTCAGGCCTGAAGCACCCAGATATTGGTGTGGTTGAATCCGGTGACCAGGTAGAGGGACTGGTTATAGAAAAACTTTTTTTGTATGAAAAAGTTTCAAAAATAATCGATCATCTGTTTAAACTGTTTATCCATATCAGACTTAAAAATGAATGGCAGACCGACTTTATCCCATCGATTAAAGCATGGATTCAATCAGGTTTAAAAAAATAAAAAGGACTCTTTTTTTTAACAGAATCATATTGATTATTTGTCAACAATTCACTATTTATGAACAAAAAAATAATTTTATTTCAAAAACGGCTTTATTTGAACTTAAAAATATAGTTGCAGGCTTATTGGGGCTCACATATTTTTTAATGATATAAAAGTCTTATTATAGTTATTAGTTTTATCAACAAGCCTTATGAATAATTATTTATATATAGATATATAAATAAAAAGGATTATAAAATGAAATTTAGCGTCAATAAAAAAGATATTCTGGATATTCTTTCTAAAATTCAAGGCTTAACCGGCAGGAAAACAAACCTCATTATAACCGAAAATGTTTTAATTAAATCCAGTGACACCGGTATTTCAATTACGGCAACGGATCTGGAAACCGGGTTTGAAGGATTTTATCCGGCTGAAATTGAAACAGAAGGCGTTATTGCCATCAATGCAAGAAAATTATATGAAATTATAAGGGATTTTCCAAATGAGGATGTTCTGATCAATGAAGTGGAAAATCACTGGATAGAGATCGGAAAAGGAAAATTGCTGTATCATATCGTGGGGATGAATCCCGATGATTATCCTGAAAATGCGGTTTTTGATGAAATCCGTTTTATAGAGATAGACTCCCGCGTATTAAGGCGGATGATCGAAACGACGGTTATCATAAATAGTCCCTCTGATGAAAAAAGGGCCCACCTTACCGGTGTTTTGTTTGAAAGAAAAGAAATAGACGGTCAACAGATGGTTCGTATGGTTTCAACAGATGGCAGTCGTCTGAACAAAGACGAGTATATTGTTCCTGAAGATACTGACTTTTATCCATCGGAAAATATTATTATCCCCAAAAAAGGATTGTCTGAAGTCGCTAAATTTTTAGACCGGGACGGGATGGTAAAGATCGGAGATAAAGATGATAAGCTGATCATTAAAAAAGACAAAGAAACCATTATTGTCAGACTTCTTGAAGGAGATTTTCCCGAGTATGCGGATGTCATTGTAAAAGATGATAAAAACATCTTAAAGATGGATATTAAACTGTTTACGATGATGCTTAAACGGATGTCGATTTTGTCTTCTGATGAATATAAAAGCGCGATATTCAGCTTTAAAAATGACACACTGACCATTAACGCAACAAATCCGGATATTGGAGAATCAAAAGAAGATATGGTGATTAACTTCAATCGGGACGCTATTGAGGCTGCCTTTAATCCAAAGTATTTTTTAGACACCCTTGGTTTGATTGATGGTGATACCGTTATGATTTATATCAAAGATAATGAAAGTCCCTGTTTGTTGGAAGGGGTGGATAATAAAAGTTTTATAAGTGTAATTATGCCGATGAGAATATAATGGAAACTATTGAAAATAATTATGATGCAAGTAGTATAGATGTCCTGGAAGGTCTTGACCCGGTTAGATTGAGGCCTTCCATGTATATTGGTAATGTAGATGTCGAGGGACTTCACCACCTTGTTTACGAGGTGGTGGACAACAGTATTGATGAAGCCATGGCCGGATATTGTGATACGATTTCCGTAACGGTTCATCCCGATAACAGCATCAGTGTTGAGGATAACGGTCGTGGAATTCCGATAGGTATTCATAAAACCGAAAAAATTCCAGCAGTTGAAGTCGTTTTAACCAAACTGCATGCCGGTGGTAAATTTGATAACGACAGCTATAAAGTTTCCGGTGGGCTTCATGGTGTTGGCGTGTCGGTTGTCAATGCACTTTCCAGTCATCTTGTTATAGAAATTTATTTTCATAATAAAATATACCACCAGGTATATGAAAGAGGCATTAAACAAACTGAGCTGACCATTATTGGTGAAACGGAAAAAAGAGGGACCAAAGTACATTTTTATCCGGATGAAGAAATATTTAATAAAGTTGAATACAGTTATGAGATATTGAGTCGCCGACTGCGGGAACTGGCCTTTTTAAATAAGAGTATCACCATAAAAATAGAAGATGAGCGTTCGGATAAAAAAGATACGTTTTTTTACGAAGGGGGGCTCTTATCTTTTGTACAATATCTAAACAGGCTCACCAATCCGATACATGACCCCATCATCATAGAGGGTGAAAAAAACGATGTTCAGATTGAAGTGGCGATTCAATACAACAGCACCTATAATGAAAAAATATTTTCTTTTGCCAATAATATCAATACGGTTGAAGGCGGATTTCATCTCATCGGCTTTAAGGCCGGATTGACCCGGACCATCAATGCGTATTGTGCCAATGGTAACCTTCCCAAGAACATGCAGGTCAAGATAAGCGGTGATGATGTCAGGGAAGGACTGACCGCCATTATAAGTGTTCGAATAAAATCCCCACAATTTGAAGGACAGACCAAGACAAAACTCGGGAACAGTGAGGTAAAAGGACTTGTAGAGTCCTTGATTAACGACAAACTGGGTAACTTTTTTGAAGAAAATCCTGCTGTTATTAAAAAAATTATTTTTAAGGCAGTTGAAGCGGCCAGAGCCAGAGATGCGGCCCGCAGGGCGCGGGATTTGGCCCGTAACAAGGGCGCCCTCATCGATTCAACCCTGCCGGGAAAACTGGCCGATTGTCAATTTTCCGAACCCGAGAAACGAGAAATTTTTATTGTTGAGGGAGATTCTGCCGGCGGTAGTGCCAAACAGGGCAGGGATCGAAGATTTCAGGCGATTTTACCCCTTCGAGGGAAAATATTAAATGTTGAAAAAGCGCGTTTTGACAAACTGCTGCGCAGCGAGGAAATTCGAAATCTGATAACGGCGCTGGGTACCGGTGTGGGCAAGGAAGAGTATGATATAAAAAAAATAAGATATCACAAAGTCATCATAATGACCGATGCCGATGTTGATGGGTCCCATATCCGAACGCTCCTGTTAACTTTTTTCTATCGCCAGATGCCCGAACTCATCGATAACGGGTATTTATATATGGCTCAGCCCCCGCTTTTAAAGGTGGGTAAAGGAAAAAATGAAATATATCTTAAAGATGAAACGGGATTGAACGAATATATTATAAAAAGAGTGTGCAGTGCCAAAAACGTTGTCCTGGCCGATGGTCAGATTTTATCAGACGATGACATGTACCTTTTTTTAACAAATCTTTATGAATATTATGCCATGATGTTGCGGCTTGAAAAAAGAGGCTTTGACAATGAATTAATTGAGTTGCTCATCGCTGAGGGGGTAAAGGATAAATATTTCCTGCAAGATAAAAACATGATGAATGGTCTCAGGGAGACATTACATCAAAAACGATATACCACCGGAACCCTTTTGTGGAACGCTGATCTGAATGTTTTTGAATTAATTGTTGAAAAACTGGCGGCGGAACAGACCCAGTTTAATGAAAAGGGGCAGGATTCAAGGGCCGTTACCGTTGGAAAAAGACTCATTTATTCCAAAGATTTTCAAAAATGTTTTGCTCTGGCGGGAAAAATCGCAATTTTTGATAAGCCCCCGTTTAAAATTATAAACAATGATCCGAATAATGACGACGTGGGGGATCTTCTCCAGAATAAAAGAGAAACAATAGAAGTTTTGATAGCAGGGGGAAAAAGAGGTCTCAATATCCAGCGATACAAAGGTCTGGGGGAGATGAATCCGGATCAGCTTTGGGAAACCACCATGAATCCGGAAAAAAGAAATCTTCTGCAGATACGGGTGAAAGATGCCGTGGGAACCGATGATATATTTACCGTTCTGATGGGAGATGAAGTGGAGCCCCGCCGGGAATTCATTTACAACAATGCCCTTGAAGTGAGCACCCTCGATATATAGCGCGTGTTTTTAATATTTTAACGACAAAGGGCCATATCCTTATTTTTTGATTTGGCCCTTTGTTATATATCATTGGTGTGGATGACGTATCAAAATTCTATGGAGTTGGGCGTTCTCGGAAAAGGGACCACGTCCCGGATATTGGAGATACCCGTTATCAACATGAGAAGCCTTTCAAATCCCAGTCCAAAGCCACTGTGTTCCACAGATCCATATTGTCTTGAATCGATATACCACCAGTAGGCGTCTTTTGATAAGCCGGTTTCCGCCATTCTGGTCTCAATAAAAGAAAGGCGCTCCTCGCGCTGGCTGCCGCCGATTATTTCGCCGATACGGGGCACCAGAACATCCATGGCCGCAACGGTCTCGTTGTCATCGTTGACCCTCATATAAAACGGTTTTATGGCTTTGGGATAATCTATAATAATAACCGGTTTTTTGAAATAGTGTTCCGTTAAAAAACATTCATGTTCGGATTGAAGGTCTTTCCCCCTGGATACCGGGTATTCAAATTTTGTCTTTGATTTTTTTAAGATACGAATCGCTTCATCATAGGTAATTCTGATAAACTCGGACTCAATTATGTTTTGAAGGGTTTGGGTCAGATTTTTATCGACAAACCGGGCAAAAAGGGAAATATCCGCTTCACAATTTTGTAAAACATGGGACACGGTATTTTTGATTAATTTTTCACCCATATCCATATTACCCGTCAGGTCACAGAAGGCCATTTCCGGCTCTACCATCCAAAATTCGGCCACATGGCGACGGGTATTGGAATTTTCAGCCCTGAACGTCGGGCCAAAGGTGTAGACATCCCCCAGGGCCAGGGCAAACATTTCAGCGGATAACTGGCCGGATACGGTAAGGTTGGCAATTTTTCCAAAAAAATCTTCGGAATAGTCCAAAACCTGATTTTTTTTAACGATATTCTGGAGATCAAGGGACGTTACTTGAAAAAGTTCACCGGCGCCTTCGCAATCGGACCCGGTTAAAATAGGTGTATGGATATGAAAAAAGCCCTCTTTCCTGAAAAAGTCATGAATGGCATATGCCAGTTCAGACCGTATGCGAAAGGCCGCCCCATATTTGTTGGTGCGCGGTCTTAAATGAGCAATTGTTCTTAAAAATTCATCGCTATGGCGCTTTTTTTGAAGCGGATAATGCTCGGGTGTGGAACTGATGATATCTATCTTTTCAGCCTGAATTTCCCATTTCTGACCGCCTCCCGGGGAGGCAACCAGCCTGCCTGAAACGGCTACGGCTGATCCGGTATTTATTCTTTCGATATGTTTATAATTTTCCAGCGAGGTGTCAGCCACTATCTGAACATTTTTAAGACAGGACCCATCGTTTACCTCCATAAAGCTGAATGTTTTTGAATTGCGGATGGTTCTGACCCACCCTTTTATCAGCACGTTTTCCATGGCGGTATCCAATTTCAACAATTTTACTATTTTAATTCGCTGCATAACTAGTGACTCCTGATATTTTAGGTTAACACCCAATTAGTAATATCGATAAACAACGATTCGCAAAAAAACATATAAGACGAAAAAGCATCGAAAAACAATATAATTGATGGGATGATGGGGTCAACCATTATAAATTTAGAGAAAGAAAAATTTGTAAAGCCGTTTAAAATAGTTATATATAAAAACAATCGTCTCGGGGCCGGTGATAAAATGATGCCACTTGCCTGCTGTACTTTTATCAAAATCATTTAATACAAGTCCGTTTTCAAAACAGTCCCTTTTAAAAAACAAGGTGGGTAAAACCCCCGCCCGTTTTTTTAAAAGGGATATAAAAAAGCGATCAAAGGAGTTTAAATTAAGCGATAATGAGTATTAAAAAAATGCATGATATTCTGCCTTTGGTTGAAAAACCAAGTATTTATCTGGGCACTGAAGTTAATACCATAAAAAAAGAACATACTGAAAACAAGCTTAAAATAGCGCTGGCATTTCCGGATCTGTATGAAATAGGAACCTCTCATTTTGGCATTCAGATTTTATATCATATTATCAATAAACAGCCCGATTATATAGCGGAAAGGGTTTTTGCACCTCGCAATGATATGGCTGATTACCTTAAAAAATATAACGTTGCACTGGCCTCGCTGGAAACGGGGACACCCCTGGACCATTTTGATATCATTGGTTTCAGTTTGTTATATGAGTTGAATTACACCAATATTCTGCTGATGCTGGATCTGGCCGGAATCCCGTTTCGCAGTGCCCAAAGAGATGATGCCGCGCCTTTTATCATCGCCGGTGGTCCCTGTACCTGTAATCCTGAGCCGGTGGCGGATTTTTTTGACGCCATGGTCATCGGCGACGGTGAAAATGTCATATTGGAGATGATGCGGCTGGGAAAAGAGTGGAAACAGAAAGAACGTGCCCCCAGAAAAACCCTGCTTGAGATGTGGTCTGCTGTGGATGGGGTCTACATTCCTTCTTTTTTCACTACGACGTTTAACGCAAAGGGGTTTCAAATTCTGAAACCTGAAAAAAAAGAGTATGCACGTGTCAAAAAAGCGACATTGACCCATCTTGATAAAGCCCCTTTTCCTGACACACCGGTTATTCCCTTTGGAAAACCGGTTCATGACAGACTGCGCCTGGAAGTTGCCCGGGGATGTACCCGGGGGTGTCGATTTTGTCAGGCCGGTATGATTTATCGCCCGGTAAGGGAGAGATCCGTTGATACATTGATGACGCTGGTAAAAAAATCGCTTTCAAATACCGGGTATGATGAAATTTCCCTTTTATCTTTGAGCACCGGCGATTATACGGCCATTGGAACGCTTATGGGTTCCCTTATGCAACGCTGTGAGGGGGATCATATTGCCGTTTCCCTCCCCTCTTTAAGGGCCGGCACCCTGACACCGGAATTAATGAAAGAAATTAAAAAGGTCAGAAAAACAGGGTTTACCATTGCACCCGAAGCCGGGAGTCAACGGCTGAGAAATGTTATTAATAAAAATATCAGTGAAAAGGAAATATGTGATACGGTCAGTGATGCGTTTCAAATGGGCTGGAAACTGGTCAAACTTTATTTTATGATCGGATTTCCCACTGAAACCCAGCAGGATATAGACGCAATTGTTGGCCTTGTGGATAAATTACGGGAAAAAAGATCATCCGGTAAACGCCACGCCATGATTAATGTCAGTATAACAACCTTGATACCCAAACCGCATACCCCTTTTCAATGGTCTTCCCAGATTTCCCTGGAGGAATCCATTGAAAAAATTACGGAACTTAAGGCCCGGTTAAAATTACCCGGAATTAATGTCAAATGGCAGGACCCCAAGGTCAGTTTAATCGAAGGATTGTGGTCCAGAGGGGATCGGCGGCTTTCAAAATTGCTGGAAATCGCCTATGAAAAGGGATGCCGTTTTGATGGATGGAGTGACCAGTTTAATTTTAACTTATGGCAGGCTGCTGCTGCCGATGCCATGATCGATATTGATTTTTTTACCACACGGTTAAGAACGGCAGAAGAGCCATTACCCTGGGATCATATCGATATCGGTGTGACCAAAGACTATTTGGCACATGAATGCCAAAAGGCTGAAAAAGGCGGCCTCACCGATGACTGTCGCTGGGGAAAATGCAGTCAGTGCGGGGTTTGTGACTTTGAGGATATAATGCCGCACGTATTTAAAGAAAACAGTACAAAAGCCAACGCGTTTAAAGCAACGAAAACACGTGGTGATGAATTTTTTAAAAAAATTAAAATATCCTATTCGAAAATGGAAGATGCCCGCTTTTTCGGGCATCTTGAAATGGTTAAGATCATACTAAGGGCAATAACCAGGGCTGGCATCGTCGTTAAATATTCTCAGGGTTTTCATCCGCTGCCACGGATCAGCTTTGAAGATCCGCTGCCCATTGGGACGGAAAGTTTTGATGAAAAATTTTATTTAACCCTGTCCGGACATGTTACGGCCGATGAATTTATTCAAGCGGTCAATCCAGAGTTGCCGGAAGGGTTGATCCTGCAGCGCTGTGAACTAGACAAGTGTCAATCAAAAGGAAAACAAAATGAAACAAGTGACTATCTGATAACCGCACAGGACCCTATTTTTAAAAAAGAGGCCCTGGCGCAATTTATTGCTGAAGAATCTGTAATTATTACCAAGTTAAGTAAAAAAGGTACGTTGAAAAAAATAAACTTAAAAGATATAGTAATGGAGATTACGGCTGAAAATACTGAACGGTTGATGCTGAAAATCAGAAAAGTGACCGGTAAGTCAGCCCGGCCGGGTGATATCATCAAAAAAATATTCAATCTTTCTGAAATGGAAATTAAACGGGTTAGGATATTAAAAATATCAAAAAATGAAATTTTAAGCGTCGAAGTTGAGAAAACACCCCATGTATAAAACGATTATTATAAACGCGACAGACCATGAAACGCGTATGGCCCTTCTCGAGGATGGAACCATTGCCGAGATTGTCATGGAAAGAAATGATGATTCAGACATTGCCGGTAATGTATACAAGGGTCGGGTGCAAAGGGTGCTGCCCGGAATGCAGGCGGCTTTCGTTGATATCGGATTAAACCAGGCGGCTTTTATATATGTTGATGATATAATTGATGAAAATAGTAGTGAATTTGAAAAAATATTCACTGACGATAACATCGATTTAGAAGATTTCCCCGAGAAAGATCAAAAAAAAGCGGTTGTTCCACGAAACCGGTTGATTGAATCGCTTCTCTGTGATGGCCAGGAAGTATTGGTCCAGGTGATAAAAGCGCCCATGGGGACAAAGGGTGCACGGATAAACACATATGTCTCCCTGCCCGGTCGATTTCTGGTGTTGATGCCAAAGTCCAATCATATTGGTGTATCACGGCGGATAGAAGATGAGGAAGAACGCTGTCGCCTCAAAAAATGTGTTGAGAATTTAAGGACCGAACCCTACGGATATATTGTGCGAACGGCGGCAGAGGGGGTGCCGGAATCAAAACTGGTCTATGAAATGGGCTTTTTAAACAATATGTGGCACAACATACAAAAAAAGGCTCAGACGACATCCGCCCCTGCCGTTTTACATCAGGAATTAAATCTGACCCTCAGGGCTGTTCGAGACCTTCTTTTACATGAAGCGGAAAAACTGGTGATTGATTCGAGAAAAGGGTATGACGCTATTTTGGAATTTTTAGATACATTGATGCCGAGCCTTAAAAGTTCGGTGGAGCTGTATGACGGACCGGAGCCTATTTTTGACGCGTACAACCTCGAAGGAGATATTTTCCGGGCAATAAAAAAGAAAGTTTGGCTCAAATCCGGTGGGTATATTGTGATAGAACATACCGAAGCCCTGATTGCCATCGACGTAAATACCGGAAGATATGTTGGAAAACACAATCTTGAAGAAACAATTTTAAAAACAAATCTCGAAGCCGTCAAGGAAATTGCCTACCAGATAAGACTTAGGGATCTTGGTGGTATTATCATCATCGATTTTATCGATATGGAAAGAACCGTCAATAGAGAAAAGGTTTATAATGCATTGAAAGAGGCGCTTGTAAAGGACCGGAGCAAGACACACGTGCTGCCCATTTCCGATTTGGGTTTAATTCAAATGACACGGAAACGGATTCGGAAATCCCTTTCGCGAATTCTCTGTGAACCTTGTTTTTATTGCGATGGAGAAGGGTATCTGGTATCACGGCGGACAATTTGCTATACTATTTCAAGGGAGATACTGCGTGACGTTGCCGATATGACGGGGGCAAGGCTGACCCTCAGAGTGAATCCGGAAATTGCTGAACTCCTGCACGGGGAAGAAAACAGTATCATTGTATCTCTGGAAAAAAAAATTGGAAAACAGATTATCATATATCCAAACAGCCAGTTTCATATGGAAGAATTTGATGTTTTTGAAATGACGCAATAGGATTATCGCTATTTTTAAACAATTTCTTCTCATCTTGACAGTCAATATTCGGTTCCTGGTTTTTTGCCCATCGTGCGCGCCACAACCAAAGGTTTTTTCCTGATATTATATCTTGACACATCTGTGAGCTTGTGGTTAATTAGCAAGATTTGATTTTAGATAAGAGGACTGTTATAAGAGAAATATAATATTCCGTCAAAGCAGGGATATAAAGTTATAAAAAAGAGGGATAAGGATTATGAAAAGAACATATCAGCCAAGCAGAATCAAACGCGCAAGGACCCATGGCTTTTTAAAAAGAATGTCAACGAAAGCAGGGCGCAGAATTGTGAACAGGCGCAGGGCTAAGGGCAGGAAAAAATTAACCGCCTGAAAAAATAAACAAAATTAATAAAAAACGGTTACAGGGATCAATTAGGCGTGCGTTTTTTTTTAGCAAATCCGAGAGGCTGTTAAAACGATGTGAATTTTTGCGGTTATCCAGAGCAGGAAAACGGGTCCAAAACCGATTTTTTGTTGGCATTTTTTTACCTGGAAAAACCGATAAATGCCGCCTGGGTATAACTGTAACCAAAAAAGTAGGTTGTGCTGTAACAAGAAACAGGCTTAAACGACTCACACGGGAATATTTCAGAACCCGAAAATCGACAATAAAAGGAACCTGGGATATCAATATAATCGCCAGGAAGGCTGCTGCCGAGTCACCATCTGAAAAATTGTTTCCAGCACTTCAAAGAATATTTGATGAAATATCAAATAACGACCGCGATTAAAAGAATATTTTTGCTACTCATCCGGATTTATCAGTATTTTATTTCCCCGGTCTTGGGACCGGCGTGCCGTTTTTACCCCAGCTGTTCAGAATATTCCTATCAGGCGATTTCCAGGTATGGCGCCCTCAGAGGGGCACTGCTGGCTGTAAGAAGGATATTGCGGTGCCACCCGTTTAATCCCGGCGGATATGACCCTGTCCCCTAAGAACAGACAAACGGTTTTGGATATCCCGCGTTTTCGGCATTAGACATACTGATAAATATTTTTAACTTAAAGGATAAACCCATTAAAAGGGGTTTTAAGGTAGCGTTTGAGACAAAGGTTAAAGAAGGGGTGGGCCGGATACCGAAGTTGTGTCCCAGGCGCCTGATTCGGCATACTGACGACGGCGTTGTTAAGCATATATAACGCCGGCCCAGACCGAAACACAATCTCTGTAAATCGGGTAATTAATTTTCGCCCATAGAGACCTGCCTCACAATTTCCTGTAAATATTCTGATCTCGCAAGCAATTAAATACTATAAAGTTGAATTATCCAGGGAGAGAAAAATGGATCAAGCCAGAGTAATTTTAGCGATTGTATTGAGTTTTCTTGTGTTCTTTTTGTGGGAATATTTTACCGTAGATAAAGATGCGGTCAAAAAAACCAGAGAGGAGACACACATTACCCAGGTTGAAAATTCAAAAAAAATTGCTCAAAAAGAAGCGTCTGTTGCCGTGACGACCTCAAATGGTGCCCTGGAAAAGCCTGATACGGTTGAGGGAACCGGTCGTACGATAACCATTGATACAAAATTATACACCGTACAAATATCCGAAAATGGGGCCGTTCTAAAAAGTTTGATATTAAAAAAATATCGGGAAACGGTTGAAAAAGACGCTCCCTTTAAAGAGTTGATATCAAAAGATCTTATTAATGGTGTTGGGCGCACCTGGCTTAAAAATCAAAATGGTAACCAAATACTGAAAGCGGTGTATCATGCTGAAACCAGCTCGGAACATGTTGAAATAAAAGAAAATCAGACAATTAGCTTTTTATGGGTTTCAGCAGATGGCATAACCATTGAGAAGGAATATCGTTTTTCCCCTGATTCCTATCTCATCGGGCTGAACCTGACGATTAAAAATGGAACGGGTCTTCCCCTGGTAGACGCCCTGGTTTTATCCATTGAAAAGAAATTCCCCGAGGAGGGCAGTCGATATGGCTTTGTAGGCCCCAGCGCCCTCATCAATAATAAATTGGAACAAATCAAAACAAAGAAGCTGAAAGACCAGGATACTTTTGAAGGCAAGGTCAACTGGATTGCGCTGCAGGATCGGTATTTCCTGGAAAGCGTCATACCTGAAAACAGCGATGATGCCAAGTTGAGGGTTTTGGAGCAGGCGGACGGTGTTTTAGAGAGCCGGCTGATTACCCAAATGGAAAATATTGATCCAGGGCAGTCAAAGCAGTTTTTATTTGATCTTTATTTCGGCCCCAAAAGCATGAATGTTTTGCGGAGTATGGATAATAAACTCGACAAAGCCATTAATTTCGGTATGTTTGATATACTTGCCAAACCGTGCCTGTGGTTAATGAATTTTGTCTACGGATTCATCCCCAACTATGGCATTGCCATCATCATACTCACGCTGATTACCAAGCTGTTGCTTTGGCCCCTTGGCAATAAAAGTTATAAATCAATGGGGGAGATGAAAAAAATTCAACCGTTGATGGCGGAACTCAGGGAGAAGTATAAGGATGATAAAAAAAAGATGAATCAGGAGCTCATGGGGCTGTATAAGGTATATAAAATCAACCCCATGGGGGGGTGTTTGCCCATGGTTGTCCAGATGCCGATCTTTTTTGCGCTTTATCGAATGCTCTATGAGGCGATTGAATTACGTCACGCCCCGTTTTTTATGTGGATCAATGATTTGTCGGCCCCGGACAGGTTGATGCATTTTGGCTTTTCAATTCCTTTCATGCAACCACCCTATGGTATTCCTGTGTTAACCATTATAATGGGGGGGACTATGTTTTTACAGCAAAAACTGACCCCGACACCAGGAGACCCGGCCCAGGCTAAAATGATGATGTTCATGCCCATTATATTTACGGTTATTTTTATCAATTTTTCATCAGGACTCGTATTGTATTGGCTTATCAACAATATACTTTCTATTGCCCAACAGCATTATATTCAAAAGAAAATGGCATAATAACGGAGGTTTTTTAAATGGCCACAAGTCTTGAATTCGAAGCCAAAAATGTGGAAAAGGCAATAAACGCCGCCAGCACAAAGCTGAAAAAAAGCAAAGAAGATTTAAAATACGAAATTATATCATATGGATCAACCGGCATTTTCGGGTTGGTCGGTATAAAAAAGGCCAAAATACGGGTAACCATCCCCGAAGATAAAAAAAAAGTTGAACAACCGGTCAAGGCCGCGAAAAAAAAAGCTGAAACAATTCCGACAGATAATATTCGTCAACAGAAAGAAACGGTTGTAGAAGAAATAAAACCAGATGGTGAAACCCGCAACCCCCGCAACCCCCGCAACCCGCCCAACGTTTTTGATGCACCTGAAGGCCCCATGGAAGCCATGAAAGAAGGGGCCGAGGCACTAAAAAAAATTATTGGGTATATCACTCAGGATGCCGAGATAAATGTGTATTATGAAAACGAAGTGATCGGCTACCAGGTATCAGGGGGAGAATCTTCACGGCTGATCGGAAAAAGAGGGCAGACCTTAGAGGCCATTCAATACATACTCGAAAAAATCGTCAACCAGAAGTTGGAAAAAAGAATCCGGGTCAGGGTTGATATCGAAGATTATTTGAAGAATAAGGAAATAAAGCTTGTTGGCATGGCTGAAAAATTGGCCGGAAAAGCCAAAACAACCGGTAAGCCCGTGTCCATGGGACAGCTCAATGCCCATGACCGGCGAATCGTCCATATTGCCTTGAAAAACGACACCGATGTCAGAACCCAAAGCCGTGGACAGAGTTTTTATAGAAAGTTGATCATTTTTCCGAAAGACAAAAAAAACGATACTCTTCAATAAGCGGGCAATTTAAGTTGTATGAATGCGTGAATATGGGTTTAACTAATTGAAAATATTAAAAAATAGTATTTATTCCGGACGCTAATTTTATTTTTTAAAAGAAAAAGACAGATTTATTTAAAATATAATGGAAAGAAGCACTATCACCGCGATTTCCACTCCTCCCGGCACAGGAGGCATAGGGATAATTAAAATTTCCGGTCACGCAGCTTTTTTTATCGGGAAAAAAATTTTTCAGAAAAAATTATCCGGACAATCCGCCTGCGATCAACTTTCACACCCCAATGTGTCTGAAGAGCCGTTTCAATCCCATCGATTATATTACGGACACATCATCGATCCGGCTACAGATCAACCCATCGATGAAGTCTTAATTGTTTTCATGAAAGCCCCCTTTAGTTATACAAAGGAAGATATTGTAGAAATACAGTCTCATTCCGGGTACGCTGTTCTTCAGGCAATCCTGACGCTGGTTTTAAACTGCGGTGCCCAATTGGCTGAGCCCGGCGAGTTCACCAGACGCGCTTTTTTGAATGGCAGGATCGATTTAACGCAGGCGGAAGCGGTCATTGATATCATTAATGCAAAAACACGAGGGGCCCTTGATATCGCCGCAATCCAGATAAAAGGAGCCCTAAAAGAAGCGATATTAAAAATTCGGAAAACGCTTTTAAACATACAGGCATTGTGCGAGGCGTTTATCGATTTTCCCGATGATATGGAAACAGATTTCAGAGAAAAAGAAACGATAGCCAAACTGCGGGATCAAGTTGAAAAACCGCTGACAGAACTCATAAGGAACTACGAAAGCGGTCATGTGATACGCGAGGGGGTACGGATCGCGATTATTGGAAAGCCAAATGTTGGAAAATCAAGCTTGATGAATCGGCTGCTCGACAAAGACAGAGTTCTCGTTACAGATGTCCCGGGAACCACAAGGGACCACATCGATGAAATTCTTAATGTCCATGGGATATCCGTTATATTGACCGACACCGCCGGATTGCACCCCACCAATGATCCCGTCGAGGTGATGGGGATCCAAAAAACCGACGAATTAATCCAAAAAGCCGATTTAATTCTTCTGATGACCGATAAAGCAGAAGCGGTGGACGAAAATGACCATCTCATATATCAAAAAATCAAACATAAAAAGTACATTGTTGTTAGAAATAAGATAGATATCGCCAAAGATATAGACCTGTCTCGGAAACAGCAGAAAAATGAAATCAATATTTCTGTATTGAAAAACACAGGACTAAATGAATTAAAAATGAAAATTGCGCAAGCAATGGATGCAGAGACGATGTTTCAAACCACCTGTGAAATTGTTCCCAACTTAAGGCAAAACAAAATGATCCAAAAAGCCAGGGGGTTTGCCACCGACGCTATTCTCGGACTAGAGGAGGGCGCTTTTTTGGAATTGGTGGCCATCGACATCAAAGATGCCATAGAAAGCCTTAATCAGGTACTTGGTGTCAGTGTTCGGGAAGATATTCAAAGAGAGATTTTTGAACAGTTTTGCATCGGTAAATAACGGCAGAACATAAGTCGTTTCTGATAGATCAAAAACAATTTCCTGTTTATTTTCCAGTGTCCTGATCCGGAACAACCGCTTGTAACTAGTGGACGGGGGTTAATCGTGTTTCACGTGAAACATGCCGGAAGCAGGGGGTAATGGTACGTTAATTTTGTATTTTGTGTGTGGGAGGAGAAGTGGATATGGATTTTTCACCATATTTTGAAAAATATGAAAAATTAATCAAAACAGTTGATGGTGTTTTTGATCGGGTAAAAAATGAGTACCCGGCCTGTGTGAAATGCAAAAGGTCCTGTGATGACTGTTGTTATGCCATGTTTGACCTGACACTGATCGAGGCCTTATATCTGAACCATAAATTTAATACGGTTTTAGACGATCAACGCAGGGTTGAAATTGAAGAAAGGGCCAACCGTGCTGATAGAAAAACGCATAAAATCAAACGCGCTGCTTTTAAAAAACTGGAAGAGGGTGTAAGCGAAGGCGACATTCTTACCGAATTAGCGCAGGAGCGCGTTCGGTGTCCCCTGTTAAATGACCAGAAAATATGTGAATTGTATGCGTTTCGGCCAGCCACATGCCGATTGTATGGCATTCCAACGGCGATCAACGGTCGTGGGCATACGTGCGGTAAATCCGGGTTTGAACAGGGGGGGTCGTATCCAACAGTTAATATGGATCAGTTGTTTGGGCATCTTCAGGAAATTTCCGCAGAGATTGTTTTGGATTTGAAATCAAAATATGTAAAATTGGCGGACATGCTGGTGCCGCTCTCCATGGCCCTGTTGTCGGACTACACGGAAGAATATTTCGGCCTAAAGGATGATGGTAATGCCCAGGATAAAACCATCCAAAAAAAGGGGGATGAATGAGTAACCTGACGCCCGAGGAAGCAGAGGTGCGAAAAAAAGGGATATTTGATGCCATGTCGCCCCGGCGGCAAAAATTTATAGCCAAAAAAGGATATGAAAATTGGGATCCTTTCGAGGAACCCAAGGATCCCATTGATATTCGTAAAGATAAAACCAAAAGAAATACCCAGCAATTGGTGAGAGAATTCCTCCAATCATGTACTTTTGAGGAATATAGCAACGCGTATGGGCGGGGGGTTTTAGAAATTTGCCATGGCATTATTAATAACGACGAACGGTTTCAGGCCATGTATGATTTTTCCATCTGGTATCGAAAGCTTCTTGTGAAGGAAGGCTATGATGAAAACCTGAATGCCAAATGATTCCGGTTTTTAAAACCGGGGCTGATTCAGGTGTCGCTAAAACAGTTCAAATATCGCCAAAAACAGGGTTCAGGCGGCCATGCGGCATTGAACCCGTCTATCAGAGAATAAAACAGTAAAGGTTATGACGGAAAACGTTGAAAAAACGATTCTCAAAACGGTTGGTGATTCTTACAGGCGTCTGACACCGGCAGATTTGCAAAACAAAATAACCCTGAATGATGGTGTCACCCGAAAAGAAATTCGTAGGGCCCTGAACGCATTGATAGACCATGGCGACTTGGTCTATTCTTATCAGTTTGGGTGTACTTTTATCGAAAAATCTTTTGATCACGCGGTTCGTATTTCGGACCGCGTGATCCTGAAACCACCCGATGTGACGTTCCAGCCCTCCAAGACTGACGTCATTGTTGCCATTCAAAAGGGGGCCTCCTTTGGAACAGGCGCTCATCCGACAACACGCCTGGCCATTAAAGCGATTGATCGGGCCTTGAGTGGTAAAAAATGGTGGCCGCTTAAAAAAAAGTTTTGTGCCATAGATATTGGTACGGGGTCCGGTGTCCTCTGTATCACCGCTGTACGCCTCGGGGTTGATTCGGCCGTGGGTATTGACATTGACCCCTGCGCCATCTCGGAAGCGCGTCAAAATGTTTTGCTTAACAACCTCCAGCGTCACATAACCATATCAGGCGCATTTTTATCCGCCTTCCCAGGAAAATTTTTTCTTATTATCGCAAACCTGAGATACCCGACCTTAAAAACAATATGTCCGGAAATTGCCGTTCGTGCGGAAGAAAACGGGTTGATCGTCCTGTCGGGAATAAAAATTTTAGAAGTAGAAGATCTTCTGAAAACATATGCCGATACATCTTTTGATCTTCTGTGGAAATTTGAAGAAAAAGGCTGGAGCAGCCTGGTTATGAAAAAAAGATACAATTAATTATATCCTAATTTATGATGGTGTTTCGAATATCATCGATAGTATAAATAATTATCTATGTTATCGGGATGTTAAAATTTAAATGGGTAGAACAATCGTCAAAATCATGCCGAAAATAATTTTGGCATGGTTGCGTATGTATCATTAAAAAAAATCTTTAAAATGGTCAAATAAGGAAGCGCCGCTGTGAAGGCCTTATATTAGCGGCTTTACAATAGATTTTGTTATTTTATGCCAGCGGGGTGTTTTTGGGCAGGGGGCGTTCCGGTCAAGCGGTTTAAAAAACGGTAACCATAATATTGACACGAGAGATCGTCTTGGGTGGGAATTTTTAAAAAACACGTTTAAAAAATAATCACTGCTGCCGCCGACACCTTTTTTGAAAAAGTATTCTACACCTGCCACCGATGAATTGCCCGGCGAAAAAAGCAGTTATAAAAAAAGGGAGTGTTGACGGATTCCATCCGGTGCCAGCCAAATAGCGAATACCAACCGCTATCGGTACCGGGATATGCACAGCCAAGAACCAAGCCACTGAAAATTTCTTAACCCCTTTGCGCCAGAAACCAAAAGGCATATTCAGTAAAACAATGGCTATCATAAATATCCAGATATGATCCATGGGTTCTATTCCAAAGACGCCCTTAAAAAATTAAAATTCTGGAAAGGCCGTTCTACTGGACGATGAAAAAATTCACCATAAAAAAAGTGGGCGATGAAAACAACCATCGCCCACGGTGTATTTTTGTAACAAGTTGTCACATATACGGATTATTCGCCGGTGGCGGCACCGTGCAGTTTGACCTCGACTTTTTCCGTGACGCCTTCATAATATTTGCGCAGAATTTCAACGACTTCGGCTCGGCCGAAGTGATCCGGAAGTTCCTTGCCTTCGGAGAGCATCTTGCGGAGCATGGTACCGGACAGCAGCACACGGTCCTCTTTTCCGTGGGGGCAGGTTCTCAATGAGGCCATACCGTCACATTTGTGGCAGTAAAAGGTCCAGTCGATCTTGAGAGGAGAACAGAGCAGTGCTTTTCCCGGGGCTTCGGGGGTTGGGATCTTGTCAAAAATGGTCTGGGCCTCAAACATCCCGTAAAAATCGCCAACACCGGCATGGTCTCGACCGATGATCATCCGGGAGCAGCCGTAGTTCTGACGGAAGGTGGCGTGCAGGAGTCCTTCACGGGGGCCGGCATAGCGCATGTCCAGGGGATAGCCGCCCTGAACGACATTTTTTTCAACAAAATAGTTTTTTACCAGTGAATCAATGCATTTAACACGAACCTCGGCGGGAATATCGCCGGGTTTCAGGTTTCCGACCAGGCTGTGAATATAGACGCCGTCGCAAACTTCAACGGCGATTTTGCAGAGATATTCATGGGAACGGTGCATGGGGTTACGCAGCTGCAAAGCAGCCACTTCACTCCAGCCTTTTTCTTCGAAAATTCTGCGGGACTCGGCCGGGCGCATGTAGACACCAGGGTACTTTTCAGGATATTCGCCTTCACTCAGAACTTTGATGGGACCGGCAAGATTGACGTCTTTCTGGCCCATGACCATCTGAACACCGGGATGATCGTCTTTGGCGATTTTCCAGAATTCTTCAGCCGTCGGGGTGCCTTCACCCATGAAGATTTTTTCACACTCAAATTTTTTATCTTCGGCGGACAGCTCAAATTTTTCGGTTACCTTCATGGTGGCCATGATTTCACCGTCTGCTGTCACCAGGGCAATTTCCTCGCCATCAGCGATCTGATCAGCATCTGACTTGTCAGTTGAGAGCGTAACCGGTATGGGCCAGAAGGTTCCGTCGGCTGTCAGGAAGTCGTCGCATACGCCCTTCCAATCCGCTTTTGTCATAAAACCGGTCAATGGGCTGAATCCCCCGATACCCATCATAATAATGTCACCCTCTTCGCGGGGGGAGATGGTGATTTTTTTCAGGTTAGCCGCTTTTTTCTTTTCCTGCTCAAGTTCAGCGCCTTCAAGAAGGCAACAGGTCAAGCCTTTTCCACCATGAGGTTCAATCAGTTTTGCCATTTGCTTAAGTCTCCTTTCACTTGCGGTTTGTTATAGATTGCTCCAATAATATTATGTTTCCATCGTGATAATATTACACAACTATAAGAGTCCATTTTTAATAAGGAACAGGGGGTTTGTCAAGCCTAATCCAATTTGATAAAAAATACCGGAATACTTGACATCCTTGCGGTTTTTTATATCAGAATGGCCGTATCAGCCAAAATAGATCGCACCGGCAAGGAGGGGATCCTTGCCGGGATCGATCTGAATAAAATAGCGACCGGGTGTCGGTGGCGGGGGGCTCTGCAGGGACAAGCGATTGGATTAATGCCAACGCCTTTTAGAGCAGAATTGTTAAAAGCAGTGGTGCTTTAGGTATTATTGCATTTGGGCTGTTTTTTGTTGATACCCCACTGGCGTTTTAAACAATCCCGCAGGCGCTTTGCCCTCTTTAAATTCCAAAAGCTCGGTGGTGTGCCGGATTTTTTGCCCCATCATCTCCTGGGTGACGACGGTATACACCCGGACCCCCTTTATTTTTTTCAATTCCCGGTTCATATCTGCCATGGACGCCTGCATACCGGGCATACCGGCCATCATGGAAGTGCCCATGCGGGCATAAAGGTCTTTATCGACCGTTAGATCTTCCGTGGCCCATATCTCATTGTTGATGACGCCCATAAACGTCTTCATGGTCATGATGTATTTTTTACATTTCCACTTCCCGATTTTCTTTTTTTCACCGGTGACGGTAACCGCTACCTCCATTTTCATCATGTTTTTCATCATTCCCTGAAAGGCGGCCTGGCCCTCGGCGTCCTGCCCGGATTCCTGGGGCATCATTTTATTCATATCCAGGGGCATTTCCATATAGGTCTTGTCCGAGTGGTCAAACATAAGCATTTTTTTCTGGTCCAAACGCATAATAATTGAATTTTCCGGATTATCGCTGCGGTATCCTTTTGCGGTGAGCCAGATGGTTTCAACCACATCCTTGGCGGGTTGGTTCTGCCCCATGATCTGCGTTGCATCAGAATGCTGTCGGTTTTTCATAAAAACATCAGCATTGGCGATACCAAAAGAGAAGATCAGCAAAAAGAGAGTTGCAAAGCCCACAACGCCAATAACTTTTTTTTTCATGGATGTCTCCTTTTAAGTGGTGTTGAATACTAATTCATCAATTAAAAAAATGAGGTTATGTTTGGATTTCAAACTTTCTTCGGGGCAACAAATTTAAAAAAAATGTATATCAAAAAAAAAAATAAATCAATCCCTTTGCCGGAGCAGTGATATAACAAAAACATAAAAGAGGCTTTGGCTGATGGTACCGCTGATCCGGCGGCTGGCTGGAAAATTTATGGCGGTGACAGAAATAAAACGGCCAACCGGATATCCGGCTGGCCGTTAAGGAGAAGAACAGATGAAAAAAGGACAAAATAAATTATTAGGTTAAAGATAGTTAATGCAAACTTGTTGCCAACAATGAAATTTTATGGTTTAAAAATATAAAAAAACTATTAACCTTTATAATTCAAATGGTTATATCTTTATTTATTTAAACTCGGTTTTGTAAAATTTTGTTTTTAAAGCTTCCGGCGGTAGCGATATCCGAGAAAAGTTCAAAATTTTAAACTTTTCGGGGAACTGTTGTTTAAAATTTTAAACTTTTCAAAATTTGACTTTGACAGCCCCAAATGGGGGGTGGTTCATTTCACCAGTTCCGGGAATTTTTTTATCAAAACCATCAATCTCTTGGTTTTACCTGTTTTTTCATGTAATCGTCCAGGGCCGCCTGAAGGGCCGCAGCAGACAAAAAGGCGCAGTGTCGGTCATCCTTGGGTAGACCGCCGGCCAGTTCCAGGATGGTGTCACCCGTGATATCAATGAGACCGTCCGGGCTCTTGCCCATAGCGGTTTCCACTGCAAAAGAGCCACAGATCCCACTGGGGCCGCAGCCATCCGTGATAAAAGATGCTTCATTAACCCGGCCGTTGGTGTTAAACTTGAGGAAGATCTGTATGGTATCGCCACAATCACCCGAAACCCGGCCATGGCCATCGGGGTTTTGCATTTCGTACATGCAGCGGGGTGATTTCCAACGGTCAAACGCAGCCTGGCCGTAGGTTTTCAGGGCGTCTGTGTCGATCTGTGTCTGCATTTCATTGACAAAATTATCGAGTGGGTCGGTCATACTGTGCTCCTTCTTAATTTTAACCCGGAGACCTGTATCGGTGCATCAATGGTAATAGTAAGGCTACAGGCCTGTTTTATCAAGTTGTTGATTAAATAAAACTTGAAAATATTGCAGAGGGAAGGAACCGTACCGGGAAAATGCAGGGTCAGGGCCGAAAAAAATGACAAGAAAAGTCAACAAACGACAAAAAATGTCAGTTGCGGCAGTTAGTAGGTGGGCAGGGAATAAATGTTAAGATTTTCATTAACAAGATAATAAAACTCTCTTTTTCCGCTACCGGTGGCGGCGTCGTCGGTTCCGTTGATGTGATACAGGTATGCTTCAAACCATCCGTTTCCTTCGCTGCCGTCACTGAGGCTGCCGTCGGTAATTCTTGCCATGACACCCGGGTTCAATTTGAATACGGTGGGTGCGCCGATGTCAGGACCGTCTGCCGCTGCGTGTGCGTAATTCACCACCTCCCGGTTGGCAAAGCTGCTCTGGACGGCGGTGAGCAGGTTGCGGCCGTCATGGATGGCGATGGAATCCTTGGCCTTGGCCTGAAAGTTGACCATATAAGAGAGGCCGATCTGGGCAAGGAGACCAATTATAAGGATAACCAGTACCAGCTCCATCAGGGTAAATCCGCAGTTATTGTTGTTTCTGACCACAGGTGTGGTTTTATTGTGGGACATTTGATCCTCCGCTCATCTTCTGCCAGTCACCATCGGCATAAACAAAAAAGGCCTGGTCATGGTTCGGATAGTCGACATTCCCGAAGCCGAGGACGCCCTGTTTGTTTTTCCATACCAGGAGGCCCCGTTTGTGCGCCATCTCGGATGTTTGATTTTGCTCCGGCGTTGATATTGTTTTGCGGCCTTGTTTCCGGCTGGCTGCCGGATGTCTGGTGTTAGCGAGTGTCATCCATTTGTCTGAAGTGCATATGGCGATGTTTTTTGTGTCCGGATAGTTGATGTTGCCAAAGCCCAGGGTGCCGTTTTTATCTTTCCATACCAGATACCGGTTACTCAGTGTGGCGGCCACCGGCGATGCGGACCCGGTTTCAATATATGTTTCCGCTTCTATTTCCGGCAGGACATCACGTTTGGGTTGCAGAGAAGGGCTTGGCTCCACGGCTGATGTTTTTTGAGTCGGTTTCAGAGGGGCCGGCAAAGTGGGGGGGGGCGATGTTTTTTTAACCGGGGCGGCGGTGGCCAGCATGACCGTCGAATCCATGGACGGTTGCAGGTTTTCGTCGATGGAAGCCGTCATTTTCCGGTTATTTATGGTGATCGTCTTGGAAAGGGAAAAATTATCAGCACCGGACGTATATTCCCAGTTGATTTTCGTGAGAAAGGATTTGCTGAAGACGTATTTTGGATACAAATCAATTAGTTGTGACGGATAGTGTTTGTTTTCCTGATGGTATTTGGTAAGAACCATGGCCAATTGCGTCAGGCCGCCGCGTGGGGTCTTAAGTGCAATTATTTCCATTCGGTTATACGTTTCTTCATAATGTTTCCGGGCATCTTTTGTGTTTTGAAAATGCCTGTATCCCATGAGGCCGATCCATGCCGTGAGCACAAGAAAGACGATGACGATGTATTTTTTTTCCATAGTGGTGGCCCTCTGTGTGCAGGTAAAACATGACGGGCGGGTCCTATCATGCCACCTGATCGTATTTAATGCAAAATGTGTACCGATTTTTAATTATAATTTTGCTTTCAGGAAAAGATCCTTCATATCCAGCCGGTTGACAACATCCGTAAAAATTTCTCCGATGACGGTCTGTCCCTGGGCACGGCCGATGACCTTGGCTCTTTCCGCCTGTCCGCTGATAGATTGTCTGGCCAGAATTTGACTGTCCCTGATTAAAAGCGCATCATAGGTTATATTCGAGATCCATTTTCTGCCCATGAGATCCAGATGAAAGGACGTGATTTCGATTTTCAGATAGGGCGTGTTGTTTTCCCGGGTGGTCAGAACCTGGGCCCCCCTATTTTGTAACCGCCGTGTAACCGTTTCCTGAAAGAGGGAAAGTAGATCAAAGGCGCCGATCAAATCGCCTTTCCCGTTTTCACGGGCCAGGGTCAGTGAAAATGTACCGGTAAAATATTTAAACGCATCCTGAGCGGTCGGCCCGAGAAGAGATTGCCCGATTCGGGCGTCAACCACTTCTATATAAATATGTCTGCCGGTCAGAATCGTTGATTGGGGCGGCAGTTGGTAATGAATGGGGATGTAGGATGTTGTGGCACAGGCACTTGCGAAAAGGGCGGTAAACAGGACAATAAAAATTTTTTGAGTTGAGTGGTGTATGGATTTCATGAAACAATTCTTTCTCCGTACAGTCGTTGATTATAAAAAAGGACGTACATCCGGCAGGTAAAGGGGTTTTAAATGACAGATAATTACCCCTTTGTCGCTGGAATGTCAATAAATTCTATGGCATTATAGCATTGGCCACCAATTGGGAGGATAAAGACCGACGGTTAGATAAAAACCAAAAACAAAAAATCGACAACCGGAGATGGATCATGTATGTACTATAATAAGGAATTAATTTTACCGCCACCGTATCGAAAATCGGATAAGACCCAATTTTTGAAAAGACGGCTTAACTGTTTTAATGAATGCGTTTAATTGAGTATTGCTTATGAAACCAATTGTCGCCATTGTCGGTCGACCCAATGTTGGGAAATCGACCTTTTTTAATCGGATCACCCATTCCAAAGGGGCACTGGTGGATGATTTGCCCGGCGTTACCCGGGATCGAAATTTTAGAGATGCGCTCTGGGGTGAGGTGGCGTTTACCCTGGTGGATACCGGCGGGTTTAGCCGGGACGGTGAAGATGTGTTTTCAGATCAGATTCGCAGTCAAGTTCATCAGGCCATTGAAGATGCCGATGTCATTATTTTGATGTTGGACGGCAAGCGCGGCATATCACCCTTTGATACGGACCTGACGGCCATCCTGCGCAATACGGACCGACCTGTATTTTATGCGGTGAATAAAATTGACCGCATCGAACAGGAGGTGCAGCTGTATGATTTTTTCAGTCTGGGGATTGAAAAGGTCTATCCGGTATCAGCCGAACACGGATATGGGGTCCCCGACTTTCTCGATGATCTCGTGGGGGCGCTCCCGGATTTCACACAAGAGGAATCCGAAAACAGGATTCATCTTGCGGTGGTGGGGCGGCCCAATGTGGGTAAGTCGTCGTTGATCAACCGTATTCTGGGTGAAAAGCGGTTGCTGGTGAGCGATATGCCCGGAACCACCAGAGATGCCATCGACAGTATCTGTACCATAAACGACCAGGAATATGTATTGATCGATACCGCCGGTATCCGGCGTAAGAGCAAGGTGTCGCAAAAACTGGAAAAATTTTCCATTATCAAGGCCTTAAAAAGTCTTGACCGGTGTGATGTGGCGCTCATCGTCCTGGATGCCCACGACGGAATTACAGAACAGGACATCAAGATTGCCGGATATGCCTATGAAAGAGGCTGCGGTTGTCTCTTTTTGTTGAATAAATGGGATATTGTCGAAAAAGACACCAAAACGGCAAAACGGTATGTTGAAGAGCTGAAAACGGCGGCCAAATTTTTAAGTTTTGCGCCTATTTTGACACTTTCGGCCCTCACCGGGTCGCGGGTTTTTAAAATTTTTAAAAACGTGGATGATGTTTACCGTCAGTACAGTATGCGTATCGGCACCGGCCTGATAAATAAAATCCTCGAGCGGGCCATTCAGAAAAATGAACCGTCGCTGCACCAGGGAAAACGGCTGAAGTTTTACTATGCGGCCCAGGTATCTTCCAAGCCGCCGACGTTTGTCTGTTTTGTAAATTATCCCGAGGCGGTTCATTTTTCCTACCGGCGGTATCTGATCAATCAGATCCGGGCCGAGTCCGGGCTGGAACAAACGCCGCTGCGGGTCATTTTCCGGCAGCGGACCGGCCGCATCGAGTTTGGAAAGCGAAAAAGTGCCCGTAAAGATAAAAAAAAGCAGGGGCGCAACAAACACTGATAGGCAACCATGGACCTTTTTGAATATCAGGCAAAAAAAACCGCCCACCAGTCAATGCCGCTGGCTGAGCGCATGCGCCCCAAGCACCTGGATGATTTTGCCGGGCAGCAGCATGTGGTCGGTAAGGGCGCACTGGTGCGCGGTGCCATTGACAATGACCGCATTTTTTCCATGGTTCTCTGGGGACCGCCGGGCTGCGGGAAGACGACCCTTGCAAGGATAATGGCTGCTGAAACCCGCTCGCACTTTGTTCAGTTTTCAGCCGTACTGGCAGGGGTCCGACATATCCGGGCGGTGATCGAGGAGGCCCGGGATCAGCAGAAGATGTATCGCAAAAAGACCATTTTGTTTGTCGATGAGATTCACCGGTTCAACAAGGCCCAACAGGATGCATTTTTACAGCATGTGGAAAGCGGACTGATCACTTTGGTGGGGGCCACCACGGAAAACCCTTCCTTTGAAGTGATCCCGGCCCTTATGTCGCGGTGTCGGGTGATCGTTCTGAAACCCCTTTCTTTAGAAGAGATGAAGGCAATCCTTGTAAGAGCGCTTACCGATAAGGTTAATGGCCTGGGGGCGGACCAGTTGACCCTGGCACCCGATGCCCTGGAACACCTTGCCATGATTGCCGGCGGAGATGTGCGAACCGCCCTCAACGGCCTTGAACTGGCCGCGGCCCTGATTTATCCCGATTCAGGTGACCCGGACAAAAATCCGCACCCCCATATTACGTTAAAGGATGTGGAAACCGCTTTGCAGCAAAAGGCCCTGATGTATGACAAGGCCGGTGATGAGCACTTTAACCTCATCTCCGCCTTTCATAAAAGCCTGCGCGGCAGTGATCCGGATGCGGCCCTCTACTGGCTGGCCCGCATGCTGGCGGCCGGTGAAGACCCTTTGTATGTGGCCCGGCGCATGGTCCGGTTTGCCTCGGAAGATGTGGGCAATGCCGATCCAACAGCCCTTCAGACAGCGGTGAATGCCGTCGCGGCGTTTCGTTTTTTAGGTTCTCCCGAGGGAGACCTGGCTCTGGCCCAGGCCGCGGTGTATCTTGCCACGGCACCAAAGAGCAACAGCATCTATGCCGCTTACGGCAGGGTACAGGCGGTGGTGAAACAAACAGGGGCCCTGCCGGTCCCCCTGCATATCCGGAATGCCCCCACCCGTTTGATGAAGGACCTGGGATATGCCAGGGGATATCAGTATGCCCATGCCCACAAACATGCCTATACGGCTCAGACGTATCTGCCCGAAGCACTTGAAGGACAGGTGTACTATGAGCCGAGCACCCGCGGCTACGAAAAGACCATCGGGCAACGGCTTGAAGGGTGGACGTGTTTGAAAAAAAAATTATCCGGCAAATAACCGAGTTGTAAGGCAGACGGTGCGCGTGGCCGGGGCGGTTTCCGGGGACGGGTTATTTTTGAAGGTGGCTTCCGTAAAGCGAATACGGCCTGAGTGTTCCAGCAGAATCATTGCCGAGGATCGGGTGCCATACCCCGGTCCGGTGATAAAAATAGACGAAAGACGCCGTTCCCACGCCATACCGATGCCGGTGTTGGGCAGCGTTTCATCGGCAAACCGGTGACCATCGGCCAGAAGGGACATGACGGCTTCGGCACGGATCTGCCGATGTTGCCGGACAATGGACGCCAGATCTTTTTTCCCCTTTGTCACTTTGGGCCAGGGGGTATCGAGCAGATGATTGGACAACCCGTAGAGTCCCGGAGATAAGGCCTGTATTTTTTCGGATCGATTGGAATAGTGGTAGAGGCCCGACCCGTCGCCGACGATGAGATTGAATCCGTTATACACCCCACCGGTTTTCCGGATATGTTCAAGATAGTCGGGTGCCGGCATTGAACCGCACAGAAAATCGCTGACAAGCAGGCCCCGGGAGGGGGCGGTGTCCTTTACGGCAACGGGGTCACGGAAATTGGTAATGGCGGCAAGGCGACCGGAACGGGTGATGCCCAGCCAGGTGCCCCGGTTTTTTAAATCGCGCCCGGCAAGGATATCCGGCCGGTCATGCCAGAATGAAAGCGGGGCCGTCGGGCGGCTGAAAAACTCATCGCGGTTGGCCCCCAGGACCAGTTGGTAACGGGGATGAATATTGTAGGCAAACAGGATCAGACACATATGCTTGACATTGACCTGGCGTTATCAGACGTGGTATTTGTTTTTGATTAATACAATATGATTATCCGAAAAGCAACAGGGAGGAACAGCGCATGAAAGAGGTGGTTATTGTAAGTGGTTCAAGAACGGCGGTGGGAACGTTTGGCGGGGCATTAAAGACCGTGCCGGCCATTGATCTGGGGTCCATTGTCATGCGGGATGTCTTCAAGCGGATTAAGGTAAGGCCGGTTAAAGACGCGGCAATGGCCGCCGTCGAGCCGGATCACTTAAAGGACAGGGGGCCAATTGCCCTTGAGAAAGACGCCTGTGACTGGGATGATTCCGATACACCCCTGGCCGTTGATGAGGTCATTATGGGTAATGTGCTCCAGGCCGGCCAGGGCCAGAATCCGGCCCGTCAGGCAATGATAAAGGCCGGTATCCCCAAGGAAACACCGGCGGTCACCATCAACAAGGTGTGCGGGTCGGGCCTCAAGGCCATTGCCATGGGGGCGGCAGCGATCATGTCGGGTCAGGCCGATGTGGTGCTGGCCGGGGGCCAGGAAAATATGAGCCGGGTGCCCATGGCACTTCCCAAGGCCCGCTGGGGGCACCGCATGGAACTCACCGGAATCGGAGAGGTTTATGACCTCATGGTTTTTGATGGATTATACGAAATTTTTTACGGTTACCACATGGGGGTCACTGCGGAAAATATTGCCGCTTTATACGATATCAGTCGCCGGGAACAGGATGAACTGGGGGTCTTGAGTCATCAGCGGGCCCGTCAGGCCATCAAAAGCGGCGATTTTGCCCGGGAGATCGTTCCCGTGGTAATCAAAGGCCGTAAGGGCGATGTGGTGTTTGATACGGATGAACGGCCCATGGATACCAGTCTGGAAAAAATGGCCCGTTTACGGCCTGCGTTTAAAAAAGAGGGCAGCGTCACCGCCGGTAATGCATCGGGTATCAATGATGCGGCGGCGGCTGTTTTGCTCATGAGCGGTGAAAAGGCCAGGGAGATGGGGCTTGAACCCATTGTCAAAATCAAGGCGTTTGCCGCCGGTGGTCTCGACCCGGCCTATATGGGGCTGGGTCCGGTACCGGCCATTCGAAAGGTATTAAACAAAAGCCGTATGACCATCGATGACCTGGACATGATCGAGTTGAACGAGGCCTTTGCATCCCAGGCCATCGGCTGTATGCGGGATCTGGGGATACCAACGGATACACCCAACCAGCGGGGCAGCGGCATATCCATCGGGCATCCCATTGGGTGCACCGGTGCCCGTCAGATGGTCACCGGCATGAACCTCATGCAAAACAGGGGTTACACCACCGGTTTGATATCCATGTGCATCGGCGGTGGCATGGGAATGGCCATGGTGGTTGAACGATAATGATTTTTTAACTTTTTTCTTTACTTCACAGCTAGTTATTGGTAAAATTCTTTTTTCAAAGAAGCGTCTGTTTTGGGTACACCAAAACCTTTTTGCAAGGGCCTCACTGCGTGGTGATATAAAATAGATACGGGGGTTGATTAAAATGGAGATCAGTAGAAAACTGGGTATTTTGGTTTTTTTCGGTGTTCCGGCAATTGTCGGGGGCGGTATTGTTTATGCGCTGTTGGGGGGATATACCGCTGTCTTTGTTTATGAACTACTTCTTTTGTTTACCGCCGGGGTTTTTATTGCCCGGTAAATGATATGCGTTTTGCTTGCAGATAGCCTTCATGCAACTGCCACGAAATTTTTCCTCCATTTACAGGAAGGATTTCGTGGATTTTTTTGGTGCCATGGGGTTCCAGCTGATGACCGTTAATAAGAACAGTGATTTTTACGTTTTTGCGTGAGGATCTGTATTTTCCGGTTTACCCGGGTTAGGTGATGATAATGACAATGGAAAATCCATCCGAAATCAGCATCGAGAAAGAGATGAAACAATCTTATCTCGATTATGCCATGAGCGTGATTATCGGGAGGGCCCTGCCGGATGTGCGGGACGGGCTGAAACCGGTTCACCGCCGCATATTGTTTGCCATGCGGGAATTGAAAAACGACTGGAACAAGCCCTATAAAAAATCAGCCCGTATTGTCGGGGACGTGATTGGTAAGTACCATCCCCATGGTGATTCGGCGGTATATGATACCATCGTGCGCATGGCCCAGTCGTTTTCATTGAGATATCCTCTGGTTGACGGCCAGGGAAACTTTGGCTCCATTGACGGCGATTCAGCGGCTGCCATGCGGTATACCGAAATTCGGATGATGCGGCTGAGTCACCTGATGCTGGAAGACCTGGACAAGGAAACAGTTGATTTCACTACGAATTATGACGAATCCCTGGAAGAACCGGCGGTGCTTCCGGCAAAAGTGCCGGCCCTTCTGGTGAACGGTTCGTCGGGTATTGCCGTGGGCATGGCAACCAATATTCCCCCCCATAATTTATCCGAGATAACCGAGGCGGCCAGGGCGCTCATCGATAACCCGGAGATTACCTGTGAGGCCTTGATGCAGTTTGTTCCCGGGCCTGATTTTCCAACGGCCGGGATCATTTACGGCACCAAGGGGATTAGAGAGGCCTACCGGACCGGCAGGGGGATCATTCGCGTCCGGGCCCGGGTGGTGGTGGAAACAGATAAAAAAACCGATCGTGAAACCATTGTCGTCAACGAACTGCCCTACCAGGTGAACAAGGCCAGGCTTATTGAAAAAATCGCCGAGCTGATGAAAAACAAGCAGATTGAAGGCCTTCAGTATGTACGGGATGAGTCTGATCGGGACGGCTTGCGCATCGCCATGGGGCTTAAGAAAGATCAGTTTGCCGGGGTTCTCATCAATCAGCTCTACAAGCATACCCAGATGGCCACAAGCTTCGGTATCATTTTACTGGCCGTTGTGGATAACCGGCCGAAGGTTTTGACGTTAAAGGAATGCCTCGAGTATTTTATTAGCCACCGTCAGGAGATTATTATCCGGCGCACCCGCTATGAACTGAAGAAGGCCGAGGCCCGGAGCCACATCCTGCAAGGCTTGAAAATCGCACTGGATAACCTTGACGCCGTGGTGGCGCTGATCCGCAGTTCAAAGTCTCCCGGGGAAGCCAAGGAACGGCTCATGGAAACGTTTGAGCTAACGCCGATTCAGGCCCAGGCCATTTTGGATATGCGCCTGCAGCGATTGACCGGCCTGGAACGCGATAAGATCATCGAGGAGTATGAGTCGATCCTGAAAGATATTGCCCGATTTCGGGAAATTCTTGCCAGCAAGGCCCTGGTGTTGAAGATTATCAAGGATGAACTGACACTCCTGCAGGAAGAGTTCGGAGATGAACGCCGAACTGAAATTGTGGAAGCGACCCGGGAACTGACCATTGAGGATATGATCGTCGAAGAGGATATGGCCGTGACCATCAGCAATAGCGGTTATATCAAACGAAATCCGATTACATTGTATCAGAGTCAGCACCGGGGCGGCAAGGGTAAGACCGCCATGGGAATCAAGGAAGCCGATTTTGTCAGACACCTTTTCGTGGCGTCAACCCACCATACGTTCCTGTTTTTTACCAACAAGGGAAAAGTATACTGGTGCAAGGTGTATGATATCCCCATGGCCGGCCGACAAAGCAAGGGGAAAGCCATTGTCAACCTGCTGAATCTGGAAGAAGGGGAAAAACCGACGACCATTCTTGCGGTTCCGACGTTTGAACCCGGTCGCAACGTGATCATGGCCACCCGGAACGGTATCGTCAAAAAAACCGATCTCATGGCTTTCAGCCGGCCGAGGGTGGGGGGTATTATCGCCATCAAGCTCATGGGCGACGATGCGTTGATTTCGGCCCGCATTACCGATGGCACCTTCAATGTTTTTCTCGGGTCGGCCGAGGGTAAGTCGATTCAGTTTCACGAAACCGATGTAAGGGCCTCGGGCCGTACGGCCCAGGGGGTGCATGGCATACGCCTTGCCCCCGGGGACAAACTGGTGGGGATGGAAATTTTGAGCCATGGCCAGACCCTGTTCGCCATCACTGAAAACGGGTACGGCAAGCGGACATCCATTGATGAATACCCGGTCCAGAGACGCGGCGGCAAGGGCGTCATTACCATTAAAACCAGCGAGCGCAATGGTAAGGTCGTGGCGATTTTGCTGGTGGCTGAAGATGATGAACTGATGTTGATGACCAACAGCGGCAAAATTATCCGCATGCCGATAAAAGGCATTTCCGTGATCAGCCGCAACACCCAGGGGGTCAAACTTATCGGGATGGCCCCAAATGAGCTGGTGGCAGGTGCGGCCGGGCTGGCTGAAAAGGATGACGAAGAGGCCGAATGAAAGAGGCGCGCAATATAAAAAAGGGCAGGATCGGGGTGGTGGGCGCCGGCAGCTGGGGGACGGCCCTTGCCGATTTGCTGGCTAAAAAAGGGTTTGCAGTGGATCTTTGGGTCTTTGAGCGCGAGGTGTGTCGGCAGATCGCCGAACATAAGGAAAACAAGCTTTTTTTACCCGGGGTGGTGCTTTCTGAAAACCTGCGGCCGTCCAATGATTTGACCCATGTCGTTGCCCAAAAGGAACTGGTTCTGATTGTCGTGCCGTCTCATGTCATGCGCCAGACCACCTTGCAGATGGGATCCTGCCTGGGACCGGAGACAACGGTGGTGACCGCTGCAAAGGGCATTGAAAACAAGACACACTTGACCATGAGCGGTGTATTGCATGAAACACTGCCGGACCTGGATGAAAACCGCCTGGCCGTGCTGTCCGGACCCAGCTTTGCAAAAGAGGTGGCCGCAGATGTCCCGACCCTGGTGACGGTGGCTTCGAAAAACAGGGAAACGGCTACTTTTGTACAGCAGGTATTTGCCACCCCTTATTTTCGGGTTTACACCAGTGAGGATGTGGTGGGTGTGGAACTGGGCGGCGCTGTTAAAAATGTCATCGCCATTGCTTCGGGTATTATTGACGGCCTCGGGCTGGGCTTAAATACCCGGGCCGCCCTGATTACCCGGGGACTGGTGGAGATCCAACGCCTGGGACTCATCCTGGGAGGGAATCCGCATACGTTTGCCGGGCTTGCCGGGGCCGGCGATCTGATACTGACCTGTACCGGCGCATTGAGCCGCAACTATACGGTGGGCCGGAAAATAGGCGGGGGCATGACCCTGGATCAGATATTGTCCGAGATGCATATGGTTGCCGAGGGCGTCAAAACCACCCGGTCCGTGTATAATTTGTCCCGCAGGCTGGGCGTTGAAATGCCGATTTCCCATGAAATTTACCATGTTCTGTATGATAATGAAGACCCGGAAAAGGCCGTGAAGCGTCTGATGACGCGCAATCTCAAGGAAGAATGTGATCTGTGATGGCCGGGCATGATTCAGCATGGATAAAAAAATACCACATAAGGGCCAGGGGCATCGCCGACGATTAAGGGAGCGGTTTCTGACGTCTGGATTGTCGGGGTTTCATGATTATGAGGTGATCGAACTTCTCCTGACACTGGCAACCCCTCAAAAAGACTGTAAGGATGCCGCCAAGGAGGCCCTTAAGCGGTTTAAAACACTCCAGGACGTATTTGAAGCCGATGCTGCGGAATTGTGTCAGGTAAAGGGTATCGGCCCGGTCAATTTAATCGGCATCAAGCTGATAAAAGCGGTATCGGACCGGTATCTTAAGAAAAAGATAATTGCCAAAAATCCGGTCAACAATTCCCGGGAACTCTATGATTACCTGCGGCACAGCATGCGGGACAAGTTTCGTGAATGTTTCAAGGTTGTTTTTTTAGATGCCAAAAACAGGATCATTGCCCTTGAAAATTTGTTTACGGGAACACTGACGGCCAGCAGTGTTTATCCGCGGGAAGTGGTGCAGGCGGCCTTGAACCACCATGCCGCGGCCCTTATTTTTGCCCATAACCATCCTTCCGGTGATCCGGCACCGTCGGCAGAGGATATCGCCATCACCCGCCAATTGGTTTTTGCCTGTCGGGTAATGGGGATAACGGTTCACGAGCACCTGATCATCGGTGCCGATCAATATTTCAGCTTTGCCGATCAGGGCTATATTGCACGGATGAACCGGGAATATGTCGAAAAAAATGACTGACGACAGCGAATATCCAAGTTGTTTTGGGACGCTTGATATTGTTTTTCCCATGGGGGAAAATGAATTGAGACAGACGCCGGCGTCGTGCATGGTCTGTTTTTATAAGACAAAATGTTTGAAAACGGCCATGGCCGGAAGAGCCGGGCTGCAGGTCCGGGAAGAAAAAGTGGACCGGGCCTATGCGTCGGGTATGATGGGATTTGTAGAAAGATGGTCGAACCGGAAAGACCTGCACCGCCGGAAAAAGAAAATACAGGAATAAATACGCGTTAATATTGAGTGGAGGCGTTGATGAAAACCATAAAAGAAATAAACATAGCCCAAAAACACGTACTGGTCAGAGTTGATTTTAATGTACCATTGGATGCCGCGGGCAATATCACCGATGATACCCGGATCTTGTCGGCCCTGCCCACGCTGCGGTATGCACTGGAACAAAAGTCAAAATTGATTATTGCATCCCACCTCGGTCGTCCCAAGGGCCAGGTCAACCCGGCCTTCAGTCTGCTGCCCGTGGCCCGGCGCCTGGGTGAACTGCTGGGAACACCGGTACAGATGGCACCCGACGTGATCGGGCCGAAAGTGACGGCCATGGTCAACCGTCTGGCACCCGGTGACATTCTGCTGCTTGAAAATTTGCGATTTTATGCTCAGGAACAGGAAAATGACGATGACTTTGCACGTTCGCTGGCCGATCTTTGTGATGTCTACGTCAACGATGCCTTTGCCGTATCCCATCGGGTGAATGCCTCGGTGGTGGCCGTTGTCCGCCATGCACCGGTCTCTGTGGCCGGACTGTTGCTGCAAAAAGAGCTTGATTATTTCAAGCTGGCCATGGATCAGCCCAAACGCCCCCTGGTGGCGATTGTGGGCGGTGCCAAAGTGTCGAGTAAGCTGGCCGCCATTCAGAACATGCTCGGCCATGTGGATAAATTGATTATCGGCGGTGCCATGGCCAATACCTTTTTAAAAAGCAAGGGATATGCGCTGGGGCGCTCCCGGGTGGAGGAGGACCTGGTCGAAGTGGCGGGGGCTGTTTTGAAAACAGCTGCCGCCAAGGGCGTTCAGGTATTCCTTCCGGTGGATGCGGTGGCGGCGGCGGCATTTGACGCCGATGCCAAAAACAGCGTCTTCACCCTGTCTGACATACCTTCCGACTGGATGGTCTTAGATATTGGCCCGGAGACCTCGGTGCTTTATTCAAATGCCATAAGCGATGCCGGTACCATTGTCTGGAACGGCCCCATGGGGGTTTTTGAAATGGCGGCCTTTGGTAAAGGGACGTTTTCTCTGGTAAAAAGCGTTGCCGCATCGGATGCCTTGACGATTATCGGCGGCGGGGATACGGATGCCGCCGTACACAGCTCCGGTGAGGCCCACCGAATGTCCTACATTTCCACCGGTGGCGGTGCGTTTCTGGCGTTGCTGGAGGGCAAGCAGCTGCCCGGGGCGGTGGCACTGGAGTGACACTATATTGGCGTTTAATTGTGAAATTTGGAAATTGTTTGTCGTTTGGTGCTTGTCATTTGTTATTTGCGGCCCACGCTGTTTTCAACAGCGCCGGTTCATCCGGGGTAAGGGGGGCCGATTAAATACAGACGATCTGTTTAGGCCTGCCGGGGTCATTGACAATGGGGTGGAATAGTGGTATTTAGTGCAAAAACAGAGTATTGAACCTATGGCCCGGCCGCTTGCCGGCCGGGTGGATCTGCAGCAATACAATATCAGTTCATAAGGGGAAAAAAAGTGGCTTTCTGGAGCGTTCGAGAGGAGCTGAGCCAGGCGGACAGATTAAGACGGTCTTATTACGAATTGCTGCGGGATGAACTCGACCAGTTTATGCTCCAGTATGCATTGATTGATTCTTATGCCAATTTTTGTTGTCGGGACAGTAAATATCCTTTTGTTGAAAAACGGGAACTAAAGCCCCGGGCCAGAATCCCGGATGTGGAATATGAATGCCAGAATGCCTTTATTGTTATGTTTGTGGAAGACACGATTCCGGATGCCTATAAAAAATATATTCGGTTTTTTGATGTCAACAAAACCACCAAGACCAATCTTTTGCAATCCAAAACCCTGCCCCTTGAAAGGACATTTGATAGAACCCAGAAATATCTTGAATCGGCGCATTTTCTTAATTTTTTGAAGATTCTGCTGCCGGTTGACTATGCCCTGTTGATTCAGCGGGATCCGGCCAGTAAATCCAGATCCCGATATGCCCTCAGTCATTTTCATGTCCGGATAGACTGGCCCATTGCCGATGCCGCCGAGGACCTGGCCCGGAATCTTCGATATATATCAAAAGACCTTTATGAAAAGGGGGATAAATACGCAGAGGATATTCAGAAAAAATTTTTTGAATATTATGGCCTTCCCGTTATGGCCGGTGGCCGCCGGACGGCAGCCATTGTTGCGGCACAGTATATGAAGCAGATTCCCTGTATCACCACCGTTTATGCCGGCAGCAGTGAGTCCAGGGCCCTGTTCCGGATATCTGAAAGAGGTGTTTCCCGGTCGATTCTCATGAAATTTAATGAAAGTGAGATGACTCAGATCGCCGAAGCCGGCAATCTGAGCGTTCGTTCCTTCAAGAAAAATTATCTGGTGGCCCGGGAGGGGAAAAGCGGTATCTGCATTTTTCAGGCAATCTATGATTACACCGATCCTGCCCGTCCCCCGGATGACAAGAAATTAAGAGAAATCAAGCCGGATTTGTACTGGCTGACGGTGGGGGGACAACAGATCCTGCCCAAACCCGGAATCGTAAAACATCCCCCTTTGCCGGTGAATTTGATTTATTCATAGCGGTCAGGCCTCATCACCGGTTTTGATTTTTTGCCCCGTGGGCATCTTGAATATGATACCATTTACGGTTGAATCCATTGCCGCCGTCAGTCTGTTTTTGACAGGCGTTTTTATCGTCTATTTTAAATGGAAACGTCAAAAGAAGGCAAAAAAAATAGACGCGCTCATGGACCGGGTCCTGGAATTGCTGGAAAAAGGTGCCGGGACGGATCAGAACCCCGTTGAAACGGAAAAAAAAACGACCCGGCATGGTCTGGAAATGGCCAAATGGCTCCTGGACCAGGTAAGGAGCCTGGAACCGGGGCACGCCCTGGCCCTGCATTACACCGGAATGTATTACCTGGCCCTTGGAAATTTAATCGAAGCCGAAGCCTTATGCCGGCGGGCTGAAAGCGTGGATCCTGATAATCCCATCATACGCCATGGCCTGGGGCTTGTTTTTGAACAAAAAGGGGATGCGCATCGAGCCATGGCGTATTTCGAAAAATCCTTACAAAATGCCCCCGACAACCCCAATTTTATGCCGCGGTGAAACACCGGCGTGGGAAGATTTGTCATCGATCTTCCCATGGTTGCGTAATGAGAAATGATGTGTTTTGTTCTTGACATAACCGGGTAAGTTGTTTAAAGAAACGGGGATTCAGTTTTATTAAATCAGGAAAACAGGATCTCCTTTTTTTGTTATAGCCACTTGAATTAAAACCAAATTTAATATTACAGCCACTTAACCCGGAAGGTTTTCCAACATCAATGAGGCTTGAAGATTTATTAAAGCGGGAAAAAGCGCATTTGATACGCAACTGGTTCGATGCGCTGATCAACACCTACCCCCCCGACACCTCCCGATTTTTAAAACGTCAAAAAGACGCCTTTGCCAATCCGGTGGGCCAGACCTCCCTGAAAGGACTGGAGACACTCTTTGATTTACTGCTCACCAATGGCGACCACGATGCCGTCGTGGCCTGTCTGGATCCCGTAATCAGGATCAGGGCAATACAAACCATGTTTTCTCCTTCCCAGGTCGTCGGTTTTATTTTTTCTTTGAAAAAAATTGTTCGGACAGCGCTGAAAAAAGAGCTCGGCGATATTGCGATCCTCAAAGAACTGGATGAATTTGATTTAAAAATAGACCAGATCGGTTTGATGGCCTTTGATATCTTCATGGGGTGCCGTGAAAAGATCTACGAGATCAAGGCAAACGAAGAGAGAAATAAAATCTATAAAGCATTTGCACGAGCGGGACTGGTTGCTGAGATTCCGGAAAAGGAACCGGAGCTCAACACATTTTAATAATACTTGATGGCGGCTTCACCGGATCGGAAAAGTTTCACAAAAATCCTTTGGTTATACCCTGTGTGACGATGTGGGGCCATAAAGTGAGGTAATGTTCAATGAATGGAAAGTATCTGTTTTCCCTCATAGCGGTGATTGTCCTTTTTTTACTGGCTTATGTGGGAGTCGAAACGGCAGGACTTCAGGTTGTGTTCGGGATTGTGATACCCTATCTGGCCGTCTTAATCTTCATCATCGGCTTTATTTACCGGGTAATGGACTGGGCGCGATCACCGGTGCCCTTTCGTATACCCACGACCTGCGGTCAGCAAAAAAGCCTGCCCTGGTTCAAGCAGAACAAGATCGATAACCCCACCAGTACCCTGGGTGTGATCGCGCGGATGGCCCTGGAAGTTTTCTGCTTCCGGTCATTGTTCCGCAACATCCGGATGGGCATGAACAAAGACGGCCGGATCAGCTATCACCTTGAAATCTGGCTGTGGCTGTCGGCCCTGGTCTTTCATTATTCATTCCTGGTTGTTATCCTGCGGCATCTGCGGTTTTTCACCGAACCGGTCTTAGCCCCCGTTAAACTGCTTGAAACGCTGGACGCATTTTTTCAGGTGGGGCTCCCGGTTTTTTATATGTCCGGGTTTGCGCTTTTAGGCGCACTGCTTTTTCTGCTGGCCCGGCGGCTGTTCATTGCCCAGGTCAAATACATTTCCCTGGCGGCCGACTTTTTTCCGCTGTTTCTCCTTATCGGTATCGCTTTCACCGGTTTGATGATGCGCTATCTTACCAAAACCGATATTGTGGGAATCAAGGAACTGGCCATGGGCCTGGTGACCTTTCATCCCACCATTCCCGGGGGTATCAGCTATCTGTTTTATGTTCACCTTTTCTTTGTGAGCGTTCTGTTGATCTGTTTTCCGTTCAGCAAACTGATGCATCTGGGCGGTATTTTCCTGAGTCCCACCCGAAACATGACTACCGATAGCCGCGCGCGCCGACATGTCAACCCGTGGAACTACCCGGTTGCCCTTCACACCTACGAAGAATATGAAGATGAATTCAGAGAAAAAATGATTGAGGCCGGGCTGCCGGTTGATAAACAGCCCAGTGCCAAGGCGCCTGAGGAAAAGGAGTAAGGAATGAAAAATCTACCGAAATCAAACGAATTTTTTTCAAATATAGATCATCGGCCGCCGAAAGAGACGGACTGGATGGAAACCCCCATCGATATTCGCAAAGGCATGTACTGCTATGCATCCAATCCCAAGAGTGTCGAATATCTGAGTCTGCCCTATGCGCGGGAATGGAATCCTCTGGAAGATGACTGGAAATTGCCGGAAAACTGGCAGCAGATCATTCACGACGGGTTCAGGGAACGCCTGGACAGGTTTCGCAGCTTCAAGGTGTTCATGGATATCTGTGTGCGCTGTGGGGCCTGTGCCGATAAATGTCATTTTTTCATCGGCACCGGGGATCCCAAAAACATGCCGGTGCTGCGGGCCGAACTGCTGCGATCCGTTTATCGAAACGATTTTACCAAGGTGGGTAAGATTCTCGGCAAGATCGGTGGTGCCAGACCCATGACCCTGGCGGTCCTCAAAGAGTGGTGGTACTATTTTTTCCAGTGCACGGAATGCCGGCGCTGTTCGGTTTTCTGCCCTTACGGCATCGATACCGCGGAAATCACCATCATGGGCCGGGAACTGCTGAATCTGCTGGGCCTGAATATCGACTGGATCGCCACACCGGTGGCCAATTGTTATCGCACCGGTAACCATCTGGGCATTCAGCCCCATGCCTTCAAGGACATGCTCGATTTTTTCACCGAAGACATCGAGGAAGTCACCGGGGTCAACGTGGCCCCTTCTTTCAACAAGAAGGGCGCGGACATCCTGTTTATAACCCCGTCAGGGGATGTGTTTGCCGATCCGGGCACCTATACCTGTATGGGGTATATGATGCTGTTCCACTACCTGAAGGTCAAATACGGCCTGGAGGTCACCTGGAGCACCTACGCCTCCGAGGGGGGCAATTTTGGTTTTTTTACCTCCCATGAGACCATGAAGCGGCTCAATTCCAAAATGTATCTGGAAGCCAAGCGCCTGGGGGTTAAATGGATCCTCGGTGGTGAGTGTGGTCACATGTGGCGGGTGATCAACCAGTATATGGATACCATGAACGGCCCGGCGGATTTTCTGGAAGAACCGGTCAACCCCATTACCGGGACCAAATTTGAAAACGCCAAATCCACCAAGATGGTCCACATCTGTGAGTTTACCGCAGATCTGATCAAAAACGGCAAACTGGAACTGGACCCCAGTCGTAACGACAAATTCAAGGTGACCTATCACGATTCCTGCAATCCGGCCCGGGGTATGGGCCTGCTGGATGAACCGCGATATGTCATTAACAACGTATGTAATCATTTCTATGAAATGCCCACCAATACGATTCGGGAGCAAACCTTCTGCTGCGGCAGCGGTGCGGGTCTTAATGCCGGAGAAGATATGGAACTGCGCATGGCCGGCGGTCTGCCCCGGGCCAATGCGGTCAAACACGTGCATGAGGCCTTCGGGGTGAATATGCTCTCGTGTATCTGCGCCATTGACCGGGCCGTATTGCCGGATCTCATGGCCTACTGGGTTCCCGAGGTGGATGTAACCGGTATCCATGAACTGGTGGCCAACGCCCTGGTGATGCCGGGGGAGAATGAGAGAACCACGGACCTGCGCGCTGAACCGCTGCTGGGAATGGAGGAACAAGCAGATGAATGATAAAGGCAAGATTGCTGTGGGGTTGATAATTTTTGTTGCCATTGTGACATTTCCGTTCTGGTATAACCATGGCCGGGCCGTGGCGACACCGGAGCCGGTCCTGACACCGGAAGCCAAAGCCGCCCAAAAATGTGTCCGGCCCATCGAATTCATGAAGGCCGAGCATATGCAGCTTTTAGATGTCTGGCGCGATACGGTGGTCCGGGACGGCAGGCGGGTGTACAAAAATGAAGAGGGCAAAGAGTTCAACATGAGCCTTTCCCTGACATGCCTTGAGTGCCATTCCAACAAGGCCGAATTTTGTGATAAATGTCATAATTATGCTTCGGCAGATCCTTACTGCTGGGATTGCCATATTGAGAATCCGAAGGAGAAAAAGTGATGGAAAGCAGCAGACGAAAATTTTTGAAAATCGCTGGTGCTTCAGCTGTCGTGGGCCTTGGAACATACCCGGTGCTGAATGCCCTGGCCGCTGAAAAACAGGCTGAAACGGTAGAGCTCAAATCCGGCGACAAGGCACTGCACGCCAAACATTGGGGCATGGTGATCGATACCCGGAAGTTGACGACGTCGGATGATTTGAAGCCGATTATCGAGGCCTGCAACAAGATCCACAATATTCCCACCCGGCTGGAAAATAAAAATCACGAAATAAAATGGATCTGGGAAGAAAAGTACCAGCATGCCTTTCCCGTTTTGTCTGAAAATAAATATGCCAATGACAGGGTGGAAAAACTGCCGTTTCTGGTGTTGTGCAACCATTGCGAGAATCCGCCCTGTGTGAGGGCCTGCCCGACCCAGGCCACCTTCAAAAGAGAATCCGACGGCATCGTTATGATGGACTTCCACCGGTGTATCGGCTGTCGTTTCTGTATGGCCGCCTGCCCCTATGGTTCCAGGAGCTTTAATTTCAGGGACCCGCGCCCTTTTATTGAGCATGAAGCAAAGGATTTTCCCACCCGGATGAAGGGTGTTGTGGAAAAGTGTAATTTCTGTGCGGAACGGCTCGCGGTAGGAAAACAGCCCGCCTGTGTTGAAGCATCTAAAGGTGCACTTGTATTCGGAGATCTCCGGGACCCTGATTCGGAGATCAGAAAAGTATTGAAAGACAATTATACGATTCGACGCAAACAGGAGCTGGGAACCGAACCGGCGGTTTACTACATTGTATGAGGTGATTGATTATGCTTGAATTAGCTTTTAAAGGTGGCAAGAAATACTGGGGATGGATGACGGTTCTGCTGGGGATCATCGGAGCCGGTTTTGCAGTGTATCTGTGGCAGTTCAATTTCGGTCTTGGCATTACCGGCATGAGCCGGGATGTCTCCTGGGGATTTTATATCGCCAATTTTACCTTTCTGGTGGGTGTTGCCGCCGGGGGTGTGATGGTGGTGACCCCTTATTACCTGCACGATTACAAAGCCTTTGGCAGGATCACCATCTTAGGTGAGTTTCTGGCCATCGCGTCGGTGGTGATGTGTCTGCTGTTTATCATCGTTGATCTCGGCCAGCCCATAAGAGCGCTCAACGTGTTGCTCTATCCCACGCCCAATTCAGTTTTGTTCTGGGATGCCATTGTTTTGAACGGCTATCTGTTTTTAAATATCGTCATCGGATGGAATGTCCTTGAAGCCGAGCGCAACGGGACCCACTATGGCAGCTGGCTCAAGCCGCTGATTTACCTGTCCATCCCCTGGGCCGTCAGCATTCATACGGTGACCGCTTACCTGTACTGCGGTCTGCCCGGCAGAGGGTTCTGGCTCACCGCCATCCTGGCCCCGCGGTTTCTGGCCTCGGCCTTTGCAGCGGGCCCGGCCCTGTTGATTCTGCTGTGCCTGGTGATTCGCCGCACAACCAATTTCGATCCGGGGCGGGAACAGATTCAGAGCCTGGCCAAAATCGTGGCCTATGCCATCTGCATCAATGTGTTCTTTTTTCTGTGTGAGGTGTTTGTGGTGTTTTACAGCAACATCCCCTCTCACATGGCGCATATGAAGTATCTGTTTGTGGGCCTGCACGGCCATAACAGCCTGGTCCCGTTCATGTGGACCTCCATGGCGCTCATGGTGCTGGCCATCATTTTGCTGGTCAACCCCATCACGCGTAAAAACGAGACGGTACTGGCCGTGGCCTGTGTCACCGTATTTATCGGCACCTGGATCGACAAGGGGCTGGGGATGATCTCCGGCGGGTTTGTACCGTCCCCGCTGCACCATGTCACCGAATACGCCCCCACGATTCCCGAAATCATCATCACCTTGGGAGTGTATGCCGTGGGCTTTCTCGTATTGACGGTTCTGTTCAAAATCGTCGTGTCCGTTAAGGAGGAAGTAAAGGGGTAGCCGCAAAAAAACAATCGCATCAAAAAAGGGACGCATCCGATATGTTCGGGGCGTCCCTTTTTTATTATAACAGCTAAAACCTGACTTCAGGGCCGGGTCAGCGTTGAGTGGTTCTGCCGTAACCGTGCTCGTGAACGCAAACGATATTGGATCCGGCACCGTATTTTGGGTTCATTGGTTTACTGTTTGTCCGCACCTTCTTCTGTCTTATCCCGAACGAGACCGGACGCAACCGCCCTGAAGATCGCAGCGTTGAGAGATGCCACGCTGTCATAGTCTGCCGGCTTGATAATTTTACCCACAGTGAGGTAGCCTTTCTGATCGGTTATAAACGTTGGAAATTTATGATGCCGCGGCCATATTTTATATCCGCCGTGAACGGAAACGGGTACGATCTCTTTATTTAGATTTTTGGCCAGATAAGCCGCTCCGCTCATGAAATCGCCGAGGTTTCCATCCGCTGTTCTCGTTCCTTCAGGAAATACAATCAACGTTTTTCCCTGACGGAGGATGTCTGCGCCCGCCTTGAGAACCGCTATTCCATTTGATTCATCAATGTAGATAACCGGCAGAATTGGAAAAATGAACCTCAAAAATGCCAGTTTCCGCTTCCCGGTAACGTATATCTGTTTGCGCTGTTTTCCCGGAATTGAAAAAGCAATCCATACCATATCAAGATAAGACTGATGATTTGATACGAGTATATTGTTATCAAGATTCAATCTGTCCGGGTTGACGACCTGAAACTTCCAGCAAATTTTGGATATCACCTTCGCACATCCGAGAAGCACATGATGAAACGGATTAAAGATTTTGTTCGCCTTGAGTCCTATCTTTCCGTTTAAAATGACACGGTCCAGCGATGATCCTTCTCCCTCTTTAAGAGAGGAAAGATATGCGAGGATGTCGCCCATGGTTTCTTTTTTTATGAACTCATTGGCATCAATTGCCACGGTGAGATTTTGTTCGAGAAAAACAATAAGCTCAATACTGCCGAGGGAATCGACATTAAAATCAGACAGTGTGGTGTTTGCAAAAAGAAGATCTGCCCTAAGCTTTTTTCGCAACAGGTCAACGATCCGCTTTTCTCTGGGAGTCGCCCCCCGGAGAACGTCTTTTAAAACAACCCGATCATCGATACCCGTCTGATAATTGCCGTCTTCAAGACGTTTTATGACTTCAGGATACATGGTCTTGCGGGTGGAATTTTTAGGAAGCGCATCAAATGAAATCGAAAAATTTTTAACCCGCCTGTAATCGGGAAGACCCCTGTTTAAAATTTCAATTTCCGCCTTGATTTCCCGATAACTGTCTTTAACCTTTTTATGCGGCACAACCACCGCATAGACCACGGTTCTGTCATTGAGCCGCCTTTCAAAAATCGCGATATCGCTGATTTTCTCAGAGTTCCTGTAAAAGAACTCCATCTCTTCAGGATACACATTCTTGCCGGAATCAAGCACAATGACATTTTTGAGCCTTCCGGTGATATGAATATTTCCACCATGATCAACGCATCCAAGATCTCCGGTGTTGAAAAATCCGTCATCGTCAAACGATTGTCTGTTTTGCTCATCATTTTTAAAATATCCGGGGCTCACTGCGGCTCCCCGGAAGCAGATTTCACCGATACCATCGTCATTTATGTCTTTTATCTTAACTTCATTTCCGTTTATGGGCGGGCCAACCGATCCTGCTTCAGATCTCTTGTAATATGGAATCGCAATGGGACCGGTGGTTTCCGAAAGGCCGTAACCCTCCATAATATTGAACCCCATATTTTTATAATAATTAAAATACGCCTTTTTCAGGGGAGCACCACCACTGATGAAAAACCGGTGTGACTGTCCAAAGAGATCATGTACCGGAGCAAAGGCTTTGCTGGGCAGAAAACCCAATCCTGATTTTCTCAGAAGGGGGGCATGGTTCACCATAAACATGAAAAATTTATATTTTTTTTCAGATGCGGCTTTGGCCTTGTTGGCAATCCCATCAAAGAAGAGCTCCCACATGATCGGGGCCGCCGGAAAAATCGTTATGTCGTTATCCGCCAGGCTCTGCATAATGTCAGGACCCTTAAGGGAATTTTGCATGACCATCATACTACCGGTTACAAAGGGCGCCAGAAATGTTGACTCGAGCGCATACACGTGAAAGAGCGGAAGGATCGCAAGTGTCTGGTCTTCAGATGTATACTCCTCAAGGTCGGTACAATCATAGGCAATATGCAGAAGATTTCGGTGAGAAAGCATAACGATTTTCGGGGTTCCCGTTGTACCGGATGTAAAAATAAAAACGCCGATATCGTCTGGTGAACACCCCACATCTGAAAGCCCGGAGCCATCTTTAACACGCTCGACGGCATCAATATCAAAGGATCGGACCGGATATGACCCCTGAAATCCATGGCCCGTAAAGATTGCCGTGGCCCCGGCCGTGATGAGCATATCGTCATGTTGTTTTTTTGAAAGATGGGTATCCAGCGGCAGGGCGATTGCCCCGATTGAGATTATGGCAAGAAATGTCGAACACCAGGCAGGTGAATTTGCCGACAGGATACCGACGATATCGCCCTTTGAAATCCCCTGTTGCTGAAGAAAGACGGCCCTGGTGATTATTTTGTCAAAGGTATCTCCAAACGAAAAATCGTTTCCGTCAATCCTGAAAAGTACATTGTCTTTATACGCGTTGCATATTTCTACTATAGCGGTATATATGTCTCTTTCAAATCGGCTGTTTTTTTTCATAGTAGACATCGACTGATTCCTTTCAATGGTTGTCCACAAATCCTGATAGAAACATCAGCATATGCCCCCTTGTCGATTCCCTGAAAAACCGGATAAACCCTATCTACCACCTGCACGGCTGTCAAGACCCAAATGGCCCGATGCCCCCCGAAACAGAGCCGAATCATTGCACCCCATCTCCCGGTTATAATTTGATTTTTTACCCTATCGTTGCAAAAGCCGGATGGCTTCAGAGCCGAGGCATCAAGGGTGAAGCTGTAATCGTCTACCGCAATCCCTTGATAACGAAGGATCTGGAGTCATCAGGCTTTCCCAGAGGGTAAAAATTTGTTCCCTTTTGTACTTTTTATGGATATCACCATCGTTGAATTCCTTAAAGATTGCATCATTCTCGTTGAACTCTTTCTCTTGGCGGATTTAGATCAATAGCGCATGTTTTTTATGCAACTATAGGGTTTATTTTGAACCGGCCGATACCCGGAAGAAAGGGATAGAAACGCGCCATTTCAACACCGTCACCGCTTTTCCCGACGCCATCATCTCCTGAAATGAGATTGAGAGAACCGCTGCGATCAGCTTTTTGTACCCTCATACTGGAACCAGGACCGGGTCTTCAGACAGACCTTGACCAGCATGAGCATCACCGGCACTTCGATGAGGACACCGACCACTGTGGCCAGGGCCGCACCGGATGACAGGCCGAACAGCATGGTCGATGTGGCGATGGCCACTTCAAAGTGGTTGGAGGCACCGATCAGGGCCGCCGGGGCGGCATCCGCGTAAGGTAATTTGAGCAGCCGGGCCAGACCATATCCCAGGCAGAAAATCAACACCGTCTGGATGAAAAGGGGCACGGCGATCCAGAGGATGGTCAGCGGGTTGCCTAAAATGACCTCGCCTTTGAAAGAAAACAGCAGCACCAGGGTAACGAGCAGGGCGACGATGGTGATGGGCGTCAGCACATGCAGAAATTTTTCCGTGAACCAGGTCAACCCCTTGGCAGCGATAATCCAGCGGCGCGAAAAAAAGCCGGCCACCAGGGGCAGGGCCACGTAGATACCGATGGACAACAGCAGGGCCTGCCAGGGTACGGGAAGTCGCCCCACGCCCAGCAGGAATCCGCCCAGAACGCCATAGAGCAGCAGCATGGTCAGCGAGTTGATGGCCACCATCACCAGGGTCAGGCCGTCGTTGCCCCGGGACAGAAATCCCCACACCAGCACCATGGCCGTGCAGGGCGCAATGCCCAGCAGGATGCATCCGGCCAGATAGCTGCGCCACAGGGGCACCTCCAGCATCTTGAACCCGTCGACCACCACCACCGTGCCGGAACCATGGGTGGCCCCTGCGGGAAGATCCAGTCCAAAGGGCATTTTTACCAGGTCCACGGCTTCCGGCCCGATGAAGCCGTAAAACAGCGTGCCCAGAAAAAACAGGGCGATGGCATACATGGTAAAGGGCTTGACGGCCCAGTTGAGGAACAGGGTCAGAAAGACCGGTTTTCCGCTTTTGCCGGCCTTGATGACCGAACCGAAGTCGATCTTGACCATGATGGGGTACATCATGAAAAACAGGCAGATGGCGATGGGGATGGAGACCACCGGCGCACCGTTGACGGTTATGGCCATGCCGTCCAGGGCCCGGGCCAGGCCGGGGGCGATTTTCCCCAGCAGGATGCCCCCTGCGATGCACAAGAGCACCCATAGGGAAAGGTAGCGCTCGAAAATACTGGTCATCTTACGGTCATTGGTGTGGGTGGCGTCTATGCGCATTGATCGATTTACTCCTGAGTCGGGTTATTTTAGCAGCCTGTCGGGCAGGGATTCAACAAATGCGCGGATCTCATCGCGCACCCGGCGGTAGTGAACCATGGCCAACGCCTCGGTTGTTTCGGCCCGGGCCAGGGCCGGCGGATCGTCGAACCCCGCATGGACGATATTGGCTATGCCCGGGAACAGGGGGCAGTTTTCCTGGGCGTGGCCGCAAACGGTGACGACGAAATCCCATTGTTCGTGGAGAAAATCGTCGACCATCTGGGACTGGTGAAGGGAAATGTCCACCCCGGCCTCGGCCATGGCTTTGACCGCCAGCGGGTTGAGACCATGGGTTTCGATACCGGCCGATGCCGCTTGGATCACATCCCCCTTGAGGTGGTTCGCCCACCCTTCGGCCATTTGGCTGCGGCAAGCATTGCCGGTGCATAAAAACAGTATTTTCAGTCGCTTATTCATGATTCTCCTTGACCACGCCTGATGTATCCGGAGCTGACAATCCGGTATCGGTTTCACAGGCACCGGAACGGTTATGCTGGCTGCAGAGGATCTCCGGATGGATTTTAAGGATCTCTTCCATGCGCCGGCGGTCCCGGCTGAAGCGATCGGTTTCAGCAATGGATACACAGATCCAGTCAAGCGCCGCCGCTATTGTTTTGGGCGCCCCCGGGCCGGCCAATCGGTAGTGCATCCAGCGCCCCTGTTTTCGGCTGTCGATCAAGCGCGCAGCCTTGAGTATTGACAGATGTTTGGACACGGTTGAGGGCGCAAGACCCAGCAGTTCAATCAACTGGCAGACACACAATTCACGCCCTTTCAGGGCCCCGATCACACGGATTCTGTTCTCGTCGGCAAGGGCTTTGGTGGTTCTTACAAGATGCCGCATATAAACCATACCTATAATTTGCTAATTAACGAAATGATTTAATGATTTACTTTATTCGGAACCCGAGTGTCAAGAAATTAGAACCGGGAACGTGTTCGAATTTGGTTCGCCACGGTCTGAAAGAGGGGATTGAAAGGCTTGAAAAGCGGCTGGAACGGCCAAAAATGAAGACACCCATTGGGGTTTGCATCAAAAAATACAGGGCCTCTTAGAGGCCCCGCTTTTTTATTTTGACCCATTGACACAAAAATGGGCAACTAATTAATTTTTTTGCCTACGAAACACCGCCATTAAAAGGCTACCGCCTGCAGGTGGCTGGCGATGGTTGCAGAAAGATGTTTATTAAACAGGTTATCATCAGAACCGTTATGATTGTCTCTATCATGGCACACCTCATTTTTCTCAACCGGCCACATCGATCCCCGGGTCACAGCCGAGATGTTTGTCTGGATTGTCACAGTTGAAGTTGTCTTCTCTGGTGTCCACGTGCCCCTCGTCGCTATCATCCCAGTAGTCTTCTACTTTGTTTTCGCTCATATGTCACCTCCGTAGAGTGTTGGTTTGTTTTTGTCGCTTGCTCTTGGTAACAAATTAAGACGGAATAAGGAATGCGCAATGCGGGTTGATTGATAGTTTTATAATAGCTAAAAACTATCATTTTTTCTGTTCTATTTTTTTACTCAGCCCTCAGTCCTGAAACCTCAGCCTGCCCAGTGAATTTTTATCCAGTGAAATCAAGCGTTTTCTTTTGTTTCACCGGGGAACGATAGTGAGGAGTGCAGCGGACTTCACCAGGGTCCTATGCCCTTAGTCCTTTGCTTAATCCCCTTTCGCCTTTGTCCTTCCTGATAACCAATAACGGGTTATCCACTTTCCCCCAGCACCCAGCACCCCATCCCCCAATATGCCAACCCTAACCTCTTGATAGTTCATATTTATCCTTATCTGCAGTTTTATCAAGGGGATAAACCGGTCTTTTTAAATATTTATAGTGCAGCAATTCATTCCGGGACGTCGCCACACCTTTCCCGTCGCAAAGCAGCGTCTTTTTTCCAATGGCGGCAAAGCCTGCCCGATAATGGATACGTGATTTTAAAAGCAGATACTTTTCATGTTCCGGCTGGATGCCAACCGACGTAAAGACACCTGTGTCCCAGGGTTCATGGTGCAAAGAGACAACCACAATTTTAACTTTTCCCGTATCAAACACCGCTGTTGGCCCCATGTCAACTTTAACGCCTGTGTACATGGGACCGCGAACAACCCATTGCCCGTCAGTCAAGACCCGTACCGTGCCGTTGATTTCAAGCGGCCGATTCTCTATACCCAGCGTTTCCATCGCCATCTTCCCCCCCAGAAAGAGTTTCAGGTGTGCACCAGTGCCGGCGTTCTGCATTTTTTTGACAGCTTCCGGATCATACACCGCCGCTACAGCAACACCATCCAACGCCTGCTCCATAACCTCAGCGATCACGGTCATGACATCCTGGGTTCCCCCTGAGCCACAGTTATCTTCATGATCAAGAAGAATAACAGGATAAGTGGTCAGCTTTTTGGCCCGCCTAATCGTTTCTTGTAATGAGCTGCAGTGGTATATAAATTCAGATCGCCGATGCCAGGCAAGATCGGCTATTTCCTGCGCGTTTATCTCAGCCTGCTTTCTATCGTTATCTGCAACAACCAGTGTACTGGCCCCGGCATCCGGCATATCAGACAAGGAAAATCCGCCAAAAAAAGTGGCCGCCATAATGGAATCGCCTTTTTCGGCCTCCCTGCAGGCGGCAATCAGGGATTTAACGGGTTGGTCATCGCTTCCCTGTTTTAGTGTATGGGCAAGCAACGGCAGCTGCACCCGAACCATCACAGGCTTGTTTTTTCCCACAATACTATCCAGCACAATCCGGCCGATCTGCAATCCTGCCGCGTACATATCAACATGGGGATATGTTTTATAACCAATCAAAGCGGTGCAGTTATCGATCATTTTTTGAGTCAGGTTACAATGAAAATCACAGGTTACCGCAATGGGCAGATCAGGCGCTATTAATCGGATTCTCTCCAGCAGCGTTCCCTCTCCATCCATGGTCTGCTCGCTGACCATAGCGCCATGCAGATCTAAAAGGGCAAGATCACACCCCGCATCAATGGATTCTAAAATGGCATCAGATATTCTATCATAGGCATCAGCGGTTACAATACCGGCGGGCATGGCTTCTGCCGCAACAGGGGTTACTATATGGGCGTTGATTTTTTTGGCAAGATCAATATATGCCGCCATCGGCATACCGGTGTTTTCATATTTTTGTAATGCTTTTTTACCAAAATGAGCACTCCAGCTTTCAAATCTTTTCCAATCAGTCACAATTGGTGAAAAAGTATTGGTTTCATGCTTCATCATGGCAATGACAATTTTCATTATTTTTCCGCTTATGGTTAAAGTATACTAAAATAGAGGGATCAGCAGTTGTCGTCTTGTAAATTTTTCGCGAATTTAGCTCCAAAATAGCAGCCTTTTTCAAAGATGTCAAAAAACTGATCCCCAACACCTAGCACCCCATCACCTATCTACCCCCATTTCCTGACTTCAGTCTCCTCTCGCCTTTGTCGATCCTGATAACCAATAACGGGTTATCCCATTTCTTTTTTTCCCGCGCCTTTGCCTGCCCCGTAGCTCCGGCAGATGGTACTGGGGCGCCTTTGCGCGAGATTGTTTTTGATTTTTGGGAATTTGATACTTGAGATTTGGGATTTATTTGTAATTTGAGCATTGTATTTTGTAATTTGCTATTTATCCGGGTTTTATAGCGGCAGAGTTACCAGACGATGAACATATTTAAGCTCAAAAGCAGCAATTTGTGCTAACCCGAACTGTCACACCCATTTTATACTGGAAACAGAATCATCAGAACCGTTTTTAACAGGATTTGCAGGATCAACAGGCGCTTTTTTACAAGGGCCAAGGATATTTTTTGGGAGAATAGGGCGTCCGAAATAGGTTGGCGGTCAGTTTTTATTCAGAGGCTGATTCCATTGGGATAGAAACGCGTGATTTCAACACCGCTTTTTTCCAGGCAGTGCTGCTACTTTTTTTTATCGGTGGCCCGCCATCCGCCCAGGGGGGAACATATCGGCTTGAGCATTTTGCTGACATCACGGGCCTGTTCGACGACGTAGAACAGTGCCGGGTCAATGCATTTCACTTCGGGCAGGATCCATTTCAGGTCCCGGCGCCGGCAGGCGACATAGAGTTCGATGACCGGTCCCCGCATGCCTTCCCCGTGGAACAGGGTGACCGGCTGGCCTTTTTGTCTCAGGTGCGCTGCCATGAGCGGCCCCGCATTGGCGGAGATAATTCTAAGGATTGTCGTTCCCAGGGCCAGCCTGCGTTCCACCATGATCCCCACCACGTTGCCGGTGGCGTATCCAAAGGCGTAAAAGATTACCAGGAGCGGATAATCCTGGATCTGGTTGATCACCGTGCTGACAACGGTCACCCAGATGATGATTTCAAAGATCGCCAGCGAAAAAGCAATGGCGGTTCTTCCCTGAACCGTGACGATGGTCCGGATGGTCCCCATGGACACATCACAGATTCTGGCCAGAAAGATGATGACCCCCGTCAGAAGAATATGCGGATCAAACATGGATTGCGAAGGCTCCCGCCCGATGGTGTTTTTTTATGGTAACTGACTGTTTTTATGTTTATTGTCTGAACCCGGCAAGGTGCCTTTCATCCTGCCCGGCCGTGAGACAGACGCTTTCTAATGAATATGGTGTGCAATGTCAATGGGTTTTCCAGAATATCGGAATGTCTCCCAAAGCACCTTAAGTTTGCAATGCTCACCTTCAAGCCTTCAATTTGGTTCTGTCTTTGCCAGGTTAGTTAATATTTTACTGGCAATACCCTGTTTCTTTGATAACCCTGGTTTTTGACAGGAATTACAAGATCAATAGGCGCTTTTTTAAGGGGATAGGAAATCTTTTGGGAGCAAAGGGCCAGGGTGGCTGAAAGAGGTCGGCGTTCAGCGTTTATTCAGTCGCTGATTCTAAAGGGAGGATAGAAACGCGGAAAATCAACCCCGTCCCGCCTTTCCCTTTCCCGCTAAATCTCAATAGCCCAATCCACGACGGTCAATTTGCCGATCCGGCCAAATTCTTTTACATTATGGGTGACAACGGTGAGTTTGTTGGCCACGGCAATAGATGCAATTTGAGTATCTCTTTCACTGATGACCAACCCCTTTTTTTCAAGTTGGGCCCGTATCACAGCATAGTTAACGGCCGCGGTTTCATCAAAGGAATACAGGCCCAGCAGCGACGTTATCTGTTTCAGTTTCAAACGCCGCTCTTTTTTTTTAATCGGGGATTTTTCTATTCCGTATAATATTTCGGCCAGGGTGATGGTTGATAGAGACAGATCAGACGGGGCGTGTTTTTTTATCCGGCGGATAACGCTTTGATCACCCCGCATCCAATAACTGATGATATTTGTGTCGAGCAGGTACATGGTTCCCCCGATTAATCCAAATCAACGTCTTTTGATGGCAATGCTTCAGGTGTTTTGAACTCCGGATCCACAGGGAACGCATCCCAGAAACCCTCGGGCCATTGGCTTCTTTCGAGGGGTTCGAGGATTACCTTGTCTCCCTTTTTACTGATTTTGACCTCATTGCCCTTAAAACGAAACGCTTTTGGCAGCCGAATCGCTTGTGATCGACCATTTTGAAAGATTTTTGCTGTTGATTCCATGGTTTCCCCCCGCTCTTTTTAATGACATCGATATATACCAGTATATACCATTTATCCAAAAATGCAACCATGGCCCTATTTTATTTCCGCTATTCTTTTTTCCCCGCTCAGTTATAGGTCCTTCCTGATAACCAATAACGGGTTATCCCCTTTCTTTTTTTCCTGCGCCTTTGCCTGCCCCGTAGCTCCGGCAGATGGTACTGGGGCGCCTTTGCGCGAGAGTGTTTTTGATTTTTGGGAATTTGATACTTGAGATTTGGGATTTATTTGTAATTTGAGCATTGTATTTTGTAATTTGCTATTTATCCGGGTTTTATAGCGGCAGAGTTACCAGACGATGAACATATTTAGCTTAAAAGCAGCAATTTGTGCTAACCCGAACTGTCACACCCATTTTATACTGGAAACAGAATCATCAGAACCGTTTTTAACAGGAGTTGCAGGATCAACAGGCGCTTTTTTACAAGGGCCAAGGATATTTTTTGGGAGAATAGGTCGTCCGAAATAGGTTGGCGGTCAGTTTTTATGGTTCATCCGGATGAAGGATACTTTTAATTGAAAAATATGGACATACGTGTCTTTTCTAAAGAGTTGCCCAACTCTAACCGAAAGGAGCTAACGTATGTCCACCAGTTTGCTGTATCATGCATTTGGGATCCAAGGCTATCATTATGTTGGAACGATCTATAAAATGGGACAAATTTATGAATTTTTTCAAAACGAAAAGATTGTTGCCACACTGTGGCAACAATTGAGTTGGTCATATTTTCGCGAGATTTTCAAAAATTCAGGTCGGACCAAGATAATCCTTTAATATTACGTCCAAAAGAACGAAAAACAGGCCTGTTTTAAGGCTTAGCGTAATGTTTTCAGGGGCGAAAACAGGCATCTAAGCGGGATTCGGAATGGGGCGCCAAAACAGTTGATTAAGGAATTGAATGACAGGGTTTACGCCATGAGGAAAAGTTGAAAATGGCTTTGGAACGAATTCGGCAAATGCTGGCTTTGTGTTCAACGGAGGAGCCATTATTTCCGGCCACAGATCTCTACAATGAAGGATGGATGCTGCGTCTGATCCTTGACTGGTTTTCAATCCACCAGACCCCAAGACACCCCCTGACAATTTCAAAAACAGAAAAATGGTATTCCGAGGCTTTGCTGCCGTCGGCTTTTTTGCCGCGCTATCAGTGCGATCAATATGCGGAATCCTGGACCCATGCCGATGGCGTGATCGGCAATTACAAGATTGGGGAAAACGGGGTAGGGGACCTTTCATTGGCTTCGGATGCCGAGCAGTTGGTTGTTCTGGAAGCCAAGATGTTCAGCAAACTGTCTCCGGGCGTGGCCCATGCCCGATACTATAATCAGGCGGCGCGAACTGTGGCCTGCATGGCCGAGGTGCTCAGACGTGCCAATCGAAAGCCGGCATTGCTTGACCGATTAAGTTTTTTTGTTATTGCTCCTCAGCAGCAGGTTGATAGTGGTTTTTTTAAGCGACAGATGACCCATGAATCAATTCTTGGAACCGTCCGGAGAAGGGGTTGATGAATACGATGAATCCAGGGACGATTGGCTCAAAGGCTGGCTCCTGCCGACCATGGAGCATATTACGATCGGCGTCATGAGTTGGGAAGAATTGCTGGGGTATGTCAAAGGATTGGATCTGAAATCTGGTGAAAAACTGAATAAATTTTATGCGCTTTGTTTGAAGTTCAACAACAAAAGTGCTAAGCGTTGAGGTGATATTTAAATTATAATTGTGCTGGTTGTGCTTGGAGTCATTTTGGCGGTTGTTACGATTTATAAAAAATTGATCCAGCGTAAAAAGCAAAGATCGCCTTTTACGGGAACTTTTTTACTCGACCCAGGATACCACTGAAGATGAATTTTTCCGGCTTAATGAACCGCACAATGCTATTGGATCTCGAGACGACCCACTCTGGTAAGATCAAGCATATCGGAGCTGTTCTGAACGGCCGTATCTTTGAAAAGACCGAAAAGGCAGGATCAAAAGCGATTTTGGATCAACTCGATGCGCTTGCACAAGATGCTGATTTTGTGCTTGGTCACAACCTCTTGGGCCACGATTTCCCCGTCTTAAAGGCAGCATCCCCCTGGCGGAAGCTTCTTCAAAAGCCGGTGATTGACACCCTTTACATATCACCCATCGCTTTTCCGCAAAATCCGTACCATCGTTTGGTCAAAAATTATAAACTGGTCAGATCTTCCATTAACAGTCCAGTCGAAGATGCAAAACTGGCTGCCTCTATATTTAAGGACCAGTATGAAAGCGTTGTGGCTCTGGCAGTTAAAAAGAGAGAGATAGTCGATTTTTATCGGTTTTGCTTTCATGGCAGTCTTTTTAATGGGTTTCCCGGAGCAGGTATCTCGACGGTTTTTTCTATGGTGGTACCCGAAGCAATCCAGACGGCTGACGAAGCGTTTAAATGCTTTTTGGAGCAGACAGCAGGTATTGTTTGCCGCAAGGCAGTGGAAGAAACCTTGCCTGACGTGCTCACGAAATCCGATTTGCGACCAGCCGCGGCTTATTGTCTGGCCTGGCTACAGGTTGCCGGCGGTAATTCAGTACTGCCCCCCTGGGTAAGGCACCGGTTCCCCGTAATACCCGCTATGATCAAGACACTGCGGGAAAAATCCTGCAATGCGTCCAATTGTAGCTACTGTGTAGAAAATCATAACGCCGAGAAACATCTCAGACGCATTTTCGGATATCCATGCTTTCGTGAAAAACCACAAATAAAAAAAGGCGAAAGCCTTCAAAAGGCTATTGTGGAAGCCTGTCTGGCTGACAAACCAGTGATGGCGATCCTGCCCACTGGTGGCGGAAAATCGCTTTGCTACCAGATGCCGGCGCTGGTGCGCTATCAACGCAGGGGGGCCCTGACAGTTGTAATCTCCCCGTTGCAGGCATTGATGAAGGATCAGGTTGACAACCTGGTCAAGAAAACCCGCACTCTTTTTGCAGAGTTTATTTCGGGCCTTCAGACTCCGCCGGAACGTGGGGAAGTACTTGAAAGGATACGGCTGGGGGACACCGCGATCTTGTACATTTCTCCCGAATCCCTTCGAAATACCAGCATCATGAATGTGTTGCGCCAACGCGAGATCGGCTGTTGGATATTTGACGAAGCCCACTGCCTGTCCAAGTGGGGGCATGATTTCAGGCCCGATTATCTTTTTGCGGCTCGCTTTATCCGGGAGTTTGCTAAAGAGCAAAATCTGCCAATGCCTTCTGTGGCCTGTTTCACAGCGACAGCCAAGACCAGTGTTATCGAGGAGATAAGCACTCACTTTCGTGAAGAGCTCGAGCAGGAGCTATTTTTGTATGCCGGTGGCGTGGAACGGGACAACCTGTCTTTCGAGGTCATCCCTGTGTCAAAAGCCGAAAAGCTCGAGAAAATCCATGAGATGCTTGATGAGCAACTCAAGACCACAGATGAACCGGCGGGCATTATCGTCTATGCGGCAACACGAAAAACCACCGAAGAAATTCGGGATTTTCTTCGTCATCAAGGCATAAAGATAGAAGCGTTTCATGCCGGTCTTGATGTCAAAGAAAAACGGGAGATTATAGAAGGTTTTATTTCAGGCGAAATCCCGGTAATTTGCGCTACCAATGCCTTCGGCATGGGTATCGACAAAGAAAACATACGCCTGGTGTTGCACTATGAGATGCCGGGCTCTCTAGAAAATTATATTCAGGAAGCTGGGCGCGCTGGTAGAGATTTGAAGTCGGCCCGCTGTGTTCTGTTGTATGACCCCCAAGACGCCAGCAAGCAGTTCTGGCTGGGGGCGCTCTCTGAGGTGCGGCAAAAGGAAATCGCCCGCATTCTGAGGGCCTTGCGGAGCAAAAAAAGAAACCGTTCTGGTGATATTGTTGTCACCAGTGATGAGTTGCTGCGGGACGAAGATCTGGCGGACATGAAAAGTTTGAAGCCCGGCATGCGGGACACAAAAGTCAAAGCGTCCATCGCGTGGCTGGAACGAGCCGGTTTCCTGGAACGCAACGAGAACCTGACGGATGTATTTCAGGGCAAACCCTTGGTGGCATCGATCGAAGAAGCGGAAAAGATGATGGCACGGCTCAGTTTGTCTCCGTTTCAAACTAGGGTATGGCTCACGATTTTAAATTACCTGTTTAACCGAACAGGCGATCGTGGGGTTCGGGCGGATGATATTGCCGAAGGGCTGTTTCCACATAAGGCGTATCTGCTTCGGATGGAAGAGAAAACAGGGCGGACCGCCTCTCAGATGGTGATAACGGCCCTGCATGATATGGCAGATGCTGGGCTGCTTGATCAGGGAATTACGCTGTCCGCTATTTTCCGACCAAAGGGAATCAACAACGCCTTTAAACTGTTTCAATATGTCTGTGACCTCGAAAATGAACTTATCGCTACGCTCCAGGCGGAGGATCCCGGTGCCGATGACGGCAACTGGGTGGGACTCAATATCCGCCGCTTGAATCAGAAACTCAAGAGTGAGGGGTATGAAACCGATCCGGATGTCCTGCGTCAGTTGATCAAGGGCATCTCGTATGACGGCAAAGGCCTTGCAGCGTCACAAGGCAGTTTCGAACTCAACTATATTGATCGCGACCATTATCAGGTCAAACTTCACCGAAGTTGGGACAATATCCGAAAAACCATATCACTGAGACAGGACGTCGCCCGGGCAATAATGCGAACTCTCGTGGAGATGGCCAAAAGACAAACGATCGAGGCAAAAAGACAAACGAAAGGCGACGTTCAACTCTCGTTCACCAGCGATGACCTGTCCGCCGCTATCAAATCTGATATTGCCCTGCGTAGTCAGGTTAAAAAAATCTTGCCGGCTATCGACAGAGGTCTCATGTTCTTGCATGAACAGAATATAATTGTCTTGCAAGGGGGATTGGCCATCCTCAGGCAAGCTATGACGATTCGACTGTCCCCGAATGCCAAGGGGCGTTACTACAGAAAAAGCGACTTCAAACCGTTGGCCGTTCATTACCGGGAAAAGCGTCTCCAGGTTCATGTAATGATGCGCTACGCATCGCTGGCACTTAAAAAAATCGCCGGGGCGCTGACACTGGTATTGGATTACTTTGCCTTAGGCAGGATTGAGTTTATTAACAAATACTTCGAAGATGACAAGGAACTTATCGAAAAGGCTACCACCGGGGAATCATTTCGAACCATTGTGGAAAACCTGCGGAACCCGGTACAGATTTCGGCGGTTGCCAGACCCGTTGAAGACAACATGCTCATCCTTGCGGGCCCGGGGTCCGGTAAGACCATGGTGATCGTCCACCGGTGTGCCTATCTATTGGATGTTGAACGGGTGCCGGCACGCCAGATTCTGGTGCTTTGTTTTAATCACAGTTCAGCCATGGTGATCAGAAAGCGGCTCAATAATCTGGTTGGAAAATCAGCCAGAGGGGTAATGGTAGCCACTTATCACGGTGCTGCCATGCGGTTGGCCGGCATTTCCATTCGTGACATGGCTGAATCCCTTCACAAAAAAGAGATCGATTTCGATGGTATCATCAAAACGGCTATCGCCCTTCTGAAAGGTGACAATATAGTTCCGGGAATCGAACCGGATGAAGCAAGGGATCGACTCTTGGGCGGATACAGTCACATCCTTGTGGATGAATACCAGGATATCGATGAAGACCAGTACGACCTGGTGTCAGCCATTGCCGGTCGTTCCCTGGAAGAAGATCGCCGCCTGTCAATCATGTCGGTGGGAGACGACGACCAGAACATCTACACCTTCAGGGGTGCCAATGTGCGCTTTATTCGCAGGTTTGAGGAAGATTACAAAACGGAACGCATTTATCTCGTAGAAAACTATCGTTCCAGCAAATACATCATTGCCGCTTCGAATGCGTTGATTCGTGTCAATAAAGACCGGATGAAAGGGGGACACCCCATTTGCATCAATCATGAGCGGGAACCAGGATTGCCCGGTGGCCGGTGGCGTCAGCTCGACCCGGTGAGTGAAGGGCGGGTTCAAATCATTTCTGCCAAAAGCCTGCTTCATCAAGCCGTCTATATCAAACGTGAGATCGATCGTATCAAGGGCCTTGATCCGCATGTGTCCTGGCATGATTTTGCCGTGCTGTCACGAACAAAGGCACCGTTGGCCTCGGTCCGAGCAGTCCTTGAACAGGCTGGTTACCCCATCAAGATGGCTTTGGACAAGACATTCCCCCTTCACCGGGTGCGGGAGATCCACTCGGTGATAGCATGGCTGGCCGCAAAGGAAAAGGAAAATGCCCGTGCAAGTGATATGCAAACGGAATTGAATGGCATTCGTGGGGACCGTGTCACAAATGTTTGGTGGCGGCTCATCGACATGTTTTTTGATGCTTACCGGGAAGAAACAGTTGACAGCATATTACCGGTGGCGTGGGCCATCGATCAACTACATGAATTCGTTGCTGAGCAGCGCCGAGAAAAAGTTCTGGGGCAAGGCATCTTCATGAGCACCATCCACTCTGCCAAGGGCATGGAGTTCCCTCACGTGTTCATCCTGGATGGCGACTGGAGATCGCCTTCGGATAAAGATCGATGGGAGGAAGAAAGACGCGTCATGTACGTCGGTATGACACGGGCCGAGGAGACACTTCACTTGTTGAAAATTCCGGGAAGGCCAAATCCTTTTCTCAGAGAAATAAGCGGGAAATTTGTGATGCCGCTGAACTATCAAGACAAAATTGACAATAGCCGTTATGTCAACAGAACCTACGAAATAGTGGGGTTGGACGATATTTATCTGGATTATGCCGGGAACTATCCGCAGACACATTCGATCCACGGACAGTTAGCCAAACTGGAAACAGGGAACTGTGTGTCTTTCTGCAGGAAAAACGAGGGAATCGAAATTCAGAACGACAAAGGGGTTTGTTTGGCTCGATTGTCGAAACAAGGAGTGGAAAAGTGGATGCATCGGCTGGATCAGATTTTGGAAGTAAGGGTCCTGGCCATTTTGCAGCGTAATCGCGATGACCCGGATGCGGTTTTTCAGAAAAGGATCAACGCCGACAATTGGGAACTGCCTGTTCTGGAGGTGGTTTGTCAGACCAAAACAGTATTTGATTGAAAATAGGCATTGGCAACTTTCTGATCCGGGGGTTGGGCCACGCTTACTATCTGATTCCAGCTGGCTTCCCTCGGATTTTGGGGGACACCCATAAAACTATAACTTTAAAAATTGAGAATCCTGTGATATGAGGGTTGTATGCCACGAAAAGCACGCATCGATGCTCCCGGCGCCTTGCATCACATCATTGTTCGAGGGATAGAGCGTCGGCGGATATTCTCAGATGATCAAGACCGTGATAATTTTGTCGAACGCCTGGGGAATATTGTTGCCGATACGCAAACCGTTTGTTTTGCATGGGCCCTTATCCCCAATCACACCCACATTTTATTGCGAACCGGTCAAATGCCTCTTGCAACGGTGATGAGACGACTTTTAACCGGCTATGCGGTGTCGTATAATCGCCGTCACCGGCGGCATGGACAGTTATTCCAAAATCGATACAAGTCCATTTTATGCCAGGAAGACGCCTATTTGCTTGAACTGGTTCGCTATATTCATTTAAATCCATTGCGTGCTAAAATCGTAAACAGCCTGACAGACGCTGACCAGTATCCCTATAGTGGTCATAGTGCATTGATGGGAAAGTTCACGAGAGCGTTTCAGGACACAGGCTATGTATTGCGGTTGTTTGGAAAGAAAGTGCCAGCGGCACGCCGGGCCTATCGGACCTATGTTGAAAAAGGGATTGCACAAGGGCGTCGGCCGGAATTAGTTGGCGGCGGCCTGATTCGAAGTGCCGGCGGTTGGTCAGCGGTCAAAGCGATGCGCCGGGTGCAGGATCATATGAAAAGTGATGAGCGTATCTTGGGTGACGGGGATTTTGCTCAGACGGTACTATATGAAGCGAAAGAACGATTAGAAGAGCGCTACAGGCTTCAAGCGCAGGGGTATGATTTGGAAAAAGTAACAATGCGCGTGTCATCTGAGTTTGGCATTGACCCTGAGCAGGTATGGCGTGCCGGCAAGCATCGGGAAACCGTTAAAGCACGAAGTTTATTATGCTACTGGGCAGTGCGAAAGCTGGGGTTCAGTGCGACGGAGCTATCCAGAAAACTGGGTGTCTCGCAGCCATCTGTCAGCATTTCGGTAAAGCGCGGTGAGAAGATCGCCAAAGCCAGGCAACTTGAACTTATAAAAGAATAGAAAGTTATAATTTTATGGGCGTCCCCAAAACCCCAGGTTTTACAATTTTTTCAAAAGGAGGGGCAATGCGCTGGAAACAATTCTTTACACCCGCAAAGTCCATTAATGCAGCGGAAGCTAAAGCATTTATGGCGGGAAGATCACAGAGTGAATTTAACTTGATTGACGTTCGCCAGACCAGTGAATATGAAACCGGCCATATCCCAGGCTCAAAATTGATCCCCATTTCTGACCTGCATAAACGCCTCGATGAGATCGACCCGTCAAAGCCGACGCTGATTTACTGAGCCGTCGGTGGGAGAAGCCGTGTAGCTGCTCAAATGCTTTTAGGCAAAGGGTTTAAAGATGTCATCAATGTTGCGGGGGGTATCAAGGCATGGGACGATCATCTCGCCGTCGGTCCTGAAGAAATGGGCCTTGAATTGCTGACCGGCAAGGAATCCATAGAAGAGACACTTGTGGCGGCATATTCGCTTGAGGCTGGCTTGCGTGATTTCTACCTCTCCATGATCGAAAAAATCCGGCAGGATGACATTAAGCATCTGTTTCAAAAGCTTGCCGCAATCGAAACCGTGCATCAGGATCGAATCTTCAATGAGTATCTCGTGGTTTCCAAAAAGCAGATCAGCCGGGACGCTTTTGAAAATGACCTGGTGATCGCTGCCGTTGAGGGCGGATTAACCACGGATGAATACGTCCAGATGTTTAAACCGGATTGGGAATCCGCTGTTGATATTATATCTCTGGCGATGTCCATTGAAGCCCAGGCTTTGGATCTGTATACCCGCGCAGCGGAAAGAAATGAGGACCCGCGAAGCGCAGCCGTATTGAAAAAAATCGCCGAAGAAGAAAGGGCGCATCTGGCGCAACTTGGCAATCTAATGGATGAAAGGATGTAAAAAATGGGTAAACAGTTGGTTCTTATTGGCGGTGGTCACGCCCACATGGTTACCCTGGCAAAATTGCATACCTTTGTTGAAAAGGGGCACCGTGTCACCGTAATCGGGCCATCGGACCATCATTATTATTCGGGAATGGGGCCGGGGATGCTTGGAAAGACCTACACGCCGGCGGAAATCCGGTTTGCCACCCGGCAGGTGGTGGAAAAGCAAAAGGGCACTTTTATCAGGGACAAAGCGGTTAAAATCCTGGCCGCTGAAAATAAAGTGGTGCTGGCTTCCGGTGAGACCGTTGGCTATGATGTCGTTTCTTTTAACGCCGGCAGTTATGTACCCCGTTTCAATCTGCCGGGGGATACCAAAGATGTGTATTCGGTCAAGCCTATTGAGAGACTGATGGACGCTCAGACCCGCATCTTGGAATTGGTGGTGCAGAAAAAAGTCAACATCGGCATTCTGGGCGGCGGCCCCTCTTCTGCGGAAGTTGCCGGAAATATCTGGCAGCTGGTGCGGGATGCCGGTGGGACGATGCCGCAGATAACGATTTTTGCCGGCAAGGGATTTATGTCGCGTTTCCCTGATAATGTGCGCGCCAAGGTGCAGCGATCACTCATTGGGCGGGGCATGGAAATCAACACCGGCGGATATGTCCACGCTGTTCGATCAGGGATGGTGACCCTTGAATCCGGTGAGGCCCATCCACTGGATTTTATTTTTCTGGCCATCGGTGTAAAGCCAAACCCCATATTCAAAAACTCGAATCTTGCCACGGGCCCGGATGGTGGACTGCTGGTCAATGAATTCCTGCAGAGCGTTGATCATCCGGAAATGTTCGGCGGCGGGGATTGTATCTATTTTGAAAAGCAGCCATTGGATAAGGTGGGCGTTTATGCCGTTCGGCAGAATCCAGTACTTTATCATAACTTGATGGCGGCTCTGGAAGATGCTCCGATGCGGCCCTTTGATCCAGGGGGCGATTACTTGCTGATTTTTAATCTGGGTGGCGGTGTTGGCGTTTTGCGGAAACATTGGCTGCTGTTGGCGGGTAAAGCGGCATTTGTTGTCAAAGATTATATTGACAGAAAATTTATGAAAAAATTCCAGGCCATCGAATCGTAAAAAAAAATTACGCCGATCCCGTCTTTTGGGCGGACAGGTACAGTTGACGGAAACCAATTTCAACTGCTTTTAAAAGCCGGTAAGGGGTAAACAATGAAGGATGGATGCTGCGTCTTATCCTTGACTGGTTTTCAATCCACCAGCCTTGAAACACCCCCTGACAATTTCAAAAACAGACGTATAAAGTTATGAAAATCACAATTATTTACGATAATACCGTTTTCAGAAAAGACCTTCGGGCTGACTGGGGATTTGCCGCCCTGGTGGAGACTTACGGCAAAAAAATTCTTTTCGATACCGGGGCAAGCGGTTCCATCCTGCTGGCAAACATGGAAAAACTGGGAATTGCCCCGGATGGGATCCGTGACGTTTTCATTTCGCATCCTCATTTTGATCACACTGGGGGCCTGTCCGGTTTCCTCGACGTGAACCATGACGTTACCGTGTGGGTGCCGCGTTCTTTGCGGGGGGTTAAAAATGCAACGCGCGTCATGGCCATCGACGCTTCTATAAAATTGTACGAAGGCATCTATTCCACGGGCGAATTGGGGGGCATAGAGCAGTCTCTTTGTGTTGCAACACCAAAAGGGGTTGTCGTCATAGCCGGGTGTTCACACCCCAAAATGGCGCACATCATCGCTTCGGCTTCCCAGTTCGGAAAGGTTTACGGCATCATCGGCGGTCTACACGGGAACAGGCCTGAAACGGTAGCCGCTTTGGATTTGATTTGCGCGACCCATTGCACCCAACATAAGCAGGAAATAAAGTCTCTCTATCCGGAGAAATATATCGAAGGCGGCGCAGGAAAGATAATTGAGATCGAGGACAAAATTCATTTTTAATGATAGTAATGACCTATCAATAAACACCCGCCCGGCTCTTATTGATCTTTTTCCATCTGTAGATAGCTTTTATATAAATTCCTTAATAGCGATACTTACCGTTTTTTTAACTAAACAGCGCATTGAATTGAAAGGAGATTGAAATGAAAATCTTTAACTTTAGTAGGTTCATGAAGCAATCGATGGCTGTTATAGTCGGATCGATAGGCATATTTTCAACAACGGGATGCTCCCTTGTTGGGATTCGCACGTCTGAAGAAGCGAAATATGAAGTTCTCAAGAAATATGACCATATCGAAATCCGCGAGTACGCTGAGCTCATCGTCGTTGAGACATATGTGAACACTGACTATGATGAAGCCGGGAATATCGCCTTTAAAAAACTCTTTGCCTACATATCCGGTGAGAATCTGTCAAAGACAAAGATTTCCATGACGGCGCCGGTTATGTCCAAAGAGGGAAATGCTGTGGATGGAGAAAAAATTCCCATGACGAGCCCCGTCCTCGGGGAAAGGCAGGCCAAGGGCTGGCGATACAGTTTCGTGCTGCCGGCGGGCTACACGCTTGAAGATGCTCCGCTTCCGACCAATCCCGATGTCAAGCTTACAAAGATACCGAGAAAGAAAGTCGCGGCGATCCGTTACTCGGGTTCCTGGAAAGAGCAAACCATGCGAGAGAAATCCGAAAAGCTCGTCGAATGGATCCGGGCCAACGGTTTTGAGGTCCTGTCAAAGCCACGTTCCGCGGGATATGACCCCCCTTGGACCGTTCCGTTTTTGCGTCGCAATGAGATCATGATCGACGTCAATTAGACGATTAACCAAATCATGATTTCGGTGTGCTGTTCAGCGAGGGGATTTTGGGGTACGCCTATAAAATTATAACTTTAAAAATTGAAAATTCTGCAAAATCCTGTAACATTCCGGTCGATGTAAAATTCAAGTCGGACCATGATAATCCGTTGATATATAGACCAAAAGAACAAAAACCGGGCCTGTTTTAAGGCTTAGCGCTATGTTTTCAGGGGCGAAAACGGGCATCTAAGCCGGATTCGGAACGGGGCGCTATAAGGAATTGAATGACAGTGTGTTGGAAAAAATTAAGAATCTTAAAACAGATTTTTATCGATATCCAACAGATATTTTTCTGCCTGCTTCTCCCCCCAAGTTTCAACTGTGTAATTCCAGAGTTCCAGCAAATCAGATTTCGCAGCTGGGGTGAGGCGGTAATCAGGCATTCTTAGCCTCTGAAATAATATCACTTACTGACTGATCGACAAATTTTGCCCGGCCAGCTTGCCCGGCACCAATTGACAAACGTTTTTTTAACACCTCAAGTTTCATGTATTGTACCAGTTCTTCATTGCTCTCCCAGAACCGCAACGCATCACGGATTACCTCGCTGGCATTGTTGTAATAACCGGATGCTACTTTTTGCCTGATACCAGCCTCAAGCTCTGGCGTTAATGAGATATGCATATTACACCTCCTTGTACATAAAACTGTTGGCGTATTTTAAAAAAAATTCCTAAACTTTTCTTTACCCAGGCAACATAATTGTTATAAACAATGATAGCATCAATACAATTATTGTCAATCTTTGTATAATTCGATAAAAAATTAATTCAGGGCTGTCTTGACGCCCAGCGCCTTTGAAATGGCCAGCAGGATATCTGACGCCGGGAACATCTTCCCTTTTTCGTATTTACTGAGGGTCTGTTTGGTAATCCGATTGCAGGTGGCATCGGTCAGTTGTTGCTGGGACATGCCGGCCATTTTTCGGGCCGCCTTCAGTCTTTCTCCGAAACCATCCATAAAGCCCCCTCCCTGTAGAACCAATAAAATGTTATGGGTCGGTTTTTGTCTTTAAAATATGAACCAAATTCATTTGGCTATTGACATTCATTGTTTGTTGTTTTACAAAGGTTGATATCCACCTTTTCATTTCCAGCAATCATTATTGACCCGATTCTACTTCAGAATCCCCGACAGCCGGTGTTTTCCATCCCGGCAGGGAGCGTGCCCATGCCGATGGGGTTTAAAATTGCGCTGGCCGTGGCACTGGTTGTTGCCGAAACAGCGACCTTCAGCCTTGTGTGCGACTTTTTTGAGCACATCCGGGCCGCGTGCCGGAAACATGGCTATAGACAACCGGGGCCGGTAATCATGATCCTTACGGCAACGGCGGTCAATTTTATTACGGCCATCACCGTTTTGGGCCTCCCGACCCTCCTGTATCATCGCCTGGCCTGAAGCGCCGCTTTTCCGGTCTGCCAGTTGGGGTTGGTGGGGCCGGGGTCGTCACCTGCACGGGGATACGCAACGCACTATTTTCAGATACCAAACGGATCGAAACCGGATTAAAGAATCTTGCCGATACCACGCCATCCGTTCATATACAATCTTTCCGGACATAGCTGCTGTTTTCGCCATATATAACAATACGATTTCTGATATCGCCGAATAGTTTTGAAAAAAAGCGAATTCCCTTAAAAAAGTCAGGCGCGATTGTCTGGGCGGACTTAACTTCAACCGCATCTGTTTTTTCATCATTGATATCAAGTAGAAAAGACGCAAGGCCGGTATCTAAAAAATAAAGCTTGGGCGCTCCGGGGATATACATGGTAGGTATTGTCAAAGAAAATCTCACTTTGTATTGAATAAACATGGCACGAATGGTACGAGCGGTAGCGCCGTGGATTCCTCGAAAATGGGCATTAAAAAATAAAGGGTGTTTGCAATGACTGAAAATGTATCCTGGTTTCCAAAACATATGAAAGATTCTGAGGATCTTTTGAAAAAGAGTTTGAAAGCCGTAAATATTGTTTTCGAGGTGCTGGATGCAAGGGCACCCTTATCCAGTAAAGATATGAATATTGATAGAATAATCGGGCAAAAAGCAAAAATTGTAATTTTGAACAAATGCGACCTTAGCAGTAATGAAGGCAACAAACGGTGGGTTTCTTTTTTTAACAGCGGTGATACCGAGGCAGTGCTGGTAAGTGCGGTTAGCGGTGATGGGTTGAAAAATATTACAACTGTAACCCGTACGGTAATTAAAAGGGCTGGCATCAAAAATAAATCCATACGCGCCATGGTGGTGGGTATACCCAATGTGGGTAAATCCACTTTGATCAATTGCATAGCCGGGAAAAAAAAGGCCAAAGCTTCCAATAAGCCCGGGGTTACACGGGCTAAACAGTGGATAGGGACAAAATCAGAACTTGAACTGCTGGATACGCCTGGAATTTTGCGCCCCAGAGAAGATAAAGACACTTTTTTACATCTCGCCTTTATCGGAACCATAAATGATGATGTTCTGGATGTGGAGACGCTTGCATCTGATCTTATAGAAAAACTGGTTGAAGTTGTCCCGGAAACATTATGTGCCAGATTTAAAATTGATATTAAAGATAAAACGCCCCTTGAAATTCTGGAAACGATTGCAGCCAAAAGGGGCTGCCTTTTGAAAGCGGGTGTTGTCGATTATATGCGGGTGGCCGGTATTGTTTTGAGTGAATTCAGAAAAGGGAAACTGGGTAAAATTACTTTAGAATATCCGGTTGTTAATGGAAACAAAGAAACCTAATCTTAAATTAAATCCGAAGGGTAAAACCAAGGCATGATCGAACACGCTAATGATAACCATGAAAAGAAGGCGGCGGTCTTGTTTTCAGTTCAAACGCAAGGCGTTTCTGATGAGGAAAACGATTCGTCTCTCCTCGAACTCAGGCGTCTGGTTAAAACCCTGGGCCTCAAAGTCGTCGCAACGCTAACGCAACGCCGCCCAAAACCTGAGACGGGAACTTTATTGGGCGCAGGAAAATTAAAAGAACTTGCCGGCTATACCGGCGGCACTGGGATTGTTGACGGATTCAGCCGGAAATCACCCGATGAAACCGGCGACGACTTGGGCGAAGGTTACCCCGTCGGCCGTCTCGCCGTCTCAGATGAAGGAAGTTCAAACGATGGCCCAACGGCAAAAAACAGCGGGCAAGCCAATATTGTCGTCTATGATGGTGAAATTTCCACCAAGCAACTGAAAAACCTCGAAAAAGCGACCGGTGTCGAAGTTTTAGACCGTACCGGTGTGATCCTCGAAATATTCAGCCGTCATGCCAGAAGCCGAGAGGCCCTCATTCAAGTGGAGATCGCCAAGTTGGGTTATCTGGCGCCAAGGCTGAGGGCATCTCATATTCGAGGTGATCGTCAAGGCGGCGGTATTGGATCCAAAGGCGCAGGAGAGACTTCTCATGAACTCGACAAGCGTCGTATTCGAGACCGCATATCCGAACTAAAGTCACACCTTGTTGGCATTCGCGACGAGCAAAATAGACGGCGCAGCCGCAGGAAAGAAAATCTCCAGGTCTCTCTGGTCGGCTATACCAATGCCGGCAAGTCGTCGTTGATGCGAAAACTGACCGGCAGCAATGTATTGGTAGAGAATAAATTATTTGCAACGCTTGATACCCGTGTGAAATCTTTGCAGCCAGAGGCTTTTCCTCCGATACTCGTCTCGGATACCGTTGGATTTATAAAGAAATTACCGCACGATTTAGTGGCCTCTTTCCAATCTACGCTTGATGAGGCGCTTGCCGCTTCGTTACTTTTGTTTACGGTCGATGTCTCCGATCCGGATTTTCGATCTCAATTGGCTGTGACGCAATCGGTCTTAAAAGAGATCGGTGGTGAAAAAATTCCAAGCCTGCTAATCCTGAACAAAATTGACAAACTCACAACCGGGGAACTGGAAGCGCTGCACCGTGAATTTCCCGAGGGCATCTTCATTTCTGCACATAACGCCGAGGATGTCGCATTTCTACGAAACAAAATTATTCAGTATTTCGAATCAAAAATGATCGAAGCCATGATGGTGATCCCGTACGACAAAGGCCACCTTTTAGGACAGTTAAGAACCAAAGCCGTCATCATAAATGAATCTTGCGACGAAACAGGAACAGAAGTAACATTCAAGACTTTCCCGGAAATAGTAACCTGGTTACAAAAAAAGATGGATCTAAGGTGGGCGGTATAAATTTTGAAACCAATATTTTTTGTTAAAATGGGCGATTAGCTTTTAGCCATTAGCGGTTAGCGCTTATATTCTGGGCGTTTAACGGTAATGCGATTTTTAACCAATGGGTGAAATGATGACATTAGACAATGTTTTGAAATTGTTGTGCGAATTGCTAATCGCTCAATTTAAATTATAATTTTATGGGCCCCAAAACCCGGACCTCGCTGGAAAACCGCTGTGGAACAGAAAATCAAAATAAGGGTTGTTTTTGAAACATAGTGGCTTGGGGATATCCATTGGATTGTCGGATAGTCTGCATCATGATCCCCAAATGATAATTTTATATTTTCTCAAAACCGTATGGCCGAAAAAATGAGGACGGAAATTCCGCGTTTTTTTATTAGTTTATGGTAGAAGGCGTTCATGGCCAGGTTCTGCGGACGCGGCACGTCTATTCACCACTTATCGCCGTGGCCAATCTGAAGTGGTTTGAAGGCCTTTCCAAAGCGGACCGGAAACTGATCCGGCAGTGCATGCAAGAAGCGGTATTATATCAGATACACTGGAATCGCAAGAACATGGCCGATTTTCTGGAGAATTTGAAAAGAAAAGGCATGATCGTTGACGAAGCGCCTGATGTGACGTCTTTCCGGAACCATGTCGCTGACATTCAAAATTATGCCATTTTCCAAGACCCGGGAACACGGAAGCTCCTGAAGCAGTTTATGATGCTATTGGGGTGCGCGCGAACTTCGGTTGACAACAGTGGCTTTGGCTGAAAAAGTAAATTTAGCGCAACCCATGGTCAGCCAGCCGATTTCAAGGGGGCGACAAATTGCCGAAGATATGAGGTTGCGTTTTTGCGATATAGGCAACCCACAATTCAACGGATGACCCTAAAAATGCCACATCTGGAAAGGAGGAAGCATGCTGCGTCATGCGTATACTGCCACCTTTGAAGACAGCCTGCTTTTGATTATCGACTTTCAACAGGCCATGTGCAAGGTGATGGATGCCTGGGAGGAGATCGCTCGCAAAGTGAGCCAGCTCGCCCGGACCGCCAATATTCTTGAAATCCCGATTCTATTGACCGAGCAGTATAAAAAAGGGCTCGGCGAAACGCTTCCTGACGTGCTGCATGAGATCACGACGCCCCAGGTCTTTCAAAAGGAGCATTTTAGTGCCTGTATGGAGCCCGATTTTTATTCGACGGTTGATTCTTTTAAGCGCAAAAAGATCGTGGTGGTCGGGATGGAAACCCATGTCTGCGTCCTGCAGACATGCCTGGATCTCATTAAAGCAGGTTTTCAGGTACACCTGGTGGCCGATGCTGTGGCATCCCGGGCCAGGGAAAACCGCGACATCGCCATCGATCTGTTGCGACAGGCCGGTGCTGTGGTCAGTTCAACGGAAATTGTCATCTTCCAGTGGGCGGTCCGTGCAAACACTGAGGCTTTTCGGAAGATTCTTCCGGTTGTCAAATAGTCAATATGTCTGTGAGCAAAATTCCTGAATAGGGATCTGTACTTTTGGGGGCGCCCATGTGAAAAACGAAAACGGTGTTGAAATTGTGCGTTTCTATTTCCGCCATAATTCCGCAGTGACCATGGCAACACGCTGTTATTGCAAATAAAAAATTAATTCAGGGCTGTCTTTAGGGTCAATGTCTTTGGGGATATCCATTGGATTCTGGGATTGTCTGCTGTGGCCTTTAATTTGAACTTTTTACGAAACCGTCTAAATCCGATTTTTACGGGTTCATCAAAGTTGAATATAAAATCAACAAAAGGGGATAATAATGGGAATTCTATCTTGGATCGTGATGGGACTGATCGTCGGTTTGCTCGCAAAATTCATCATGCCGGGAAAAGATCCCGGCGGAATTTTTATTACCATCTTGATAGGTATCGCCGGTGCTTTCGTGGGTGGTTTTATAGGGTCCTTTCTGGGGCTTGGGGCCGTTACAGGCTTTAATATAGGAAGTTTCCTGCTGGCTGTCGGTGGTGCTGTGCTCCTTTTGGTTGTGTACCGCGTGATAAAGAAATAGCCTCCTTTATCATCCCTAGTGGGGACACTATCTATTAGAAAGATACAGATTTTTCGTATATCATCTGCAGGCGGGGCATCATGGAAAGAAAGAAGGTAGACCTTATCACTCAGAGAAGAATCGAAGCGGAGATCGCATCGGCACTGATCAGAAAATTCGCATCCGAAGTCGGTTCTGAAAAAGCTTTTGAAATTGCATCGGAAACAACCAGGGACGCGGCAGCCGATGCCGGAAGACAGATTTTTAAAAAACTCGGTTCCGCCACATTGGCAGAACTGGCCCATGTCGTCAAAACTATCTGGGCTCAGGATAATGTGTTGGAAATTGAATTTCTGAAAGAAACCGCTGATGAGCTGTTTTTCAATGTCAGGCGATGCGATTATGCGGAGATGTATAAAAAATCCGGTCTTTCCGACTTCGGATACTGTCTTTCCTGCAACAGAGACAAATCCTTTGTGGAGGGATTCAATTCAGAGATTGTTATGAAACGGACCCGGACCATAATGGAGGGGGCATCCTTTTGCGATTTCAGGTTTTACAAAAAAAATCGGGGTGAATCTGAGAAGGGGGCGGGTCTTCATTCTTGACAATCCATATGCCTTGTATATGGAGATTTTTACTTCGCCATCTCAAAGACTATTTACGCGTTCATCATCTGTTAATTACCTTTAAAAAGGATTTTTAAACGCAATGACAACTGACATGACACCCTATCTTGATCCTACGCCTACACTGGATGCCGATCACCCCGATGTGATCGCATATGCAAAGCAAAATCGCGGACCATCGGATGACCCTGTAAAAATTGCGGTTTCCCTGTACGATGCGGTGCGTGACGATATCCGTTACGATCCCTATTCCATTGAAATGAGTGTCCAGGCCTTGAAAGCCAGCACCACCCTCCGCACCCGGCGGGCATGGTGCGTGCCCAAGGCTGCGCTTCTGGGGGCCTGCTGTCGTGTTTTCAAGATTCCCGCCCGGCTGGGGTATGCGGATGTGAGAAACCATCTGTCCACCAAACGGATGCGGGAGGTGATGAAAACCGATATTTTCCACTGGCACGGATACACCGACATTTTTCTCAACGATCAGTGGGTCAAGGCAACCCCTGCCTTTAACATTGAATTGTGCGAGAAGTTTTCCATCAAAGTCCTGAATTTTGACGGCACCCGTGATTCCATTTATCAGCCCTTTGATCTTAAAGGGAACCGGCACATGGAGTATCTGCGCTACCGGGGTGAATTTGCCGATATCCCCATCGACCGGATGCGCGACTACTTTATCAGACAGTACCGCATCGACCGATTCTTAAAGGAAGGGGATTTTGATAAGGAAGTGAACGAAGAGTCCGGGAAAAACTGATCCTTATTTGGGTTTCCTGACATTGAAATCCGTAATTTTTATGTCGGAGAACTAAAAATATAGAAATTGGGGACGGTGATTTTTTATAATACACCACCATAGTCAGAGGGTTTTCGAGCGTTGGGGAAACGCACCCTCAACGTCCATGAGAGGGCGAAATTTACCATAAATTACCCAAAAGCCGTAATGATGAAAGAGATCAAAAACCAGTCATCCCGCTTTAAAGTGTTTCACGAACTGATGCGGAACAAGGTAGAGCATATCCTGTTGGTATCCACCTCCTATGAAGCCTGGATAATGGAAGAAGATTGTCGTTTATCCGAGCAGATTATTAATGAATACAGGGGTTTGAACCTTAGCCAGCCGCCACAACTGAATTGGGTATCGTCCAGTTCCGAGGCCCTCGAATGTATTGAAAACGGCAATTTTGATTTTGTGATCATCATTTCACGCACCGTTGACCCGGCGGCATATCGCACGGGTGGTGAAATCAAGCGCAAAAAGCCCGATATGCCCGTGGTGTTATTGACCCACCAGGAAGTTTTACCGGAAAGTTGTACCGAATTTTACGAAATGTCCGCGGACATCGATCTGATATTTTTCTGGTCCGGCGATGCCGGTATTTTGCTTGCCATCATAAAATGTATCGAAGACCGGTTGAATGTCCATAATGATACCCTTCGGGCGGGTATCCGGGTCATTTTGTTTGTTGAGGACTCCCCCTTTTATCTTTCCTCGCTGTTGCCGATTTTATACAAGGAACTCGTCATTGAAACCCAGGCCGTTATGGAAGATGGGTTGAATGAAGAGCATCGACTGCTGTCCATGCGGGCGCGCCCGAAAATTTTGCTGGCTAACGCCTACGAGGGTGCCATGGATTTATACGAGCAATTTAAACCCTATGTGTTGGGGGTTATTTCGGATGTGCGATTCCCCTGCAAGGGCATCCTGGCTGCCGATGCCGGCGTGAACTTGTTGAGCCATATTAAACAGGACCGGTTTGATATCCCTTTGTTGCTGGCCAGTTCGGAACCCGACAATGCCAAACATGCCGCTGGCATCCCGGCTGTCTTTGTGGACAAGAACTCGCCGGCGCTGCACGAAAAGATCGCCTCATTTCTCATGGAATATCTGGGCTTTGGGGATTTTGTTTTCAAAATGCCGGACGGCCGGGAGATTGCCAGGGCAACTGATTTGTATTCACTGGAACAGCAATTGGGAAAAATCCCGAATGAATCCTTTGTTTTTCACTGTCAGCGCAATGATTTTTCACGGTGGCTGTTTTCCCTTGCCGAAGTCAAGCTGGCGTCTCAGATACGGCCATTGCGCGACCATAATTTTGATACGGTTGAGAACCACCGGCGGCATCTGATTCAGATGATTAATGAACAGCGCAGAGAGCGGCTCAAGGGGGTGATTGTTGACTTTGATCCGGATAAATTTGATCCGGATACCGCGTTTTTGAAAATCGGGAAGGGCTCTTTAGGCGGTAAGGCAAGGGGGCTGGCATTTATGTCATCTGTGCTGCACCGAGCGCCTGCTTTTTTGCAATCGTTTGACAACGTTGATATATTCGTGCCCCAGACCCTGGTGATTACCACCGAAGGCTTTGATCTCTTTATCAGGATCAATCAACTGGAAGCCATTGTTAAAGAGGCTTTGCCCGATGAGGTCGTTGCCCAGCGGTTTATGGCAGCGGATTTTCCAAAAACGCTTAAATCCCGATTGGTTTCGTATCTTGACCGCATTCGCTATCCTCTAGCCGTTCGTTCGTCGAGCCTTTTGGAAGACGCCCAGTTCAAACCCTATGCCGGTTTGTATAAAACGTTCATACTGGCCAATGATCATGATGATATCGCATGCCGGTTGGATCAACTGATCAACGCCATTAAAATGGTATATGCCTCCACCTATTTTAAAGCCCCCAGGGCCTTTTCAGCGCGTGTGGGGAACCGGGTGGAAACCGAAAAAATGGCAGTGATTCTCCAGCAGCTGGTGGGAAGCCGCTACGGTCATTTTTATTACCCGGCCGTTTCAGGGTCGGCCGAGTCCCAAAACTATTACCCTTTTTCTAAAATGACGCCCGAGGACGGCATCGTTAATATGGCGCTGGGTTTGGGAAAGGCCGTTATGGAAGGCGAACGGAACCTGCGTTTTTCACCCCGATTTCCCGAGATTTTGCCCCAGCGGTCAACGGTTAAAGATATTCTGGAAAATTCACAGCGGCATTTCTACGCACTTAAAATGGGGGAGAACACCTGCCGGATCTGGATCAATGACGCCGTAACCCTTTTAGAACGCGAAATTATCGATGCGGCCGGTGAGCTCCCGGTTCAATTGCTGTCCAGCACCTATGATCCGGTTGAAAACCGTATTCGCGACGTCTACGCTTCGTCAGGGTATCCGGTGGTGACGTTTGCTTTTCTGCTCAAATATAAGATTTTTCCTATTCCGGAAATCATTACAGGCCTGCTGGAACTGGGCCGTGAAGCGGTCGGGTGTCCCGTGGAGATGGAATTCGCCATCGATTTTTCTGCAGATTCAACGGCCAATGCGCGGTTTGCCATCCTGCAATTGCGTCCCATGGGTTCCCGGGAGGAGATGCTGGCGGTGGACATTTCGGATCATGATCGAAACCGGGCATTTTGTGTTTCCCATCTGGCGCTGGGCAATACCATAAATTGCGAGATGGCGGATATTGTGTATGTAAAGCCCGCGTCTTTCGACCCTGGGCGCACAATTGAAATAGCCAGGCAGATTGGCGAAATCAACGCATCCCTGGTCAATGCCGGTCGAAAATATATCCTCATCGGCCCCGGGCGATGGGGATCGGCCGATCACTGGCTCGGTATTCCGGTCAGTTGGGCCGATATTTACGGTGTGGGCGCTATTGTCGAGACCGTACACCCGCTGATTCATGCTGAACCTTCCCACGGATCCCATTTTTTTCATAACATCACTGCGTTGGGTATTCCCTATTTTAATGTTAATGACGTCGAGGGCAACCATATGGACTGGCCGTGGTTGATGCGTCTTTCCAAGGCCAATGAGAAAACCGATGTGGTGCATGCCACCCACCCGCAATCGGTCATCCTTAAAGTGGACGGCCGCAAGGGGATGGGTGTAATAATGGGAGATTAAAAGAAGCCGTCATCGTCCTTTGAATGACCATGGCGCGTATCGGGTTTTTAGAATTTATGGGGTTTATCCAGAGTAGGCGTAATTGAAATGAACGTTACACATGCAGGACTGGTTCTGGAAGGCGGCGGGCTGCGCGGGGTCTATACCTCCGGGGTGCTCCGGTTTTTTATGGATCGGCAGCTGTATTTTCCCTATGTCATCGGGGTGTCCATGGGGGCCTGTAATGCCGCCAACTACGTTTCCCGACAGCCGGAGAGAAACCGGATTGTCAATATCCGGTATGTTACCGATCACCGGTATCTAAGCTATTTTCGGCTGTTTACCCGTGGTGAGCTGTTCGGCATGGATTTTATTTTCGATACCATCCCCAATTTGCTCGTTCCCTTTGATTTCAAGGGCTTTATGCAAAGTACCCAAAAATGTGTGACCGTGGTGACCGACTGTGAGACCGGCAACCCCCGATATTATGAAAAACGGGAACTGGCCCAGGACTACCTGACGGTTCTCAAGGCCTCGGTCAGTCTGCCGTTTGCGGCGAAACCGGTTTGCTACAGGGGACACATGCTGATGGACGGCGGCATTTCCGATTCGATCCCGATTCGAAAAAGCCTGGCCGATCACAACACCCGGAACGTACTTGTCCTGACCCGGCCCAGAGGATACCGTAAAAAGAAAAAGGGGGTCATGGGATTGGCAAAAATCAGATACCCCCGGTATCCGGGGCTGTGTGAAGCCCTCAAAAACAGGCATGTGCGATATAACCAGACCCTGGATTTCATCGAGGATCTGGAAAAAAAGGGGGCATTATTTGTCATCCGGCCCACCCGGGCACTGGCTGTCGGACGGGCCGAACGCAACCGGGAGAAGCTATACAGGGCCTATGACCAAGGGTATGAAGATGCCGCGGATCAGTACCCGGCTCTTGGCGCCTACCTGGATGACCGACGGCAGGCGGGGCAACGCTGAAAGCCGGGCAGGTTTTATCGGGCCGTGATGGTCCTTTTCAGATAGAAAAGTCCTCGACACAAGATATGGCAATAGGGATATTGACTTTTTTTCAGTCGGTGCCGCCGGCACCGATCTTACCGGCGTCACGAACGACTTGCGCACGCTGATGCCGAAAACCGCGATTGTTTTTTCACATCCAGGTCCATGTGACATTTTTTATATTTTTTACCGCTTCCGCACCAGCATGGATCGTTACGTCCCAGCTTGGGCGCGGCATCAGGCGCCTTCGTACCAAACAATTTATTTAGAATGCCCATAGTTGCCCTTATTTAAAATGATGATAAAAAATCCATTCCTGTACAAAATGGAAAGACATTAGAGATATTTCCCCATATAAGTCAACACCATTTTTTTCAAAGACCTGGCCTTTGTGCGGGATATGCTTGATCCGGTGGCGACCACACGTATTTCAGACAATATCATGGGAGATCTGGTGAAATGCGGCTAAAACAATCGTAGCTGCCGTCCGCCGACAATCTCGTTGAATGACTGGCCAAAAAACATCATGACCGCGTCAAAAATGGGTTTGAGCTGCTTTTCGATATAGTGGTTGTAGTCAAGATCCGCGTGGGGCAGTTCCACGGGTATGGGCCCCCTCAGGGTCATCACATATCGGCACTCTTTTGCATTGGCCCCCTTTGTCCCCAGTAAAAGGGCCGCTTTCACATGGGGCGGGACCCCCTTGATATATTCCCGGACCGGTTTGGTAAGGCGTTTTTTGTACACCAGGTCGTTGTCATAGACATGGTGTCTCAGATCAAAAACCATTTTTTGGGTCCAGGCCACGACCTCCCGGTCATGGAAAATTCGCTGAAAGAGTTCGTACTGGAAATTTTTGGCAAATCGCGTCCAGTCGGAACGGACAAACTCAAGACCGGTCAGGACAAGGGCCTCTTTTCCCTTTTTTGTGATCATCCCGGCGTATCTTTTCTTGGCACCGGCCCCGCCGCCGCGAATGGCCGGAAGAAAAAAACGGATGAAATGTTTTTCATATTCAATTTCCAGTCGGGATGCCAGGCCGAAACGGTCCTGTATGGTCCGGGTCATAAAGCCGTTGATCTGTGACACCAGTTTTTTTGATGCCCCATCACAATCGGATAATTGGGTTTGCTTCAGGCAGACAAATACCGAGTCGGTATCCCCGTAAATGACGTCGTACCCATTCTGTTCAAGATAATCCCGGGTGGTTTTCAATACCCATTGGCCGGTGCCGGTGATGGCAGCGGGCAGATCCGGGTGGTAGAAACGGCATCCGGCCGTTCCCATAACACCGTAGAAGCTGTTCATTAAAATTTTGATGGCCTGGGAAAGATGGGAATCATTGTCCGCTTTGGCCTGTTCCCGTTTATCCATCAATATCTTGATATATCCGGGCAAAACATGGACGGACCGGGAAAAGGCAATGTCCACCGGCGTATTGAGCGGGTCGATGTCAGCCCTGAGCCTTGACAGGGGATCGATTTTAAAGGTGCGGATAATCGAGGGATAAAGGCTTTTAAAATCAAGTACCGCCACATGTTCATAAAAGCCCGGTTCTTTGGTAAAGACCCATCCGCCCTGGGCATGCCCTGTGTTGACAACATCTTTGACATTGGGGGCCACAAAGCCTTTTCGGTGGCTGTGGGGCAGCATGAAATAATCAAAGGCGGCCACCGACATGCCCACGCGGTCCATGGGCAGCCCGCTGATGGTTGCCCGTTTGAAAACAAGATCGATCAAACCGGTTTTTTTAAAAATATCGGTTACCAGTATGCAATCCAGAAGATTGTAACGGGCCAGACTTTTTTTATCTTCCCGGAATCGACGCTCAATTTCTGCGACCTTGTCATTTTTCTCACCAATGTCCTTGCCGGCACCCAATAAGGCAAACGCGACGGTTTCCAGCCGGAAATTATCAAATGAATAAAAGGCCGCTCTCAAGGCAGGGGGGCCGTCAATGACGATTCTGCCGCACATATCGGCCCTGAAAACCCCTTTCCGGACCTCTGTTATTCGTGGCGCCCCATGGTCCCGACCGATGAGAAACGGCACCTGGTATTGGTTATATTTTTTTTCAAGAAAAATAAGATCAAAGCCGATGACGTGCCAGCCAATGATAATATCGGGATCCAAAACCCCCATAACGGTGAGAAAGGCGTTGAGCAGGTCTCGTTCACGGGGCATCCGGTATAGATGCCCCCCATCGGGTAAGACTTCAAACCGATACCCGGGCAGAAGACCGTCCACGACCTTGTTTTTCGGGCCACCATGGTGTACCTGACGACCGACCACTGTCGGGGCATTGTCATCGAGCATCAGGACAATGTCGGTATCGGTACACGTTGGTGGCAGAAACGCTTTTTCATCGGATATGGGGCCGTTAAAATGGCAGGCAACAGAGTAGAGCGCTCCGTTTTGACCGGTTTCGATATCCAGCGAGAGGACTGAAAACACAGGGGCATACTCGGCCTTGCGCATTTTGGGGTTGATAAATTGAACAACACCGTGTCTGTCGTAACCGGGTCCTTCGAATTCAATGGCCCCATGGATAAACCGTTCCATCAAATATCGTTCCTGGGGATGGATATCGGCCTCAAAGGTTTGAATCCCCCGGGTCTCATAATATTGGCGGGCGTTGTACAGAAGCTGGGGGGTTTTAAAATATAAGGCATCCACCGGCTGCCCGTTAAATGCGGCGAGGGTGACGGGCCGGCGTTCACAATGAAAAATTTTTGGGGGGAGAGTGGTATCTCTGTAGATAAAAAACAGGGGTCGGTTATGGGTAATGATAATTTCAAAGGGACCCTGATCGCTGATGCCGGAATACCGAAGATGGTGTTTGTTGCCCGATGACAGGTGCTCCCGGGTCAGTATGTATCCCCTGTATATGGCCATGCCCTATCAATAACAGGAACCAGCGGAAAAGACAATTTTCGATATTGAAACCGTTGACAGGCCGGGTGCAATACAGTGCCGGCGTCCTGGTGGACAGCTTTGCAGGGTGTTTCATCTGTGCATCGGCAACCGGCTGTGGTATAGGTCAGGCATGGCCAGTCACTTTACGTCAACGGTAAAAGCCCTGATAAAACAAATTCCCGAGGGAAAGGTATGTACCTATGGATTTTTAGCCGGTCTGGCGGGGAATCCAAAGGGGGCCAGGCAGGTTGCCCGGATCCTTCACAGCTGCTCTGAACAAGACGCCCTTCCCTGGCATCGGGTGGTCAATCGGCACGGAAAAATTTCCCTTAGACCCGGTGACGGATACGAAATTCAAAGGCGGCTTTTGGAAACCGAAGGCATTGCCTTTGATCAAAAAGGGGCCATCTGTCTTGATGGGTTTTTATGGACGCCTGAGCAGTATAATAAATGGGGGCCGAACGGATAATCATTTACGCGGTCTTGAAGGATCGGGGTATCGGACCGGGTTACCTTTTTTTAGCGGCGTATCCATCAGCGTACCAGCCGCCGCCTTTAAGCTCAAACGAACATTGGGATATGATTTTTTTGGCTGTTTCACCGCACTGGGGGCATTTAATTTCCTGTGTATCCATGCGGACCAGTCTTTCGGTTATGGTACCCTCGGGGCATTCAAATTCATAAACAGGCATAGCGTTTACATCCTTTAATAGAGTCACTTATGTTATCACGAACACGGATATAGTATATGCATCTATTGATGGGTGTCAAGAGATAACCACAGGGGGTTATCTTATCCATCAAGACTCCGGTGTAATGATAAAATGGGTGATATAGCGCGGGTTTAAATCTCCTGCGGCCACCTGGCCGTATTCACTCTCCAGTTCCGTGAACAGCGATTCGAAGGGTTGGCCCAGATTCCCGGCGATGCTGTGTTCTGTCTGGCCGGATTGTTTTGCCAGCCATTGGACGAACAGCTCTTTCATGGCGTTGCTGATTTTCTCCGGTGCAAGGGGCCTGTCATCGCTGCTGCGGTGGAACAGCGCCTTGAAAAACGGTTTGAACTGATGACGATCAACGGCAAGGTCCTGGATCTCCAGCGGCGCTTTAAGACTGTTGGCATCTATTTCCGGCAGGTTCAGATAATCCCGTGCCCAGAGGGTCAGCAACAGGTTCTTGTAGGTGAGAAATCGCCTTTTGGGGGACTTTATCAGAAGGTTCATGTGGCCCAGCAGGTCATCAGTGGCCATGATTTGATTCAGGGCCGCCCGGGTGGCGTCTATCTCCTCGATGGCGGCAAATTCCCGATACGGCCGGCCGCTCTGACGATGATCATAAAAAACCGGTTTTTTAAGTAAAAGTCCCCCGAGGGTGCCCATCCAGCGTTCATCCCAGAACGCCAGGGGAAGCCCCTGGCCGGTAAACCAGCTGTTTGCCTGCCAGCGGCCCGCCTGCCATTTAAGTTTCAGGGCGGATCCATAGCCGGTCCGGAAAAGATCTGTCAGCGGGTAGTGTGCCAGCAGGTCCGCTCCTTTTTCCCGGAGGTCTGCCGACCCATGGCCGCTGTCCCGAAGGATCTGCTCAAGGCCGATACTGATATATCCGCAGGCCTTGCCCACGATATTTTTGAGATGGTTCCTGTCTTTTATGATTTTCTGGTCGGCAATGATGATGCGGTTGCTGAGGCTGGCAAATTCGACCTGTAACTGGGCATAAAGGTCGGCGTCGAATTTTTCGGCCTTCTGTTGAATAAGGGCAAGGGATTGTGAAAACAGATTTCCGGTACCGATCAGGGCCGTTGAATATAGCGGCACCGGCAGGAGCCGGTCCAAGGGGTCTTTGCGGGCCGTCACCCTGTGATCAAGATGCCTGAGTCGGGCAGGGTCTAAGGGTTGATAAATACCAACGGCTTCATCAAAGGGTAAAAATCCTTTTTCGGCCAGGCGGACATTACGCAGCCGGAAGGCCTCTTCTTCGTATTCAGCCGGGGTGATAACCGCGGACTCAAGCAGAATTTGCTGAAAGCGGATATGGTCATAGGCGGACAGCTGTTTTAAGAAAGTGGCCAGAAAAACAGCCCGCTGTTGCTGAAAAAGGTCCTCTTCTACAGTGCCAAAGGGGCGATCCCGGTGTCTGATATAATAGACATCATCATCGGTGAAAAAATCATCGCCCAGATCATCCGGATGCTGATCATGTTCCCGGGTTTTCAGTTCAATGGTTTTAAACAGGTAAAATTCCAGCAGCTCCGTTTGTTGCTCAGCAAACCATTGTACAAATCGGTCCGGATTGGACCGGAGCATGAGATCCATCCAGTTGGTGGTCTGGCGGATATCAACCCGATCCCGATCCCAGGTTTCCAGGTCGAGGATATACTCGCACTGCCGGTCCGATGCCAGGGCCAGTAGGGGCAGGGCGTCTTCAGGGCCGATATCATGAATCAGAAAATAAAGGTCTTCCTCGGGGACGCAATGCACCAGGGCCGCGGGGTGATCACTGTCGAGAATTCGGTTCAGGGCATCAGCTGCCGGCAGTGAAAAAATTTCCGTGCGCTGGGCCTGGAGATCCTTTAATCGGGAAAGCATTTTGGGGTCTATGGGATGATCGGTCATTTTTTTTTCCATGGGGCTACTTTTAGCAGCAGCAGCATGCCGGGCAGGGCAATCACTGTGCAGCAGATGAAAAAGCCCTGCCAGCCGAAGATTTTGGCCAGCAGGCCGGTGGGTGCCGCGGCCAGTACCCGGGGCACTCCCATAAGACTGGTGAGGAGTGCATACTGGGTGGCCGTAAAGCGTTTGTCGGTAATACTGGCCATGAATGCGGCATAGGCGGCGGTGCCCATGCCGCTGCTCAGATTTTCAAAGGCAATCACCCCCGCCAGCCAGCTGAGGCTCGGCCCGATCTGGGCCAGCAGGGCGAAACCGGCGGTGGACAGGGCCTGCAGGATGCCGAAGATCCAGAGGCTGCGGGGGATGCCCAGGCGCAGCATGCAGATGCCGCCCATGAGGCTGCCGGCGATGGTGGCCCAGAAACCGAATAATTTGACCACGGCCCCGATCTGGGTTTTGGTGAATCCGATATCCAGGTAAAAGGGCGTTGTCATGGCGCTGGCCATGGTATCGCCGATTTTGTATAATAAAATAAAGGCCAGTATCCACAGGGCCCCCCGGCGGGTGAAATATTCCACCATGGGGTTTATAACCGCGTCTTTCAACGTCCGGGGCACCCCTGCCGGCGTGGTCGGTTCCGGGGCTAAAAATGTGGTGGCAATGCCCGGGACCATGCCCAGGGCCATGATCAGATAGACCAGGGAAAAGGGGATGTAATCGGCCATGATCAGGCCGCCGCCCGACGCCAGCAGCATCCCTAAACGGTACCCGTTGATATAAAGGGATGACCCCAGGCCCAGTTCCCGGTCCGTCAGATCTTCGCGCCGGTAGGCATCCACGATAATATCCTGGGATGCGCTGCAAAAGGTTACCAGAAAGGCGGCAAAGGCCACCATCCAGGGGCTTTTTGCCGGGCTGGTGCACCCCAGGCCGGCAATGGCCAGGGCCAGGGCCAGTTGCGCTGCCAACAGCCAGCCCCGCCGACGGCCTAAAAAGGGCAGGGTATAGCGGTCCAGCAGGGGGGCCCATAAAAATTTGACGGTATACGGAAGGCCCACCAGGGCCATCATGCCGATGACGGTAAGGTCTACCCCCTCTTCTTTCATCCAGGCCTGGAGCACTGAAATGGTCAGCAGAAGGGGCAACCCGCAGGAAAAACCCATTATCATGGCCACCAGCATACGGGGGCTGAAGATGGATTTAACCATATTTCGGCGGTTTACGGTATTTACCGTGTTTGATGGGCCGGGCACCTGGCGATCCAATCGTCAGGTGGCTGCCATTAGTTGTTCAGGGGTCACGATGGCGCCATATTTTTCTTTAAGGGCCATCAGCCCCTGCTTCTGGTCTTTCAACACCTCAAAAAGGGTGGATGGAATATCGGCTTCTTTACCGTATGCCTCGCGCTGCAAATCGATGCGAGCGATGATGTTGTCAATATACAGGGAAAACTGCCGGTCATATAAGGCTTTGGGATATTCCTTGTTGATGAGCGACTTGAACAGCGCTTTTAAATCTTCATATCGGGGCAGATATCCGATGGGGGTGTCAATGGTCTCAACGTCGCTGTGAACTTTGCGTTCCAACCATGACAGCCATACCTTGACATCTTTTTTTTCGCCCAGCAGTTTTTTGGAGCTGCCGCCCCGGGCCGCTTCCGTGAGAAAATAGTTCAGGCCCGCCATGACCGGTTTTTTGTCTTCGGCCAGATCCGGATGGTTAAAAAATTTAAACTGGGCCGCCATATAATCGGCCAGGGCGCCGGGAATAAACGGTGCATTGGCCCAGGGAGCGCGTTTTACGCCAACGGCCCCAACTTCGGTGGCCGTGGCGGCGGAAACAATACAGGCACCGATCACCACGCCCTGGTCGGCATTTTTGGCGGCCCACACCGGCGGCATGGTGTCACTGTCCCGTCCACTGTAGGTTACAATGCGGGTTTCAACACCGGCAGGGTCTTCGGCGGATTCGGAATAAATGGCCAGGGCTTCGGATGACAGGGTGCACCTAGCATTGGGATGGGAAATGGGCACTTCCTTCCCGTTTGCATCCAGCTTGCCCTTTTCCCAGGGTCCCTGGAAATTAAATCCCTTGGTGGGGGGTGTTTCACCGTTACCGGTCCAGTGGGGGAGCCCGTTTTCGTCGATGAGAACATTGCTCCAGATGATTTCAGTACCCGGTTTGCGCAGCAATTTCATCAGCTGGGGATCACCTTCCTGATTCACATCTTCCACAATGCCGAATATGCCGCATTCGGGGTTGATGGAGCGAATGGTGCCGTCTTTGGCCCGCCACATCTGGGCCAGGTCATCACCGACAAAATAATTGCCCGCCATGGCGGTGGTGGTTTTGCCGCAGCCGCTGGGGGCGGCCCCGGTACACCAGGTAATTCGCCCGTTGGGGCCGGCAATCCCGGTAATAAACATATGTTCGGCCAGTTCATTGCCGGTATTTTGATAGACGGCCCTGTCCACGGCAAACCGATGATTGCCTTTTTTCAGTAAAAGGGTATTGCCGGCGTAGGTGCACTTGAAGCTGTAGGTGGTTTGATCCGCCCGGTCCATGAACACCCGGGCATCGGGCAGGTCTTCGGGCCGGTTCAAGCCTTCGCTGTGTATATTGCAGAAAAAATGTCCCAGGCGGTCCACTTCTTTATCAAAAGCGGCAAATGAATTCCGGTATAAAATTTCCGCACTGTGGGAAACATAGGCGGAACTGGTGATTTCCAGGGCCGGGTTTGACGCCTGGGCCCCCACAGGACCCCGCATGTAAAAACCGATGATCATGGTTTTACCGTGCATGATGCCCACCATGTTTTTTTCAATGACGTCTATGGCCTGGGCGCGCTGCATCTTGTTGGCCAGGGAGCTGACGTGTTCACCTGGGTTGATGATGTAAAACGTCCGGTCGATGATGCGGCCCTGCTCCGCCGCCAGGTCATAGTGGATGGTATGGCCGGCCATGGGCAGTTTTTTTTCCTCGCCGTTTTCAATACACAAATCCCGAACGCGCTGCTTGTCGGCCGGAGAGCCGGTGTTGACAAAAACCCGGTCCGGTTCGCACATGGCAATGGCGTTTGCGATTTTGATAAGCACCCGCGGGTGTTTCACCAGATTGATCTTGGTCTGGTTTTCCACGTCCAGTTTTTCCTGGAAAAGCGCTGTGGCTTTTTCCATGGTGCTGATTTTTCCCAGTTTTTGTGCGATATCAATTTCCTGAACAGTTGATTGCATTCGTTTACTCCTTATGTCCCCATAGGGACATTTTGTTTAAATTTAAAGTGAGCGATCAGTTTTCAGCCGTTTGCTATTACGCGTGGGTTATTCACTGCAGGCAAATTTTTCCTGTCGGGGCATGTTCTGCATGATCCAGACCAGTACTTTGTCAAATTCAGCCTTTAATTCTTGAAAGGCCCTGCCGCGATGACTGATGTTGTTTTTTTCAACAGGCGTCATTTGTGCAAATGTTTTTTTCAGGTCCGGATCATAAAATACCGGATCATAGCCAAAGCCACCGGTTCCGGCCATCGCCTGACTGATCAGTCCCTCACACCGGCCCTCATAGGTCAGTGCCAATCCGGTGGGGACGGCAATGGAGATGACACATTCAAAGGCGGCGGTGCGGTTGGCCTGGCCCTTCATGGCTTCCAGCAGTTTGTTGCAGCGATCCGTATCCGTGGCATCGGCTCCGGCATAGCGGGCCGAATGGACTCCCGGCGCGCCGTCAAGGGCGTCCACCACCAGCCCCGAATCATCGGCCAGGGCCGGATATCCCAGGATTCTGGCGGCAAAAGAGGCTTTTTTGTAGGCATTTTCATCAAAGGTGTCGCCATCCTCCTCAACTTCGGGGATGGGGCCGAAATCATCCAGATTTTTTATGATAACGGGGTAGTTGTCCAGAAGCTGCCTGATTTCAGCGGTTTTACCGTTATTGCGGGTCGCCATGACAAGGGTGAGCGGGGGCTGCATATGAACCTCGGATTTCGGTTTTTAAAAAACGATTTGATTCAATTCTAAACTCTCGAATATAATTCATGAAATGCCCTTTGTAAAGATTTATGTCATTGTTCATGATCCCGGCCAAGGTCTTCGAGTTGCTTTTCAAAAACAGCATTTTTTGTATCAAATTCAGTGGAAAAGCGCTCAAGTTGGTCAAAAAGGTCATCAATGGCACTCTGGCAGGTATGAATCTGGCGGGAAAGCGCAGCGATCTGCTGCCCGTCCTGGGCCTGGGATGCCGCCAGGATCGCATGGTTGAGCTCAGACAGGGTGTTTTCATTTGTTTCAATATCATCTTCCGTCCGTGATATGGCCTGTTCCAGGGATTTCAGGCTTTTTGATCGGCAGGTCACGATGTCCGAGCGCATCTGCCGTATCTGTTTCCGTGTTAATTTAACGGCGGGTTCATCCCTGTTCTCAGATTTTGGATTGACGAGATTTTCATCCTCCCACCCGCATTTGTCCAGAAACGCCTGGTAGGTCCCCTCAAAGAGATGGGCCCTGCCGCGTTCAAAGACGATGAGCCGTTGGGCCAGGGCGTGCAGAAACATTTCGTTATGAGTGACCATGACAACGGTGCCGTCAAAACAGTCAATGGCGGATAGCAGTGAATCACTGGATTCCATGTCAAGGTGGTTGGTGGGTTCATCCAGCAGCAGCAGGTTCGCCGGTGTGGCCAGAAGCTTGCCCAGCATCACCCTGCTTTTTTCACCACCGGAAAGAATGCTGATTTTTTTCAGGGCATTATCTCCGGAAAACATCATGGCACCGCAAATATTACGGGCCGCCTGGCGATCCATCGCCGGGTTGGCATAGAGGATTTCATCCTCTACGGTTCGGGTGTCCACCAGGCTTTTTATGTTGGTCTGCTCAAAAACCCCCGGGGTCAGGGTGGGTGCATACCGGATGGTGCCGCTGTCCGGGCTCAGTGTGCCGGCTAAAAGTTTCAGCAGTGTTGTTTTGCCCTTGCCGTTTTTACCGATAATGCAAATCCGGTCGTTTCTGTTGATGGAAAAAGAAAGGTCCTTGATCAGTTGCTTTTGGGCATCGTATGCAAAATCGATATGGTCTGCGCTGAGCACCTGTTTGCCCTGAAAGGGGCTTGTGTGAAAGGAAAATTCAAGGTTCTTCAAAGATTCCAGCTTTTCATGCCGGTCCAATTTAGCCAGCGTCTTGACCCGTGACTGAACCATGTTGGCCAACCGGGCCTTGGCCCGAAAACGGGTGATGAACTGTTCGATCTCTTTTTTGCGGCGCTCGTCATTTAACCGGGTTTTTTCATATATTTCTTCATCCTGGGCAATCTGGTCATAATATTTTCCGGTATCACCCTTGATTTTTCGTATTTTGCAGCGATGGATGCCAAGGGTGTGGGTAATAATTTTATCCATGAAGCCTCTGTCATGGGTGATGAGCAATATTTCCCGGGGCCAGTTGGTCAGAAACCGTTCAATCCATCGAATGGAGGCGATATCAAGATAATTGGTGGGTTCATCCAGCATCAGCAGGTCCGGTTCGGACACCAGAACCTTGGCCAGGTTGAGCCGTACCTGGAACCCGCCTGAAAATTCGTCGGGATGGCGCTGCATATCCTCGGTGGAAAAGCCCAGTCCCCCGAGGATTTTTTCCACCTTCCAGTATTGATCCCGTTCATTTTCCAAAAGGCCGAGGGCCCCTTCCGCCAGAACGGTGGCGGCCTTGAAATCAATGTGCTGCCGGACATAGCCGATTCGATAATTTTTGGGAATGATGATGTTGCCGGAGTCGGTTGCCTGGGCACCAATGATCATGCGAAAAAGGGTGGTTTTGCCATGGCCGTTGCGCCCCACCAGGCCGATCCGTTCCCGGTCGTTAATCTGGAAGTTGATGCTATCAAAAAGGGTCTGACCGCCGAAACTTTTACTGATGTTTTCAATACTGATCATATTTAAAAATTCAGGTGCCTATCCCGACAAAAGGATTGGTGCGTTTTTCCCGGCCGATGGTGGTGTTGCCCATGTGGCCCGGGTACACGGTGACCGCCTCGGGCAGGACAAAAAGCTTGTCGTGAATGCTTCTTTTTAAGATATCAAAATTTCCGCCGGGTAGATCCGTGCGGCCGATGGAACCGGCAAACAACGTGTCTCCCACAAACACAGCGCCGGGAACACCGGGTATATACAGGGATATGCCCCCCGGGGAATGGCCGGGGGTGTACAGCACCTGAAGGGTGATCTTGCCGAAAGAGAGGCTGTCGCCGTCTTCAAGCAGACGATCCGGGGCCGGGGAGCTGTCCGATGACAGGCCAAAAGAGGCGGCAGCCTCCTTGAGGTGGCCAAGCATGGGGGCATCACCTGCGTGAATCAGAATATCGGCCCCCGTTGCTTCTTTTAATTGCCGGTTTCCCCCCACATGATCAAAATGGCCATGGGTATTGATAATATAATTTACGGTCAGTTTTGATTCGGCCAGGGCCAGCAGAATTTTGTCCACATCATCTCCCGGATCAATGACGACGGCGGCAGCGGTTTCTTCACATCCTAAAATATAGCAATTGGCCATGATGGGGCCCACAGGCAGACTTTTTATAATCACCGATCTCTCCATCTCAAATAACGGTTATGCGTCCATTAAAGTTAGGGGTCAATTTCAGGTTTATTTTCGGACAGGTCAATCCAGATGCTGTCCAGGATGCCGTTGATAAAGGCGCCGGATTCTTTTGTGCCGTATTTTTTGCCGATATCAATGGCTTCGTTAATGGACACTTTGGTTGGAATGTCGTTACAATAAAGTATCTCATAAACGGCGATGCGCAATATATTCCGGTCGACACCGGCCATGCGACTGAGTTTCCAGTTGCTGGAGAATTTTTCAATGGCGGTATCGATGGTTTCCATGTGGCAAAGGACCCCCTGCATCAGTTCGGCAAAAAAAGGGTATGCCGCCGGTGTGGGTGTAAACGTTTCGCAATAAAAATCCAGATACTCGACTGAAAGACAATTGCCCAGGTCCATGGAAAAAAGCGCCTGCATGGCTTTTTCTCTTGATTTTCGACGGTTTCCCAGGGTCATGCTTTTTCAATCGCCTCGATGAGGTTGGCCATTTCAACGGCCGAAATGGCCGCACTCCAGCCCTTGTTGCCCGCTTTGGTGCCGGCGCGTTCAATGGCCTGTTCAATGGTGTCCGTGGTAAGGATACCAAAAATCACAGGAATCTCAGCGTCCATGCCAGCCATGGCGACCCCCTTTGATACTTCGGCGCTGACATAATCAAAATGGGGGGTGGCCCCCCGGATCACCGCACCCAGACAGATCACTGCGTTAAACCGCCGGGAGTTGGCTGTTTTTTTGGCAATCAACGGGATTTCAAAGGCTCCGGGAACCTTTATAATTTCTATGTCGGTTTCACTGGCGCCGCAGCGAACCAGCGCATCCATGGCACCGCCCACCAGCTTGTCGGTAATGAAATCGTTAAAACGGCTGACGATCAGGGCAAATTTTTTCCCTTCAGCCAGCAGCTTCCCCTCTATTGTTTTCGGCATTTATTCTCCTTTCTTTGAAAAAGGGTGTTCAGGTAGAAGGTAAAAGGCATCCTGTCTATTTGACTTTCCACCTACCCATTTTAGTTCTTCAGCCTTCTACCTAAACGACCTTCTACCTTATTTTAACAGTCCGGTTTACTGAAATGGAGCAGGTGTCCCATTTTCAGCTTTTTGCATTCAAGATATCCCCGGTTAAATTCATTGGGCTCTATTTCAATGGGAATCTGCTCTGTAATTGACAGGCCATACCCGTCCAGGCCCACCATTTTTTTGGGGTTGTTCGTCAGCAGTTTCATTTTTCGGACACCCAGGTTTACCAGCATCTGGGCCCCCAGTCCATAATCCCGCATGTCATCTTTAAACCCCAGCTTGAGATTGGCTTCCACCGTATCCATGCCGGCATTCTGTTGCAGATCATAGGCCTTGAGTTTGTTGACCAGACCGATGCCCCGTCCTTCCTGACGCAGGTAAAGAATAACGCCGCAGCCTTCCTTGTCCATCATGGCCATGGCCTTGTGGAGCTGTTCTCCACAGTCGCACCGCAGTGAACCGAAAATATCACCGGTCATGCATTCGGAGTGAACCCTTACCAGTGTCGGTTTGTCCGGATCTATTTCACCTTTTACAAGGGCAATATGCAGCAGGTTGTCAATATCATTTTCAAAGGCGATGATTTTAAATTCTCCGCCGTACCGGGTGGGCACTTTGGTTTCCGCGGCCCGGTGGACAAAGGTTTCGGTCCGGGTTCGATATTCCACCAGATCCGCCACCGTGCAGATGCCGATATGGTGCTCCTCACTGAATTTTTTCAGGGCCGGCATTCTGGCCATGGTGCCGTCTTCGTCCATAATTTCACAAATAACGGCAGCGGGCTTTAATCCGGCCAGTCGGGCCAGATCCACGGAGCCTTCGGTCTGGCCCACGCGCACCATGACCCCGCCGTCTCTGGCCCGCAACGGGAAAACATGTCCCGGCCGGACAAGATCACGAGGGCGTGCACCCGGGGCCACCGCCGTAAGAATCGTTTTTGCCCGGTCGGCAGCGGAAATTCCGGTGGTCACGCCTTCTTTGGCTTCAATGGACACCGTAAAGCCGGTATGGAACTGAGACGTATTATGGTCCACCATCAACGGCAGATCCAGGGCATCTATTGTCTCTCCGGTCATGGGCAGGCAGATAAGGCCCCGCCCGTAGCGGGCCATGAAGTTAATGGCCTCGGGCGTTACCAGTTCGGCAGCCATGGTCAGGTCCCCCTCATTTTCACGGTCTTCATCATCAACGAGGATGACCATCCGTCCGGCCTTTATCTCTTCAATGGCCTGATCAATGGTAAGCAGTGGCATTGTTGTTTAGCTATCTCCTTTAAATATTTATAAAAATTTATTTAACCAAGATTAATTGCGCACCGTTCGGCATTTCCTTTATCAGGTAATGTCTCTGTCGTGTTTATAAAAACCCGGTTTTGGCTAAAAATTCCATATCAACCGCCGCCTTTTTTTTAAGGCTGCCGGTATCTTTGTTAGATGGCAAAAGCCGTTCAACATATTTACCGATAATATCGGTCTCGATGTTCACATGCTGCCCTGCTTTTTTTTGACCCACCGTCGTCATTTGAGCGGTATGGGGAATAATACAAACCTCAAAACCCTGCGCATCGCAGCGGTTGATGGTCAGGCTGACACCGTCTACGGCAATGGATCCTTTTTTAATCATATAGCGGGCCAGGGCGGCAGATACACTAAAACCGATAAAAATGGCATTACCGGTTGTTTTTCTATGGGTCAGTGTGCCGATGCCGTCAATATGTCCTGAAACCAGGTGACCGTCAAGACGGTCCGAAAGGCGCAGCGCCCGTTCCAGATTAACCCGGGTGCCGATCCTTGTTCCCCCGAGGGTGGTGGCTTTCAGCGTTTCCGGGGATACGTCCACATCAAATTGTTTGCCGCTGACCCGGACAGCCGTCAAACAGGCGCCATCGACGGCAATGGAGTCTCCTATTTTGGTTTGGTCCATAAAAAAATCCGCCTCGATACGCAACTGGCTGCCCTGATTTGACGGCCGCACGGCGGTTATGGTCCCAAGTCCTTCTATGATACCTGTAAACATAATAAATATTTATCCATTGTCAATTTATTGTCTTATATCAGAACGGGCGATTTGTCATCATAAAACAGCGGTTTTAAAATTTGACCGGGGCGGCTTTTTAAAGGGTTCGGGTGATTTGGTGAGGGTTTATAAATACCCTTCCAGCATGATATCTTCGCCAAATTGATGCAGCCGGACATCTTTTACACGGATACTGTCATTCATTTTTTCCGGTCCTTTTCCGCGGCAGACCGGCACCCCATCATCCCCGCCCAGTATTTTAGGTGCATAGAAAAGAGTAACCTTATCAACAATTCCGGCTGCCAGGGCAGACGCAATGATTTTACCACCGCCTTCAATCAGAAGGCTGGTGACGGCCATTGCGCCAAGGCGGTCCATCAGCAGTTCAATATCGATGCCCTCTTTTTTTAAGGGTATCTGGATCACCCGGGCGCCCAGACGTTCGATTTGGTTTCTTTTTTTCTCTGAAACAGCAGGACCGGTGATGATATAGGTCTTTGCATCCGATGCCTGGTTTAACAGCTTTGCGGTGGCTGAAATGGACAGGTTCGTGTCCAGAACAATGCGCACGGGGTCTTTACCCGATCCGTTTTCCAGCCGGGTCGTTAAACTGGGGTTGTCCTGCCTGACCGTATTGATGCCCACCAAAATGGCATCCGATGCATGCCGCAAGCCATGGACAAACGCCCTTGCCCTTGCACCGGTAACCCAGCGCGAATCACCGGTGCGTGTGGCAATCTGACCATCCAGGGTGGCGGCCCATTTTAAGGTGACAAAGGGGCGGCGGGTGGTGATGTATTTGATGAAGGCCTCATTTAACCGGCGGGCTTTTTTTTCGCATATGCCACTGGTCACCGCGAGGCCTTTTTCAGACAGGTAACGGGTTCCGCCGCCGGTGACATCGGGGTTGGGGTCTGCCATGGCCACAACCACCCGGCGGATGCCGGCAGCCAGAATTTTTTCGGTACAAGGCGGGGTTCGCCCGGTATGGTTGCAGGGTTCCAGGGTTACGTAGAGTGTCGCTCCCCGGGCGGTGTCGCCGGCATCATCGATGGCATTGACTTCAGCATGGGCACTGCCGGCGGCCCGGTGATACCCCCGGCCGATTATTTTTCCGTCCTTTACAATGACGGCACCCACCATGGGATTGGGCGAGGTGGTGCCCCGTCCCCGGGCCGCAAGTTCAAGGGCCAGATTCATAAATTGTTTGTCATCTGTCATGGATCATACCGCCAATGGGCAAATTTAAGGTTCCGCGCTATTTTGTGTGGGTGCCCCGGGATGCGTTCATTCTGATACTCAAAAAATTCGGCACTAAGCGGTCGTAACGCCGGACAGGGTTTCGGCACAAACCATCATATTGATATTTTATGTAAAAATTAAGCTATGGGGGCTATTTTATGGCTGGCCGGCCTAACGCTCGCTAAGCCCCTCAAACAGTTTCGAGCATGACACTGAAAGCATCCCGGGGCTGTAGCCGGTCAAATTTACCCATACGAAACAGCGAGGCGCCAAATTTAACGATTCGCTTTGTTGTTGACGGTCAGCAGGCTTTTGAGTTCGTCAACAAAATCGTTCACATCTTTGAATTCCCTGTAAACCGATGCAAATCTGACATAGGCGACATCATCCAGTTCATGAAGGCCGGCCATGATTTTTTCACCGATTTTATAGGATGCGATCTCTTTTTCACCGGTTTCCCTGAGATCACGTTCAAGATTTTCAATAAATTCTTCGATGGCATTGATGCTGACCGGCCGTTTTTCACAGGCCCTTTTTATCCCCTGGCGAACTTTTTCCCGGTTAAAAACTTCCCGACGCCCATCTTTCTTGATAATTGTAATGGGGATCTCTTCAATGTGTTCATAGGTGGTAAATCGCCGGGCACATACCAGACATTCCCTTCGTCTGCGAATGACGTTTCCATCCTTGCTCATTCTGGAATCGATGACCTTATTGTCGATTTCTCCGCAATATGGGCATTTCATAGGCCCTCCTCCTGGCTACCGGTATTGATTTGTATCACCTCGATACAAACCTCAGTAAACATTTCTTCGGACATTTGGTCTGCATAGCCGGATCGATAATAAATTTTTTTGATACCGGCATTGATAATCATTTTAGCACAGATGGAGCAGGGCAGATTGGTGCAGAACAACGTTGCGCCTTTTATGGAAACGCCGTGATAGGCCGCCTGAATAATGGCGTTTTGTTCGGCATGAATGCCGCGGCAGAGTTCATGCCGCTGCCCGGAAGGAACCTTTAGCCGGTCCCGGAGACACCCCACCTCACTGCAATGGCGGATGCCGGAAGGGGCACCGTTATAGCCGGTTGAGAGGATCTGCTTGTCTTTTACAACAATAGCGCCCACGGCTCTTCTGAGGCATGTGGACCGTTTTGCAACCAGCTCTGTGATGTCCATGAAATATTTTATCCACGATGGGCGCGCCTGGTTTGTCGGCATGCTTAGGCAATCCTTTGACTAATGGCTAATGGCTAACAGCTAACGGCTGATCCTCAAAGGCAGATGAGTTCTCGGCCAAACACTATACAGACACCGTCGCCGGTTTTTATATCATGTCTTTCATACAATCGAACTGATCCAGTCGGCGCTGGTGCCGGTCCCCTTCAAAGGGGGTGTCCAGCCAGGCATTAACGATTTCCCGGGCCAGGGTTTCACCGATCACCCGGCCACCCATCACCAGAATATTGGCGTTGTTATGGCGCCGGCTCATGATGGCCGAAAAAAGATCATTACAGAGTGCGGCCCTGACATGATCGAACCGGTTGGCCACCAGGGACATGCCGATACCGGTGCCGCATAGAAGCACCCCCCGTTTGAAAGCGCCGCTGGAGACCCGGGAGGCCACTTTGATGGCGATATCCGGGTAATCCACCGATGCTTCACTGTGTGTACCGGCATCTTCGACAACCAGGCCGGCATCGGTGAGCATTGTTTTTACCTTTTCCTTAAGGGGATAGGCCGCATGATCGCTGCCGATAATAATTGAATTGTTTTCCTGATTCATGGTCACTCCGTTTTGTAATGGGCGTTGTTTCTTTTTGTGCGATGGTGAACTGTTGGTCGCTGATATATTTCCATCGCCTGGGCTAAGCGGTGTATTTTTTTAAAATAAGGGTTGCGTTGGTGCCGCCGAAACCAAATGAATTGGTCATGGCAATCGTAACATCGGATTTGCGGGCACAGTGGGGCACATAATCGAGATCACATTCAGGGTCGGGGTGGTTCAGATTTATCGTGGGGGGAATACGTCCCTGATGGATGGTTAGGGCCGTGAATACGGTTTCAATGCCCCCGGCAGCGCCCAGCAGATGGCCGGTCATGGATTTGGTTGAACTCATGGGAATTGAAATCGCATGTGCCCCGAAGACGGTTTTTACAGCGCTTGTTTCGTAAAGATCATTCAGTTGGGTGGATGTTCCATGGGCATTGATATAATCCACTTGTTCAGGCTTGATGTCAGCATCGGCCAGGGCCGCCTGCATGCATTTTGCCGCACCGGCCCCACCGGGCATGGGGGCCGCCACATGAAATCCGTCGCCACTCATTCCGTACCCGATGATTTCAGCAAGAATTTGGGCATTTCTTTGAAGGGCGTGATCAAGGGCTTCAAGAACAAGAATGCCGCTTCCTTCCCCCACAACGAACCCATCTCGGTTTTTCTCAAAGGGGCGGGAAGCCTTTTGGGGGTCATGGTTATGGACCGACAAGGCCTTCATGGCATTGAACCCGGCAATGCAAACCGGTGTGATGACGGATTCAGTACCACCGGTTATCATGGCATCGGCTGCGCCGCGTTTAATGATTTTGAAGCTGTCGCCGATGGCATGGGTGCCGGCGGCACAGGCGGTGGCCACCGATGCATTGGGGCCACGAGCCCCCAACTGGATGGAGATGGCACCGGGGGCCATATTGCTGATCATCATGGGGACAAAAAAGGGGCTGACCCGGCTGGGACCCTTTTCAGATACAATCTTGCAGGTTTCCTCCAGCAGGGAAAGGCCCCCCATGCCGCAGCCGGTGAGAACACCGACACGATCGGCATTGGCAGTGTCAATTACAAAATTTGCATCTTCAATGGCCATGCGGGCGGCTGCCACGGCATAGGCCACAAAGCGGTGCATCCGTCGGGCATCTTTTTGGGGTAAAAAGTCTGTTGCTTTGAAATTTTTTACTTCGCCCGCGATTTTAGTGTCAAATCCTGTTGTGTCGAACCGGGTTATTTCGTCGATGCCCGAGCGTCCGTTGCAAAGGGCCTCCCAGGTTTCACGGGTGCCGATGCCCAGTGGCGTGACCAGCCCCAGGCCTGTTATAACGACCCGTCTGTCCAGGCAGCGATCCTTTTTGGGTTTGACATCGATCATTAGTTTGCATTGATATAGTTGATGGCATCTTTGACAAACACCAGTTTTTCTGCGGCCTCATCGGATATTTCAATTTCGAATTCTTCTTCCATGGACATAATCAGCTCCACCAGATCCAGGGAATCCGCACCCAGATCATCAACAAATGACGCCTCCGGGACGACTTCTTCAATATCAACGCCCAGTTTTTCCGCAATAATTTTTTTAACCTTATCTTCAACCGACATCAGTGTGTTCTCCTTAATAGTATGTCCGGACAAAACCGGAAACAAAAATAAATACCTGCCACAAAGATAGACAAATTGGATCAAAATTCACGGTGCAGCCCAATTGGGCTACATATACATACCGCCGTTTACATGGATGACCTGACCGGTAATGTAAGCGGCCTTTTCAGACGCCAGAAAGGCGACAACCTGTGCCACATCTTCGGCCCTGGCGTATCGACCCAGGGGAATTAGCGCCAGCATGGCGGCTCTGACCGTATCAGACAGGCCCGCGGTCATTTCAGTTTCAACATATCCGGGGGCAACCGCATTAACGGTGATGCCCCGCGGGGCCAGTTCCTTTGCCGCCGCTTTTGTAAGACCGATCATGCCGGCTTTTGATGCCGCATAATTGGCCTGTCCCGGATTGCCGGTGACGCCGACCACCGATGTAATATTAATGATGCGACCGCTGCGCTGCTTGAGCATGTGTCGGCCGGCAATTTTCATGCAGTTGAAGGCGCCTTTCAGGTTTGTGTCGATAACATCGTCCCATTGCTGCTCTTTCATGCGCACCAGCAGACCGTCTGACGCAATGCCTGCGTTGTTTACCAGAACATCAATTTTTTTGCCTTCTTCAAAAACCGTCTTAAAAAATGCGGCCACCTCTTTTTCAATGGCGACATTTGTGCGCACTCCCACGGCCCGGCCACCGGCCTCGGCCACCTGTCTTTGTGTTTCAGCGGCACCAGATTCCGAGGCATGATAGTTAAAATAAATTTGCGTGCCCGGTTCGGCAAAGCAAAGACACAGGGCCCGGCCAATACCCCTTGAGCCGCCGGTGATGGCAACGATCCGTTTTGCAGCATGGGTTGTCACGGCTTCACCTTTATCACGTGGCACTGGCGTTTGTCCGCAGTTTATTCTTCATCGATTTTAATTACGGTACGACCTTTGTATGAACCGCAGCTGGGGCAGGCATGATGGGGCATGGCTGCCTCACCACACTGGGGGCAGGTTGACAAATTAGGCGCCTCTGTTTTTTGATGTGTACGTCTTTTATCGCGTTTTGACTTAGATGTTTTTCTTTTCGGTACAGCCATAAGTAATCTCCTAACTATTTGAATTGTTATGCATAAAATATCTATTTGGGTTCTTGGCTTTTCGCAATTGTCTAGTAAATTAAAATCAGGCAATTGTCAAGTGATTTTGCGTATGTTTTCATTTTACCCTCTTGTGCTCATGGGGCTTGTATGTTATGAAAAGCCGAACACGGTGGTGAACGATTCGTCTAATAAATTAATATTAATAGATATATTTATATATTGAGCGATGCGCTGATTCTTGCGGGCAGGTGAGGACGGATGGACCAGGCGTGCAGTTAAAGATTTGTGCCGGCAACACGGCGGTGCCTATTTTTTTGATGTTTTACTAATTATAATGACTATCACTAGTAAAGTAAGAGTCAAATGGTTATTGTTCAAAATAAGGCGCAGCCCTAATGGGTGATGCCCATTTTTTTCGGTTTATCCGGAACAGACCACAGCAGATGAGGGTTACTTGAGACGCATCGGTTTATTCGGTGGCACATTTGATCCGATTCATTTCGGACATCTCAGGGCCGCTTTGGAAGTCAAAGAGGCTTTTGCGCTTGACGAGATTTGTCTTATTCCATCCGCCATTCCGCCGCATAAAATTTTATCCTGTGTGTCGGATGTCCGGCAGCGGTTGGCCATGATTCGACTGGCCCTTGGCGATGACCCGTTGTTTAAGGTGTCCGATATTGAGTTAAAACGGGAAGGGCCCTCATACAGTGTTGACACGGTTGATTATTTTAAATCAATTTTTCCTGATGGCACCCGGTTTTTTTTAATTATGGGGGTCGATGCTTTTTTGGAAATTCATACCTGGAAAGGCTATAAAAAACTTTTTCAAGAAATTGCCATTGTTGTTATGACGCGGCCTACCGGAATAACGGAAATTGATGCCAATGCCGCAAAAACAATCGGTACCTATATAAAAGCGCAAATATGTGCCGGGTATCACTATCAGGGCAACATATCGGCTTATGTTCATGATGGCCGGCCGGCCGTGCATGTTTTCAAGGTCAGCCCGCTGGATATTTCTTCCAGCAAGATCCGTAATCGGATTAAAAATGGAAATTCGGTCAGGCGTTTTTTGCCTGACGACGTAATTAATTATATTCGTGAGCAAGGACTTTATCGATGACTGACAAAAAAATGACTGCTTTTGAGCAAACACTGGAGCCCTTTATCGGTGCTGTTTTGGGCAAAAAGGCGATGGATGTTGTCGCATTGGATATGCGTGATCTGACCTCGATTGCCGATGCCTTTATCATCTGCAGCGGCCGCTCCAACCGTCAGGTTTCGGCGTTGGCGGAATTTATCAAGAAAGCGCTGAGAGATAAGGGTAAGAAAGCGCTGGCGGTTGAAGGGCTGAAAGACGGCCACTGGGTGCTGATAGATTACGGGTATGTGGTGATCCATGTTTTTTATGAACCGCTACGCCGTTTTTACGATCTGGAGGGGCTCTGGGCCGATGCCCGCAGAATTCAAATTATTGACCCCCACCGGTCCGAAGAAGAAACCCCGGACAGGGAGGTTTACATTGAATAGACCCAAACCCTGTGTGTTGATGATTCTTGACGGCTGGGGCATAAACCCTGCCGAAAAAGATAATGCGGTGGCCCTGGCCCGGACCCCGGGTCTCGACAAACTCAAAAGTAAGTACCCCCATACCCGGCTGTTATGTTCCGGTGACGCCGTGGGCCTGCCCCCGGGCATCATGGGCAATTCCGAGGTCGGGCATCTGAATATTGGTGCCGGTAGAGTGGTTTATCAGGATCTGCTGCGCATCAATCATGCCATCGAGGATGGGACCTTTTTTGAAAATGCGTCCTTGGCAGCAGCCATGGATACGGTGGCTGCTCAAAATGCCGCCTTGCACCTGATGGGGCTGGTGTCCGATGGCGGGGTACACAGCCAGTTGACGCATTTGACGGCCCTGCTGGACATGGCCCGTCGCCGGGGACTTGACCGGGTTTATGTGCATGCCATCCTGGATGGTCGGGATACGCCGCCGGAAAGCGGGGCCGGTTATATCCGGGCCCTGCAAAATCATATCCAGAGCATCAACTGCGGTGTTATTGCCACTGTATGCGGCCGGTTTTATGCCATGGATCGGGATACCCGGTGGGATCGGGTTGAGCAGGCGTATCGCCTCTATACCGAAGGTCTGGGAAGCGTTGAAAAAGATCCTGTGGCAGCCGTTGAACAGGCCTATGCCCGGGGTGAAACCGATGAGTTCATCAAGCCGGTGGTGATGGCAGATGACAAGGGTGCCCCCCTGGCCGTGATCAAGGACAATGACGGGCTGATTTTTTTCAATTTTCGGGCGGACCGGGCCCGGGAGATCACCCGGGCCTTTACAGAGGATACCTTTGACGGGTTTTCGCGTGAAAAGTATCCGCAGTTGTGTGATTTTGTGAGCATGACGTTATATGATGAAGGGTTCAGCCTTCCCATGGCCTTTGGACCGGTGCATCTTGACAATATCTTAGGGGAGGTGTTGAGCCGTGCCGGACTGCACCAGCTGAGAATTGCTGAAACCGAAAAATATGCTCATGTCACCTATTTTTTTAACGGCGGTGAGGAACAGGCCTTTGCCAATGAAGACCGGTGTCTTATTCCCTCTCCGCGGTCGGTGAGCACCTATGACCAGAAACCCGAGATGAGCGCTTACGCGGTTGCCGATGAGCTTTTAGCGCGTCTGGATTCGGACCGGTATGATTTTGTTGCGGTCAATTTCGCCAATATGGATATGGTGGGACACACCGGTATTCTGGATGCGGCCATCAGGGCATGTGAAGTGGTTGATGACTGTGTGGCAAGGGTGGTGGCCCGGATCCGGGACAAGGGCGGGGCCGCCATCATTATTGCGGATCACGGCAATGCGGAACAGATGGTCGATAAGGACGGTCATCCGCATACGGCCCATACACTGAATCAGGTGCCCTGTATACTGGTGGATGATTCACGTAAAAATGCCCGGCTGAAACCGGGGCGGTTGTGTGATGTGGCCCCCACCATCCTGGCGATCCTGGGGCTGGACCAGCCCGTGGAGATGACGGGGAAATCGTTGGTGGAGATTGGCTGAAGGGGCGGTAACATTCGACAGTACCTAAAAAGGAAGTAACCGTTCACGGTTTACAGTTATCGGTTCACCGTTACAAAAGGAACATTCATGGAACCGTCCAAATGTGCGCAATGCCACAGGGGAAAACAAATCCCCTTAAACAGGGCATTCAAAAAAAATCATCCTGCGGCAAAGACAGGTCAATCCGACCCCAAATCCGTTGACTGGGTGACTGATTTTATCACGGGCAAAAAAGTACCCCATGTGGGGGCCGAGGCCAATCGCCAGGCCGTTGAGCGGTATCTGGTGGAAAACAAAGGCTATCGCGTAGGTGATATTGAAGTCGATGCACCCATTGAATTGAACATCGGCGGCAAGGCCTATTCATCGACGGTGGACCTTGTGGTGTCGGTGGCCGGCAGGCGGACCATGGTGATCAAATGCGCCCCGGGGTCCCTGGGATCAAGAGAAAGAGAGGCAGTCTCAGGGGCCCGCCTGCTGGATAGCCGTTATCAGATTCCCTTGGCGGTGGTGAGTGACGGGCAAACTGCCACGGTGCTGGATACGGTTACCGGCAAAAAAATAGACCAGGGCCTGGCATCGCTGCCGTCCCGGGAGGCGGCTGAAAAACGGTCCGCTGAAACGGTTTTCCAGGTGCTGGCTGAAGATCGGTGTGAGCGGGAAAAATTGATATTTCGGTCCTATGACAGCATGAATGTTAATGTCGGGTGCCGGTTGAAGGCAGAAGACTGATTGTATAGGTCGAAGGTTGTTTCGATTGGAGACTGAAGGAATTCTGTCTATTTTACCTTCAGTCTTTAGCCTTTGGTTTTCTACCTTTTCTCACCCGCGGCACTGCGCCCGGCCAGGTAGCCGGTGGAAAAGGCGGCCTGGAGGTTGTATCCGCCGGTGTCCCCCTGAATGTCCAGCAGTTCGCCGGCAATAAAGAGTCCTTTGCAGATGCGGGATGCCATGGTTCTCGGATCGATTTCGCGGGTATCTATGCCGCCCGCCGTGACAATGGCCTCGGCAAGGGGCCGGTGCCCGGTGACGTCCAGCTTAAAGTCCTTTAGCCAGGTTCGCAGGTTCCGGCGTTCTTTGGCGGAGATGGTGTTGACCTTTCGCTCCGGCAAAATGCCGGTGAGTTCCAGGCAGACAGGCACCATTTCCCGGGGCAGCAGACCCCGCAAAAAACTGCTGAACGGCTCCTGGCCCCGTGTTTTAAAATCCCGCAACAGGCGCAGGTCCAGTTTTTTTTCATCCAGGGCCGGTTTTAGGTCAATGGACAGTACAATCCGGTGACCCTTTTCCAGGGCCGCCACAGCCTCACCGCTCAAGGTGAGAATCACCGGACCGCTGACACCGAATTCGGTAAAAACCAGCTCGCCGAAGGCCTCTTTTCGTTTTTTGCCATTGATGTGCATGCGCACCTTGATGTTGCGCAGATTCAATCCCGCCATTTTTTGTGTGGCATCCCCTTTTGTTTCCAGGGGAACCAGGGCCGGGCGCACCGGCACAAGCCGGTGACCCGCCGATTGGGCCAGGCGGTAGCCGTCGCCGGTTGAACCGGTGGCCGGATAGGAGGCACCGCCCGTGGCCAGAATAACGGCATCACAGGGATAGTGTCTGTCCCGGGAAACGACACCGCAGACCCGTTTATTTTCAATCAGCAGTTGACTCACCGGCGCATCGGGCCGGAGTTTCACCCCGCAGCGTTCCAGCCAGGCGAGAAAAACATCCAGAACATCTGCGGCCTTGCCGCTGGCCGGAAAAACGCGGCCCCCCCTTTCAATCACTATTTCCAGGCCCTGTTTTTTTAAAAAATCCAAAAGGTCGGTGTTGAAAAATCGGGCAAACGCCTGGTGCAGAAAAGGCCCGGTTTTGCCGAAGTGGGCCAGAAAGTCGGGGACGTCCGCAATGTTGGTGATGTTGCAGCGGCCCTTGCCGGTGATACAGAGTTTGCGCCCGGGTTTTCGTTGTTTTTCCAGCAGCAGGGTATCGGCACCGTTTTCCGCGGCCTGACCGGCGGCCATGAGCCCGGCCGGACCACCGCCGATGACGATTATTCGTGGTTTTTTCATGTTTTTGATCTTTGGGGGTGTTCTGATGGCAGGCCAAGGGGGGTGATTTCGGCCGGATCCACGTGGACGATAATCCTGTCAAGATCATCAAGTTCTTCCGCCAGGCAAGATTCCACCTCTTTGGCAATCCGGTGACCCTGGGTCACGGTGAGCTGACCATCCACTTCAATATGAATTTCAATCTGGTAAGCGCCGCCCGACGTTCTGACCTTCAGGTCATGGGCATTTAAAACGCCCTCCACCTTCAGAGAACAGCGGTTTATTTCATCAAGAACCTCAGGCTTTGGTGCGGTATCGGAAAGCTCCCGCATTGTATTTATCAGGATCTGCAAGCCCACTTTTATAATGAAAAAGGAGACCACCAGGGCGGCCAGGGAATCCAAAATGTACCAGGCGGGTTTAATGAGGGCGCCGGCGACCCCCAGTAGAACCGCCACAGAGGAAAGGGCATCCGATCGGTGATGCCAGGCATTGGCCATGATGAGCTGGCTTTTCAGGCGCCGGCCCGTATTTACGGTATAGTGGTACAGGGCTTCTTTTGTGATAATGGAGATGGCGGCCCCCATCAGGGCCAGTCCGGTGGGGTGGTTTTCGGTATGGTTATAGATCGTTAATACCGCCTGGGTTCCCAGGTACAGAGCCGTTGCGATGAGGGCGAATCCGACAATGGCGGTGGCCAGGGTCTCAATGCGGCCGTGGCCGAAGGGGTGTCGGGTATCCGGCGGTTTGCGACCGGCCCGCAGGCCGAAAAGCACCACCGCATCTGTGAAAAGATCGGAAACAGAATGGACGGCATCTGCTATCAGGCCATGGCTGTGGCCCAGTATCCCGGCGGCGAATTTAAGCAGGATCAAAAAAGCATTGACCGCTGTCCCGATTAACGTGATTTTGCGGCCGGGGTTGGCAAGGGGTGTTGTGTTCATATTTTAAATGGACAATCGGGGCTGATTAATTTCAGTCAGGGATACGGCCGCCCGGCAGAAATGGCAGTTCCTAAAAAGAATCAGGCGTTTTTATTGTCATCAATATCTTCTATCTTGTCAGCACCCTCTTTTTTTGTTTCATTGGTGGCTTTTTTGAAATTCCGGATGGCCTTTCCCATGCCCCCACCGATTTCCGGCAGTTTGCCGGCCCCAAAAATAATGAGAATGATAACAAGAATAATAATCAGTTCCGGCATTCCAATTCCAAACATATTTCCTCCCTGCATATTCCGATCCGGTTATTTTTTTTAGCCGGTTTTGGTTTTTAAAGTTGTAAAAAGCCTTTTAAATTAAAATAAAAAAGGGCTGGCAAAGTTAAATCAAATATATCACCCCATGATGCACGGTGTCAATGTTTTAGAACGCGGCCATCAGTCTTGTAAATCCCGGCAGCTCATGGTAAATAATGGCCGTATTTATAAAAGAGATGAGACAGGCGGTTTAAAATTATTTTCAACCAAGAGGTGTGAGGAACACAAATTATGAAAAACGAGTTTCAGGCCGATGGCCGGCCACTTCTCATCGGAAGCCTTCCGTTGAAAGATCATGAGCAGGCACTCAAGTGGGTTTTTGACTATACGCCGGAGATTCCTTTGTGGGTACAGTTGCCGCTTTATCCCGAAGAGATGATGATTGCTCAGTTTTTGCCGGGTATGCCCGGGGTGACCGTTGAGGAAGATCGGGTGTTTATCGATACTTCAGGAGAATTCTTTGATGATGAGATTTTAGCGTTTTACGAAGCGTATATGGCCCTGACGGCAGGGGATGTTGATATCGACACCACCCGGTTTGCCATGGGGCCGGATACGGCCCCGGGGTTTTTCAGGCTGCTGACATATATAGAGAAGGGGGCTGCTGCCCCGGTGGCCCTAAAGGGCCAGATCAGCGGGCCGGTTACTTTTGGTCTGGGCCTTACCGATCGTGAGGGCCGGGCTGTTTTTTATGATGAGCAGGCAAAGGACGTCATGGTGAAACTCCTGGCCCAGAAGGCCGGATGGCAGGTGGGTAAACTGGCTGCTGCAGGCTTGCCGGTGATCCTGTTTCTGGATGAACCGGCCATGGCCGGATTCGGCTCATCGGAAATGATCAGTATCTCCCGTGAAGAAATCCTCGCCTGCCTGAATGAGGTGATTGCTGCCGTCCATTTAAAAGGGGGGCTTGCCGGCATCCATGTGTGTGCCAATACCGACTGGTCGTTGATTCTGGCATCCGAAGTGGATATCGTTAATTTTGATGCCTATTCCTATTTTGATCGGTTTATTCTGTATGCGGATCAGATCAGGCATTTTATCGACAAGGGCGGCATCATTGCATGGGGAATCGTGCCCACCTCTTTTTCCGAAGACATTGAACGGGAAACCACGGCATCACTGCTCAAAAAATGGCAGGACCAGATGGCTCAAATGGAAGCGCTGGGTATTGACCGTTCGATTCTGCTGCGTCAGTCCCTGATTACGCCAAGCTGCGGGACCGGCGCCCTGAGCCCGGCTCATGCAAAAAGAGTTCTGGAACTTACCGCCGGGCTGTCAAAGGCGATTCGAACGAAATAGTTTAAAAAGAGGATGATATGGTCTCAAAAATAGAAGAAAAAGGGTTTTCAAATACGACGCGGTATGTCCTGGACGCGGAACTGGCCGGTATTGTTAATATCTCCATGGCATTGGAAATGCCACTGCTGCTGAAAGGGGAACCCGGTACCGGTAAAACCATGCTGGCCCATGCCATTGCCGAAAGCCTGAATATGCCGTTGATTGTGCTCAACGTTAAATCGAGCATGAAGCTGGTGGAGGCCCTTTACCAGTATGATACCCTGACTCGGTTGAACGACAGCCGGTTTGGGGATTCCGCCCGGGATGTCAGCCATATCGAGGACTATATCAAAATGGGCAAAATCGGCCAGGCCTTTACCTCGGACCGGCGGACGGTTCTGCTCATTGACGAGATCGATAAGGCCGATACCGATTTTCAGGATGATATGCTGGATGTGCTCGACCAGATGGAGTTTGACATCATCGAGATCGATAAGACCATACAGGCCAAAAACCGCCCGGTGTTTATTATTACCTCCAATGCCAAAAAGGACCTGTCCGATCCGTTTCTCGGGCGGTGTAATTTTCACCATATTGCGTTCCCCGATCCCAAGATGATGCGCCGAATTCTTCGGGTGCATTTTCCGGATATGGACGATGACCTCGGCGAATCTGTGACGACGGCTTTTTACAGGCTCCGTGAGCTCGAGGCCATTGAAAAAAAACCGGCCACCCGTGAACTGCTCAACTGGGTCAGGGCCCTGCAGGCCGACCCTGATTTCAACCCCAAACGACTGGCAAAAGGAGATGTGCCGTTTCTCGGGGTGTTGTTTAAAAAGAGCACCGATTATGAACGGGCGGCCTCTTTTGTCAATCGTCGCCGGTTGTTTTAGCCTATGTTTATCGAGTATTTTTATAAATTAAAAGATGCGGGCATTCCGGTGAGCCCCACCGCCTTTTTGACCCTGCACAAGGCCCTTTCACGCGGACTGATCAATTCCCTGGATGAATTTTATACGGCATCCCGGGCGATTCTGGTCAAAAGTGAACGTTATTTTGATCTGTATGACCAGATTTTTGCCCATTATTTTGAAGGGGCGGAAATGCCGGATCCAGAAGGCTTTGAGATCGATGAGATGGCCCGTGCCCTTCTGGATGAGTGGCTCAAAGATCCCAAAACCCTGGCCGATGCCATGGGTATTGATCCTGAACAACTCAGTGCCTTTTCCCCCGAGGAATTGATTGATTATTTTAAACAGCGATTAAAGGATCAGACCGAAGAACACCATGGCGGCAGCCGCTGGATCGGAACCGGCGGTACAGCGCCGGTGGGCCATTCGGGACACCATCCCGGCGGCATGCGGGTGGGGGGGGTGAGTCGGAACAAATCGGCTGTCAAGGTCGCTCTCGAAAGGCGGTATAAGGATTATTCCGCCGATGGGCCCCTCACCGAAGCCATGATCGGCGAAGCCCTGAAAAGGCTGCGTAACATGATACCGTCCGGCCCCAAAGACAGACTTGACATCGATGCCACCATTTACCAGACCATGAAAAACGGCGGTGAGATCGAGATTGTCTTTGACCGAAGTCTGAAAGACCGGCTCAAGGTGATCCTGGCCATCGATAACGGCGGCTGGTCCATGGACCCACATATACCGGTGGTGCAGACGCTTTTTGATTATGCCAGGGCCCAGTTCAAGGATTTGAAAACGTTTTTCTTTCACAATACCATCTATGATGTTTTGTGGAAAGATGCGGCCCGGTACAGCCAGCCTGTGCGGGTGGATGACCTGGTGCGGCGTGATCCTGAAACGCGGTTGATCATCGTGGGAGATGCCAGCATGGCGCCTTATGAATTGATGGCCCAGGACGGATCTCTCTACATTGGTGAGCGCAGCGGCCAGCCGGGCATCGAACGGCTCAAGCTGCTGGCCAAAACGTTTTCCCATTGCGTCTGGCTGAATCCCGTGGCGTCGCGCATGTGGGATTATACCCGAACCATCACCATGATCCGCCAGATTTTTCCCATGTATGAGCTGTCCCTGGATGGTCTGGATATGGCAATTTCACACTTGATGGCAAAGTAAGTCCATGGGATTGATATTGTATAGTCGGCAGGTATTTTCAAAAATTGTTTTGGCCAGGGCTTCGGGGTCCTGGCCACGCACCGCGGCCAGTTTGAGCAGGGTGGATAAAACAAAAGCCGGTTCGTTGCGTCGATGGTGGTTTTTTTCGGGTGCCGGTGTCAGGTAGGGGGCATCGGTTTCCACGAGAAGGCGTTGTTCGGGAATCAGGGGCACCATGGTGCGCAGATCGGCGCCGCGTTTTTTAAGGGTCAGTATTCCTGTGATGCCGATGTAAAGGCCGAGTGCCAGGTATTGTTCAAGTTCCGTTGAATTGCCGCTGAAACAGTGGATCACGCCCTTGATGCCCGCCGGATACCGGTTTTTCAGGATCTCCAAGAGCCGGCCATGGCTGTCCCTTTCATGAAAAATAACCGGCATATCCAGTGAAACGGCTGTTTCCAGTTGACGGATAAACCAGCGTTCCTGATCTTCCCTGGAAGAATACATCCGATTAAAATCAAGCCCTATTTCCCCCCAGGCTTTTACCTTGGAATTTCCGGACAGCTTTTTCAGATATTCCAGGGTCTGCTCAGAACATTCCCGGGCATCGTGGGGGTGAACCCCCACGGCAGCATAAAAGCCGCTAAAAGGCCGGGCAATGGTAATTGCCTTCAGTGAGGTTTCACGATTTACCCCCACAAGCATGATGCCGGCGACATTCATTTTTCGTGCGCGATGGATAACTTCCGGCAGATCGTCAGTATAGGATTTATCATCAAGGTGGCAATGGCTGTCAAAGAGGTTCATTTTTTATAGTTTTCCACGATTTTTCAGTTTATTTCGTTTGCGGCCCTTATTTAAACGCCAACATTATAGCGCTATTATGAGCCGTATGACAATACTTATCTATTGCCATCCAGAAACGGTCTTTTCGCCCAATCTCTGCGTACTGCTTAAAATTGACGGTTCCTCGTAAAAAGTCCAACGCCTGCGTTGCGCTGCATTTCGTAATCATTCAACGTACGATGGTTACGCCTCATGACACCAAAATTTGCACGCCTTGAATTTGAACTTTTTACGAAACCGTCTAAATTCGGCTTTTTACGAGTTCATCAAAATTTGGCGCCTCGTTATTTTGTGTGGGTGTCCCGGGATGCTTTCATTCTGATGCTCAAAAAACTCGGCACTAAGCGATCGTAACGCCGGACAGGTCTTTGGCACAAACCATCATATTGATATTTTATGTAAAATTTCTCGCATGCCTTGATTTTAAACGAAAACCCTCGTTTCTCCAAGGACACTATCTAATATCTGATGGTGAGCCGCGCCGGTTGACAAAATTTATATTTTCATTGATTTTTCATTATTTATGGATATATATCAAGTTTCGGCTAAAATCTATGTAATACACCACAATAACCAAAAGGCAAATTTTAAAACAGTTGATTTTAAAAGCTATTTTGAAATGGTTTGCTAAAAAATAAATTTCAGTTGGAGGATAATTATGTTTAACATTGTGCGACGTGAAGAGATGGCTGAGGGTACGGTAGTGCTCAATGAGATCGAAGCCCCCCTGATCGCAAAAAAGGCAAAGCCGGGTCAATTTGTTATTTTAAAAGCCAACGAAACCGGTGAGCGGATTCCGTTGACCATGGCGGACACCGATGGTGAAAAAGGGACCATTACCATTATATATATGATTGTTGGTAAGACGACCTCTCTTTTCAAAGATTTGAAGGTGGGAGAGGGGTTTCAGGATGTGATCGGTCCTTTGGGAAAGGCGACCCATCTGGAAAAAATCGGCAAGGTGGTCTGCGTGGGCGGCGGCACCGGTGTTGCTGTGCTCCACCCCATTACCCGGGGGCTCAAAGAGGTAGGCAATCATGTCACCTGTATCATCGGCGCCAGAAACAAAGGTCTTTTGATTCTGGAAGACCAGATGAAAAAAGCATCCCATGATCTGCGGGTATGCACCGATGACGGCTCTTATGGCCATCACGGTTTTGTAACCGAAGTGCTCAAGGATCTCCTGGAAAAAGATAAAGACATTAAGCTGTGTGTGGCCATTGGGCCCGTTCCCATGATGAAATTCGTCAGTAAATTGACCAAGGAATACAATGTCCCCACCATGGTCAGCCTGAATCCCATCATGGTGGATGGCACCGGCATGTGCGGTGGCTGCAGAGTTTCTGTGGGGGGGAAGACGAAATTTGCCTGCGTGGACGGTCCTGAATTTGATGGCCATCAGGTCGATTATGATGGATTGATGCTCAGGCTTCAGGCCTACACAGGGGATGAAAAAATATCCTATGATCAATGCCGCAGGGAAAAGGCTTGATGTGTGATTATTCCTCAAAAAGAAGCAGGATCTAAATAGCAGATAAATTATTGGTGCGGAGGTTACAATGGCGCAGGAAGCAGCTAAAAAAGAAAAAAAAGCGAAAGTACCCAGACAGTCCATGCCGGAACAGGCCCCGGCCGTAAGAGCAAGAAATTTTGAAGAGGTTCCCCTGGGACTCGATGCCGAGGCAGCCATGCTGGAGGCCCAGCGCTGCCTGCAATGTAAAAAACCGGCCTGTGTGGATGGGTGTCCCGTGGGTGTGGATATCCCCGGCTTTATCAAGCTGGTTCGGGATGGGGAATTTACCAGTGCTATCAGCAAGGTCTGGGAAAAAAACAGCCTGCCGGCGGTGTGTGGCCGGGTCTGCCCCCAGGAGCTGCAATGCGAGGGCAATTGTATCGTCGGTAAAAAGGGCGATGCGGTGGCCATTGGGAATCTGGAAAGATTCGTGGCGGATTATGAAAGAAAACATCGAAAGGCCGCACCTCCGGCAAAGGCGCCACCCACAGGGAAAAAAGTGGCCGTTGTGGGTTCCGGACCCTCGGGCCTCACCGTTGCCGGGGATTTGATCCTGAAAGGGCACGATGTCACGCTTTTTGAGGCGTTTCATAAACCCGGCGGCGTACTGGTGTACGGTATTCCCGAATTCAGACTGCCCAAGGAGATTGTTTTTTCGGAAGTCTCGGGTCTGGAAACCCTGGGCGTCGAGCTGGAATGCAATGCCGTGGTGGGTCGGACCGTGTCACTGGATGAACTTTTTGAGCAGGGCTATGATGCCATCTTTCTGGGTGTCGGGGCAGGTCTGCCGCGGTTTTTGAATGTGCCGGGTGAAAATCTCACCGGCATTTTTTCCGCTAACGAATACTTGACCCGCTCCAATTTGATGAAGGCCTACAAATTTCCCGAATATGACACACCGATTATCCGGGGCAAGAATGTGATTACCTTAGGTGCCGGAAATGTGGCCATGGACTCGGCCAGGACGGCCCTGCGCCTTGGTGCGGAAACGTCCACCATCGTCTATCGCCGGTCGAGAGAGGAAGTGCCGGCACGGGGTGCCGAAGTGCACCATGCCGAAGAGGAAGGGGTCTTGTTTCATTTTCTCACGGCGCCGACAAAATTTATCGGCGATGAGAAAGGCCGCGTGATCGGTATGCAAGGCCTGAAGATGGAACTTGGTGAACCGGATGCATCCGGGCGTCGACGCCCGGTACCCATCGACGGATCTGAATTCGAACTGGCCTGCGACCAGGTGATCATTGCCGTGGGGGCAGGACCCAATCCGTTGTTGACACGTTCCACCGAAGGGCTGGCATTGAACCGTTGGGATTACATTGAAGCGGACGATGAAACCGGTAAGACAAGCTTGAAGGGGGTGTGGGCCGGTGGTGACATTGTCACCGGATCGGCAACGGTTATCCTGGCCATGGGCGCAGGAAGAAAGGCCGCCGATTCAATGCATGATTATCTGGTGCGCGGGTGGTAAAATCTTGATGGTTTGTAATTAATTGACCCTGTACACAAAAACCTCTTTTCGGATCTACTGGAAAGAGGTTTTTGTCAATTCAGAGGGTTGTTTTATTTGTTCAGCAGACCGATGGTGTTGTTCAGCGCTTCAAGGCACTCCTCGGTTGAGACATCGCCCCGTTTGATATTGTTTTGCAGTGTTTTTAGGGTGATCATTGCATTTTTTTGGTGGGACTGCTTTTTTTTCAGTACGGTAAGGTAATTATTGAAATCCCTGGCCAGCCAGGTAAAGTTATCTGTTTTACGAAATTTAAAGGGCTCTTCGGGGACCGCCCCTTTGGTAATCTGGCGGATGACAGTGCCGAGTTTGTAAAGCGGTCCGGCGATGGAGTGCGTAAACGCCACGGACAGAACGATAATCAGCAGTGAAAAGAGAATAACGGCCCAGGTAAATCCCAGAACATTGGTTTCAGCGATATACAACCAGGAAAACCCCAGGCCGATGGCCGTAGCGATCATCGCCTGCAACAGCACCATCAGCAGGATATGGCTGATTTGAAATTTTTTATTGATGAGATAGTTTGTGCGGCGAATTTTCTTTTTTTGCATGGTGTCTGCCTCTGGATTGCATGGGTTACAAAAAAGAGTATGTAAAGATTGATTGTTTAGAGAATTATTAGAGCTAAATTTATTAAAAATGTCAAGCGGTAAGAACGATTTGCGGCAACTGCCCAATTCGGGCAAGCCGGAACCCTATTGAATATTTGTCGTATCGCTTTGCTCTGTCCTTATTTGTACACAAAAAATATGAAGCACAGCATTTATGGAAACAGTTACGCCCGGTGTTTTAAAATATGAAAAATAAAAGAAACAACTGTGTTACGAAAAAAAACAGGCCCCTTGTTACGGGAAATGATGATGGGCCGGATCAGATTTTCAATCGGATGGAGTTTCATCGTAACGCAGTGGCCCTCATGCCGGATCCCGCCGACAGGCATCCGGGAATTGCAATGGTTGTTGATGCGCCCCTGGGCCAAGTGTCCCAGCGATTTTGTACCTGTACCCAGTCAGGTTCCCGAACCTGTGCCCACCTCAGGCAATTGTTCGGTATTTATGAGGGGTTGAAAAAAGATCCACACCGCACAAATTTTGAGGAAAATTTTAAAAAAAGTATCTGGTATGATCTGCTTGCCATTTTGGCGGACGGGTGCCGGGAAACACCCGAAAGTGTTACATTGAGGGCAGGAGGGCAAAAGGATGCAAAATACCTGCAGGTGGTGAGTGGTCAGGGGACACTTTTGCTCACCTATTTTTCCACCGCCATGGATTTTTATCGGTTTATGGAACGGTGCCTGGTGTTGGCCGATGAAACATCGATGCCTACCCGGGGAAATATTCTATCACGGCTGGCCCTTTTGACTTTGACCGACAATGAACGGGTGATGCATGCCAATGGGTTGAAAAGCCGGCGTCAGGGGCTGGAAGACAGTTTCTGGTTCAGGTTTGCCTATCATGGGTATCGTGAATTCGGCTCAAGCGACTGTCTTTTTCACGGGGCCGTCAATGAAACCAGCGGTATGTTTTTTATCAAGGGGGAAACCGTTGCGGGTGATGTGATTTTTATGTTGGAAATTCCCCGTAAAAAGGTCAAACGGGTTCTCAAGGCATTACAGGCTAAATGTTTCAATCAGAAGGGGCTGACCCTCTGCCCGGTGCCCCTGGATACGATTTTTGATGTCAAAATGAACGAAGACCTTGATCTGGAAATCAAGCCGTTGATCCGGGTCATTCAAAAAAAGGGTGAAGCCAGTTTTTTTGACAGGAAGGATTTAAAAAAATATCAGTACGGTGACCTGTATTATATTCCGGAATTGAAGATTCTGGCCGATGATGCCAACCCCGGCAAGACGGTTTACAACCCGGGTGAACCCATGGCTGGGCTCATCAAACGATCCCGGGTCCCGGAATTTCTGGCAGAACACAAAGAGCGCCTGAAGCAGGAAGGCTTTCGCCTTGATAAAAGTGTACGGAAACTGAAAATCATCGATGCGTTTGATGTGATTGACGTTAGCCCCCAGGCCATTGAACGTGACTGGTACTGGCTTTCCATCAAGTATGGTATCGGTAATCATTCCATATCATTGACTGAGATCCTGCGGGCCCAGAAAGAGGGGCAGCGATTTCTGGAAACCGATACCGGGTGGATCGACTGCCGTTCATCAGAGTTAGAAAAAATAAGCACATTGATCCATGGTGACGATACGGATGCAGGCCCTGAAAAAAACGGGCAGGTTAAATTGAATCGGCTGGATCTTATGCGAATGCGGGCCTTCAGCGGGAAAGAATGGACTGTAACCGGCGATACCGATGATGCCCGGACATTGGCGCAGTTGTTCAAGGGCCAACCCCCGCATCCCATGCCATTGCTAAAAGGCATGACATCAACGCTTCGTCCCTATCAGCAGATCGGTGCCGAGTGGCTCTGGTTTTTGTATGAAAATCGGTTTGGCGGTTTGTTGTGTGATGACATGGGCCTGGGCAAAACCCATCAGGTGATGGCTTTTTTACTGGCCCTGGCCGAACAGGGCCCTGATGCCGGCCCGTTTCTGGTGATCAGCCCCACCACGGTCCTGAGTCACTGGCACCGGAAAATCAATGATCATGTTCCCGGCCTTATGGCTGTTGTCTATCATGGGGGACAGCGGGATCTGGCCGAAGCCCTGGACCAGCATCAGGTGATTCTGACGTCCTACGGTCTTCTTCGCCGGGATATTGACGCGTTGAAAAAGATCCGGTTTCAGGCAGTGGTGTTTGATGAAATACAAGCCATCAAAAATGCCGCTACCCAGGCGTATCGCGCGGCTGAAAATCTGGACGCCCGGATAAAGCTGGGGCTGACGGGAACGCCCATTGAAAATTCCATCAGTGATTTAAAAGCCCTTATGGACCTGACGGCACCGGGATACCTGGGCACCACGGAGGCCTTTGAACGCCGGTTTGTCGCTCCCATTGAACAGGACATAAAAAGCCGGCGGCGTAAAGAATTAAGCCGTCTGATATCTCCTTTTACCCTGCGGCGCCTTAAAAAAACGGTGTTAGCGGATCTGCCGGCCAAGATTGAAAACCAGATGGCCTGCCGGCTCAGTGATGATCAGGTCAAGCTTTACCGGGATGCCCTGGCCTCCCGGGGGACCGGATTGCTGGATGTTCTCGGTCGTGAGGATGAACCGATTCCCTATCTTCATGTTTTTGCCCTGCTCAATCTGCTCAAGCAAATCTGTAACCATCCGGCCCTGCTGGAAAAAGAGGTGGGCACATATGCCCGGTATGGGTCCGGAAAATGGGATGTTTTTCAGGAGATCTTGACCCAGAGTCTGGAGAGCGGGCAGAAGGTGGTGGTTTACAGCCAGTATCTGAAAATGATCGATATCATCGGGCGTCATCTGCAACAGGCGAAAATTGAGCATGTGACCCTCACCGGATCCAGCCGCAACAGAGGCAAATTGATTGCCCGGTTTAACGATGATCCGAATTGCCGGGTTTTTGTGGGCAGTCTCAAGGCCGGCGGTACCGGGATCGATCTGGTGGCCGCATCGGTGGTGATTCACTATGATCGCTGGTGGAATGCGGCCCGGGAAGACCAGGCCACGGACCGGGTGCACCGGATCGGTCAGAAAAAGGGGGTCCATATTTTTAAACTGGTCACCGAGGGCACCCTGGAAGAAAAGATTGCCGCCATTATCGAAAAAAAGAAAAATATCATGGATGCGGTGATGCAAGAGGATGATCCGGGACTTTTAAAAACGTTTTCCCGGAAAGAGTTGATGGAGATGCTTTCCATACCGGTATCTATAAATTAAGGAGGGGATGTCATGAACTGTGACAGATGCCAAAAAAATATCGAAAACGGAGACGAAAGAAAATTACATGGCCGGATGTTGTGCGAGGATTGCTATATTGACATGCTTTCGCCGGCAAAAGCCTGTGATCCATGGGCCGTATACAGTGCTCAATCCTTTTCAAAAAAGGATGACTCGGCTGGTGCGGTCACTGAAACCCAGTCAAAAATATTACAGATATTAAAAGAGACCGGCGGCGCAGCGCCGGAAATCATATCAGAGCGGCTTAGGCTATCGCCATCGGATCTTGAAAGAGAGGTCGCCACGTTGAGACATATGGAAAAGGTCAGAGGGGAACTGCGGAACGGAACGAGAATCATTCGGCTGTGGTAACTTAAATGTTTTTTACAAGAGCATCAAAATTGGGATTAGACAACAGTGGACAAAGGGTGTTAAACGTATTTTTGGCTCCTCGCTATTTTGTGCGGGTGCCCCGGGATGCTTTCATTTTCATGCTCAAAAAACTCGGCACTAAGCGATCGTAACGCCGGACAGGGTTTTGGCACAAACCATCATATTGATATTTTATGTAAAATTAAACTATGGGGGCTATTTTATGGCTGTCCGGCCTAACGCTCGCTAAGCCCCTTAAACAGTTTCGACCATGAGAATGAAAGCATCCCAGGGCTGTAGCCGTTCAAATTTACCCATACGAAACAGCGAGGAGCCGTATTTTTTATATCGGTATTACGTGAACAGCCCGGGCCATGGCCCTCAACTTTCTGACAATTGAATTGATATGATCAAACTTGATTCCGTTACCAAAAAATTTGGCGCCGTTACCGCGGTGGACACTGTTTCATATACGATTCAAAAGGGAGAATCCTTTGCATTGCTGGGGCCCAATGGTGCCGGCAAGACGACCATCGTCCGGATGCTGCTCGCTTTTATCAAACCCTCCTCGGGCCGCATTACCCTCAATGGCCTGCCGGCCTCGGACCCGGCATCCCGCAAAAACATCGGGTATGTTGCCGAGCAGCACATGATGCCGCCGTATCTGTCCGGTCTGGAATATCTGTCGCGCCATGCTGCCTTGATCGGGACTGGCCGGAGGTGACGCCGAAAGAGAGATCCACCGGGTGCTTGAGATGGTATCCATGAACGGGCGGGAACGGGAAAAATCCGCGGCCTACTCAAGGGGTATGAAACAGCGCATGGGGTTAGGGGCGGCCCTGATGGGACAACCAGAGATAGTGATACTGGATGAGCCCACTGCCGGGCTCGATCCGGTGGGTATCCGCGATGTCCGAAAAATTCTTGATACCCTTCATGATCAAGGGGTGACCGTGATCTTAAACTCCCATCTGCTGTCAGAGGTGGAAAAGACATGTGACACGGCGGCAATCCTGTACCAGGGGAAAATCCTTGTCAAGGATACCATCAGCGCCATTGTGAAAGATCACGAGACCCTCGAAAATGTTTTTTTTCGCTATATAGAGAATACCGATGAATAAGGTTATAAAAATTGCGGGCTATACCCTGCAGGACCAGATGCGGCATAAAAGCGTTTACGTCCTTTTGGGGATTTCCATTTTATTTATATTGATGATTCGCGGGTGTTATGACGGCGGGTATTCGGTGAACGGGACGCTGGTGGACAGCGCCGCGGTGGCCTGGCATGTTTCAAAGATTGTTTTCCACCTGATTACCATCGGCATGTTTCTGATGGCGGCCATGCTTTCCATGAAGATATTCAGCCGGGATCATGCGGACGGCAGCGCTGTCTTGTTTCTTTCCCGATCTGTTTTCAGATGGCAGTATGTTCTTGGCCGGGTCATGGGCACCTGGGGCCTCTGCCTTGTGTTCATGTTCATTCTTCATCTGACGATTCTTTTGATGGTATGGGTAAAAACAGGCGTCATCATTTCCGGATACCTGAGTGCATCGCTGGTATGTTCGGTCAGCCTTCTTTTTGTGATTGCATGCGTCAGCCTGCTGTCTCTTTTTATGCCGGATTTTATCAGCGCGCTTTTTACCATGGGGATCGTTTTTGTCGGTTTTATCTCCGATGGCGGGTATCAGATTTTCAACAGCGATATCGTACGCGCAACGGTTTCTTCCGCCGTTCATTTCGAACCGGCCTTATGGCGGGTGTTATATCCCAAGGTGTTTATGGTGCAGGCCTATGCCGACACCCTCATCAGCAACGGTGATTTTCATCGGATGGGACCGTTTCACCCGCTTTTGAATCTTTTCTTTTTTATTTTTTTGATACTGGTGTTACTGGTGGGGGCGTTTAATCAAAAAGAAATTTGACGGTCTCGTAAAAAGTCCAACGCCTGCGTTGCACTGCAGCCCGTAATCATTCAACGGTCGATGGTTACGCCTCATGACACCAAAATTTGCACGCCTTGAATTTGAACTTTTTACGAGACCGTCTATATTGAAAATGAGTCAAACAACCGGCGTTCCGTCTCACCTTCGATTTTGGCGATGACCTCCACAAACGGTTTTATGGGGGAATGTTTCAGCTTGTTTCGCAGCAATTCATCAATCTGGAAAATGCCGGCAGAATTAGAAAGCGTCACTTCAATGCAGACCGGTTTGGTTTTGCCTTTTTGAATGGTGACATCATCCACTGCCTGGGCCGACACGGAATGGATATTAACTTTTCCGGTTTCAAAGGGAATCCGGGAACGCCCCTGGGTCATATCTGTTGCGTCGGCTAATTTCAGGGCGCCGGCTTCGATGGTAAGGCATTTCTCGTTGGCGTCATGGGCAATAACGGCATGCAGTGTTTCCGATACCATCGTTGTCAGATCCGGTTCAGCATAAATACCTTCCAATAACTCACGGACTTTTCGAAATGCGATAAACAGGCTGTATCTCTCATGATGATCCCGGTGCACTGAAATGCCCGTGTCGTGCAGGCAGGCGGCCAAAACCACAATCACTTCGGCATCTTCGCTGGTCAGGCCATGATGGGTGACGACACTGGGCTCAATGCCGGCTTTGATCAGTAAACGGATAATGCGCAAAGCCGCATTGGCCACAATCCGAATATGCACCTCGCCATGATCACTGATGCCTGAACGGTCCACCGCATTGACATTGGCGCATTTCCAGATTTGAAACAGCTCCTGATCCTTGTTGATGTGAGTCATCAATAGTTGCAGTTTTTTATTGCTGCGTACGGGTATTTTAAATTCCATGGATATTCCTTATTCTATATGGCTGCCGTATGGATTCTAATCATTTGCCCGCTCGTTGATACGGGAATAGCCATCTTTCCAGGAAGGGCTGTTGTTAAAGGTCAAAATTTTTTATTCCGCCTCCATGGCCTGAATAAAACCGTCGGCCTTATTGATGGCGGTTTCCATATCGCGTATCAGTGCAGCGACATCGGTTTCCACAGACACCAGTTCGCTTCGCAGGGACGCAATGGCCCGGGCATTGAGATTGTGCTTCAGGTAAAGGACCTGGTCCCGGAAGGCGGATAATACCGGTTTTATTTTGGATTCCGCATGCTTCATGGCGCTGATGAGCCGGGAATATTGTTTCTTCGTGTTTTCCAATTTCTTAAGACTGGCGGCTTTTAATTTGGGATTGGTGTACTGGTTGAGCTCATCGGACCATTCTGCGAAAAGCGCCTTGGCAACATTTTCCACGGAGTTGATTTTATTTTTAACGGCCGTCGCCTTTTCTTCACACTGATCAAATTCGGATTTCAATGCATCATAGCGCTTTTCAAGTTCGCCGCCGGTAAAACCGGTTTCTGCCTTGAATCGTTCCAGGGCCGACTGAAACTGGTCCTTGGTCTCTTCCTGAACATCCCGAGCCTCTTTGACACGATCAACGAGAATGTCCCGTTTGTGCACGCCGAATTTTTCCATGGTTCCGTAGTAAGCCGTCTGACAGCCGGATATCGCCAACGCCATAGCGATAAAAGAAAGTAAAAAGATGACTCGGGGAAATAATTTTTTAATCATTGGCGGTTCCTTTTTTATCTTGCCGCATAGGGATGCAGGGCGGTTTTGAAAAATTACTCGTTTTCCGATTCTCCGATATATTTTTTTACGGTGCGGCGGTCGAGCCGGGTGTGTCGGGCCACTTCTTCAAATGTGCCATGGCGCTGATAGAGCAGACGGCAATACCCGGAAATCAGATTTTGGGCATCCAGATCACCGGTTTTGATGCCCCGGGTAAGAGATGCTTCCAGATCCGGCAGGGCTGATTTTCGGTCACCTGCGTAGTCTTGTCTGAGCAGGACGCTGCGAACACACTGTTCCAGTTCCCTGACATTACCCGGCCACGGGTAATCCGGACCCAGGTTTTTATCGATCACCCCTTTGACCATTTCCATGAGCTCGGGAGACGGTTTGCCCACCATCCGTTGAACCGTGTGGGCCAGCAGGTCACCCAGTTCGCGGTTGTCCTCCTGTATTCGCCGGCGAAGGGGCGGTACGGTGATGTGATCCGAACATAATCGGTAATAAAAATCGTCTCTGAAGACACCCTTGTCGCGGATTTCCGCCATGGAGCGGTTGGTTGCGGCAATCACCCGGCCTTGAAAGCGTGACGGCTCGTGGCTGCCCACCGGCGTAAACGTTCTTTCCTGCAGAACCTGGAGCAGCTTTAACTGGATGGGTGTTGATACTTCGCCGATTTCATCCAGCAAGATGGCCCCATAGGGGCTGCATTGATCGAGAATACCCTTGAAATCCTTGACGGCACCGGTAAATGCCCCTTTTTTATGCCCGAACAGTTCCGATTCGATGAGGGTTTCCGGAAATTGTGCAAAGTTCAGGGCGCTGAAAGAGCGGGTGAAACTTTCAACAAAGCACCTTTTTCTTTCATTAAAGGGGATAAAACCGGATCGGCCCATGGCCATGGCGGCGGTACCCTTGCCGGTACCGGTTTCTCCCAGTAAAAGAGTTGAAAAATCTTCCATCCGGTTCCACAGATATCGGTTGTATAGATCAAGATTATGGGTGAACACGTTGTCCCACAGGCTGCGGCGTAGTTTTTTCATACTCTTGCTCTTACCGATGAGACTGCGGCCGATAAAGAAAAACGCCCGTCGGAGTTGATACCCCAGGGCAAAATAGCGTTGGCTCTCAGGGACACTGAATCCGCGTTTTCGAAGCAGTGCCAGGGCTTCCGGGGCAAAAGCGACTTTGACGGATGTGTCACCGGCCTGAATCTGATGTTCGATCAAAGGATCAAATTGATGCCGGAACCGGTAGAAAAATTCAAATAAAAAGGCGGCCTCTATGAGGAGGCGGTCCTCGCCGGAAAAAAGGTTGATGTCGGCACGGTCCTTTTTTTCTAGGTCATGGATACGGCGATTGACTTCGTTTACGGTTTTATCGATGCGCTGGGATCTGGATGCCCCCGGGAAAAATCCGGATATCTGCATGTCCATATCAATCCGTTTTTGGCTGAACGGGTTGGTCAGACTGGCTTCGCGGACAATGCTTAAAAATTTTCGCTCTTCTGAAGTAAGACTGTTTTGTTTCTGCATCTTTGTCTGTTTCCCGGCAAAATTGTTTGTAAGCATTCACAGGGCACCCATCTTCTTTGTTGTCGGGCCCTTGAAGTACAGACAGTACGCCTGCGGTCCCTCCGCCTTGCATCTGCGGCACCCTGTAAACGCTTACAGTTTGGCGGGTTGCGCTAAAACGGGCGTTATAACCCCGTGAAGGGGCACAATCGTTTTTTGCGGTATGCCCGGCCTGAATCCGCATCCATTGCCCTGTGCATGGAATGTCAGGAAGATGCACATGGCATGCTTGCGTTTTATTTTTATCATAGAGTCTGTAAAAAAGTAAGGTTTTATTTTAGTTTAAACAAATCAACAAGTTGGGGGTGGATCTACCCAGTGGCATGCAATTTGCTTAATTTAATGAAACCGTAAAACAATGAAATATTTTATTTTTCAGGAGAATTATAATGATTAAGCGCCTTTTGGATTCAAAACTGCCGTTGATGGTATACAGCCCTTACCGGGTATTTGATATTGCATATTATCGGAACATTTTTGCTGCCGGCGGTCTGCCCGTGTTCGATACTGAATTTATGACCGATGCCGAAATTGAAAAAAATATCGAAAAGCTGGCCGCAGAAAAGATTTTGTTTGGCCTGCGGCTCTCCATTGACCGTCAAAATGTTCAAAAACGGCTCAAGGCGCAGCATGTCGGTAATCTGGATGCCATCATATTTAGCTATCAACGTGCTGAAAATTTGTCCATTTTTAATTTTGATAACCGGGACTATAAATTTTTTGTCGAGAGTACGGATATCAACATCTCCGCTGATCTTGAGAGAATCGGGCCCCACGGACTGATTTTAAAGGGCAATGAAGCACCCGGTAAAATATCACCGTACACATCCTTTGTACTCATGCAGTGGTACCTGGAAAACAGCGATTTCCCAATTTTTATCCACGGCGGGGTGGGTTGGCATACGGCGCCGGGCATGTTTGCCGCCGGGGTCAGCGGCGTTGTTCTGGACGATCAGCTTTATCTGTCCAAGGAAGCGCCCCTGTCTGACGGTTTCAAGGACGTCATCGCCCATATGGAGGAAAAAGATTCGGTTGTCATTGGCCAGACCCTGAATGCCCGGTATCGTTTTTTTTCCAAACTGGGTACGAAGATTGTCAAAACCCTAAAGGCGCGGGAAATTTTTCTGGCGGATACAAAAAATTCGGATGAAATGCTTTATGATGACATCCAAACCCATATCACCGCTCTTGACACTGAGGGAAAAACGCCTTTGCAGAGCCTTTTCTATCTGGGGCAGGATGCGGTTTTTGCCCGTTATTTCGCAAGGCAATCACACCATCTGACGGATATCATCCGGGCATTTTTCAAGAATATAGACCATGCCCTGGCAATGGTGGATGTCCATGATCCCATGGTGCCGGGTTCGCCCCTGGCAAAGGAGCACGGCACTACGTACCCCATCATCCAGGGCCCCATGGCCAATGTCAGTGATACACCTGAATTTTCACAGAAAATACTGGAAAACGGAGGGCTCCCTTTTTTGGCCCTGTCCAGCCTGCCGGTTGACCTGGCTGAAAAGATGCTCATCGGCGGCAAGGAAAAACTGCATAGTTTCGGTGCCGGGCTCATCGGTATTGAAACCTTTAATCAGACCATTGATCAGCACCTGGACCTGGTTAAAAAGTACCAGATTCCCTTTGCCCTGTTTGCCGGCGGGACGCCGTCCCAGGTCAGGGAACTGGAAGCCGCCGGGACCAAAACGTACCTGCATACGCCGTCGGTGATGATGCTGGAAAATGCCATTGCCCACGGGTGCCGCCGGTTTATTTTTGAGGGCGGTGAAGCCGGCGGGCATGTGGGTGACCTGACCAGTCTGGTGCTCTGGGAGGCGGCGCTTGAACGCGTGATGGACCTGCCCGGGGATCAACTGGAGCAGATGCGGCTTGTTTTTGCCGGGGGTATCGGAACCCGGCATGCCTCCTGTTTTATATCCGGCGTTACATCCGTGCTGGCCGGTCTTGGGGCTAAAATCGGTATTCAGGTGGGTAGCTCCTATCTGTTTACCCGGGAGATCGTGGATACCGGTGCCATCAAGAAACTGTACCAGGATGTGGTCTGCAAGGCCGGGGAAACCATTTTGCTGGGCAGTACCGTGGGGCTGGTTTCCCGAACCGTGGCCACGCCTTTTTCAAAAAAAATGACCGCCAACGAGCATCAACGACTCCGGGATCAGATGCCCCTGGCCGAGCGCAAAAAAGCGTTTGAAAAGGAAAACATCGGCTCGCTTCTCATCGGCGCCAAGGCCTTTTGCCCGGATTTTGAAAAAATGGGCCAGGGCAGTGAGGTCTGCTTTGCTTTTTTTGATGAAGATGAGCAGTATGCCAGGGGTAATTTCATGGTGGGGGACAGCCTGGCCTTTGACAAGGCGCCGGTGACCATTGCCGATATTCATTGCCGATATTTTGATGAAAAAAAGATTCTGCTGCAAAATCTGAATGCCCTGGAGATTTTTTCAGGCCGGGAAAACCGGATCAATGATGAGATCGCGGTTATCGGAATGGGGTGTGTCTACCCGGATGCCGAAAATACAACGGCATTCTGGGAAAATATTATTTCCAAAAAGTGCTCCATCGGCCCCATGCCGGCCAGTCGGCTGGATCCGGATCTTTATTTTGATACGGATAAAAATGCAAAAGACAAGACATACACCACCCTGGCGGGATTTGTGGCTGATTTCAATTTTGATTACCAGCGCTTTGGCTATACCCGGGAAAAGGCGGACAAGCTTTCCAGAAGCCAGCAGATGGTTCTCCATGCTGCCTTTCAGGCAGTGGATGATGCCGGTTACCTGGATGAAAATTCACATCTGCGCTCGGATATTCAATCGTCCACAGGGGTTATCGTCGCCACTTGTTTGTCAAATGAGCTGAGTAATGACCTGCATTTGAAATATTATTATCCGGAAATCAGGTCTCATCTGGACCAGATTGAGGAATTTGTTTCCCTTGGGCCTGCCGATCAGAAGCGGCTGCTGGCCGAACTCAAAACGGGCATGGCCAACGGCCATGATTTTCAGCCGGTCCATGGCTCGGTTTTGAATATCGAGGCGTCCCGGATTGCCCATCATCTGGGCATCACCGGGGTCAACTATGTTGTGGATGCCGCCTGTGCCACCTCTTTTGCCGCCATGGACTGTGCGGCCAGGGAACTGCTGTCCGGTTCCCATGACATGCTCATCGTGGGCGGTGTCAATACCAATCTGACGCCTGAGTCCTTTGTGGGATTTTCCAAGATGGGCACCCTTTCCGCCAATGGGTCATTTCCCTTTGATGAAAGGGCCGACGGATTTATCCTGGGCGAGGGGGCCGGGGTTATCGTGTTAAAGCGCATGAAGGATGCCCTGCGGGACAAGGATCGCATTTACGGCACGATCAAGGGCATGGGGTCCAGTTCGGACGGCAAAGGCAAAGCCATTGCCGCACCCAGTGAGAAGGGACAGACCGTGGCCCTTGAGCGGTGTTTTGAAAATATCAGAACCGATGTAACGGCCGGGGACATTGATTATGTCGAAGCCCATGGTACCGCTACCATGATCGGGGACAAGGTGGAGCTCAAGACACTGAAAAACATCTATGGAAACAAAACGCCCATTGGCATCAGTTCCGTAAAATCCCAGATCGGACATCTGCTGGGGGGGGCCGGCATGGCCGGCGTGATCAAGGTCCTGCTGGCGCTTAGCCATAAAATTCTGCCCCCCAACGGGGGGTATGAAAAATCCGCCGGTCGTCTTAATATCGAAAACAGCGGTCTTTATATTATCGAAAATGCGGTAGCGTGGAAAAGATCGGATGATAAACCCCGACGGGCCGGGGTCAGTTCCTACGGGTTCGGCGGTATTAATTATCACTGCGTGGTGGAGGAATGTACCCGTGCTTATCAGCCCTTGCCCAGAGAGATTTTCAAAGATCCGGACTATGATTTCAATGACGACAGGATCGTGATCGCCGGTCTGGGGGTGGTGCTGCCCGGGGCCAAAAATATCGAGGCGTTCTGGGCCCGGCTCAGGGATGGAAAATCAATGGTTTCGCAGATCCCCGAATCCCGTTTTCATAATCGCTATTATGCAACAGAGGATGATCCTGATTACACCATTCCCATGGTAAAGGCGGGAATGGTGGAAGATTACCGGTTTGACAACGTTAAATACAAGATACCGCCCATGACGGCCAAGTCGGTTGACCGGGCCCAGCTGTTTGCCCTGGATGCGGCCAGTCAGGCCATTGAACAGGCCAATTTGGGGCCGCAATTGACCTTCGGCAATAAAACGGCGGTGATTCTGGGCACCATCAGCGGTGAAAAATATGTTGAGAATGTCATGCGCACCCGGATTCCGTTTGTGGAAAAAGTGTTGACCGCCATAGAGGGGCTCGACGGCAAAACCATGACAAATATCACCCGGCAACTGGCAAACCGGTTACGGGAGCGGTACGTTCAAAACAGCGAAGATACCATTCCCGGGTTGCTGTCCAACATCGTCAGCGCAAGGATCAGCAAACATTTTGGCTGCAACGGGGCCAATTTCGTGGTGGACGCCTCCTGCGCATCATCCACCGTCGCCATTGATCTGGCTGTAAAGGGTTTGAAATCAAAGGATTATGAATATGTGATCACCGGCGGTGCAGACGCCAACCTGTATCCTGCCGTGATGCTGGCATTCAAGCGGCTGAGTTTGCTGGCGGCTGGTGAAAGCCGGTTTTTTGACAACACGTCGGATGGCTACATCATGGGTGAGGGGGCTGCCGTGCAGGTCATGACCACCTATAAAAATGCCGTTAAAAACAATATGCCGATTTTAGGGGAAATAAACGGACTGGCCTTTACATCCAGCGCGCCCGGTCATCTGCTTTCCCCTTCGGAAAGGGCCTATAAAGGAGCCATTGAGGCGTGCTACCACAAGATTCCGGTCAACAAAAACCAGGTGGCCCATCTGGATGTCTTCGGTGTGTCCAATGCCTTTTTAGATGCCATGGAAAAGCAGGCCATTGAAGCCAGCTTCAAAGACAAAATTAATTTCGGCAATATCAAACCCGAGTTCGGTTATTTCAAGGCGGCCAATCCGGCAGTGGTGCTCACCAAACTGATGTTGATGAACCAACACAAAACGGTGCTGCCCAACAACAGCTACAGGAACAAGACGTCCCTGGTGACGAAAGATTCCGTGCTGACACCTGCAAGCCGTATTGTGGATGCGGGCAGCAACCACAGCCTGCATTTTGCCGCAAATGTCAACGGCATCGGCGGTATTCACGGCCATATGGTGGTGGGTGTCCTGCCCGAGCATCTCATGGCCGGGCAGATGCCGGCCACTGTTGCTGATACCAATGCCGCCGCGCAACAAAACCGTATGGAAAAAATGCCGGCACCCCTGCGCCGTCAGATAGCTGTGCAACCGGATGCGCCCCGGATAAGCCCTGCCATCTCCACCAGTACCCCTATCGGCGCGGTAAACGGTAGCGGGCTCGTGGCCCTGCTTTCCGGCCAGGGGGCCCAGCATGGCGGCATGATGGCAAAATTGTACGCAAGTGAGGGGGTTATCCGCAGCATCATGGATCAGGGGGAGGCCATCTTTCACCGAAAACGGGGTTATTCGCTGCTGGATATCATGTTCGGTGATGACAATCGATTGAACCTGACGGAAAATACCCAGCCGGCGGTTTTCCTCTCCTCTGCAGCCATCCATGAATACCTGCATCAAAAGGGGTTTGAACCCGATGCGTACATTGGTCACAGTGTGGGGGAATACACGGCTCTTTTTTGTGCCGGGATACTTGATTTTGAGCCGGCCATGCGGCTGATCATTAAACGGGCGGATCTCATGGCGGCGGCGAACCGGCAGTTTTCAGGAAAAATCATGGTGGTGTTTCACAAGGCCCCGGATGTAGCCGATTTTATCGTTGAATCAGGCATTACGGAAATCTATGTGACCAATAAAAACAGTGACCAGCAGACCGCCGTCTCCGGTCGGAGTAAAAATATTGAAGACTTCTGTCTGTTTTTAAAACAAAAGGGTATTTTATTTAAAAAACTGGCCCTCTCGGGTGCTTTTCACACACCGCTGTTTAATGATGCGGCCCGGCAACTGGGAGAATTTTTGAAAAATCTGCCCTTTGCATCCGCAGATTACACCCGGGTGATTTCCAATGTGACGGCCCGGCCCTATCCCCAGGATGAGCAGGCCGTCAAGGAACTGCTGGTTTCCCAGATCGTCTCGCCGGTGGAGTTTATCGCCTCCGTTCAAGGAGCAGCGGCCAGGGGGTTGACCGATTTTATCGAAATCGGGCCCGGAAAACTGCTGGTGAACCTGCTCAAGAATATACCCATGGGGGAGCATCATTGTCTGGCGGCTGTAGAAACCAGACTGGGCCAGGCGGCATCCTTAAAGCGGTTGACCGATTATCTGGTTGCCCAAAAGCACCTGTCCATATTTGAAAAATCCAAACCGGCATTTGAAACGCTGCCCACTCCTGACCTGGACGCCGGTGCAGGGCAAAGGGGCGATGATGGGGCGGATGATGCCGAATTTGATGCTTTTGTGCTGGAAAACGATGCGACCCTGAAAAAGTTGATGTATGACGCATTTTTAAAAACCAAGCGTACAAAAAAATTGCAGGCCATTGAAAAGTTTAATTTTAATACCGGCCGGATCGTCGTTGCCGGCGTATCCGTGGGCCTGCCCGGCACCGGCAACCGGGTTTTTAATGATGATAATTTTGATCGGATTCTGGCCGGCACTAATTTTATCGAACCCCTTAGCCGTTCGGAAAAAGAAAAAATTCTGGACATGAATATCACCCGGGTTTTCAAGGAGCCCGATGGTAATGCCCGGCTGTTGAATATCACCTCCATCAAGGATGTGATTCAACTGGCCGGAAAGCTCGGCTATTTTGACCTCAAGACCGAATACGGGATCGATTATAATTATGACATTACGATTTCTCTGGCCATTGCGGCGGGCATTGAAGCACTCAAGGATGCCCGGATTCCGTTGGTACAGCAGTATCGGCAGACCTCCCATGGCAGCCGGATTCCCGATGGGTTCGCCCTGCCCGAGGCCATGCAGCAATCCACCGGCATAATTTTGACATCTCTTTTCCCCGGATTTGAGACGCTGATTACCAAGATGAATAATTATTATTACAATAAGTTTTATGTAAAACCCTACAAAGAGCTGGAAAATATCTATTATCACCTCATGGCGGAAGTCACCGACGAGATCGTCAAGGAGCAGGTGACCGACTGGTTTTTCAAAATCAAGGAAAGGCGAAAAAAATACGGCACTTACAAGTTTGACCGCAATTTGCTGTATGACATCGTACCTTTAGGCTCAGCCCATTTTGCCCAGCTGATCAAGGCCAAGGGACCCAATATTCAGATGAGCGGGGCCTGTGCCTCCACGACCCAGGCTGTGGGTGTTGCGGAAGACTGGATTCGTACGGGCCGATGTGAGCGGGTGATTGTCGTTGGGGGTGAGGCGGCCACATCCGAAGTCCAGAGCCCCTGGATCGCGTCGGGGTTTCTGGCCCTGGGCGCGGCTTCGGTAAAGGATGTAGTGGCTGATGGCGCCAAACCCTTTGACGCAGACCGGAACGGAACGATTCTGGGCAGCGGGGCCGTGTCCCTGGTGATTGAGCAGGCGTCCAGTGTTCATGAAAGGGGATTGAACGGGCAGGCGGAAATTCTGGGAACCTATATCGGCAACAGCGCCTTTCATGCCACCCGCATCGATGTCGATCATCTCAGCGGTGAGATGAACGGCTTTATGACCGGCATGGAAAAACGCCATGGCCTGCAGCGAAAACAGATTGCCAAATCCATGGTTTTTATGTCCCATGAAACCTATACCCCGGCCCGGGGTGGCAGTGCAGACGCCGAAATAGCCGCTTTGCGGAAGACATTCGGCCAGGATAGCCGGGACATTACCATTACCAACACCAAGGGATTTACCGGTCATACCCTGGGGGCCGCCATCGAAGACGCTGTGCTGGTCAAGGCCCTGCAAAAGAGACGGGTACCGCCCATTGCCAATCTGAAAAAAGTGCCTCCCGAGTTTGCCGATCTGAAACTGATCCATTCGGGCCAGGGTGACTTTCGTTTCGGGCTTCATTTTTCAGCGGGTTTTGGGTCTCATTTTGCTTTTTTATTTATCAAAAGAGTCGCTGAGAAGGGTATCGAGAACAATACGCAATATTATAGCTGGCTCAAACAGATATCCGGTTATGCCGATCCGGTGCCGGTGCTGCACAACAACACGCTTTATGTCGCTAAAAGCCCGGATGAAAAAGTAAGCTCGGAATCGGTCGGTACTCCGGCTGAGGAAAAACCGGATAGCCCCTCACAGGATACCCGAGTTGAGAAAATCCGCAAAAATTCAGGGACTGCACAGGAAACCGACGAAGCGCTGATAAAAAGCGTACAGGGGATCATCGCCAAACAGACCGGGTACACCGAGGATATGCTGGCGGCGGATCTTGATCTGGAGGCAGACCTTGGCATCGACACGGTGAAACAGGTGGAGGTGTTCGGGAAGATTTCAGACCATTTTAACCTGCCGGTGCCCGAGGACCTCAAGTTGCGGGAATTAAATACCATTGCCCGTCTGGCAGACTATATTGCCGGTGCCACCCGGGGCAGCGAAACCGGTTCGGCCGAGGCGGCACCCGTTGCCGAAGAGTCAAATAAAGCGGATTCATCCGTGATTTTGTCCACCATTCGGGATATCATTGCCCTGCAGACCGGGTACACCGAGGATATGCTGGCGGCGGATCTTGATCTGGAGGCGGACCTTGGCATCGACACGGTGAAACAGGTGGAGGTGTTCGGGAAGATTTCAAGCCATTTTAACCTGCCGGTGCCCGAGGATCTCAAGTTGCGGGAATTAAATACCATTGCCCGTCTGGCAGACTATATTGCCGGTGCCACCCGGGGCAGTGAAACCGGTTCGGCCGAGGCGGCACCCGTTGTCGAAGAGTCAAATAAAGCGGATTCATCCGTGATTTTGTCCACCATTCGGGATATCATTGCCCTGCAGACCGGGTACACCGAAGATATGCTGGCGGCGGATCTTGACCTGGAGGCGGACCTTGGCATCGACACGGTGAAACAGGTGGAGGTGTTCGGGAAGATTTCAAGCCATTTTAACCTGCCGGTGCCCGAGGATCTCAAGTTGCGGGAATTAAATACCATTGCCCGTCTGGCAGACTATATCGGTAATAGCGTTGGAAAAGATGTGCCAATGGAAACATCACCGGAAAGCATTCCGGAACAGGTGCCGGTGCTTTCAGTTTCGGGGGTCAATCGGTTTGTGGTTCAGGCAGATGCGGTGCCGCTTCCCGAAGATCAGGTAAACATATTTGAGGATCATACCTTTCTTATTACCTTGGACCGTTTCGGCTTTGCCGATGCCATCAGCCGCAGGATCAAATCTTTTTCCGGACACGTATTGACCATGGGCAGTGACGCGTCGGCAGATATCAAGGTCGACCTTTCCGATACAACGGCCGTGGAAGAAAGGCTGCAGTCTTTTGGGAAAACGTATCCTGAAATCAAGGGGCTTGTCCATCTGTACCCTCTGAACGCTTATCTGGGCGGTGCAGGAACGGACAGCCACGAAATTAATGCATCCGTAAAGTCGTTTTTCCTCATGGTCAGGCAGTTGCTGCCGCTGCTGGATCGGCCGGATGGGCTGATTTCAACGCTGACCTTTGAATCGATTGTTTTTCCCTATGCGGATTCACCCGGGAATATCCACCCGGTGTTTGGGGCTCTGGCCGGTATGCTCAAGACCATGAACAAGGAGCTGAAAAACACGTTGGTCAAGGCTGTGGATTTTTCCATTCCAAATCCGCTGGAGCAGGTGGACGCGATTGTTGATCAGTATATGGCCGAACTCATGACCACGGACCGTCATGTGGAAACCGGTTACCGGGACCATCAGAAATACACGCTGTCCCTGGTAGAAAAGGCGGTGGAACACGGCCGGAGTCTTATCAAAAAAGGGGATACCGTTTTGGTCACCGGTGGGGCCCGGGGTATCACCTTCGAAATATTAAAGGCCCTGGCAACAGACTATGGGGTGCGTCTGATTATTTTAGGGCGCAGTGACATCCATGCGCTGGAGGCGGATTTTAAGAGAGACGGTGCCGATGAAGCGTATATTTTCGGATGCTTGAAGTCCCGGATGAAAGGCGCCAAACCCGTGGCCATAAAACGGGCTGTTACAAAAATAATGGCGCTCAAGGAAGGCCTGGCCAATCTGGCTGCGCTTTCATCCCGGGGTGTCGATGTTCAGTACCATTGTGTGGATGTGCTTGACGCGGAAGCGGTCTTGAAGGTTGTTGCGTCGGTTTCGCCCATAGACGGCGTGCTTCATGCCGCCGGTGTGGAAGAGAGCCAGTTTATACAGAAAAAGTCGCTGGATTCGTTTAACCGGGTGTTTGACACCAAAATCACCGGGGCCCGCAATCTGCTGGCGTCCCTTGACGGTAAAGCATATCGCTTCTTTTTAACCTTTTCATCTGTGACCGCTAAATTCGGCAACGAAGGCCAGGTGGATTATACGGGGGCCAATGATATGCTGGCCAAGATGCTGTTGAAGGAAAAAGCCCGTCATCCGGAAAAAATGTATAAAGTTTTTGACTGGACCGCCTGGGACGGTGCGGGTATGGCCACCAAAGAAACCGTAAAAAAAGTTTTGGAACAAAGGGGACTGGAATTTTTGCCCCTGGCCCGGGGGGTGAAATTTTTCATGGATGAACTGTATGATGCCGGGTCCATCGAGGCGGTTTTTACCGGCAGGGACACGGCCCTTGATCCCGACGGTTTGTTCCAGATCCCGGGTCTGCCGGCAGGTGAACGGCTTGGGCCCTTTATTGATCAAGTGGTGACAAAAGGTGCGGTTCATGCGCAATATGCCAGGACACTGGATCTGACAAGAGATCTTTTTCTGCTGGATCATTCCCGGTTGGATGTACCCATATTTTTAGGGGCCACCGGTATTGAAGCCATGGCTGAGGCGGCTTCGACACTGGCGCCCAAAGGCAGCCGCCTGGTATCCATGCATGACTTTTCAATCCCTTATGGCATAAAGCTGCTCAAAGGAAGGGCCAAGGAGATTTTGATCAACGCCAGACAACACAACGACGATGCCCATGGTTTTGCCTGCAGCATTTCATCGCAGTTTAAAAACCCTCAAGGCCAGGCCATGGGGGACCCCAAACGCCATTATCAGGGACACTTCGCGTTTTCCGTTGGCGAGCCCGAGCAGGTGGGGATCACCATCCCCGAATTTACCCCGGTTCAATATGACGGCAATATTCAGGATCTGTTGTATCACCCGTCCCGGCTGTTTATGAACGGGCTGTTTCAGAACGGTGGAAGATATTCTTTCTTTTGAATCCCAAGTGCTTATTTCAAAGGTGCGCAACAGCAGTCAAAGGCCGTTTTTTGCCGGGGATACAGCGCCTGATTTCATCACGGATGTGGCCATCGTGGATGCCATGTTTCAGACCGGGGGCATGCTGGAAGTCATGACCACCCATGAAATTGTTTTGCCCGCCCGTATCCGACAGATGGATTTTTACGGGCCGCTCCAAAAAAATAAAGCGTATTTCTGTATTACCCGAAAGACGGACAACGGCCCCAAGGCCAATACCTATCAGCTTGATCTTGTGGATACGGACGGCCTGCTGCTCATCCGCATCGAGGATTTTGAAATGGTGAAGGTTGACCGCCTGGCGCCGGAAAATCGGATAACCGATAAAATCAGTTCTCCGGCCCTTAAAAAAGCATCCTGAGACTGAATATGGCAGGTCATACAAACTGTCGGGGTTCCGGTGGTTTTGTATGACCTGCCATGGTCGCTGTCGCTATTTCAAATGCATGACAGATTGTAAAAAAAATATGAAAAAACAGATGATGCTGCAGGGTGAATGGAACCAGGTTTCCATGGGACCGGACATTCGGGTCGGTTTTGTGGCGATTTCCGATTTTATCAAAACAAATATTGCGAGTCTTCCCCTTGAACGCTATCAGACCTTGAAAAATATTGTTTTTAAACCGGATATGTTTCGATATCCCTTTCTCTCCTCTGGTGAGTTCATAGCGCTGAACCGTTTCAAGGCCTTGAAAAAACAGATCGAATGGCTGAGTGGACGGTTTGCCGTTAAAAAACTGGTTTTTTCTTGTTGCCGTTCAAATGATTATCCCGGGATCGCCATTGACTATGAACCGGAGGGTGCACCCTATCTGCCGCAATATCCGGATTTCCCCATCTCCATTTCCCATTCGGGGGATTACGCAGCAGTCGCTCTGAGCCGGGACCGCTTCACCAAAATCGGCATTGATATTGAAAAAATAGCACCGGCCAGCATTGACCATATTTTCAAAGTGGCTTTTACGGACCGGGAACAAGCGATGCTGAAACGATGCACCGATGCCGCCACTTTTGAAAGCTGGACAGCCAAGGAAGCCTATCTGAAGTACATCAAAAAGGGGTTTAATGAGAACTTGAGGCAAGTTGAGGTGATCGACGGCAGGATTTATCACCGCCGGATCGAACAGGCGGTCTCCCTTTTCTCAAGTCGTATCAACAATGAATATGCCCTGTCCCTGGTTTACCATGTTTGTTCGAAAACAGATGGCCGTATTTTGTTATGAGTGCTACAAATTTTTGTTTTTTTCAGGAGATCATCTGTTTTTCCCACCTTGCCGGCCCAACCCTTTTAAAGAAAATTAAAATCGGCTTTTGATATTCAGGGGCGTCCTTGGGGTTTCAAGTGGGCCGCCCCGGGATAAAACCATCCCGGGGCTTGGTTTTTGCATTTGCGAGGCGGTAAAGATTATAAATGCGGTCGCCCTGAGCCATTCATAGCGATTTGTTGACAATTGTATCTGATTTTTTTACACTATTCATTAGTGATTCAATAACAAGGCCGGTATCCTTTTGATCATAAAATGTAAATTGCCGTGCAATCGACTGGTGAAACACCATGGGCGGCGATCAATGGATACGGCGTATGTGATTTTCAGTATGAAAGGAAGGCAAAATGAAGATTCTGGTTGGGTATACCGGGTCCAAAGCCGGAAAGGCGGCGCTGGATCTGGCCCGGGTGCATGCAAAAGCCTTTGATGCTAAAATTGATGTCGTTATCTCTTTGAATCGGAAAGCTGAAAAGGATCCCCAAAAGATACATGAGGCGGAACAGGTTCTGGAATATGCGGCAGAGTTTTATGAAAAGGCGGGCATTGTGTGCGATACGGCCCTGTTGATCAGAGGGTTGAGCCATGGGGAAGACCTGGTTCAGTACGCGGGTGAAAATGATATTGATGAGATTATTATGGGGGCGAGTCGGTCATCGCTGGTGGGAAAGCTGGTTTTTGGTAATACGGCCCAATATGTCATCCTGCATGCGGACTGTCCGGTTGTTTTAACCAAGGACCGACTTTTCAATAAAATAGATTTTTCGAGATATACAGTCACCGAAAAAACGGATTGAAGGAGAATCAGGAATTTTATATGGCACCACAACATACACGAGCAGATATGGACAGTCACAGCAGGATCGTTGCTGAGGCCCGGCGAAACAAGGAACAGGAAGAAAAGACCTACAGGGCACGGGCCCTTAAACTTTATCCCTGGATCTGTGGCCGGTGTGGGCGCGAATTCAGCGGTAAAAAGCTTCGGGAACTTACGGTCCACCACAGAGACCATAACCACGATAACAACCCTCCAGACGGCAGTAACTGGGAGCTTTTGTGTATCTACTGTCACGACAACGAACATGCCCGTGATGAGGTGGCCGATGCCTATGGCGAGGATTTGAAGCCGACCCGGGAATCAGGGGTGTCTTCCGGATACAGGCCGTTTGCCGACCTTGAGAATCTGCTGAAGAATAAAAAATGACCGGCATTGGGGAATCACGTAATTTTACTCGCAATCGTTTTACAGGGGAAGAAATGACTTTTGAATTTTTCAAAACACGGGGTGTGCGGTGTCGCTATACAGTATCGTTTGTTCTGTTGATGGCAGTTGTTTTTTTGGCTTCCAGTTGCTCAATGGTTTCCAATGTAAAAAAAAGCACCAAAAGAGTCGTCCGGAATTTTAAATCTTCAGATGGGAAGTTATCAAAAAAAGTCGGTATTGCCTTGTTTGAAGATGCCGCAAAGGCGTCAGACCAAAATTATGCGCAGATGATTCAGGCGGGACTTGCGACAGCTATCGGTGCGGAATGTCCCCATGTGCGCCTTATGCTGCAGGGACATGACGGCTATCCTGTGGCGCTGGCCGGGATTCGCAAACTGGCCGATGGCGGGGGGGATGTTTTGAGTCTGGTTTCCCAAGGGCGCAAACACGGGTTTGATGCCATTGTCGGCGGCAGATTGCTGAATATTGGAACTACCGAGAAAAAGCAGGGCTTCCTGTGGTTCAGGGATATCACTCATTTTCTTCAGGTGCGGATCATCGTGGCCGTTTATGATATGGAAACCGGGGCAAAGCTTCTGGATGAAAATTTCGGACGTGAGATAGAGGTGGATATATTGGAGGGCGCGGACCTTGTCAAGAATGCTTATGGCTCCGAAATCAATGCGGCTGTCGAAGAGATGTTGCCGGCCATTGGCGAAAAAATATGTGATATCATCAGTGACAGATCCTGGCATGGGTTCGTGGTTTCCAGCGGAGGGGGCAAGATTACGATATCTTCCGGCGCCCAGGCAGGACTGACGGCCGGGGATGAACTCGCTCTTTTTTCAGGTGCCAGAGCCATTGACGGCGCGGGCGATCAGCAATTCATGGTTCCGGGGCTGAAGAGCGGAAAAATAAGGATCACCACCGTTTTTCCCGAAACATCTGAGGCGATACTGGTTGAGGGTGAAGCGCCTAAGGAAGGTGATGTGGTCAGGGCCGATTTCCGCCAAGAGAAAGAGTTCACGAGAATGATGCATTTTAAGGAACTCACTCAAGGCAACGGCAGTTCTTTTACTCCTATCCCTCCGGCTTTTGCCGTGTTTATTTGTAACATAGTCACTTTTGTTCCGGTTCATCCGGGTTACGGGTTCTGAAAAATTACCCTGTACACGGTCATCGGTTCATCAATGCCTTTGACCATAACAGGGGGCAGGCTGCTGGCATCAACCCGGTCCTTAATTTTTGAATAGGTCTTCTCATTGATCAGAATTTCTCCTGCCCCTGCCATGGCCTGAAGCCGGGATGCAATATTAACAGCCATTCCAATGGAAGAAAATTCTTTTTTTCTCAAAGATCCGAGAATTCCGGAAAACACGGTTCCTGTGGCGATGCCGATGCCCACCTTGAGACGCAATCTATCTTCTACAGCCAGACGCTGATCAATCTGGCTGGCCTTGATTTGCATGGCAATGGCAGCGTTAACAGCCCTTACAGCGTCATCCGCATGGGTTGCCGGTGAACCAAAAACCACCATGATACTGTCGCCGATATGCTTGTCCATGGTGCCGTTAAACGCATAGGCGATTTCACCCATGGGCGAAAAGTAATGCGTGTTTAAAAAGGAGGCGATTTTTTCCGGAGGCGCCGTTCCCGACATTCTGGTGAAGCCCCGGATGTCGGAAAATAGAACCGACACCTCGTTGAAGCGCGGTTGTAGGGCTTTGGGAGAATTTTCGATTTCCTGGTAGATCTGTTCGGGAATAAATTGCCGCAGGTGTTTATGCACCATGATTTCATGGATTTTGGTTCTCAGTTCGAGGTTGTCGAAGGGCTTGGTGAGAAATCCGTCAAGTCCTTCATTGGTGGCATTGATGGCAGCTTCCATGGTGGCGTAGCCGGTGAGGAGAATTCTTGTAATTTCCGGGTTGAGCGTGCCAATGGCGGCCAGCGTTGCCATGCCGTCAAGCCCGGGCATCTTGTAATCGGATATGACGGTTGTAACCTCATGAAGATGGGTTTTGATAAATTCGATGCCTTCTTCGCCATTTTTGACGGTGTGTATTTCATAGGATGATTTTTTAAGTGCCCTGGTAATGGACCGTCGGACCCCTTCCTCATCATCTATGAAAAGTAATCCGTTCATGATAAACTCCCCCTGATGGCCAGCATTCATGGAACGTGTAATACAACGTCTTTTTAAGGAAACTGTTTAGACGACATCGCCGGAAAACAGTGTCGGGGCATCCTGGTGTTCTTGCCGCATCAGTTTGTTTTTATAGGCGTCAATGCGTTCCAGGGCTTCATCCTCGGATGAAATATGTTTGATGGATTCACGGAAACGACTGCTGTGGGGGAGTCCTTTGACAAACCATCCCAAGCGGCTGCGCATCATATAGCAGGCGGGGGTCTCCCCTGAATATTTGACCGATAAACGGACATAGCGTACCATAACTGCGAAACGGGATGCAAGATCAACCTTCAAAATGGGCTGATCCCGGAACCGTTCCAGAATTTGGGAGAAAACCCATGGGTTGCCGATGGCGATTCTTCCGATCATAACGCCGTCACAACCGGTGGTGTTGCGCATGGAAACGGCGTCGTCCGGTTTTAGAATATCGCCGTTACCGATGACCGGTATCTTTATCCGGTTTTTTATTGCGGTGATAACAGACCAGTCGGCGGTTCCTCTGAACCCCTGGGTTGCTGTTCGGGGGTGGACGGTAATGGCATCGACACCGCAGGCTTCGGCTATTTCTGAGATGTCAAAGGCCTGCTTAGCGGATTTGTCCCAGCCGGACCTGATTTTTATGGTTACAGGAAGTTTAACCGCTTTGCGAACGGCTTTTAGGAGGTGTTCCGCTTTTTCAGGGGTTTGCATAAGGGCTGCTCCCGCACCGGTTTTAACGATTTTTTTCACTGAACAGCCAAAATTAATATCCAGTATGTCTGCCCCTGAAGATTCAACGATGGCAGCGGCAGCGGCCATTATTGGCGGGTCAGATCCGAAAATTTGAATGCTCAGGGGTTTTTCCTGCAAGGTGCTGCATAGAAGTTGCAAGGTTTTTTGAGAATTGTAGACCAAGCCGTTGCTGCTGATCATCTCCGAGCAGACCAGTGCGCATCCTGCCGTTTTCATCAGCAGTCGGAAAGGCAGGTTGGTAATTCCGGCCAGCGGAGCCAGCACGGTTGGGTTTTCCAGTGTAACAGATCCGATTTTAATTTTTAGTGGGGTATGTTTTGTCGCTTCCATTTTTTCTGATTCTTCACAGTCCGGGATCAACGGCCATTGCCTCGGGCGGGAAACCCTTCAAAATTTTTTGAAATTATTTTTTTTTCAGATCTTTCAGGGAGATAATCTGTGCATTGCCATTTGAGCCGACGGGTTTTTTTTGAATTTTTTTGTCGTTTTTCGGTTCGAATGGCGGCTCCTCGGGGCAAACGATCCTTTCAAGGCGCATTTGTTTGCCATTCATGGTGAATGTTTCGCCGTTGATATAATCGTTTTTTAAAATCCACGTGACACTTTGAAGCGGCACCTGTAGGAAAAGCAGTTTTATGTGATACCAGTCCGGCTTATTGTCCGGTGTAATCGCTTCTATTCTGGCAAAAATCAGTGGTGTGTCCTCTATGTATATCAATACGATATCGTTTTCTGCTGCCATGATAATCAATCGTTTCCTTTTTTATATGAATGGAGGCCTTTAAGATGAAGGCTTTTTTTGTCGGGTGAGTAATCTACCAAGAATATGAAGATACCTGAAAGGAAAAGTGTTTTTAATTTATCTCAAAGTGACCGAAGATAGAATCAATACGGTTCCTCGCTATTTTGTGTGGATGCCCCGGGTTGATTTCATTCTCATGCTCAAAAAACTCGGCACTAAGCGATCGTAACGCCGGACAGGGGTTTGGCATAAACCATCATATTGATAGTTTATGTAAAAATTAAGCTATGAGTGCCATTTTATGGCTGTCCGGCCGAACGCTCGCTAAGCCCCTCAAACAGTTTCGAGCATCAGAATGAAAGCATCCCAGGGCTGTAGCCGGTCAACTGTACCCATACGAAACAGCGAGGCGCCATCAATCCCTTATTTGTTTTTGGCAAAACGCAAAAATAAACATATAAAATTAAAATTATCAGGATGGTATGGTTTTGTCAATATTTCTCCCGGACCGGTAACGGCGTTTGTTTTTTAAAGATAGGGAGTTGGTCTGTATTTGAAAATTATTTCATTGCGCTTCGTTACAAATTTAAGTATTTTATAGATATTGTCTGGCCTGGCGCCATCGGCGTATTTCACGGGCAATATTTTTATTTTTTTCGTTTTTGAAAATACCTGCTTCGGGGTGGATATAAACTGTCGTTTCTGCCCGGTTATATGATAATCTAAGTGACGGATGATGATGCCACGAATTCTTATAATTGATGATGATGATCTGATTCGTGAAATGTTGAGGGCCGTTTTGGAGCGGGAGGGATATGATGTCCTGGATGCTTCCGACGGCAGGGAGGGGCTGCGGGTATTTATGAAAAATCCCGTGGATCTGGTTGTCACCGATCTTGTTATGCCTGAAAAAGAGGGGATCGAAATTATTATTGAATTGCGCCGGAATTTCCCTGATCTCAAAATTATTGCTATTTCCGGCGGTGGGACCGTCGGTGGCAGCCAGTACCTTGATGTGGCGGGTAAACTGGGTGCCGATAAAATTTTGGGTAAACCCCTGAAACTGAGAGAATTTATCGCAATCGTCAAGGACTTGATGAAAGATTAAAGCGTCGTGCGGGTATGTTTTTTTTGTAAACGCCTGATACCGGTTTTGGTGATGGCTATTTTTCTTTCCCGATAAAAACCGGCGATAATATATTTAAACGTTTTTTTGCTCATCTGAAACATTTTGTATATTTCGTCAGGACTGCTTTTATCATGAAGCGGCAAAAAACCATGGGCATTTTTCAGGGCCTGAAGGATCTGTTTTTTCTGATCGTACAGGTTTTTTGCCTCGGATTTTTCAGGCGTATCAACACACGGGGCATCTGTAGGCCGGATTTTGAGGTCGGATTTTTTTAACGTCACCACAAGTTTGCCATCTTCAGATATATCCTTTATATACCCGCCCCTTTGATCACCCGTTTGCAGGGTTTCGGATACTTCCACGTAATAAAGCATTGCCTCGAAAGCGTTATTCACAATGACCTGGTAGCCAAGGTCTGTTCGTCCATAAATCAAAAGTTCGGCCCGGTCACGCAGCTTCAGCCCCACTGGTTTATCGTTTAAAAATGCAGCAATATCGCCGGATGCGGCGATACGCTGGGTTTCATAGTCCAGGTACAACCGGACAATATAAAAATTGCCCCTGATCATTGGGATGGGTTGTTGTTTGGCAGGGACCATCAGGTCTTTTTCGAGACCCCAGTCCAGAAAAGCGCCAAATTTGGAAACATCCTTTACCTGCAAAAAAGCAAATTCACCCACTTGGGCCTTTGGGATCACCGTTGTGGCAATTGTCCGATCTTCAGTGTCATTGTATACAAAAACCCGTATGCGATCGCCAATGGTCGTATCTGCAGGAACATGTGGGCGGGGCAGCAGAATTTCTTCCATATCTGAAATAAGGTAAGCACCAAAAGTTTCGATTCTGATAACCCGCAGGGTATTAAAGTTTCCAATTCTCAGCATTGTTTTTTGATTACCGTATTGGTATGTGGTTTACGAAGTTTTACAGGCATTACTGAAGGTTTTCGCAGTTTTGTGTTCAAAAGTTCTACAAACACGGAAAATGCCATGGCAAAATAGATATATCCTTTGGGAATATGCAAATCCAGCCCTTCACCGATGAGGGCCACACCAATCATCAGCAAAAAGCTCAGGGCCAGTATTTTGATTGTCGGGTGGTTTTCAATAAAGGTACTGACACTGCCGGACAACAGCATCATGAATATCACAGCAATGATGATGGCCGCAACCATAATCATCAGGTGGTCGGTGAGGCCTATGGCGGTAATGACGGAATCAAGGGAAAAAACAATGTCCAGAAGCATGATTTGTATGATAACGCTCATAAATGTGGTGGCTTTCCGTGGTTCCCTCTGGCCTTGTTCTGTGCCTGACCCTTCGAGTGCGCCATGAATTTCATGGGTGCTTTTGCCCAGCAGAAACAGGCCCCCGGTTATTAAAATGATATCCCGGCCGGATATTCCCTGGCCCAGAATGGTAAAAAGCGGTTCGGTCAGCCGCATAATCAGTGTTAACGAGAACAACAGGGCGATACGCGTTACCATGGCCAGGCCAAGGCCGATGGTCCGCCCCTTACCTTGCTGGTTTTCCGGCAGTCTGCCGGCTAATATGGCAATAAATATAATATTATCAATGCCTAGAACGATTTCAAGGGCACAGAGTGTAAGCAGGGCTATCCAGATCTGGGGATCGGCAAACAATTCCATGGCAAACCTCTTTTGTAGCATTGAGCGCAAAAGCGCAGGTGGCATCCGTTTTTCAACAGTCGTCTGTATCTGTCTTGATTTGCCGTCCATTTAACACGATTGTTATCCTGTTTTGGGTGTCGGTACGGATCGCCGCATTTACCTGGCAGTGGCCGGCAAGTTCGCTATAGGTGGCGCGCAGATACGTAAAGTCGAATTTTTCCAATACTGTTTTAAGGATATCGATTTGTTTTTCAAGCTTGTTTTTATCGCTGCCGGTTTTGAAATATTGGGATATTGATTTGTTATACCGTTTTTTAACGGCTGTTTCGATGCAATGATGCCTGAGGTCAAGTTCTATCAGCATGTCATGCGGTCCATGTTTTATTTACAAAATGATTCGAAGATACGCCTAAACCCGGTAAGCGCAAAGTTATGGATTTTTGACTTATTTTATATATGATTATACCATTTTTATTAAAGGTAGCTCACCCAATCCCATTGAAACTCGGTGCCGTTTTTGCGTAATTTTAAATGATTATGTTCAACGGCCAGTTTAAGGGTGTTGTATATCCGTTCTAGGGGAACCTTGGCTGACGCCTGAAGCCTGGCAGCCAGGGTTTTTAAAGGGTCTTTATCCGCCTCGGAAGAGTCGTGGTGCCATGTTCCCCGTTTTTCAACCATACGGCCCATCATGAGGTCATATATCAAAATGATACGCTCCAGGTTTACCAGCGGTTCAGCCTCTTCTGCCGTCGCTTCGCCTGTTGCGATCCGTTTTTTGATATGATCCAATTCATCATTGTATTCGTTTTCCCATTTAATGACAATTTGATCCATCATGGCTTGATTTGTTGCCGGTGTTTCCACGATGGCCCGGTTGGCATGATATCGGGACCAGTCCTGGGTTAATATACGGATCCCGTAATGATCACATCGGTCCCGGATTTCAGTCCCGGGAAAGGGGGCAAGGAGATGGAAACCATAGGACAGGCCGAGTTTTTTCATTTCCAGCCCGAAATCAACGGTTTCCTGTATGGTTTCAGGGGTTTCGCCGGGCAGTCCCAGGATAAAAGAAGCATGGGGGATAATGCCGGCTGTGTTACACATTTTTATGGCTTCGACAACCTGATCAAGGGTGATGCCTTTTTTAATGGTTTTTAGTATCCGGGCATTGGCAGACTCGATGCCGAAACTGACCGCCTGGCATCCGGCGGTCTTCATTTTGATAAGAACCTCGGTTGAGACCGTATCAACCCGGGCAAAAGATGTCCATTTGACGTTTAAATGGCGTCGAATAATTTCATCGCAGACCCCATGGCAGTGTTTTTTGTTGGCGGTGAAAAGGTCATCTGCCAGATTGATCTGGTGAAAGCCAAGGGTGGACAGATATTCCATTTCATCCACAACGCTCCCGGCATTTTTGTAGCGTACTTTTGCGCCCACCATTTTCCGGCCCACACAGAATATGCAATGGAAGGGGCAACCACGACTGGTGGTCATGCTGATGGGCATGCCCAGGGCGCGATATCGCCCCAGAGGCGTCAGGTGTCGGGCCGGCATCGGCAGGGTATTCACATCAATAAAAGGTCGGACACCGGTGGTGACGGCCTTTGAACCGTTTTTGTAGGCAATGCCTTTGATATCGTCCCAGTTACGGTCCCCCCGGGCTGCTTGGGTCAGTTCGACAATGGTTTCTTCGCCCTCGCCAATAACAATAAAATCGAGTTCGGGATAAAGATTCAGGGTTTCCAGGGCGCAGAAGCTGACATGGGGGCCACCCATGACGGTAATGATATCTGGATTAATCTCTTTCACATCTTTGACAATGCCGATGGCATTGTCAAATGTCATTGTAACCGAAGTCAATCCGACGAAATCAGGTTGGAAATTGCTTATTTCGGCCTGAAGGGTTTCTGTATTATACGGATAAACAACAAAATCAAGCAATTTTACGTTTATCCCGGCGTTTTCCAGTACAGCGGCCAGAAATGCCAGGCCCAGCGGCGGAGAAGGGGTTTCGGAAAGGGGGTAGAAAGGGTTGATCAACAAAAATCGCATTACAGGCGCTCCCCAAAAAATAAGAATCGTATGGTCAACAAAAATGGGTATTCCGCTAGGGTATACCGGTTTATTTTGTTACAAAAAAAAGGGGTCCGAAGGCAACTTCGGACCCCTTTGAATGACAATCGGGAACGCCCGATTTAAAACAGACCGGATACCTTTCCGGTGGCCGTATCAACATCAACCCTTCTGAAAGCCGGGTTGGAGCTGGTTCCAGGCATCAGACTGATGGTGCCGGCACATGGGCAGAGGAATTTTGCCCCGGAGTAGATGAGCACGTCACGGATCGGCAGACGCCAGCCCTTGGGTACGCCCTTGAGGACCGGATCATGGGTCAGGCTCAGATGGGTTTTGACCATCATTGTGGCAAAATCTGCATATTTAGGATCACCTTCCAGCATTTTGGCCTTGGCTTCGGCTTCGGGCTGCCAGTCAACACCGTCGGCGCCGTATACTTCTTGGGCGATGCGCTCAACACGGTCGCGCAGTTTCATCTCCAGCGGATACAGGAAGTTGAATTCGCTTTCGTCATTACAGGCATCGATAACCGCATCGGCGAGTTCGAGGGCACCATCGCCGCCTTTTTCCCAATGCTTGGACTCGGCACAGCGCGCCCCGGCAGCTTCTGCCGCCTTGCGTACAACAGCGCATTCCGCATCCGTGTCAGTGTAAAACCGGTTGACACAGACCACCGGGTTGATGCCGGATTTGCGGATGACGTTGATCATGTGGACCATGTTTTCACAGCCTTTTTCTACCAGATCGAGATTTTCCTGTGTATATTCGTCGGGCAGTGCCTTGCCAGCAACAACCTTGGGTCCGCCGCCGTGCATTTTCAGGGCGCGGATGGTGGAGGTCAGGACCGAAACATGGGGCTTCAGACCGCTGAAGCGGCATTTGACGTTCCAGAATTTTTCAAAACCGATGTCGGCGGCAAAGCCGGATTCGGTGACATGATAGTCAAACAGCTTCAGACCGACGCGGTCGGCAATGATGGATGACTGGCCCACGGCAATGTTGGCAAAGGGGCCGGCGTGTACCATGCAGGGCTGGTATTCAGCCGTGCACATCATGGTGGGGTTAATGGTGTTGCGCATAAAGGCGGCCATGGCGTTGCCGACTTCCAGATCACCGGTGGTGACGGGTTTGCCGCTTTTGTCAAAGGCCACGGTGATGTTGTTGAGGCGCTCTTTCAGGTCGGCCAGATCCTTGGCGACAGCCAGGATGGCCATACATTCGGAACCTACGGCAATGCCGAATTTGGACTGCATGGTGAATCCGTCAAAACGGCCACCCAGACCGATGACGATGTTCCGTAGAGCCTGGGCGCAGAAATCGATAATCCAGCCCATCTCGACCCGGGTGGGGTCGATGTCCATGCGCCGCATGCCGGTAAGTCTGGCCAATTGCTCATCGTTGTAGTTTCTTTCGTGCTGCATCCGGGAGGTCAGGGCCACCATGGCCAGGTTATGGGCGTTCATGATGTCGTTGATGTCACCTGTCAACCCCAGAGAAAACTCGGTCATGGGGATCAGCAGGGAGTTACCACCACCGGCTGCCGTGCCCTTGACGTTCATGGTCGGGCCGCCCGAGGGCTGCCGCAGGGCCCCGCCGACATTGACGCCGCGTTTGCCGAGGCCTTCCATCAGGCCTACGGCGGTGGTGCTTTTCCCTTCACCCAGGGGGGTGGGGGTAATGGCGGTCACTTCGATGTATTTTCCGTCGGGTTTGTCTTTCAGGCGATCGATGATTTTCAGAAAATCGAGTTTTGCCAGTCTGCCCATGGGCAGGATTTCTTCTTTTTGAAGACCCAGTTTTTCAATCCAGTCCTCTGGTAGCGGCATATTTGCCTCCGCCGCTTCGGAAATCTGCCAGTCAGCCATGTTTACTGCATCATAAGCCATTGATTCATTCCTCCTTTAATTGAATACCTTCCATTTGTAAAAATACAGCGCCATTTTTTATTGCCAATCAGGCGACCGCATATCTGTCAGATCATGCCGGATGACCCCATTTTTTCTGTAGCGCCATGGTTGATCCTGATAAATTGACCCAGTTAATAAATCGTGGCCAATCGGTTGCCATTTGAAGATAATGAAACAAATAATAAAATCATTACCACATACCATGTGAGTTTTATCTTGGCAAGAAATATGTTTTCGTTAAAAACAAAAATATATTCAGTGAATTTGCCCGGGGATAATTGATCACACGTTGACTTTCAGGTTGCCGGTTGATAAAAAGAAAGGTTATGGAATCTGGAAATATTGTTGAATATATTGATCGTGAGAAGATTGTTTGCGCCGTCATAATGGAAACTAAACAGCAGCGGTTAAAGCTGCTCAACGAATTCAGCCGGGACGTTAAAATTTCCGTGGGTCGCCTGTCACATCGATGTCGCAATCATATTGATCTTTCTCTTGGAAGGGACAGGCTGGTTGCCGGTTTGAAGCAGACGGCAAACCGACGGAATATGCTGGCCGGCAAGGTCGATATAAAAGAGCTGTGGGAGGTCCTGAATACAGAGCAGGAGTGGATTGATCTGGGTACAATGACGGAGCTTTGTTTTCCGAAAAACAGTGATTGTGACCATGAGGCGGCGGTTGTACGGGCATTTTTCAAGGACAGGCTTTATTTCAAGTTTAATATGAATCAGTTTTTTCCCAACACCGAAGAGCAGGTTGCGCATCTTCTTGCCCGGATTAGGGAAGCGGAGAGAAAAAAAAAGAGCATCGAAGACGGCGGCACCTGGCTCAGGCAAGTTATGGCTCAGGCGAATCCGGTGCTTTCTCCGGAGTACTCTGAATTGGTTGATATTTTAAAATCCTATTATTTGTTTGAAAAGGAAAGCAAGGATTATGTTTTGGCCAAATCAATACTGGCGTTCGCCGGGATTGAAGATGCGGAAAAAATTTTTGATATTTTCGTGAAACTGGGTATATGGGATAAACATGAAAATATCGATTTTTACCGGTATGACATTTCTACAGTTTTTCACGAGGAAATAGAGGCTTCAGCCGTAAAACTTGTCAATTTATCTCAACACACTATTGAAAACAATGGACGCCGGGATTTAACCCATCTGTCTCTGATGACCATCGACGGCCAGTCCACACTTGACTTTGATGATGCGTTGAGCATTGAGGAAAAAGATGATTATCTGGTTGTCGGTGTCCACATTGCAGATGTGGCTGAATTTGTAAAAAAGGGGGATTACCTTGACCAGGAGGCCCTGATCCGGGGCAGCTCCATCTATATGGCGGATTGTAGAATTCCCATGCTGCCCATCGGTTTTGCGGAAGATTTGTGCAGTTTAAGGGCGGGGACAATACGGCCGGCCATCAGTACCATGATCCGCCTGAATCATTCCGGGGAAATAATTGATTTTGAAATTATACCGAGTCTTGTCAAGGTTACGTATCAGCGAACCTATTACGAAGTCAATCAAGTGGTTCAAGAAGATCCGCAGATCATGAAATTGTACGATATCGCAAAAGCGTTTCGTCAAAAAAGATTGGCGGATGGGGCCGTTCAGATTACGCTGCCGGAGATTAACACCCGGATCGACCAAAAGGGTGAACTGACCGTGAACCGGACGAACCGGGAGGGTCCTGGTCGGATGCTGGTTGCCGAGCTAATGATAATGGCTAACTGGCTGATGGCCAGGTTCTTGGTGGAAAGGGAGATACCGGTTATTTTTCGGTCCCAGGCCGGTCCCCGGGAGCGCCTTTACAAGGGGGATGGGGGCACGTTGTTTCAGAACTGGATGCAGCGTCGACATTTGAGCCGTTTTATGCTGGGATGTGAACCGGGGCGCCACTGCGGCCTCGGCTTGAATGTTTATTTGACCGCTACATCACCGATCCGCAAGTATTTTGATCTTGTTACCCAGCGCCAGTTAAGGGCTGTTTTCGGGATGGAGACCCCGTATACCCGTGAACAGGTGCAGAACATCATCCATCTGCTTGATCTGCCAATGGGGCATGTTTCAAAGATTCAATACCGGCGTAATCGTTATTGGCTTTTGAAATACCTCGAAGGGCGGGTCGGTCAAAGGGAAGAAGCGATCGTGTTGTACAGGCGTCGCAGCAACTATATTGCCCTTATTCCAGAGTATATGATTGAATGTGAATTGCCTGCGTCGAGCAGGCTGAATTTAAAGCCGGAGGACCTGATTCAAATTAAAATACAGCACGTTGATGCGCGTAGAGATATATTTTCCGTGTTTATGGGATAATTGTAGACGCTCACAGATTCAGCGGTGTGGGCAAAAAACAAAGACCCGAACCCTTAACCCATCTGTTACCGATGGGTCTCTCGAAAAAGATGGGGAGATTGTTTCTGTACCTGGATTTTTATTTTTATGTCCAATTGTGCCTGATATAGATCCTGTGCCATGGCGAGGTTCTCAGGTTGCAAATAGGTCGCCCCTTGAAGGTTTGCCTGACGAAGATCGGCATTCCATAACCGACTGTCTTTAAGTACGGCCCCGGAAAGATTTGCCTGACGGAGGTTTGCTTCCCGGAGGTCTGCATTTTTCAGGTTGGCATTTTTTAAATTGGCCTTGATCAGAGAGGTGTTTCTCAAATCGGCGTTTTCCAGGTTGGTATTTTCCAGGTTGGCGTTTTCCAGGTTGGCCCCTCTTAGATCTGCACCCCGAAGATCTGCATCTTTGAGATTGGTGTTTTCAAAATCCGCATCCCAGGCAACGGCGTCCTGAAGATTGGCATCCCACATCTGGGCATGGCGCAAATTTGCATTTTTCAGGTTGGCTTCCTGTAAATCCGCTTCCCACAGTCGGGCGTGGGGTAAATACGCTCTTTGCAATTCCACCGTATCGAGGGAGCGTTTCCAGTCCTCGATGGTTTCTTTTAAAAGATCAACCATTTGAAAGTAAGTGGATCTGCCTGTCAACGAGTGATATACGGTGGCGGGTTTTAATACCTGCGGCAGGGCAGGACAGGGGAGATGCTGAATTTCGGGTATTCGGCCCAGTGCCCTTTTATAGGCAGGTGAAGAGAGCTGCAGAAAGACGATGTTGGCCCGTTTCTCAATTTTGGCAACCGTCAATTCATATTTTAAGGACGCCCATCCGAACAGCGCCAGATAAACGCCCAGCAACCAGAATATAATCGTGGCCGGAGGTCTTGCCGGTATGGTAGATGGTGGAAAACTTTTTTCCCAGATAAATCTAAGGCCGGACGCTTCCCACACAATCCATTGTAAAATTTTTTTCCCCCGATTAAAATTTATTGCAAACAGAGAAATCACCCCAATGGTTATCCAGCCCAGTAAAACAGCAATTGAATCCAATACCTGAAACATTTTTATAAATTCCAATGGCTGGCCCAAAAGCACAGATTCATATTGAAAAACCAAAAAAAGAATATGCCAAATAGTGTAATAGGGATTTAACGCATGTGCAAGAATAAATGTTTTTTTAAAAAAGCACTTGATGGAATCTACAGGAACGTTATACTTGGATTCATGAAAGTATACCCATTTATTGCGGCAGCGCTGGTTATCATGAGTGCAAGCTTGGCCTGGGCCGAACGTATGGCTGTTACCGTTCCCATTGCCAATATTCGATCGGGGCCCGGGACAAAGTATGATATTATTTGGAAAGTGGGAAAATATCATCCGTTTCTGGTTATTAAAAAATCCGGCACATGGTACCATGTGAGAGATTTTGAACAGGATGAGGGCTGGGTTCATAACTCTCTTCTGGGTGATACTGAAACGGTTATTACCCAAAAAAACAATTGCAATGTCCGTTCCGGGCCAGCCACCAGTTATGATTCATTGTTCATTGTGGAAAAGGGTATTCCGTTCAGGGTGCTGAAACGTAAGGATAACTGGATTAATGTGCAACATGCTGACGGAGATCAGGGATGGATTTATAAGACCTTGATCTGGTAGTTATTTCACCAAAAAACAGGGCTCTGAAGGGTATTCATATATTTCGTTTTGATGGTTATGGTTTTTGAGAAGACAATTACAAACATGATAAAAATCGGTTAGGCAATGGCCTTGCCGGATTAATTTCGGAGGATGCATGAAACAGAACAAGATATCACGCTCTCGTAAAAGAACCTTGAGCCAACCGGATGAATTTGTAACTGTATCGAGTAAAATTCTTAAATTTGTAGCTGAACACAAGGTCATGTTTTCGAGTGTTCTGGCGACTATTGTTGTGTTTGGGATTATTGTCGCGGGCATCTGTTTTTTTTCAAGTCAGGCAGAGAGTAAAGCATTTGCAATGCTGGATGCTGCCGATATGAAATATAAGACAAGTTTGAAAGAAATGGGGGCTGCCGAAGCGTTAAAAGAAGTGAATGAAGACTTCCGGCACATTCTGGATAAATATAGTCGGCGAATGGCCGGTAAATTGACCGGGGTCATTTTTGCCAACCGCTGTTTTGATGCAGGGGATTTTGACAGGTCCATTACGCTGTATAAAAAAGCACTTGAAGATTTTGAAAGCCGGGCTGCAATAAAAAATCTGGCCTTAAACGGACTCGGGTATGCGTATGAGTCTAAAAATGAGTATGAAACGGCTGCCGGATATTTTGAAATGATTGCTGCTGCATCAAACCCGGTGATGAAAACAGATGCTTTTTTTAATCTGGGCCGGCTGTATGGCCTGGCGGGCGATATGGACAAAAGCCGGGGCGCCTATGAAACCATTATTACTGAGTATCCGGAGTCACTTTATATAGCGCTTGTCAGAGAAAAAATAGCCAGATAGCGCGCCGGTGCCCTCTGTGAATGGTAAAGCGCCTGAATTCGGTCTCGTGGGATTGTACCACACTGCGGGGCCCGTGGACCCTAGTTATTCGTCAGTTATTTTCAGGTTGTATTTTTTGATTTTCTGATTCAACCCGCTTTTGCCGATGCCAAGCAATGCGGCGGCATGTGACTGAACGTTGTTGGTGATTTTTAAAGATCGCAGGATCATTTTTTTTTCAATCGTGGATAGTGTTTCATACAGTTTGGCATTGCCGGGTATTTCTTCGACAATCTTATACTGGATGCCGTCTTTTAAATCCCTGGGTAAATCCGCGCTCGTTATGGTGTCTCCGGGGCACATGATCAGGGCCCTTTCGATCACGTTTTCCAACTCCCGCACATTTCCAGGCCAACGGTAGTCATGGAAAAATCTTTCCACTTCCTTATCCACTGTTTTGCCGGGCATGTCGATATCCAGTTTGTCGGTGTATTTCGCGAGAAAGTGTTTTGTCAGGATCTGGAGGTCTTCCGGTCTCTTTCTTAAGGGTGGCAGAATCAGATTCACCACATTCAGTCTAAAAAACAGGTCTTCCCGAAAACGGCCTTTCTGAACTTCCTGTTTTAAATTTTTGTTGGTTGCCACAAGAATCCTTATATTAACGGTGATGGGCTTTCCCCCCCACCCGTTCGATGGTTTTTTCCTGCAGGACCCGCAAGAGCTTTACCTGTAGATTTTGCGGCAATTCGCCGATTTCATCCAGAAACAGGGTCCCGCTATCAGCCAGTTCAAAGCGTCCCTTCTTCATGGCCACAGCACCGGTGAAAGAGCCTTTCTCATGGCCAAACAATTCACTTTCCAACAGACTTTCCGTGAGTGCACAACAGTTTACAGCGATAAAGGGTCTGTCCCGGCGTGGGCTGTTAAAATGGATTGATTTGGCCACCAGTTCCTTGCCCGTGCCGCTTTCACCCTCTATGAGTACCGTCGCCGTTGAACGGGCGACCTTTTTGATGGTTGTAAAAACATCCTGCATGCATTTACTTTTTCCAATAAGATTACCAAAGCTGTATCGGGATTCCATATCATCGCGCAACCGGCGGTTATCTTTCATCACTTCGTACACGGCGGTGGCTTTTTTTACATACAGTATCAGGCGGTCATTTTCAAAAGGTTTGAGTATGTAACTGTATGCGCCTTTTTGCATTGCCTCAACCGCCTTATCAACGGTGCCATGAGCTGTCATCATAATGACCGGGAGTTCGGGGTTTTTCGTTTTAATATGCTCCAGCAGTTCGATGCCATCCATGCCGGGCATTTTCATGTCGGTCAGGACCAGGTCCACATCCGAGTTGTCAAGTACTTCAAGTGCTTTCCGGCCACTGTTGGCGGTAAGGGTTTCAAAGTTTTCTTCTTCAAGGACGGCACTCAGGATGAGGGGGTAATTTTTTTCATCGTCTACGATTAAAATGGTATTCATGATGGTAGTCCTATTTTATACAACTTTTTTTGTTTCGGTTACGGTGTTGAAATAGATATGGGTAGGTGGATGATTACCTGGGCGCCAATGGAAGATCGGTTACGGATATCGATGTTTCCCCGGTGAGATTCAATAATATTTTTTACAATACCGAGACCCAGGCCTGTTCCCTGGCTCTTGGTGGTGAAAAACGGGTTCCATATTTTTTCCATAACGTCCTTATTGATACCAGATCCCTCATCTTTAAAAAAGATAGACAGGGTATTGTTATTATGATCGGTCTCTATTTTAATCTGTATTTTGCCGCCCTCGGGCATGGCCTGCATGGCATTTATCAGGATATTTAAAAATGCCTGGTAGAGCATGTCAGCATCCGCCATTATTTCGGGAAGAGAATCATCCGATAGTACCGTAACATTATACTTTTTATCCTGCACCTGTTGGGAAAGGGCAACGATGTTTTTATCAATAATTTTTTCCACCCGGCATGTTTTCAGATCAGGGCTTATGGGTTTTGCAAAATTAAGAAAATCCGTAATGATATTATTTAAGCGATTAGATTCTTCAACAATTATATCCGGAATGGTATTGGTCGGATCAAATTTGGCCATTTTCTTTTTCAGCAATTCCGCCGAACTGCTGATAATGCCCAGGGGGTTTCGAATCTCATGGGAAACGCCGGCCGTCATTTCGCCTAAGGAAGACATGTGCTTGGCCCGGCCAAGGGCTTCTTCCAGCAGTATTCTTTCCCGGGTACGCTGCAGGCTTATGGTGTTCCCTTTTTTCACCACAAAAAGGAGCGATATAAAAAGAACGCCCATCACAAAAATGATGGTCACGAAAACATATATCTGGAATCGAAAGATGTTTTTATACTCTTTTGAAATATCCTGGACGATTTCCACAACACCCAGCACCGGACCGGATATGCGGGACAAGGGCTTTTCAGCACGAAGTGGTGCAAAGGTTAACACCCTTATATCTTTAGGGATACCGAGAAGCATTTCCCAAAAATTACCGCTTTGAACAAATTTTGATGACGACGTGCCCGCCAATGCCTTCGTATATCCGGTCCCGCCCAGATCCTTTTGGCCGATCAGGGCTTTATCAAAGCTGTAGGAAACAACATTTTCCATATCAAAAATATTGACGGTTTCGACATTAAAGCTATGCAGTGTGCTTCTGACAATTTTGTCCATTCGGGTGAACTGGTCGGGTTTGCGCAACTGGATCTTTCCAAATTTTAATGCCACCGGAATTATAAATTGTAAAAAGACCTGGTGATTAAGATTTTCTACCAGAAGAAGGGCGTATTCTTCGCTGTTCTGGCGCTGGATGGTCCTGGCCCAATGTGCGTTGAGAACCGAAAGCGCAATGGTGCCCAGAAACATGACAATAAGACTCGAATAGGAAAAATATTTTACCAGCCTAAACGGCTTGACTTTTTCTTTATTGAGTTGATTCTTCATAAGATGCTTTTCAGACATTCAAGGGGGCCACAGATTTTACTACAGCGGCCATAAAGTGTTAAATGCATTGTAAATGTTTTATGATCAAACATAAAGTCGTATATGGAAACTATCCTTCAAAGTCAAGGTTAAGCTTGATTTTATAAGGACACCTATCCAATGATTCAAAGACAAACAACCCGGTCTATATCCGCTAACTCCCAATGAGTGAAATTCAAAATACCAAAGCAGGGCGAAATCAAAATGATGGACAATTCCAGCCGATTGGTTTTTGACTGTATTTTAAATTTGATGTTTTTGATTTATTGTTTCCGATGCAATATATTTGTATGTTTTTTTTGACGCCATATGGTATCTTTGATTAACAGACACTACAATATGATGTAAATTAACATAATTTAGCCATAGTTATGCATAAAATACTTGACAAAGCTTTTTATTATGAATATTTGTAGTACACTATTTGCTATAAGTTTTTCAATTCAGTTTGTTTTATCTTCTTCCTTTACTGTGTCATGCATCATAAGAGATTTTAAGGATGAGTGCAAATTCATTAATAAAAATTAGAGAATCTTTGTTGATAAGTAAAGCCGAACTTGCCAGAAAAGCAAACGTCTCACCAATTACGATTTCCCGTATCGAAAGCGGGATGCCCTGCAGGATGGAAACCAAGCGAAAGATTCTTTTAGCGCTAGATTTGGATATTTCGGATTATAAAAAAATATTTAGTGATTAAAGGCATATCATGTTTTTTGGGAAAAAAAATCATCTGACCGGCCTTGATATAGGTTCCCGGACGATAAAAGCCGGTGAGGTTGTAGAGACGAAAAAAGGGTTAAGTCTGAAAAAATTCGGCATGGTTGATATCGAACCCGGCGTCATTGTAGACGGTTTGATAAAAGATCCTGAAAGCGCGGCCGGATCAATTCGTCAGCTCTTCAAGGCGTATAATCTGAAAGTTCACAACGTGGCCATCTCCATTGGCGGGTATTCGGTCATTGTTAAAAAGATTAATGTCCAGACCATGGAAGAAGAACAGCTTCAGGAAACCATTCAATTTGAAGCCGAGCAATATATTCCATTTGCCATTACGGATGTTAATCTTGATTTTCAGATATTGGGACCGAACGAGAACAATCCCAACCAAATGAGTATTTTGCTGATTGCGGCCAAAAAAGAGATGATTAACGATTATGTGAACTTAACTCAGTTGGCCGGGCTCAATCCATGCATTATCGATGTTGACGCATTTGCACTTCAGAACATTTTTAAAACGGCATATGATGCCAGGGGTGAAAATGTGGCTTTGATTGATATCGGTGCCGGCAAAACGTCTCTTAATATTCTCAAGGATAACGCTTCGGTATTTATGCGTGATGTGTCTTTGGGATGCAGCCAGATTAATCAAAAAATTGTCTCCCTGCTGGGCTGCACTGTGGCAGAGGCTGAAAAAATTAAGTACGGCGAAGAAAAAGAGGCAATAACGCCTGAAGATTTAACGGAAATCATTTCATCTGTGGCGTCGGATTGGTGCACAGAGATAAGGCGTGCACTGGATTTTTTTTATTCGACCTACCCCGATGACCAGATCAAGCGAATCGTACTCAGCGGTGGTGGCGGGAATATCCGAGAATTTCGCCAATTGCTGGCGGCTGAAACATCGGCCGAAGTGGAGATCATAAAGCCTTTTGCCGGTTTTAATATTGATGATGATCGTTTTGATTCGTCATATCTTGAGCGGATAGCACCCCAGGCCGCTATCTGCATGGGACTAGCGATAAGAAGAGTTGATGATAAATGATACGAATTAATCTACTCCCTTTCAGGGCTGCACGAAAAAAAGAAAACATACGCCGTCAGGTATCTGTCTTTTTTCTTTCCCTTATACTTGTCGTCATTGTTCTGGGTTGGTATCATGTTTTTTTGGGGGGCCGTATTTCAGACCTGAATGCCAAGATCAAGTATACCCAGACGCAGATTGCCAAGTACGATAAAATTAATCAGGAAATCGCTCAAATTAAAAAAGCACTTGATACGTTAAAAAGCAAAACGAATGTTATCAAGATGCTTGAAAAAAGCCGAAAAGCGCCTGTTCATCTACTTGATATTATGACCGATATGGTTGTTGAAAAGCGGATGTGGTTCACCCACTTTGAATCAAAGGGCAAAGCGGTAAATATCAGTGGAATTGCCTTGGATAATAAAACGGTGGCTGATTTTATGGTTCGTCTGGAAAATTCAAAACTTTTTAGCAGTGTTAATTTAAAGACACTGAAACAACATGCGATTACAAACTATACCGATCTGAAAAGTTTTCAAATTATTTGCAATAAAGCCTCCTAAAAAAGTTAAAAGATGGAAACAAAACCAGAAAGAAGGCAAAAAAAATAATGAAAGCGGTCAAGGTTTCGAATAAATCTGTTGATTCGATTTTTGAAAAAATTGAAAAGTTTTCTAAGCTGCAGCGGATTTTGATCGGCAGCGTGACATTTGTTGCCCTGATCGGTGCTTTTGTGTATTTTTCTTATATCCCGAGGCACAAGGAAATTAACCAGCTTAGAGGCAAATATGAGATGTTGGCCCAAAAGCTGAATAAGGCCAAAATCAATGCTCAACAGCTCAACGGTTACAGGGCTAAGATGAAAGCGGCTGAAGCCGAGTTTGAACTTGCCAGAAAAGCACTTCCGGAAAACAAGGAAATCCCTTCTCTGCTGGCCAATATTTCGCTTTCTGGCCAAGACTCCGGTCTGAAATTTTTATTGTTTCAGCCGGAAAAAGAGACTCAAAAAGACTTTTATGCTGAAATCCCCATATCCATCAAAGTCATCGGCGGCTATCACAATGTTGCCATTTTTTTTGACCGGGTTTCCAGCTTGTCCAGAATCGTCAATATAAAAAATATTGATATGGTGCCTCAGAAAGACAATGAAAAGCTTTTGACTGTATGTACGGCCATGACATATAAGTTTATTGACAAACCGCCTGAACAAAAAGTGGATAAAAATAAGAAAAAGAAACGCTAAATCATGTATAAAAACACTGCCTTTCTACGAAATATTGCCTGCTTTATATGTTTCTTTTTAACAATTGTTTTTGCAGGATGCAAAGATAAAGCCGATGTACCCGGTCAGCCCCAGGTCGTCAGTAAAAAGATTGTCGGTCAAAACCAGGGTGCGGTTAAATCTCCTGCAATTGCTGAGATCAAAAAGCAGTCAGCAAAAACAGCACCGCAAGGAGCGGAAAAGCAGAAGTCGACATCAACACTTCCGGTTCCGCCCGAGGTCGAACTTATCTATGATCCTATTGGCAAGATTGATCCTTTTGCACCTCTGTTGAAAGGCAGTGGCACCACTGTCGCCGGTGTAAAATTGAAAGAAAAAAAACGGCGGCAGCCGCTTACACCACTTGAAAAAGTGGATTTAAGTCAGCTTACCCTTAACGGTATTATTCAGGCTCCCAGCGGAAACCGGGCCATTGTTACGGAGGCTTCGGGTAAGGGCTATGTCATTCGGGTAGGAACGTTTATCGGTACACAATCCGGACGGGTCAACGAAATTTTGAAAGATCGGGTAATTGTTGAGGAAGAGGTTGAAAATGTTTTAGGTAAAGTGGTAATGCGAACACGGGAACTGAAACTTCAGAAACCTCCAGGAGAAGAATAAGAGGAACGATAAGATCATGAAATTATTCCGAAGCACAATTTTAACCGCCTTACTTTTGCTTTTGCTGTTCACAGGCTGCGCATCAGACTCGGTCTCCAGTAAAAGTGGGCAGATGAGTGACGCAACCGTGGCAACCAAACTGATCCGTGGCATCGACATGACCCAGAGTTCCGATGCCGTTACCGTGACTGTTCAGGGAAATGCGCCATTAACCTATACGTCTGTGAAACAGCCGTCCCCTCTTGCGGTAATCCTTTATTTTCCCGGGACGGCGTTTGATAATGTGACGGGGCCCGGTGTGGGTGACAATGAAACGATTACGGCCATTAGTACTGCGGAATTGACTGAAAGCGGGCATACCGCCCGAATCGAAATTGCGCTTAAAAACGATGTCTCCTATAGCGTTGTTCGGGAAGCGGCAGATTTAAAGATCGTGTTTGCCAGGGGATCGACAGAAAAGATAGCGGCGGCTGGTTTATCCAATACGAGTGACCTTCCACCGACAGCAAATCCGGTGGCGCCAAAAATAACAGACACCGCCTCCGAATCCAGTCCCATTAAAACCAGTGCTCAGAAAAAGAACCTGACACCGGCCCCCGACATGACGAAACAGGCGGTGTCCGACAGTCGACCGGCCTGGGTTAACCGGATCGATTTTTCCAGTGAAGAAGCCGGTAAATCAACCATTATTATCGGCACAACAAGACCGATAACGTATACGCTTAAAAAAACAGCCGAGAAGACCCTGGCACTGAATTTGGCCGAAACTAAAATACCCGAATACCGTCAACGGCCTTTGATTACCACCCGCTTCCCCAGCGCGGTGGATATGATTGTCCCCACCCAGGGCGCCGGTAATGTAACTGCCATAGCCATCAGGATGCGAGAATCCGTTCCTTATTTTGTAGAACAGACGGATGATATCCTGATGATCCATTTCGAGGCCTCTTCCATACTGCCAAGACCCTTTGACCCATCCAGTCAGCCTGCCTGGCAGCGTGCCATGACCCAGGGGCAGGCGAGCGAATTTTCTTCTAAGGTGCCTGTTTCGACAGCCGTTGATCAATCAGCGGCCTTGAAAACAAAAGATATCAAGCCTTATATGGAGTCCCGCAGACATTACAGCGGCCAGAAAATTGCCCTTGATTTTTACGATACCGACATCAAAAATGTGTTTCGAATATTGATGCAAATCAGTGGTAAAAATTTTGCGGTGGATAAGGACGTGACCGGCAAGGTCACCCTGAGCCTCGACAATCCCGTACCCTGGGACCAGGTGCTGGCGTTGATCTTGAAAATGAACGGACTGGGTCAGGTGACTGACGGCAATATCATACGGATCGCCAAGCAGGAAACCCTGACCAAGGAAGAAGATCAGATGCGGGCCAAATTCGAGGCTCGGCAAAAAGCGCAGCAACAGGTTAAGGCACTGGAGCCGTTGATCACCGAGTATATTGCCGTGAGTTATTCCAATGCCAAAAGTGATATTTTGCCCCATCTGGAAAAAATTATCACCAAGGACCGCGGCAGTCTGAGTGTTGATGAGCGCACCAACCAGGTCATCATTACCGATACGCCTGATAAGATTGCCAAGGCAAGGCAGATCGTGTATCAGATCGACAAGGTCACACCCCAGGTGATCATTGAGGCACGCATTGTGGAAACAACCACGAATTTTTCCCGCGAACTCGGTACCGAGTGGGGCGTGAGCGGAAAGAGCGCATCAAGCAGTCTGGGGGGGGATCTTGGCTGGGACATGGCCATGAATCTGCCGGTGGACGCGGTGGGGACCATTGGGATGAATTTCAGCCGGATTATCGGTTCTACCCTTGCACTGGATGCTCAGTTGCAGGCCATGGAGTCATTGGAGAAGGGTAAAATTGTTTCTTCTCCCAGAGTGGTGACGCTGGACAATAAAAAGGCGATGATCAAGCAGGGGTTTGAATTTCCGTATTCGACAACGGATAGTAACGGAGAGGTTGATATAGAGTTTAAGGATATTGATTTAATGCTGGAGGTAACCCCCCATATTACATCGGATAACCGTATTTCCCTCAATGTCCATATCACTAAAAATGATATTTTTGCTCTGACAGAAGAAGCGCCCGCGCTCACCACCAAGGAGGCCCAGACCGAATTGCTGGTTAACGACGGGGATACATTTGTTATCGGTGGTATCATAAAAACAAATACGAATGTTACCGATAGCGGTGTCCCCGGATTGATGAAAATTCCCCTGCTCAGATGGCTTTTTAAAAATGAGCAGAAGACCAGCAGCAAGGATGAGTTGTTGATTTTCATCACCCCTAGGATTGTTCAACTGGAACAGCGCGATACTCTTTAATCACCCTTTGGGTCAAAGAGGGATATTTTATTTTTAACCGGGTTTTTATAAGTCCGGTGCGTTGAAAAATGCCGCTTAAGTGTGATGAGGTCGAACGGGATTTCCCCATCGATCATAAATAGAAGCGATAAGGCCGGGCAAATGATTTTGCCCGGCCTTTCTTATTTTTGTATGGGCAGGCGCCCGGCCATTTTTTCGGCCTGTATCGCCAGTTCACTGTCAGGCGCCAGATCCATGATTTTTTGATAGGACGCGAGGGCCTTGGGGTAGTCGCCTGTTCGCGAATAGACATCCGCCAGATAAAAGTAGGCGCCAGTATGTTTTGGCGCGTAGGTAACTGCTTTTTCAAGGGCAGCAGCAGCAGCAGTTAATTTTCCTGATGCCAGATAGGTTTTTCCCAGCCCCTGTAATGCAAAAGCAAAGTGGGGCTCAATTTTAAGCGCTGCGGTGAAGTATTTTCCCGCAGAATCATAGTCCTGTTTTTCATAGTACACTTCGCCCAGGTTGGCCAAAGGGTAGTGCGGCGTGGCATATATGAGGTTCGTTATGAGTTTTTTTAATGTTTCAATCGCCTTGTCATAGTTTTTTTGTTTAAAATACGCTTTGCCCAGGCTGTTTTGGACGGCTGCAAAATCGGGTTTGAGGTCAAGGGCGGTTTTAAAGTGATGAATCGACAAGTCATATTTTTCCATTGCAAAATAGGTGAGTCCGAAGTCGTTGTGCAGAAAAGGATCATCGGCATAATATTGCTGCGCTTGTTGCAATTCCTTTAAGGCACCTCTGTAGTTACCCTGCTTCAGATACACCTCGGCGACAGTTCTTATTTTCGCCCCCTGCTCTTTTTTTTGTTCCCAGTTGGTTGTGGCACAGGAAGTGGTCAAAAAAGTGGTCAGGAGGATAATGGGTATTGTTAGGAAACGCTGTTTAGTGGTCATAACATATGCCTCATATTTAAAAAGAGTGTAAGTTAACCTGTTCAGTTGAAGAATGAAGACATTCTATCAAAGTTATATATAAAAAGATAGCGCCGAGTGATATGATGAGGGTTCAATTTTCGCTATTTAATGTTCAATTGATAGGGCGATAATGAATCACTGAAATCCCATTTTCCTGCAGAAAGCGGGCAATATTCTTGTTCAGGTCAAGTGTGCTAAAAAGGATTTTTGATTGTCCGTTCTGGATCAGGTGGCCGGGAAGGGTGATTGCCGTATTGAATGCTTTCGGCCTTTTGGCAGCCCAAAATATCGGTCTTGTCTGAAAAGGGATGGCCAGGGCGGTCAGTATCTTTTGCAACAGCATGTCGGTTGTGTCATCTGGTTTCAGTTGCACAATATCAAGACCTGATTGCCTTATGGCACTGATGGCATCACCGTACAGATCACTAAAATCAATCAGCATCGACGGCCCGTCGGCACTTGAAACAAGGTTGGAACGGGCCTCAACCTGTATGCCGGCATAGGGAAAGGTGATGCTGGTGTCAGCCGCATAAGAAAATCCAAGGGATATGATCAGGTCGTTGACAAAGGTTCTGCTGTCCGGAGCGTCAATATCGGCAGATTTTTTTGTGACGCTGTTTTTGTTTTGCGATTCAGGCAAGATGTGTGTGGGCTCAGTTGTTTTGGGGTATATGATTTCTTTAAGCAGGATGTGATGGTCCGCCAAGTAACGAACGATGGCAGGTGGGGTTCGTTCATCGTAATTTTCAAGCAAGGTAATACACAACCTGCCTTGTCCATTGTTGTTAAAAGAGGGAGACCGGGTGATCCAGTTTGCATGAATGGTGATATCCATGCCCTGGTCTGTGAAGGATAGATGGTTGTCTTCGTAGAGATCTTTCTGCCTGGATAAAAACAGGTCAAGAAACTGTCTTAAAGAGGAATGGCGTGCGCCTGATACCACTTCGACATCAGGCCAGGAAGATCGAATTTTATCCAGATCTGTTTTGAATAAGATCTCCTTGTCCTGAAAAATGATGTGCCGGCCGTTTTTCAGTTCAATTAATGGAAATTGGCTTAGGTCAAGTTGAAAGTCAGTCCCGCCGAGGGTTGGGAAATAATAAGAGCCCCTGCTACGCAATCGGGCATTTACAATCCGGGCGGCCTCTGCAAGGTGGGATACGGGCCTTTCATCTTTTTTTTGACCCGGATCCAGGCTGTCAGTTTCTTTTGCAGATAGTGCCAAAGGATCTTGTGGGTTGGATGGCGGCCCCAGGGGGGCGTTCAGTGATATTTTTGATTTAAGTTCCCCTGATTCATCAAACAGGGAGGCATACCAGGACTGACGGGTAATGGCCCGATCGGGCACTTGAATGGCCTGGCCGGCATAAATGCGGTCCGGGTTGGTGATATCTGGGTTAAGGCTGAGAAGCAGTTTCATACCCCGTTGAAATGCTTTTGAACCAAATGGTGCAAACTGACGGCTCATGATGCCGTATAGGGTATCGCCGCGTTTTATCTTTTGTTTGCTGGAGTATTGATGCAGGATGTCGGAAACTTTGGAAATCGTAACAAATGGAATGGTCACGACGCCGTCGGACTGGCCGGGTAACGAACCGTAATCCATTTTTTTCAGTGGAATCAGGATGGTCTGGCCTGGCCGGATGGTGTTGATATTCTGGACATGAGGATTGAGTCGTTTAAATATAGCTAAAAATTCAGGGAAATCCCTGTTTGATATCTCTCCTTTTTGTCGGAACAGTTTATAAACCCAGTCGTTTTTCTGGACGATGTAGGGCTCACATAAAATGTCCTGGTTCCTGTCGCTGCGAACAATATAGCTTTTCTGCTGGAGTAGATCGCTACGCACATCGGTGCAAAAAAACAGGGACAACAAGACAAGCAGGCCGAAAATACAGCTACGGTATGGATCGGCGCCCTTCATGAATCAGGCGCCTTTTTCAGGTTCAAATCTGTCGCAATACAGTCACAGGTGGCTTCGACAAAGCGGTTTAAATCATCTGTATTCAGGGGGGTGCCCGGCGCCGGAAACCGGTCGATGGTTTTGGGACGGACAAGGACCGGCCGGTTGACGAGGGCCGGGTCGGGGGTAATTTGAAATTCATCGGGAAATGTGTTGTCAAAATACATTTCCTGGAAACCGGAAAATTTTAAGGCATGGGCCGTGGAGTCAACGATGGCCACTTCCTGCTTGTGAACAATTCCCTGCTTTATGGCGGCATAAAGGCCGGCAAGGGATTCACCCCCGTGGGTGCATGCGATATGGCCATTGCGATTGGCTGAAAGTGTCCAGTCCATGATAGCCTGTTCGGTGACTTCCATGAAAAAAACGTTTTGTTTTCCGGACAACTCGTTATACAAGTTTGCCAGATGGATGACCCGCGGCATGGACACAGGATTGCCGATCATGGCCGCCTGGGCGACACTGGGTTGTACGGTGACGGCCTTGAATTTTCGTTTGGCAGTATCGGGTTCCAGATAATACCGATAAACCGGGTTGGCATGTACGGACTGGACGCCGATGATTTTGGGCAACGTAGTAATGATGCCCGTATCATAGAATTTGAGAAAGCCGCTCATGACCGCCGTGATATTACCGGCGTTGCCGATGGGCAGAACAATAACCGTGTCCGTCATATCATATTCCATATCTTGCGCAATCTCATAGGAGTAGGACTCCTGCCCCAATATGCGCCAGGCATTTTTGGAATTCAGCAACGCGACATTGTAATTTTCAGACAGGGCCTCAACCACTTTCATACAGTCGTCAAATACACCCGGGATCTCAAAAACCCTGGCACCGCTGCCAAGGGGTTGACTGAGTTGCTGTGGGGTGACTTTTTTATGGGGCAGCAGCACCGCTGATTTGACATGTGGCTGCAGGTATGCGGCATACAGGGCCGCTGCCGCCGATGTATCGCCGGTGGATGCACATACGGCCAGAACGTCCCGGGTCAGACCCTCCTTGATCAAATAGTGGATATAGCTCAAAGCACTGGCCATCCCCCGATCCTTGAAAGAGGCACTGGGGTTCTGGCCGTCGTTTTTAAAGAAAAATCGGCATCCCGTTTTTTCCTGCAAGGGTGCGTTGGCTTCGATGATGGGGGTATGACCCTCTCCCAGATAGACAACTGCATCCAGGGGAATCATGGCACCGATAAATTCATGAAAGCGATAGATGCCCTTCATGGCAGGCAGGGTCAACATTTTGCGGTAGTCGAATATCTGGTGCCAGGTTTCCGGGGGAATCTCTTTCAGGCGGTGGAACTGACGGTCCTGAATCAGCAGCACCTGGCCGCATTCCGGGCAGGTATAGTGCAGTTGTTTAATGGGAACTGTCAGGCCGCATCCCAGACAGTGGTAAATCAGTTCGCCGGAGGGCCGGGGAAGAATATACGGTTTTATTGTATCGGGGAAAAGTTCCGGTTTCAACGTGATATTCTCTCCATGCCGTTCATGTAAGGTTGCAGTGCTTCGGGGATCAAAACCGAACCGTCGGGTTGTTGGTAATTTTCCAGCAGGGCTGCAACGGTGCGGCCCACAGCGAGGCCTGATCCGTTGAGGGTATGCACCAGTTCGGTTCCTTTTTTATTCTTGGGTCGAAAACGGATATCCCCGCGTCGGGCCTGAAAATTTTCAAAATTACTACAGGATGAAATTTCACGGTAGACCCCCTGGGCCGGCATCCACACCTCGATGTCATAGGTTTTGGCCGCTGAAAATCCGAGATCGCCGGTGCACAATTCAATGACCTGGTAGGCGATGCCCAGGCGGTCCAGTATGGTTTCGGCATTGCCTAAAAGCGTTTCCAGTTCGGCATAGGAGGTTTCCGGGTGGACGAATTTGACCAATTCCACCTTGTTAAACTGGTGCTGCCGGATGAGCCCCCGGGTATCCTTGCCGTAAGAGCCCGCCTCTGAGCGAAAACAGGGCGTATAGGCTGTGTAGAATATCGGCAGATCTGATTCCTCTATGATTTCACCCTGGTGGATATTGGTGAGGGGCACTTCCGCAGTGGGGATTAGAAAATAATCCCAGCCCTCAATTTTAAAAAGATCCTCTTCAAATTTAGGGAGCTGGCCCGTGTGGGTCATGGTTTGACGGTTTACCATGAAGGGCGGCAAAACCTCCTTATAACCGTGTTCAATTGTCTGGATATCGAGCATGAAATTGATTAAAGCCCTTTCCAGCCTTGCACCGGCGCCAAGATAAAGGGGAAACCGGGCACCGGTTATTTTGGCGGCCCGTTCGAAATCCAGGATGTTCAGATTTGTTCCGATGGTCCAGTGGGGAAGTGGTTCGAATCCAAAAGAAGGGGGCGTACCGATTTGTTTAATAACCTTATTATCGGATTCATTCTTACCGATGGGAACCGAGGAATGTGGCATATTGGGGATGCTCATGGTGATTTGTTGTATCTGTTTCTCACTATCGGTCAATGAAATTTCCAGTTCCTTTATTTTGGCAGCCACACGGCGCATTTCCGTCATTTGAGGGTCCGCATTTTTCTCTGCTTTTTTCATGACTGCAATCTGGTCGGAAGCAACATTGCGTTGGTGCCGGAGTTCTTCGATTTTTGTAAGAAGGACGCGGCGGTTTTTATCGGCGGTTTCAAATGTATCAAGGTCTGCCGCTAGGCCGCGATTGGATAGTGCAATCTGAACTTCGGATAAATTTTTTCGGATAAACTTGATTTCCAGCATAACAATACCTATTTTATTTAAATTATTAGCTATACAATAAAGGAAGCTGGGAAACAGGTAATATGTCGATTCGCATATACCTGTTTCCCAGTGTTTAATTTTTTTGTTTTATATTTGCAGACAGGTAACACGAGGTGGCTATTTAGTCAATGATTATTGCAAGTTGACTTTGTTTGTATATTTTTGTATAATATAAAAATAAACAATACTAGTTGGGAGAACAAAATGGAGGAGATTCAGGAAAAAAAACGTGAAATTCGCATTGAAACAGCTAACCGGCTGGGCCTATTTTCTAAAACTGAGTTGGAAGAAAAAACGCGGGCGGTTGAAGATCAGCTTTTTGAATTTGCCAATTTCCTGGAATCAAAAATTGTTTTGATGTATATCAATGACAGTAATGAGGTGGATACGCGGGAAATACTTAAAAAATGTTTTGAGTATAATAAAATTATTGTCCTGCCGATTTTTGATCCCAAACAGAATAAAGTCAAAATGTTGAAAATTGATAAACTTGACACTGATTTGAAACTCGGGAGTCGGGGAATATTGGAACCTGACCTGCAACGGTGCAAGGTTGTGCCCATAGACAGCCTTGATATTGCCATCATTCCCGGAACTGCTTTTGATGAAAAAGGGGGGCGCATAGGATCTGGGGATGGCTATTATGACAGAATGATCCCCAAGTTGCCTGTTACCACCCGAAAAGTTGCCCTGGCCCTTGAATGTCAGATTTTCCCGCAGATTCCAATGGAATCTCATGACAAATATATCGATATTATCATTACCGATAAGCGCGTTATTTATAAGATATAGCGAAACCGGGCACGGTTACAAAAACATGGCATTGAAATTAAAAATGTTTCAATATTCAATTGGGTGCCAATTTTTCAATGTTTGACCCTCCGAACGCTGAACAGGACCAATGAGCTTTTATGGTGAAAGAATTACTGAAATATGAACGACAGCGGGAAGAGATGGTGATTCGTCAGATCCAGGCGCGTGGCATCCGTGACCCGAATGTATTGGCGGCAATGCGGAAAGTACCGCGGCATCTTTTTGTAAGTGAGGCCTTGGCCGATCAGGCCTATGGTGATTTTCCCCTGCCCATCGGCGATCAACAGACCATATCACAGCCATATATTGTTGCAGAGATGACCCAGGCCCTGGAACTTTCGGGGAATGACCGGGTTCTTGAAATCGGCACCGGTTCGGGGTACCAGGCTGCCATTTTAGCGGAAATCGCGTTTCGGGTTTATACCATAGAACGGTTACACTCGCTTTTTATAAAGACCCGGAAGCTGTTTGATGAACTTTATTACCACAATATTATCACCCGGTATTCCGACGGCACCACCGGGTGGCGGGATGAAAGTCCCTTTGATGCCATTATCGTTACCGCCGGGGCACCCAAAATTCCACTGATGTTGGTCAATCAACTGGCATCAGGTGGCAGGATGGTACTGCCGGTGGGCGGTCAGCACTCACAGGAATTGATAAAAATTTATCGTGATGAAGATGGCGTTCATCAATCCAGTCTCGGGGGCTGTCGGTTTGTCAAGCTTGTGGGGGAAAACGGATGGGCCGTACCTCGTTGAAAGGGAGCCGTTTCTCCTGGAAAGAGGCGTTCTTGGCCAGCCCGGGACCCCGATCTTGGAAAAGTGCAGCACTGCTTTACCTTAAAGGCGTCTGCATGGGAGCGGCCGATATTATACCGGGGGTTTCCGGCGGAACCATTGCGCTGATTACGGGGATATATGAAAAACTCCTGCAGGCTATAAAATCGGCAGATATGGAAATGGCGCGTAAGGCACTGACCCTGGATATTAAAGGGGCCCTTGCCCGGGTTCATATCCGGTTTCTGCTTTGCCTTTTTTTAGGCATCGTCACATCCATTTTGAGCCTGGCCCGATTGATGAATTATCTGCTTCTTTATCATCCGGTATCAATCTGGAGTCTGTTTTTTGGTTTGATTGCAGCATCTGTTCTGGTCGTGGGCAGGCGGGTTGACCATTGGAACCCGGGAACGGTTATTTTTTTTCTTGCCGGAGCCGGAGCCGGGTATTTTATTGTTAATCTTATTCCGGTATCAACACCCGAAGATCCATTGTTTGTTTTTTTTTCCGGTATGCTTGCGATCTGTGCCATGATTCTGCCGGGTTTAAGCGGCGCCTTTATTTTGCTGATTCTTGGTAAATACGAGTTTATTACCGCTACTTTAAGAAATCCTTTTTTAGTGCAGCATATTTTGATTATTCTGGTCTTCTGCTCGGGTTGTCTGGTTGGGCTTCTTGGCTTTTCAAGGCTTCTCAATTATTTGATTCGTAAATATCATGGTCTTATGCTTGCTTTTCTTACCGGGCTGATGGCCGGCTGCATGCAAAAGATATGGCCCTGGAAACAGGTTCTGGATGTCAGGACAATCAATGGGCACGAGCATGTCTTGTGGGGCGGAAATATATTGCCGGCAGCAGTCGATATTCAGGTTGTTGCCGCCGCAGCGCTTGCTGTTTTTGGATTTATGGTTGTTGTGGCGCTTGAAAAGCTGTCTGATGAATAAAACCGGATCTAACAACTGTTCAAGGTTGTTTAGACCGAAGGCTATTTAGACTGAAAGGAGGCTGTCTATTTGGCGGGTACAGCCCACTATAAGATGCCACCTTCTAACTGTTGCCGATCAGTCAACGTCAGTGAATTTTTCTTTTAATTTTTGATTGACGATGGGGGGGACCATTCCGTTGATGTTACCCCCGAAACGTGCGGCTTCCTTTATGATTGTCGAACTTGTGAAGATCCAGCGCAAACCGGTCATCAGAAAAACCGTCTGTATATTACGGTTCAGTTTGCGATTCATCAGAGCCATCTGAAATTCGTATTCAAAATCGGAGACGGCCCGCATACCCCTCAGAATACCACAGGCATTTTTTTGGACGGCGTAATCCACGAGAAGTCCACCATAGGTGTCAATTTCAATACCGGAAAAACTTTTTAAACTGATTTCAAGCATTTCAATACGGTCAGCAATATTGAAAAGGAATGTTTTCGAAGGGTTCGTCAGGATTGTGACGATAATTTTATCAAATAGTTTGAGACCTCGCTTAATGATGTCAAGGTGACCATTGGTCACCGGGTCAAAAGATCCTGGGTAGATTGCAATTCGTTGCATACAAATGCCTTTCCTTTTGATGGAGAATGTGAATTAAAAAACTTGACCAATTCTGTTTGTCATCGGTATTTTTTGTTTTACGATTATACGTCATAGCTTAGAAACGATACGGCTGTTTTGCCATATTTTCTTTGGTCATAAAGGTTGAAAGCCTTGATATCTTCCGGAATTTTTTCAAGAACACTGTGCTCAATGACGATGCGGGCATCGTTTCTAAGCTGGTCGCTGGTTTCAAGAGCTAAAAGAGCCGGCCTGATAAAATTTTTATGATAGGGCGGGTCCAGTAGCACCAGGTTAAAATTATGACGGTCCGTTATTTTGCCTAATGGTTTTAAAATATCACGGTTCAAAACAGATGCCCTGGAATCGAAACGACATGCATGGATATTTTTTTTTATGACAGAAAGTGCATCACGGGAGTTATCTATAAAGATAGCAAAAGACGCCCCCCGGCTTAATGCTTCGATTCCCAGAGCCCCGGTTCCGGCAAATAGATCAAGCACTGTGGCCCGGGGAATATGAAATGCAAGAATATTAAATATGGATTCCCGCACGCGGTCGGCGGTCGGTCTTGTCCGGTCGCCCATTATTGAAGTGAGTTTTTTGCCCCGCAGTTCTCCCCCGATAATTCTCACCGCCATATCCTTTCAATCTCTAAATGTATAGCTGGTTGCTAAAAAATCGCCGGCAACGATAAAGCAATTGTTTTTTATATCGACATTTCCGTTACTCGTTTTTTAAGATAGCTCAAGGAAACGTTTATCGCTTTTGCCGTTTTGTCGATATCATTATTATGTTGTGATAATTTTTGACGGATAAACTCAGCTTCAAAGGCCTTTTGGGCATCTTTCAGACTGGCTGGGGCAAACAGTGTTTTTCGCGTTTCTGAAGGTTTTTCTTTTTCACTATGATTGTAGGGTGCCGGAATGTCAGAAATTTTTATAGTATCGTGTTTAACCATAATAGCCAGTCGTTCCACCATATTTTTTAATTCCCTGACATTTCCCGGCCAGTCATAATCACACAACAATTTGAGTGCATCCGGTGACAGTTTCTTTTTTTTGAGCTGGTTGTGTTTGGCACAGTCATCTAAAAATATTTCCATCAGCACGGCGATATCCTCTATTCGATCTCTTAAGGGCGGAACGGTAACGGGGATTACGTTCAGGCGATAATAGAGGTCTTCTCTGAAGTTGCCTTTTTCTATTTCAACTTCGAGATCCTTGTTGCTGGCTGCAATAACGCGAATATCCACATCTAATATTCTGCTGCCGCCAATTCTCTGGAATTTTTGTTCCTGCAGGACACGAAGAATGATGGATTGGGTTTTCAAGCTCATGTCGCCTATTTCATCGAGAAAAAGTGTGCCTTTGCTGGCAAGTTCAAATTTGCCCCGGTTTTTTATCGTTGCACCGGCAAAGGCGCCTTTTTCATATCCCAGCAGTTCGTGTGCAATGGTTTCCTCGGGGATGGCGGCACAGTTTAAATCGATGAGCGGCTCTTCTGACCGGTGGCTGAGTTGGTGGATGGTTTTGGCCACCAGTTCCTTGCCGGTGCCATTTTCACCGGTTATCAATATCCATGCATCTGTGGGCGCCGCGATGGAAATTTGTTTTTTCAGTGCCGCGATGGCCGGACTGTTGCCGGTGATTGAATTTTTTTCAATGGTTTTTCTGCGAAGATAACGGTTTTCCTCTTCGAGCCGTCTGAAGTTCAAGGCGTTGTTGATGGCCACGATGATTTTGTCAATGGAAAGGGGTTTCTCGATGAGGTCGAATGCACCTATCTTGGTGGCCGTGACGGCTGTTTCCACCGTCCCGTGGCCTGTTATGATAATGACTTGAATAAAAGGGTTTTCCTTTTTTATCTCCTTTAACGTCTCAATACCGTCAATGCCGGGCATCCATATATCCAGCAGGACCAGATCCGGAGACTCGGCGTCGATAATTTTAAGGGCTTCGTATCCATTTGTGGCGGTGGTTACCGCAAATCCTTCATCGGTGAGCAGACCGTGTAATGATTTCAGTATCGACGGCTCATCATCAACAATCAGAATTGATGGAAACATGTTTTTACTCCTTACAATTTATCATTAATACACCGGTGATGACTTAAACTATTTTTCCCATAAAAACTACAAAAAATTATCACGACGCTCTAAATACCCGCATTCATACGGGAAGTTCTATGATAAATTTGGCACCCCGCGGCTGATTGTCCTGGACCCGAATCATACCGTTATGATCGGTTATAATGGTGCTTACAATTGTAAGCCCCAGTCCCATACCACTTTTTTTTGTTGAGAAATTGGGTTCAAAAAGACGAATTTTATCTTCATCCGAAATGCCGGTTCCGGTGTCGGCGATTTCCAGTCGAATCATTTTTAATATGGGATCGTGGGCCAGTGTGATCAACAGGGTCCCCTGTCCGACAATGGAGGCAACGGCATTGTCCACCAGATTGATCATGGCCTGTTTTATTTGTTGCCGATCAAGCCGGATCTCCGGGATCATATCTTTAATGTCGAAGTTGAATTGTATTTCAGGATGGCCTTCCCGATAGAGTGCCAGTGTTTCTTCAATGATGACCTGCATGTTGCAGGCTCTGGGATTGGCCGTCGGAAATCTTGCAAACGATGAAAATTCATTGACGATATTTCGAATCAGCTCAACATGATCGATGATCATTTGAGTGCATTCTTCAAAAATCGGTTCGTTAACCTGCTTGGAATACCGGCGTTTCAGTCGTTGAGCAGACAGGCCGATGGGGGTTAGCGGGTTTTTGACCTCATGGGCAATTCGACGCGCGACCTCTCTCCATGCGGCCATTCGCTGGGCTTTTTCAAGTTCCGTCAGGTCATCAAAGACCACAACAATGCCCATGTGTTGCCCCGTGTCATTCTTGAGGGCATTGATATGCAGCATAAAACTGCGGGGGCGCCCCTGGATCGTGACCTTGAGAGGCAGTTCAAGTGATTTGCTCAAGGAGTCATTTAAATTGTCTATGATGTCATTGGCGAGCGTTAAATAACGGTCATTTAATACTGTTTTGTAACTTTTATTAATGATATCTATGGATTTCATATGTATCAGCCTCTCAGCCGATTTGTTCATTGTTGTGATGAATCCGCCGGCATCAAGGGTAACGACCCCTGCCGATACATTAATCAGCACAATCTCCATGTATTGACGGCGGGCTTCTATTTCGATGTTTTGTTCACGGAGCATACGGGCCGAAAGTTCAAGTTGTTCCCGGTTGCTGCGCAAATCCCGGGTCATTTTATTGAAAGAAGTGACCAGACTGCCCATTTCATCATCTGCAACCCGTCCGATGGAAAAACTTAAATCTCCTTCGGCAACCCGCCTCGTCCCCTCGGCAAGTTCCTTGATGGGGATGCTGATGGTTTTAGCCATATAAAAACCGAACCATATTGCACAAAATACAACTAGCAAGGCCACAATTGAAAGTGTAATGTGATAGGTGATTTGAATTGGTTTTTTCAGCAGCAATATTTGTTGATATTCTTCTATACCTCTGGATATGGATGCCATTTGTTCGGAAAGATCCAATGGTATCAGGATGTTTAGTACAACGAAAGCCTCTGCCTTTTGTGGGCTTTGGCCAAAGGGTACAGCGGCAATGGTTCTGACCAGTTCCCCCGCCGCGATCGTATTCAAAATTGTTTGAACCATGCTGCCATCGGGTTTTTTTTGAAGATTGTCTGCAGATACAGCCATAAACGGTTTGTTCTCAAGATCAGGTGACAGCGCATAGGTGATACGAGCGGCATTTGATCCGTAAACTTCTACTGCGTGGAGGTTGAACTCCCTTTGTACGACTTTGATGTAACGGGAAAGGTCTTTTTTGTTTTCAGGGGCTAAGAGATTTTTGTTTTTAAGTTGATATGAAATTCTTTCAAGAAAAAAAGCATTATTTTCTTCCATATGCTGGTAGATATTTCTGCCAACTTTGATTGAATTTTCAAGGGCCTGTTCCACAGGAACATTAAACCAGAATTCGATGCTGGTGGTGATAAAGTTAATGGAGAAGAAAAAAAGAATACCCGCAGGCAGGAGTGAAAGTGTAACAAAGGCAACCACAAGGCGGGTGCGCAGCTTGGCCCCCATTACTTTTCGTTTTCTATCATAAAGTAGTTTGACCAGATTTCTGAAAACAAGAAATATAATTAAAATAAGCAGCAGCAGGTTGATGTTGATGAGAATAAACATCAAAATGGTGTTTGAAATAGGAAAATTACCACCAAAATGGATGACACGATTTTCAATCAGTGTTAAAAGCGCAATAAAGACGAGGCTGCAGACAATAATAATGGCCTCACGCTTCCTCCGTTTGCGCTCATCTTGCGAGAGGAATTGTATTGATTTTTTGAAGCGATTGTTTTTCATATATAGTTTCTGATCGGAAGCTTAAATTGTAGTATTGACGTTTTGTGGGTGTGCGATATCGTTCAGCAGTGTCCACCACCTGAACCGGTTTGAGTTGAAAATTTATATTAAAATACCAATAGAATAAAAAACGCCATTCCGGTCAGCCTTTTTTACAGGGTTGCCGGTATGGTTCAGTATATGAAGTCTATTGTATACCAATCGGTTTCAAAGTCCCATAAAGAAACAAAAAAAAGAATATAATGAAGATAAAAGGGCAGGGTAAGTTTGCTGAGTTCAGCTTTGGTGCGTATCTGGTACTGTTGGCCTTTCTCCAGTCTGGCCAGGGGAATTATTTTCAAGCTGCTGATTTCCGTCATCAGTTTCTGGGCTTCCTGAAAGGATTTGACAACCACAGGGCCACTGTTTTTCCATGATCGGTGGATTAAAAATTCTTTTTTCAGGGTATCATATTTGATGGTGCTGGTAATTTTTCGGGCGGCTATTTTTTTATCCTTCCACATTTTTTTAACTTGATAAAGGTTAATGATAAAGGAAAAAGAAGCCGGTACGCCACTGAAAATAGCGGTGTTCATTTTTTCACGAAAGGCACCTTCAACATTCATATAAAGTAACAGGTCATCACGGGTATTGGTAATGATGATATGGGTCAGCTGTGCTTTTTGGGCAAAAGCAGTGTCAGAAGTGATCATACAAAGACAGAGCAGTATGGCCCCTATTTTACGATTGAATAAAAGTCTCATTGATTTTACAATTTTGTCAGGTGTTTTGAAAAACAAGTGTTTCCCAGCAATCTTTTTTTGAGAAAATTTTTTTCAGCAATGCATGGTTAAAGGCGTGGCCGGATTTGAAGGCTTTTACATGCCCGATGAGGGGAATTCCCAGAAGAGAAAAATCACCCATGCAGTCAAGCATTTTATGCCGTACAAATTCATCTTTATAGCGAAGTCCGCCAGGATTTAGAATTTTATCCTTGTCAATGACAACGACATTGTCGAGGGATCCGCCGCGGGCCAGGCCGTACATTTTTAAATATTCATACTCATGCAGGAAGCCAAAGGTGCGCGCCGGGGCGATTTCTTTTGCAAAGACCCCATCCGATATATCAAAGCAGCTGGTCTGTTTTTTTATTAAGGGATGATCATATTCGATGGAGCAGGTTATCTTATACTTATCTGACGGGTATATGGCGACGGATTTACCGTTTTCATGCAGCTCAATGGGCCGTTTTATCTTTAAAAAACATCTGGGCGCATTCAGTTTTTTGATGCCACCGGATTTGATAAGGGCATGTAAAGGGTTTGGCACTTCCGTCCATTATGGGCATTTCGTAACCGTCAATCTCAACAATGGCATTATCGATGGAAAGCCCTGCAAAACTGCCCATAAGGTGTTCGATGGTTGAAACAATGCAGCCCCCGGCACCGATGACGGTTGCCAGACTTGTATCCACGACCTGATTAAAGTGAGCGGATATGCAGGGTGTGTCCGGAAGATCTGTTCGGATAAATTTAATACCATGGTTAGCCGGCGCAGGTTTGATGACCAGGTTAACCTGTTTGCCGGAGTGAATGCCGACTCCCGAGCAGAAATTCGACTGAGCCACTGTTTGTTGTTGATAAGATACCTGCATGGTTATTCCGGTTTAATAAATTTTATTGTTTGGCCAACACCGTCGGGGATTCCCCGAAATGATACTTTTTAACCCCTATTTTTAGATGATCGATATTGTTTTAGCAATAAAAAAGATTGTTCTTGGTCATGGCGTCTGTTATAATTTGTCAATTCATATACTTATGCTTTGGGTCGCAGATGAAATTCCAAAAAAGGGGGCAGTGTGCTTGCAAAGGTCTTAAGCAGTGCGGTAATTGGAATAGATGCGTACCTGGTTGAGGTTGAGGTGGATATTGCCCAGGGGTTGCCTAATTTTACGACCGTTGGCTTACCTGAAACTGCAGTTAAGGAAAGCAAGGAAAGGGTTAAAGCGGCCATCAGCAACTCCGGATACCGGTTTCCCGATGATCGGATAACCGTTAACCTCGCACCGGCCAGTATCAAGAAAGAGGGTACCGGGTTTGATCTGCCCATTGCCTTGGGGATACTGGCGGCCACCCGGGTTATTTCCCAGGAAATTATTTCAAATTATCTTGTTCTGGGCGAATTGTCCCTGGACGGACGCATCAAACCGGTTAAAGGATCGTTGTCCATGGCCCTGGCCGCCCGGCAGGCGGGATATAAGGGCATCATCGTGCCCTTTGACAATGGCCGTGAAGCTTCCGTGGTGAGTGGTATCTCCGTGCTGCCGGTCAAAACACTGGCCCAGGTGGTGGATTTTATCCGTGGTTTTAGGCGGATCACACCCGAGCAGATTGATATTGCGGCCGTATTCAGCCGCCAGACCAGCAGTCAGGTGGATTTTTCGGAAGTCATGGGGCAGGAACATGTTAAACGCGCCCTGGAAGTTTCTGCTGCCGGTGGGCATAATCTTCTGATGATGGGCCCACCGGGGTCGGGTAAGACAATGCTGGCCAGGCGTCTGGCCACAATTTTGCCGCCATTGACGTTTGAAGAGGCGATTGAGACCACCAAGATTTTCAGTGTAACAGGGTTGCTTGAAAAAAATCAGGCCCTGGTGACGCGGCGGCCCTTCAGGGCGCCCCACCATACCATTTCGGATGCCGGGTTGATTGGCGGCGGTCATGTTCCACGTCCCGGAGACGTAAGCCTGGCCCATAACGGTGTGCTGTTTCTGGATGAACTGCCCGAATTTAAAAAGCATGTGCTGGAGGTTCTGCGTCAGCCCCTGGAAGACTTAAGGGTGACGATCTCCCGGGCCTCGTCAACGATTACCTACCCAGCCAGTTTTATGCTGATTACCGCCATGAACCCCTGTCCATGCGGATATTTTTCAGATCCAAAACATGAATGCCACTGTACCTTTCAGCAGATTCATCGGTATCGGTCAAAAATTTCAGGTCCCCTGCTGGACCGTATCGATATCCATGTAGAGGTTCCCGCCGTGCCATACAAAGATTTAATGGGGGACAGCAACGCTGAATCTTCCGAGAATATCCGGCAACGGGTTACCGCTGCCAGGGCAATTCAAACGGATAGACTCAGGCGTACAAAGATACACTGCAATGCCCAGATGGGCAACCGGCATATCAAGCAGCACTGCCGCCTGGATGATGCCTCCTGTACACTTCTCGAATCGGCCATCAACAAACTGGGGCTGTCAGCCCGTGCCTATAATCGGATCTTGAAAATAGCCCGCACCATTGCCGACCTTGCCGGCGAGTCGGATATCAAAGTGGCGCATGTTTCAGAGGCGGTTCAGTATCGGAGCCTTGACCGGGGCAGGCTTCATATCTGAGTTAAATTATTTAAAAACGAGCCGTCCCTTTTCAGCGTCTTTTTCTACGATAACAGTGTCCTCATCGATGAGGATGATGGCATATCCCTCAATGGCGCCTTTTTCCCGAAGAATACGATTGTTGATAACAACCATACGATCTTTTGGGGTCGGGGACCATGAAATTGCCTGTAATTTCAGAATTGAGGGATCAATAATGGGAATATCCGGTATTGTACTGATTTTGTTGACCTGACGGGGAGGCAACGCCTTGGATGTCCGGGGAACGGATTTTTTTTTATTCTGTGTGATGGGGTTGCCGGTATGGGCCGGCATGATATGGCGGGTGTTGTTATCTGATGTCGTCGAAGAGGACGGCCGGGCTATCTGTACCCCTGTCGTCTGTACCGTCTGGTTCGGCGGATTTATCTGATCCGTTTTTTTCGGTTGCAGATCGTCTTTGGCCGTATGCGTTTGTTTCTGAACGGGGGGAGGTAGAATTTTGTTCCCTCCCTGGTTTGATAGGGCGTCAGGACCAGGGACCCTGATCTCCTGTTTGCCCTTGGTTATATCGGAAATTGGTTTTACGTCACTGAGGTGCCGGTTTATTAGAAAAAAACCGCCGGTGGCAATGATAAAAAAGAGGGTTATGAAAATCGACACTACAGGCCATTGCAGGGTTGCTCGAGTGGTGGGACTCCCTGTAAGCCGCCGGCCTTTAGCTTGCTGGGTGCTGGTGGCTTCGAGTTTTTGCAGTGCTTTTAATATGGAACTCACAATAGCGATTCCCGGTCAATTTTTTTAATATGTGGTATTTTAAATGATTTAGACTGGTTATAAAGAATAATCTTGGTCATGGGACCTACAAAACCATCTGGTTTGAGTCCATTTTTTTTCTGGATTGTTTGAATTGCCCTCCGGGTAACGGCATCATACTCTGAATTGTCTGGAATTTTATCAAAGCCCATGGCTTTCAGATGGTTTTTCAATGCAAGAATGGTTTCCGGGGGTGACGTTATCGGGGCAACACCGGTGTAGTTGGAAAAATTTTTCCAGGGAATATAGACCATTCCAGTCCAGTACCGTTCCAGTTCTTTTTCTTTTAGGGTAATGATTTCGAGGCCGGGGCTGTTTTGCAGACAAAGCCCACTCGCGTCGATCTTTACGAGTGCGGAATATCTCAAGGCTGCCTCGGTTAATGGTTTTAATTCAAGAATAGCCGGCAAATTGAAAGTTTTAACAAGTGGTAGATCCGCCTTCATTCGCAGGAGGGAAAAGCCGTTTTGTTCGGCGGCGATTCTGAAAAAATCATAATTGTCTGCCAGGCGGTGTGGATAAGGTGAGATCTTTGTATTGGTCTGCCATAGATCCAACACAGTTCTCAGGGCATTATCTCGGGATTTGAAAATATTAATACCCTGAAATTTGTCTCGGAGATCCTGTCTATCAGGAGGCAATGGCAGTGCTGCATTTGTCGGCAATTCATTGGTTATCGGTTTTGTTGTTGATTCTGTTTTCTCCCGGCCACTGGTTCCAACGACCGAAACAGTCGGGGCTTTTGAGGGGGAGGATCAATTGTTTCAGAGGGCAGTGCCTCTGGGGCGGGTTTGGGCGTTGCCGGCAGAAGGGGCGGATGAATTTTTATGGGCATGCTACTATCGACGATCTTATTAGGCGATGGTACCCACCCCCTGGTGTCTGGGCGGTTCGGGTGGTAGAGAAAAAAAAGAAACACTGCTGAGACCAATAGCAAAAAGCTTAAACCTGCCCAGGCTTTTTGGTGAAACGGCTTTTTTATCAATCGTTCGCGCCGGGTGAGTTCCCGGATAGCGCAACGGGCCGCCCTCCAGGAAACAGATTCTTGATCAAGGGTGAAAGCCGTGAGCAGCGCCCGGTCACAGGCAATATTGATCAAGCGGGGAATGCCGCCGGAATAGGCGTAAACGGCACGCAGTGCCAGGATGCTAAATCGGGTTCTTGTTTTGCAGGCAGCTATGTTGATACGGTGCCTTATGTAATCGGCCGTTTCCCTGAATGTCAGTGGCAATAGGCGACAACTAAGCGTAATGCGTTGCCCAAGTTGCCGAAGGTCATGGGAGTCAAGGGTTTCTTCCAGTTCAGGCTGGCCCACAAGGATGATTTGCAGGAGCTTGTCCTGAGTTGTTTCCAGGTTGGAAAGCAGACGGAGTTGTTCCAAGACAGATTTTGACAGATTTTGAGCCTCATCGATGAGCAGGAGTGTTTTTTTCCCGGCGGCTTTTTGGGCTATCAGAAATTCATTGAGGTTATCAATCAGACCTTTGATACTGTTGGGGGTTGAATCGATTCCAAATTCATCGTTAACGGCTTTGAGCAGTTGCCTGGAATCAAGTTTTGGATTGAAAATATAGGCGGCCTCGAATTGTTGATCAAGACTTTCCAGAAAAGAACGGCATAAGGTTGTTTTACCGGTGCCGACTTCCCCCGTGATTTCCACAAAACCATCCCCTTGAGCCACCGCATAGGAGAGATGGGCCAACGCTTCTTCATGGCTGTGGCTTAGAAACATAAAGGCTGGGTTGGGGACCAGTTTAAAAGGCAGTTCCCTGAAATTGAAAAAATCTTTGTACATCCACGACCCTCTTGCCGTATCCTGTATACATGGAACCGTTCCTGCTATTCGCTTTTTTTATCGATGGAAAGGCTGCCTTTCTATCTGCCGTCATTCTGATCAAGGACTTTTTCCGGGAAGACGATTCGATCATTTTGCCAACGAATAATCATATATAGGCATAAAAATGGCCTTCAGTCAAAGAGTGATACGGATAGGCACCTGACAATGTCTCATGGGTAGAAAGGATTTTCCAGAAGATAGCAATATATTCGGGAGGAGGCACCGTGGGGCCGTTTTTACTTGTATGCCAGGTTGGCAGATATCCCGGCACTTACAGAAAGGACTACCGGGCACGGGATGTTCAAATGAACAGTGGCGCCGGACAAATGAGTCGAAAAACTAAAATGGTCTTTTTTTGCCCGGCCCCACAGTCGGATTATATCCTTTTTTCGGGACTTCCTTTCCTGCGGCGGATAACGTCAACCCTAAAGGGCCTGGCGGTTACTGTCCCAAGTTTTTCTGTAGATTTTTCACTCATTTCGAGCATTGCCCGCAGTTTGTCGTCAAGTTGTTTTCTTTTTTTTGGATCCATTCTTTTTTATCTTGTTTTTAATTAATTGGGGTTATGAATCTTTTGTCCATCTATGGTTGTCATTTTATGTGCAACAGATATTCCGTTGTAATGTCGACGTGTCAAGATGGTTTTTGATTCGAGTTGATCGAATATGTTTTAAAATGATGTCTGCTCTCACGATTTTTCCCGGAAGGATCTTTTTTCAGTTGCTCCTCGCTGATGGTATTTTCCTTTCCCGAAAATACACAATATTTCAAAGAAAGGACATCGGCTAGAAAAACAGCATGATTAAAGAATGTGCCATACTTATGGCTTTGGTGAGATGTTCATCAGGAAATGCAAAAAAAGCATCCCCGGATTAGCAATTGCTTTTATTCGATGGTTATAGGCTTCCTATGGTAATTAAAATAGTATTAGTGGCACAGATGTCTGTGAATCTTGATAATATTGAAAATATATATCAGATGTATTTTTATGCAATAGAAAGATGATAACTATAGTATAAAAAAAAGAATTGCAAGCGAAAAAGGATAATTTTTTTAAGGGACATGAAATATTGCATCTGATTGTTAAGCATCAGGTCCGATAGGGTTTGCCACAGACCTTGCAGCAACCATCCGGACCAATCACACCGATGCAGTTTCCATCACTGCACAGTCTCCGATTTTCCCAGTCCAAACTTGCCTCCTCCTCAAGTGTATCCGCAAAGGGTGCTTCGGTATTCTGTACAGTGGGTATTTTCAGAGAAACATCTATGGATGCGTTGTTGTCAGATGGCTGTATACCGGTATCCGGAAGTTCTCCAACAAAGGGTTTGCCGCAGACCTTGCAGCAACCATCCGGACCAATTACACCAATACAGTTTCCATCGCTGCACAGCCTTCGATTTTCCCAGTCGGTATCAATAGTTTTTTCTTCTGTATCCATTTTTAAGGGGGTTGCGTCAGTCATTTTTTTCTCCGGAGGTGCCTCTATGAGCCTTTTATTATCGTTGTGCGAGATATTGCCGATGTTTATAAACATCATGAATGTTTAATATCAAAACTGATAAGCCGCGGGGATTGTTGTTATCCGCATTTTGTATATCCGCAAAAGTGACAGGTCATGCAGCCTTCTTCAAAACTTATGGTTTGGCCGCATTCCGGGCAGACTTCCCCCATGAGACTGTTTTGCGTGGTGGTAGGGTTTTTGTCATTATTGTTTTTAAGATAACGGTTTTCCAGAACCCGGCTGATGGCATCGGGAATCGAAAGCACCAGGCCGCCGTTTTGGAACACCGGATACTCCCCTCCAATGCCTTTTAGCTGGTTTACCACCCTTTCCACCCTTACACCGGACCTAAAGGCCAAGGACACCAGTCGGCCGATGGCTTCGGTTTTGGCTGTTGCCGATCTTCCGGATTTGCCAATGGTTGCAAATACCTCAAAAGGCCTGCCCTGATACTCTGTGACGGTGACGTAAAGATTCCCCATACCGGTTTTGACCTTGGTGGTGAAGCCGTTGAGGGTTTCCGGTCGTTTTTTCACCGCTGTCATGAAGCTGTCTTCTGTTTCTTTATTTTTAGAAAAAGAGAGCACCTGGTTTTTTTTACTGCCGTCCCGATAGATGGTGACCCCTTTGCATCCGGAAGTATAGGCCAGGTCGTAGATTTCCAGTATGTCGGATATGGTGGCGTCATGGGGTAGATTTACTGTTTTTGAAACAGCATTGTCCGTGTATTTTTGAAAGGCTGCCTGCATCCGGATATGCCATTTCGGGGAGATGTCATGGGCCGTTACAAAAACATTTCGGACCGCTTCGGGGATTTCCTTTAAACCTTTTATGCTTCCCCGGTCGGCTATTGTTTTTATCAGATCTCGACTGTAAAACCCCTGATCGCGGGCTGTCTTTTCAAAGTAGGGATTGATTTCCATAAGATGGTCATTGTCCATGACGGTGCGGACAAAGCTTAACGCAAAAAGGGGTTCTATGCCGCTGGACGCACCGGCAATAATGCTTAAGGTGCCTGTGGGGGCAATGGTTGTGGTTGTGGCGTTGCGGTAGGTGCAGTTTTTTTTGTTTTTGAAAACGCTTCGGCCATGATTTTCAAAAACACCCCTTTCTTTGGCCAGCAGGCAAGAGGCCCTGTGGGATTCATGTTGAATAAAACCCATGATTTTTTCGGCGGTTTTCAAGGCCTCTTTTGTGTTGTAGGGGACGTTTAATTGATAGAGCATATCTGCAAAGCCCATGACGCCGAGCCCTATTTTGCGATTGCCCTGTACCATTTTCCGGATTTCCGGCAGCGGATATCGGGACATATCAATGGTATCATCTAAAAATTGTACCGCCAGATGAACAGTTTGCTTTAACTGCTCAAAATCAACCGCGGGACCTTCTTTTGTTTGAACGACAAATCGGGCCAGGTTGACGGAACCGAGATTACAGGCTTCCATGGGCAGCAGGGGTTGTTCGCCGCATGGGTTGGTGCTCTCCATTTCACCTATGGCCGGGGTTGGATTGTCTCGATTGATGGTGTCTAAGAATATGATGCCCGGATCGCCGTTTTGCCAAGCCTGGTGAACCAGGGCCTGGTAAATGGTGGCGGCATCCAGTTGTCCTGTTTTTTTATGATCACGCGGGTCGATGAGGTCATACGGCTGCTTATTTTTTACGGCATCCATGAATGCGCGGGTGACACCAACGGAAATATTGAAATTGTTCAAGGCGGCATCTTCTTTTTTACAGAAAATAAATTCTTCTATGTCCGGGTGATCGATCCTTAAAATCGCCATGTTGGCCCCCCGGCGGGTGCCGCCTTGTTTGACCTGCTCAGTGGCGATGTTGAAAATTTTCATAAAACTCACCGGCCCGGAAGCGACGCCGCCGGTGGTCCCCACCCGGCTGTTTTTGGGCCGCAACCGTGAAAATGAAAAGCCTGTACCGCCACCGGATTTATGAATCAGGGCTGCATTTTTCAGTGTGGTGAAGATGCCTTCCATACTGTCTTCAACCGGGAGGACAAAACAGGCTGCCAGTTGCCCCAGCTGGCGGCCGGCATTCATCAGGGTGGGTGAATTGGGCAGGAATTTGAGGGCGGCCATCATGCCATAAAACAAATCTTCCATTTTTTTAACATGGGCCCGGTCACCGTATTTTTTTTCAGCCCGGGCCACATGACGGGCCACCCGTCGAAACAGCTCTTCCGGGGTTTCGGTCACATTGCCGTGGCTGTCCTTTTTCAGATAGCGTCGTTCCAGGACCCGGCGGGCATTTTCCGACAATGGAATGTCGGGTTGGATGAAGATGGATTGATCCAGGCGGATGGGGGCCCCATCGGTGAACCCAAGTTTTTGAAGCGTGGCTTCGATGAATTTTTCGAATATGGGAATGGTGAGGGGCTTCGGTTCCATTTTGGCCATCTGTTTTCGTATGGATTGTGTGATGGACAGGGCCTGATCCGGCGCAATTTGGTTGTTGCCGATCAGAATCGCTGTCAACTGATCGTCATCCCACATGGGATTTGGCAGGGCAGAGCCCCCACTGGCCTGCGTCGAAAGTTGGTTTTTTGGTCCCATGGGATATCTCCAAAAAAAGGATTAAATTTATTACATCGGATTCAGGCAAAAATACATGCCTTTTTAAAGGTTGTAAACGGATAAATGAAAAATACCGAAGTTTTCATATAAATACCGAAATAGATTCCTTGAAAAGTTTTTCACGCAACATGTTGTATGTCAACATAAAAATATATCAATATGTGCGGAATTTAACTATGAGAGGGCCTGGTGGGAAAATAGACGGGTTTAGGACAAAAACCGTGGGTTATTGATTGTCCGTTCTGCTGTCATGCTTGCCATCCTGGTATCGTTTTTCCCCATACCAGCTCATCTGTCGGCATATCCCCCGGATAATGCTGACTTCCCGGGCTCGCAACGGCAGGCGGTTGAAAAAATGACGCAGTTTATTCATCCAGTAAGCAGGGTTTTCAGGGTTTATATAACTGATCCTGACCAGAATGTCACTGAGTTGATCGTACATGCCTTCCAGTTCGTGCCGGTTTGCCAGGCGTGGGTTGAATTCTCGTGCCACCGGATGCCGGACCTTGAACAGTTCATAACAGATGACCATGACCGCCTGGGCCAGATTAAGAGAGGAAAATTCAGCAGTGGGGATGGTCACCAGGGCATGGCAAAGCTGGAGGTCGGCATTGGAAAGCCCCCTGTCTTCGGGACCGAAAACAATGGCGGCCTGGTTTTCGCACGTAATGGACACCAGTTTGTCGGCTAGCTTTGTCGGTTGATCAATGGTGCGGCGCTGGCCCCCTATACGGGCCGTGGTTCCGACAATGTAGTTAAAATCAGCCAGGGCCCGGAGCAGACTGTCATGGACAATGATTTTGTCAACAACGTCCGCGGCCGCATGGGTGGCCATTTTCCGCACTCTGGAAATATCAAAATTTTCCGGTTCCACAACCACCAGGGTTTTGATTCCCATATTGCGGATAGCCCGGGCAGCGGCCCCGATATTCTCAGGATACCGGGGCCGCTGGAGCACGATGGCGATATGATCTAAGTTTATTTTGTCAGGCATCAGCCAACGATTTCGAAGCGATTGAAAAAATACCCGATTTCAAAGGCGGCCGTTTCCGGCGCATCGGAGCCGTGGACCACGTTTTTTTCAATATCGGTGGCAAAGTCCGCCCGGATGGTTCCTGGAGCAGCCTCTTTATAATTGGTGGCCCCCATCAGTTCACGATATCGGGCGATGACATTGTCTCCCTCCAGGGCCATGACCACGACCGGACCTGAACTCATAAAAGCGGTCAGGCTGTCAAAAAAAGGTCGTTCTTTGTGCACTGCGTAAAAGCCCTGAGCCTGTGCCCGGGTCATATGAATCATTTTTATGGCGGCGATTTTGATGCCATTGGTGTCAAACCGTTTGATCACTTCACCGATGAGTGCGCGTTTTACGCCGTCAGGTTTGATGATTGATAATGTTCTTTCCATTGTTTATCCTTTCTTCCGATATTTTATTGGGATGACTGCTGATTTTCTTTGGTGCCTTACCAGAAGGAAAAGGGCAAGTCAACGATCTAATGTTCATCCGGGAATGGTTTTTTTGACCACTTTTTTCGTTATTCGACCGCGGTCAGTTCACCCACGAAACTGCCCACAACAACCCGGCTTTTAATTTTTACAGGTATTCTGCGGCTGTCGGCGGTAATCCATAATTGAATTTTGGCCCGTTTACTTTTTTTAAAGACACCGCCGACGTCCTTGAGTTCAGGCTCAACCAGGTAGGTCTCAAAGGTTCCCGCAGGGACGGAAATGGTTTCTTTTTTTATGACGGTAACCAGGCCTGAAACGGTTTTTTTCCCGTCGGTTACCGGCCGTGTGATGACCGCACCCGGATAAAGATCAGCCCTTCGGCAAAAATAAAATGCAGACAGGGGATCAAAGGTACCCGGTCGGATGGGTATTGGTTTGCGTTTTTTGCCATAATTAATATATTGGGCGGTATGGTGATCCCAGTTAAACCGGACCATGAGATCCTTTTTTGTATTACCGGCGATATGTTTTTCCGTATACAAAACAGAGTGCTGTAACTCGACGTCTGTGTATGCGTCCAACTGTTCACGGACTTTATAGAAAATATCAACAAATTTATTGGTCTTTACCCGCATGCTGAAATGCCTGGTTTCAATGCTGTTGATGGTCTGATTCGGAAAAACTTCGAGAATGGCTTCGCCGGCGGAGATGACTTCCCATTTCAGTTTGAAGGTAAGCTTTTCTTTGATATCAAAGGCGTTTATCGGCTCACCTGCCACCCAGGACGGGATAAAAAACAGTGTGATTGCCAAAAAAAACACCCCTGTCTTAGAGATCAGATGCGTCATTGTTGTGGATATGAAATTCAAAACCGCTGAAAAATAGATTTTGACCATAGGGGTGCCTTTGGATGGATCGTGTGATAAAAAAAAATTAAACTGAAGAATCAGGATATCTCAAAAACAGATGGGGGTGCAATCGTTTTCTGATCTAAAAAACGTATAACTGTTGCTGTCCTCACAGCAGACACAAATGCGTTGACAATACCGTGATCCCATTTTATGGTTTTTGTAATTTGTCAAAGACAGAAATCCTTCCGCCTTCGACCTTCAGCCTAAAACAGAGGTGAACTGTATGCCCATATATGAATTTTTTTGTGAAGAGTGTAATACGCTGTTTAATTTTTTTTCCAGATCGGTGAATACCACCAAGAGACCCCGGTGCCCGAAATGCAATCAACCGTTAAATCGTCAGTTGTCTGCCTTTGCCTTTACCGGCCGGGCAGATGAAAAAACGGACATGGGCCGGCTGCCCTTGAATGAACCCAAAATGGAACGGGCCATGCAGATGCTGGCCGGAGAGGCCGGTCGGATGAATGGGGATGATCCGCGCCAGGCCGCCGATCTTTTGCGCAAACTTTCCGACATGACCGGCCTTGAACTGGGAAATGGCATGCAGGAGGCCCTGCAGCGGATGGAAAACGGGGAAGACCCGGAGCTGATAGAGGCTGAAATGGGTGATTTGCTGGAAGCTGAGGACCCTTTTTTAATGCCCGGGGAAAAGGGCGGCGGTACAAAAACAGAGCGCCCGGTCCCGATCCAGGATGAGACGTTATATGATCTGTGATGATGAACAATCAAAAAAATATAGTGTGCCTATGACACAGCAACTTTTCAGTCGGATAGAGGCTATTGCAGGGGATATCACCCGCCTGCAGGTGGATGCCATTGTCAATGCCGCCAACACCACTTTGCTGGGTGGTGGTGGTGTTGACGGTGCGATTCATCGGGCGGCCGGGCCCGAATTGCTGGCTGAGTGCCGGACCCTGGGGGGCTGCCCCACCGGCGAGGCAAGGATCACCAAAGGATACAAGCTGCCGGCGCGCTTTGTGATTCATACCGTAGGACCGGTATACCACGGCAGGCCCGGGGATGCTGAATTACTGGCCGCCTGCTACTCAAACAGCTTGAAACTGGCGGCGGACCACTTTATCGAAACCATTGCTTTCCCGGCTGTGAGCTGCGGTGTATACGGCTACCCGTTGGCAGCTGCCTGTGGCATTGCCGTTGATACCACCATGGGATTTCTGGCAACACATGATCTACCTGCCAAAGTTATGTTTATTCAGTTTTCCCCTGAAAATCTGAAAATTTATCAGGATTATCTGGCAGCCATATCCATGGTTATATAATTGAATAAAGAAAAATTATAGGAAAGAGATGCAACAGATTAAATTGCCAAAAATGAATTGCGAGACGGTGAGTCGTGAAATCGGGGATTTTGTCATTGCGTCGGTTCTGGCAAACCAGTCCAGCGGATGCGTCATCGGCCTTTCCGGTGGCGTTGATTCCAGTACATGTGCGGCGCTGATAAAGACCGCTTTTAACAGATACAACAAAACCCATACGGATCATCTGGGGTTGGTGGGATATAGTCTGCCGTCAAACACGAATAACGATGAGGATACCGCCGATGCGAAAGAAGTTGCACGGTATCTGGATATTCCCTGTGAGGTGCTGAATATTGAAGCCCTTGTCCGGGCGTTTAAATTGACGAACATAGAAGCATTTGAGAACAACTATGACCGGGGCAACCTGATATCCAGGGTCCGGGCCAATGTTTTATCAACAAAAGCGGCAACCGAAAAAAAAATTCTTGCCGGTACCGGTAACAAAGATGAAGATTTTGGCATTGGCTATTATACCCTTTTTGGGGATGGTGCCGTTCATATCAGTCCCATTGCCGGTCTGTCAAAACGGTTGGTTCGCGAAATGGCCCTGTTTTCAGGGCTGCCGGATCATATTGCCTGCCGCGCACCCACTGCCGGGCTGGAACCCGGCCAGAGTGATTATAAGGACCTGGGGTATGACTATGATATGGTTGAACTGATTACCGAAGGACTGAAACAGGGGTACACGACGGCCCAGCTCGCCGTTCATGACCAGGTGGTGGGACCGGTTACGCGGCAGATAGCCGAATATGAAGACCGTTTCGGGATAAAAAAGTGGGATGCGGTCACCGAAGTTGTTGAAGATATCCTGCGGCGCCATCTGACGGCCAGATCAAAAATGAAAATCATTCATCCGCCGGCACCTGTGGTCACCCTTTATTATGAGTAAAAATTGACGGTTTCGTAAAAAGTCCAACTCCTGCGTTGTGCTGCAGCCTGCAATCATTCAACGTACGATAAGTACGCCTCATGATTGCAAAATTTGCACGCCTTGAATTTGAACTTTTTACGAGACCGTTTAAATCCGACTTTTTACGAGACCATCAAAATTAGGAAGGGGTCAAAACCTGGATTTGTGCTGTATTTTAACAGGAATCACCCGTGGTTGCCCTGATCCGACAGGGTTCTTTGCTTGACATAACCGGCAAAGTGACTTAAAAATTACATCTTTCGCATACCATGCCCGGGTTTTATGCCGGTGCCGAAATTAATTATACCCTTAAAGGATAAAAGGCCATGTTGGATTTTTGCCTGACGGCCAGGATGTTTGTCATACCATGAAAAATAAAAATCCCATCGACAAGATCAGGAATATCGGCATTATCGCCCATATCGACGCCGGTAAGACAACGGTAACCGAACGAATTCTTTATTATACGGGCCGGTCTCATAAAATAGGTGAGGTTCATGACGGTGAGGCCGTGATGGACTGGATGGCAGATGAACAGGAGCGGGGCATCACGATTACCTCGGCGGTTACCACCTGCCAGTGGCGGTCGAATAAAATCCAGGTTATTGATACGCCAGGACATGTGGATTTTACCATTGAGGTGGAGCGATCCCTGAGAGTTTTAGATGGCGCAGTGGGGGTGTTTTGTGCCGTAGGCGGGGTCGAGCCGCAGTCGGAGACAGTGTGGCGCCAGGCCGATAAATACGGTGTCCCCAAGGTTGCCTTTATTAATAAAATGGACCGGGTCGGCGCTGATTTTTTCAGAACACTGAAAATGATGCGTGACAGGCTCAATGCCAGTCCTCTGATCATGCAGCTGCCCATGGGGGCCGAGGATCAGTTCGCCGGTGTCATCGACCTGATCGATATGCAGCAGATTACCTGGGACCCGGACAGCCTGGGGGAAGATTATCAGACAGGGGATATTCCCCCGGAATACCGGGAAAAGGCGGATGAATATCGGGAAAAACTCATTGAAATTCTGGCCGAGGTTGACGATGATCTCATGGAAGTCTATCTGGCCGAGGAACCGATTGACAGGCAGATGCTCATGGATGCCGTTCGCAAGGCAACCATAGCCCTTAAACTGGTTCCGGTTTTTTGTGGTAGCGCCCTTAAAAACAAGGGAATTCAGCCAATCCTCGATGCCATTGTCGATTTTTTGCCCGCACCAACGGATATTCCTTCCATGAAAGGGGTTCACCCCGAAACAGGCGCTGTGGTGGAATGTCCGGTTCGGGATACGGCTCCCCTGGCGGCCCTTATTTTTAAAGTATCCATGATGGAGGGCCGGAAGCTGAGTTTTGTTCGAATCTACAGTGGTACCCTGAACGCCGGAAGTGATGTGTTCAACCCCGCACGCAACAAAAAAGAGAAGCTCTCACGCATTCTGCTGATGCATGCCGATAAGCGGGAACGCGTCAATATGGCCGGTGCCGGCAGCATTGTGGGGGTTGTGGGGCTGAAGGATTCCTCCACCGGGGAAACACTTTGTGATGCCGACCACCCGCTGTTGCTTGAAAAAATGGAGTTTTACGAACCGGTGATCTCGATAGCCGTGGAACCCAAGACCCATGCAGACCAGGAAAAGCTGGATCAGGTGCTTGAAAAATTTACCGCTGAAGACCCTACCCTGCGGGTACGCCTGGATGCGGATACCGGTCAGACGATTTTATCCGGTATGGGAGAACTGCATCTTGAAATTATTATCAGCCGTATGCTTCGGGAATTCAAAACCAGTGTCAATGTGGGCAAGCCCCAGGTGGTGTACCGGGAATCCATTGCCCGGGAAATTGAGGCATCTTGCGTATTTGACAGAGAGGTGGCGGGGAAACACCATTTTGGCGAAGTGAAACTGCGACTCGCACCGAAGCCGAGGGGCACGGGCATTACCTTTTCATCTCAAATTACAGAAGAGATGATCCCTGCGCAATTTATTCCGGCAATTGAAAAAGGTGTTCTGGAGTCGCTGGCAAGTGGTGCCCTAATGGGGTATCCGGTGGTGGATGTTGAGGCCGTGCTCATTGGGGGGGCGTACAGAGAATCTTTAGGAACAGACCTGGCATTCACAGTCAGTGCCTCCATGGCCTGCAAGGAAGCACTTGTCGCAGGGGATCCTTTTTTGCTGGATCCCATCATGGCGGTGGAAATTTTGGTGCCAGAGTCCTTCATGGGTGAGGTGATCGGCGACCTCAATTCCCGCAACGGAAAAATTGAATCCATTAATTCTGAGCGCGGGGTTCAGTCCATCAAGGCCGTTATTCCGTTGGCAAGGATGTTCGGGTATTCGACATCTTTACGCTCGGCGACCCAGGGACGAGGCACGTTTACAATGCAATTTTCTCATTTTGACCGTATCTAAAGTGAAGATTGGATTAAACACAAATAGTGGCCATTTTTGTGCCGTGGCCTGTGTTGTCGCAGTCATTATCATGTTTTACTGTTTTTTGTTGCGGGCTTCCCGCTTTGCGTGGTGTTGAGCATCCCGGACTTTTTTTAAATGGCCTTCAATTTCCTCCTTTTTTAATGGCGAAACGGTCATTTCCAATGCTTTTTGCAGATGAAATATGGCATTCTTGAACTGGGCTGTTTTTTCATAAAATATGCCCAGGTTATAGTGAGCCGGGCCGGGTTTGTTCTGTATACTGAGCGCCTGGCCTGCAAAATAATAGGTATCCGCATAGTCAGGGTCCAGCTTCAGCGCTGATTCAAAAGCGGTTTGAGCCCCGGCTAAATCGTTTAACCCCATTTTTGCGCGACCCAGATAGAAAAAAGTCCGGGGGTTGTCGGATGCTATGGCAAGAGCCCCTTTCAGAGTGTTTTCTGCATTTTTATTCTGGCCGTCAAGAAAGTATATCCTGCCAAGGTCGGTTAACATATAGGGGTCAAAAGTATGTTTTGCCAGGGCTTTTTTCATCTGCCCGATAGCCTCTTTGCGGTCCCCTTTGCGATCCAGAACCAGACCATAGCCATAGCAGGCAATGGGATCATCCGGATCTTTGTTGATGGCCGCCTTAAAATTGATTAATGCTATGTCCATATCGCCGTAGATGGCAGCTATCCGTGCACGTGCCCTGGAAAAATCATAGGTATCGTTTTTGATTTTTTCAGATAATGGGTTTGTTTTTTGTGGGTGGGTTTGAATCCATGTGTCGATATAGGCAATCCTGGCTTCGGAGGCCGGGTGGGTCATGAGATAAGTCGGGATTTGTTTTGACCCGAACCATTGCTTGCTGCGAATTTTTTTTAGCGCTGTCAGCAGACCCTCGCCTCCATATCCGGCGGCGGTTAAATAGCTAAGTCCGATCTGGTCGGCCTGCATTTCATCTTCCCGGCTATAGGCCAGGGCAATGGTTTGATTGGTCGCCATGGAACCAACGGTTACTGCACTGGCGGCGGTGGCGGCCCCCCCTATGCCGAGAAATATGCCGGCGGCGATGCCGGCCAGCGTTAAAAGGTTTGTTTTTGATGACCTTTCAATCCGTTGAGAAATATGCCGGCACTGGGCATGGGCAATTTCATGAGCCAGAATGCCGGCCAGTTCTTCTTCATTGGCCAACGCTTCAAACAGGCCGCTGTTTAAAAAAATGTTTCCGGCCGGGCTGGCAAAGGCGTTGTAGGCGTTTTGTTTGATGAGATAAAATTTATAGTTAAAAAGATGAGGTGTTGCTGCTACTATTTTCTGCCCCAACTGATTCAGGTAGGTCACCAGCATGGGGTCATTAATAAGTTCATAATGCTTTAAAACCACACGCATGAATTCACGGCCCATATCCTCTTCCTGCTTGATGGTAATGGAAAAAGCCGTTTTGGGGACCAGAATGTTGATGGCGAAAAATACCATCAGTACAAGTGTTATGATTCGTTTTATTTTTTTCATCAAGACCTCTATAAAATTGTCAAGCCTTTGCCGATGCAGTATGAAAGCTGCTTATATCCAAGCCTATCCGTATCAATGACATATTCTAATCTACTTTTCAAATACCAAGTTTTATGATAGCATATTTCGATTATGGCAAACATTATCTGCATAGCGAACCAGAAGGGCGGCGTAGGCAAGACGACAACGGCAATTAATCTGGCGGCGGCGCTGGCTGTTTCGGAAAAAAAGACCCTGCTGGTGGATTGCGATCCCCAGGGCAATGCAACCACCGGGCTTGGGATTGATAAAAATGCCATTAATGCAACCTTGTATCACGGGATGCTTGGAGAGATTGAGGCTAAAGACCTTATTCTTGACAGCGAACTTGAATCGCTCAAGATCATTCCGGCCCGGGTTGAATTGATCGGCGTTGAAGTTGAAATGATAAATGAAGCCCATCGTGAAAAAGCATTAAAACAGCTTTTGTCCAAGGTTGAAAATTTGTTTGATTATATCATTATCGATTGTCCGCCGTCTTTAAGCCTTTTAACGGTTAATGCCGTGACCGCGGCAAATTATATATTGATTCCGCTTCAATGTGAATTTTATGCCCTGGAAGGGCTCAGTCAGCTTTTGCAGACAATCAAACGGATCAAGGCCAGTTTCAATCCTGATTTGAAAGTTGCCGGCATTCTTTTAACCATGTACGATACCCGGACAAATCTTTCCCACCAGGTGGCCGAAGATGCAGGAAAATATTTCAAGGATCTTGTGTTTAAAACCAGGATCCCCCGAAATGTCAGACTGGGGGAAGCACCGAGTTTCGGGAAACCGATTTTACTATACGATGCGGCTTCGGCCGGCGCCAAAAGCTATTTTTCCCTGGCAGGGGAGATCCTTAATATCTGATGGTTTGCAAGTTGGTGTTCACGGGTTATTTGGAATGTTTCAGGGAGAACCCGGCAAAATTGAATTCATTGAAGTAATAACTGCAGGAATTGCCATGGCAAATGCAAAAAAAATGAGTGCTCCGAAAACCGAAACCAAAAAGAGGAAAAAATTGGCTTTGGGACGCGGCCTTGATTCATTGATTCCGAAGGTTGTCCCCACAGAAAACAACTCCAGAGAATATAGGTTGTGTAATATCGGGCTGATCCGTCCCAACCGGTATCAACCCCGCAGACATTTTTCCGAAGCGGACCTGGCGGATCTTTCCCGTTCCATACGGGAACAAGGTATTATTCAACCGCTGCTTGTAAGGCAGGCAGATACGGGTTATGAACTGGTGGCCGGCGAAAGACGACTGCGGGCTGCGGGACTGGCCGGCCTTGAGCAGGTGCCCATTGTCATAAAAGAATTGACCGATGACAGGATGCTGGAGATGTCCATCGTTGAAAATGTTCAGCGGGAGGATTTAAATCCCATGGAGGAGGCCGACGCGTACCAGCGACTGATGAATGAATTTGGCCTGACCCAGGCAAAGGTTGCCGAGCGGGTGGGTAAAAGCAGATCGGCGGTGGCTAATTTTTTACGGCTTTTGCATTTGCCCCCGTTCATCAGGGACAATATCATGGATAATACGTTGAGCATGGGGCATGCCAGGGCCCTGTTAGGTGCCGAGACCCCGGCCCAGCAGAGGGCCGCATGGCAGACCGTCATTTCCAAAGACCTGTCCGTCAGGGAAACCGAGAACCTGATCAAACGGTTGAAAACTGAAAAAAAGAAACCGGTCGCCGTTGATTCAAATTCCGAAGAGATCTATTTTTTGGACCTTGCCGACAAGCTTTCACTGCAGATTGGTACAAAAGTACGGATAAAAAGGCGGGGGCAGAAAGGCAGGATGGAAATAGAATTTTTCAGTAATGAGGATTTGGACCGATTATTGGGTCTTTTTAAGTTTTAACACTAAAAATGGCATCTTCTGATATATAATGTCTCTTCACATCTTAATTGATGGCTATAACCTGATACGCCAGTCCTCTGAACTTTCCCAATTGGATCGGCAGGATATTCAGTTGGGGAGAAAAGCCCTGATTGATCGGCTGGTGGAATACAAAAAACTGAAACATCACAAGATTACGATTGTTTTTGATGGCGTTCATGCGCCTTTGTTTTCCCAGAATCGGGATCAGGTCAACGGGATAAAAATTATTTTTTCACGGCAGGGGGAATTAGCGGATGCGGTAATAAAGCGGATGGTGGCCAGGGAGCGGGAAAAGGCCCTTGTGGTTAGCTCCGACAACGACATTGTCAATTTTGCTGAATCCCGGGGGGCTGCCACCATAAGTTCTCCTGAATTTGAGAGAAAAGCCGCCATGGCTGTATTTATGGATACTGATGCGTTTGATGACGAAGAAGATGAAAACAGCGGCTGGATACCGACTACGAAAAAAAAAGGGCCGGGCCGGCGTCTGGGTAAAAGGGATCGGCGCAGTCGGATAAAAACAAGAAAGCTTTGAGCGTCCATATGACAGGGATACAATGAAAAAAATAGGTGTAATTGACGGGCAGGGCGGCGGTATCGGCAGTATCATTATCAAAAAAGTAAAGGCTGTCTTTGAAGAAAATATGGAAATTTATGCACTGGGAACCAATGCCATCGCTACGGCCCAGATGCTCAGGGCACATGCCAATCGGGGGGCCTCTGGTGAAAATGCGATTGTTCAGACAGTGGATAAAGTAGATATCATTCTGGGTCCCATCGGCATTATTGTCGCCAATGCCATGATGGGTGAGGTGACGCCGAAAATCGCCGCCGCTGTTGCCGGAAGCCCGGCCCAAAAAATTTTACTGCCGCTGACCCGGGAAAACATAACCCTTGTAGGGGTCTGCCCGAATTCCCTCCCGCAAATGGTTGACAGTCTGATCGAAGATTATTTGTTACCCATGCTGCGGTAAAATTCATACAAACAGTCGAACCAGTTCAACAACAACGCGTAAAAAGGAAGATTATTCATGTGCGAAGCAAATGCCTATCTGATTGAAGGAGATGAAAGCAAGTTGATCATGGAAGCCGTGGATACAGTGGAACCGGATGGTGAGGGACTTAAATTGATCAATATTTTCGGTGAACAAAAATTTTTAAAGGCGCATATATTTTCTCTTTCCCTGGTGGATCACAAGGTGTACCTGAAAGAATAAATGAACATCATCCTTGCTAAAACAGCAGGTTTCTGCATGGGCGTCCGCAGGGCTGTTGAAATGGCCTTTGATGCACCTGACCAATATAAGAAACCCATCCGTACATACGGTCCTTTGATACACAATCCTCATGTCTTGAATATCCTCGAGGAAAAAGGGATATCGGTTCTAGATCAAATCCCGGCCAAAGGGACGGGAACGGTCATCATCCGGGCCCACGGTGTGCCGCCTGATACCAGGGAAAAACTTAAAAATTCGGGCGTCAAGGTCATTGATGCGACCTGCCCCCGGGTGATCCGGGTCCAGACGATTATCCAGAAGCATGCGGCTAAAGGGTGGGCGTCAATCATTATCGGAGATAAGAATCATCCTGAAGTTATCGGGTTGCTGGGATATGCCGGTGAAAAGGGATATATTGCCAGCAGTCTGGAAGATCTGAAGGCTTTGCCGGAGTTTGACAGAGCGATTATTGTGGCCCAGACGACTCAAAATACGGTGTTTTTTGAAAGGGTTAAGAGCTGGATCACCATTGAACATCCGGGATATAAAATTTTTGATACGATTTGCGATTCCACTGAAAAGCGTCAGGCAGAAGTTAAAAATCTGGCAGAGGCGGTGGATGCGGTCATTGTGGTTGGCGGATACACTAGCGGAAATACCCGCCGGTTGGCTGAAATTGCCCGGCAAAGCGGAAAAATGGTCTGTCATGTGGAATCAGAGGCAGATCTCGAAGACAAGAGATTTGAAGCGATTCAAACCATTGGCATTACGGCAGGTGCGTCAACACCCAACTGGATCATAAAACGGGTTTACAGGGCAGTGGAAGCCATGCCTTATAAAAAAGGGCGAGGCTGGCGGCGGCTTTTTTTTGCCATTCAGCGGACCCTTCTGCTGACGAATATTTACGTGGCCCTTGGTGCGGGCTGTCTTTGTTATGCCTGTACAAGCCTTCTGGGGATTGAAAATTACCGCCCTTATGTGCTCATAGCCATTTTTTATGTCCAATCCATGCATATCCTGAACAGTCTCATTGGCGGGAAGGCTGATCGCTACAATGATCCTGACAGGGGGGCATTTTATGGGAAGCACAAGATTTTTTTATCACTCCTGGCCGTATCATCCGGCGCCGTGGGTCTTATAACGGCTTTTATCATGGGGCGAATGCCTTTTTTGATTATTCTGGCCATGAGTTTGATGGGGCTTTCATATAACCTGAAACTGGTTCCGGGATATTTTTCAAAATTGAAATATCAAAAGATCAGAGATATTCCCGGTTCCAAAACCATCCTCATTTCCGTGGCATGGGGCGTTGTTACCGCACTTTTTCCCTCTTTGTCGTCTCCAGGATGCTGTGGGCCTGCTTCCATTGTTGTCTTTCTGTGGTCTGCCGGCATGGTGCTTGCCAGGACGGCTTTTTTCGAAGTTCTTGATATGCAGGGCGACCGGATTGTCGGTAAAGAGACAATCCCCATTCTTTTGGGTGAAAAGACAACGCTGCATCTTTTAAAGGCCGTGCTTGGGGGAATTTTTTTGCTGCTTCTGCTGCCGGCTGCGTCAGGCATTGTTTCAGGTTTTGGGCTGGTTCTTTGCTTGTGTCCTGTTTTTCTCTTTTTGATTCTCATCGCACATGAGCGGGGGTACATGCTACCGGGAATGAGACTTGAATTTCTGGTGGAGTCTATTTTTGTATCAGCGGGTCTGATTGCATTGGTGGGGGGAACGTTTATTCGATAGCGGTATTTTGGAAACGGCTGGGGAGATAGAGAGCATTTCAGGTTTTATCGAAATACATGGAGAGCCCATGCAATATCGATTGGTATCGTTTTTTTTGTTGGCAGTTTTGCTGCTGCCGCCTGCCTTGTTGTTTGGCAATGAGCCTTTGGAACTGGTTGAGTCCCGGGACAGGGGGCGTATCAATTGGACCCGCGGCACCATGCAGGCAAGCGGGATCGGTACGCCGCCGGAAAAATATTATGATACACCCCATGTCAGTCCCATTGCCCTGCGTGCAGCCCAGGTCGATGCTGTACGCAATCTTCTTAAGGTGGCTCAAAATGTGAGGATTGATGCCACCGTAACCGTGGATGATGTTATCGTTGCCAGCGATGTGATCATGTCCAAGGTTGAAGGCATGGTGGACAATGCCCGGCTTGTAAAAAGGGAGTATCTGTCGGATGGTACGGTTAAAGTTGTCATAGAGATGCTTTTTTACGGTGGTTTTGCCCAACTCGTGCTTCCTCAGGACATCAAACATGTGGAACCGATCAAACCATTGGCGCCGGCCAGCCCGGCAGCGGGGCCGACTTCATCTGTTTCATCGGGAATCGACTCGATACCGCCGTCTGAAATTTTTACCGGGCTGGTTGTGGATGCGCGGGGGTTGGCGATAACGCCTGCCATGGTCCCGAAAATTCTGGATGAAAACCATCAGGCGGTATATGGGCCGGCCTTTGTCAGTCGCGAATATGTTGTCCAGCAGGGTATGGTCGAATATATAAGAGATTTGCCCGCTGCCCTGATACGCGACCGTGTCGCCGATCATCCCCTGACGGTCAAGGGGCTCAGGACAGGGGGCACCATACCAACGGATATTGTTATCAGCAACTCGGATGCCGCTAAATTGCGCAGTGTCTCCGATCATATTGGGTTTTTGAAAAAATGCCGGGTTATCATTGTGGTGGATTAGAAAAGACGCCTAATAGCGATAATAATCCGGCTTGAACGGACCTGCCGCCGGAACACCAAGATAGTCTGCCTGAAATTGATTGAGCTTTGTGAGTTTTGCTTTCAGCCGCTTCAGGTGAAGCCTTGCCACCTCTTCATCCAGGGTTTTGGGCAGGGTATACACCTGGCGCTGGTGATCTTTTGACGCCAGCTCGATCTGGGCCAGACACTGGTTTGTAAAACTGGTGCTCATGACAAAACTGGGATGGCCTGTTGCGCAGCCCAGGTTGACCAGGCGCCCTTCGGCCAGCATGATGATGGTTTTTCCGGACTTTAAGGTCCACCGGTCTACCTGGGGTTTGATCTGCTCCCGGCGGCATTCTGGGGTGGTTTCCAGGTAGGTCATCTGGATTTCATTGTCAAAATGGCCGATATTGCAGATAATGGCCTCATCTTGCATCATCTCCATATGCTTCCCGGTGATGACATGGTAGCAGCCGGTGGCCGTAACGAAAATATCACCCATGGGGGCCGCATCTTCCATGGTAACCACTTCATAGCCTTCCATGGCGGCTTGAAGTGCGCAGATGGGATCGATTTCTGTTACCAGCACCCGGGCCCCGTAACCGCGCATGGACTGGGCACATCCCTTACCCACATCACCATACCCGCAGACGACCACAACCTTGCCGGCAATCATGATATCGGTGGCCCGCTTGATACCGTCCGCCAGGGATTCACGGCAGCCGTAGAGGTTGTCGAATTTTGATTTGGTCACCGAGTCATTGACATTAAAGGCCGGAAAGAGCAGTTCTTTGTTTCGGGCCAGGTGATACAGGCGGTGGACCCCGGTGGTGGTTTCTTCGGAAACCCCGCGGATCCGGTTTGCCACTTCGGTCCAATGACCTGCTTTTCGGACATAACTGACCCGGAGTCGTTTCATCAGGCATTGCATATCCTTACTGTCATAGGGCTTGTCCAGCAGGGTTGGATTTTTTTCCACGGCTACACCCTGGTGGACGTAGAGGGTTGCGTCGCCGCCGTCATCCACGATGAGATCCGGCCCGCTGCCGTCCGGCCAGGTCAGGGCCTGTTCTGTACACCACCAGAAATCTTCCAGTGTCTCACCCTTCCAGGCGAACACGGCGGCCGATCCGTTTTTTGCGATGGCGGCGGCGGCATGGTCCTGGGTGGAAAAAATGTTGCAGGTGGCCCATCGAATATCGGCACCAAGTATTTTTAACGTTTCAATGAGCATTGCGGTTTGAATGGTCATGTGCAGACTGCCCATGACCTTGAGGCCCTGCAATGGTTTTTCAGGGCCGTATTGTTCACGGACAGCCATAAGGCCGGGCATCTCTTTTTCCGAGAGTTTCATTTCTGTAAGGCCCAGCTGGGCCTGTGAAATGTCGGCCACCTTGTAGGGCAGGGACAGATCAAGTTCGGAAAAACGGATGGTGTCTTCTTTTGTTTTGGTTAAACGCATATGGTTACTCCTTGCCGGCTCACACCCCAAAAGCGCATAATCCCGGATTTTTCGTCGGATCGGCGAACGACGGCCCCGGGGATCTGAACGCATAAAATGATGCGCCTGTTTTGTGCAAATTCTTGTGTTTTTGAAAAGGCTTTTTTGTGCTGCTTAAATCCCTGCTATTTTTCGGATTTCGTCGACCCGGTTTGTTTTTTCCCAGGTAAAACCAGGCTCATTGCGACCAAAATGACCATAGGACGCGGTCTGTCGGTAAATCGGCCGTAAAAGATCCAGATAGTCGATAATCGCCGCCGGGCGCAGGTCAAACACCTCCATGATGATCTCTTTCACCTTTTCTTTGGGAATGACGCCGGTTCCCATCAGATCGACCATGAGCGAAACCGGTTCTGCGACGCCTATGGCATAGGCCACCTGGATTTCGCATTTTTTCGCCAGTCCGGCGGCAACGATGTTTTTGGCGATATGGCGCCCCATGTATGAGGCGCTGCGGTCCACTTTGGACGGGTCCTTGCCTGAAAAACAGCCGCCGCCGTGGCTTCCCTGACCCCCGTAGGTATCGACGATGATTTTCCGGCCGGTGAGTCCGCAGTCACCCATGGGACCGCCCACCACAAAATTACCCGTGGGGTTGATAAAATAGCGGGTATCCCCGTCGGTCATGCTCTTGGGGATCACTTTTCTAATCACCTCTTCTATAATGGCTTCTCTGAGGTTTTCATAGATGATATCGGGTTTATGCTGGGTTGAAACAACAACGGTATCCACGCGTTTGGGGCGGCCGTTTTCATACTCTATGGTGACCTGGGATTTCCCGTCCGGGCGCAAAAAATCAAGGGCGCCGTTTTTGCGTACCGTCGCCAGTCGCCGGGTCAGTTTATGGGCATACATGATGGGCATGGGCATCAGTTCCGGCGTTTCATCCGAGGCAAAACCAAACATGAGCCCCTGGTCCCCGGCCCCCTGTTCTTTGAAAAGTCCTTCACCGATATTTACGCCCTGGGCAATATCCGGGGACTGATGATCAATACTGGTAATCACCGAGCAGGTGCGCCAGTCAAATCCCATCTGAGATGAATGATAACCGATATCGCGGATGGTTTCCCTCACAATTTGAGGCATATCCACATAGCAGTCCGTGGTTATTTCTCCGGCGATAAAGGCCAGGCCTGTGGTGACCAGCGTCTCACAGGCCACCCGACAGCGTTTGTCCTGGGTCATGATGGCGTCCAATATGGCGTCGGATATGGCATCGGCAACCTTGTCGGGGTGTCCTTCCGTGACGGATTCAGATGTAAAAAAGAATTGTTCTTCGCTCATTGTTTTCTCCTTGAACAGCTGCTGATCAAGGGATCAGCAGCATATTGTCTATCAAACGTGTTTGGCCGACCTTGACAGCCAGGGCCATGAGTGCCGGCCGATCGATGGTCGGTATATCATCAAGTATCTCCGGATTACAAATATTAATATAATCAATGCTGGTTTCTGCGTGGGCCGTTATGATTTTTTTCGATTCATCGATAATGTGGGCCGCATCGATAATTTTGTTTTGAACCAGTGTCTTTGCATTGAGCAGAGACTGATACAGCGAAAGGGCCGCCGGCCGTTGTGCTTTTGTCAGGTAGGCGTTTCGTGAGCTCATGGCCAGTCCATCGGATTCCCTTATGGTGGGCGCACCCACGATGTGGATATCAAAATTCAGGTCGCGTACCATCTGGCGGATAATGGTCAGTTGTTGGAAATCTTTCTGGCCGAATACGGCAATATGCGGTTTGATAATATTAAATAGTTTTGAAACCACTGTGGTAACGCCCCTAAAAAATGTCGGTCGGGATAACCCGCAAAGATGCTGGGGCAGTTTTTCCAGAGCCACATAGGTTTGAAAGTCCTTGGGATACAATTCACTGGCCCGGGGGGTGAAAACGGCTTCGGCACCTTCTTTTTCCAGCAGAGCCAGGTCTCTTTCCAGAGACCGGGGGTAGGACGCCAGGTCTTCCCCCGGTGCAAACTGGGTGGGGTTGACAAAAATGCTCACCACCAGGGCATCACCATGCCGCAGTCCTTCACGCATGAGGGAGAGATGCCCTTCATGCAGAAAACCCATCGTCGGCACAAAAACAATTTTTTTGCCAAGACGGCGCATTTCATTACAATGCGTTTGCATCTCCCGGGCCGTTTCTATAGTTTTGATGGCAAGAACCTCCTGAACGTATTTGTTAAATTAAAACGCAGTTTTGTAAAAGTCAAGCCTATGACAATGGTGCCTGGCGGTAATTTGCAAAAAGCCGGGGACTGACCCGTGAAAAACGATCAAAATCAGCCATCAGTTCAAACCCGGGGACCAGGGCCCGGACCACCGGTATATTCAGATCTTCCCTGGTCAGGTCTACATATACAGGGTTTACCCCATTGGCGGAAAGCAGGTTTTCAAGCAATTGCAGATCGCAAGTGGCATTGCCGCTCGAATAATCGGGAAGGTCCTCGAATTTTGCCATGGGCAGTTTTCCCGGAAAAGGTGCCGAAGGTGGTCCCTTGGGATAGGGCCAGGGCGTTTCGGTGAGAGCCGCAATGAGGGCCCGTCGGCCGTCGAGGTGGGCACCGCTTCCTTTGATGATGGCGCCGTCTGGTGCAATGACAAAACATTTATAGCAGGGTACGCCGAGTGCGGAGGTCATGTCCTGAAATTGTACGAAAATTCCTTTGGCCCGGTAATCTGCCAGGAGCGTTGCCATCTCAGGGTCATCTGCCGTGAGGGTGAAACAGCCAGACGGCAGATAAAGGGAGATGGCCTCACAATCCCTTTCAATGGTTTCGAACAATGCCCGCAGACGGGCTTCTTCCATGCTGTTGCCCGCTGCCAGACCGGTGGAACCCAGCCCGCTGAACAGGCTGGTCTCATCCAGGTTGCAAAAAAGAAACACACACTGGGCTGGAATCAGAATCGAGCCAGGATGGGTCTCTTCCGGTGTCTGGGCCTGGATCCACCAGATGGGTTCATCTGTATACGGGACTTCCAGGGATAATTTATTGGGGTCCAGCGCGCTCATGCCTGAGGCGGTAAGGGCGCTGAAAGTTGAACGGGTCAGCGGGTGGGCTTTTTTATAGCCGGTGGTGCCCGTGGGGCCAAATCCGGCAAATGCGGAACAGCGCTCCACGATTTCCATGGCATAGGAGGCCCGGGCGTCGTCTAACGACAGCCCCTTGCCGTATGCCATCTGGCTGCCGGCAAGGGTATAGTCGTGCCGGCCGTTTTTTGTGCCGATGGCGATATGCCATTCCCTGAGCAGGGCCCATGGGCTTAAGGATGCGATGTGACGCATTTCAACCCCGGTAATGACCCCCGTCGATTCAAGTTTGTTCAGGGCGTGCCGGGCGGTATGGTGCGGCAATGGCAGCGGGGATAGTTGGTGATAATTTAGATTAATATGGGCTTCAGGCCGGGGGATATCTTCGAGATGAACGGCCGGGTAGGTCGGTTTTGGAAAAAAAAGCGGCGGCAAACCGGTTTCCGCCGGTGCCAAAAGGGGTTGATGATGGATGATATTTTTTTTAAAAATTTGAACCCATTGAATATTAAGCGCTCGGTCATCTGTTTGTTCGGACCGGATATCCAGCATGGGGGTAAACCGGCTCAGCTGTTTGGGGTCCATGTCCTTGAATTTTTTTCGTAAAAAAGAAAAATTGTCGGATATCAGGCATGCCTCATATAAAAGGGCCAGCAAGACCCTGTCACCATCGGCCCGCGCCTTTATAAATAGCGCCGAAAATTGCTTTTTATCAAACTGGAGCACCGCGCTGAGCAGGTGCTTATGCATGAAATCATCCAGCGGGCAGGCCTTAAGGTATTCGAGCAGATCGTCAAAATCGCTATTTTCCGGCGGTAGGCAGGCAAAGTAACCGGCACCCGAAGCGGTCCTGTTCAACCGCAGTTCATAGTGCATGGCAGGATTCAACTTTCAGAATTTTCGGATACGGACGCTTTCTCATCTTTTTCCAGGGGCTTTTTTTTTCCGAAAATTCGGGCGCCTATGATACTCACTTCATAAAGCAGCATCAGGGGCAGGGCCATCATAATCTGGGTCACGACATCCGGCGGGGTTAAAATAGCAGCCCCTGCAAAAAAAAGCAGCAGTGCGTATTTTCGGTTTTTTTTTAAAAAATCGACAGAGACAATTCCCATACGGGCCAGGAAGGTAAGGACCAGGGGTAATTCAAAAACCAGTCCAAAGGCCAGCAGCAGCTTTGATGAAAAGCCCAGGTATTCTTTCATGGAAGGCATGGGCCGGATGGTTTCGGTGGCAAATCCCAAAAAGAATTTAAAGCCCATGGGAAAAACCAGAAAATAGCCAAACAGTGAACCGCCGACAAAGAAGAAGGTGGACAAAATGACAATGGGGATCATTAATCGCCGTTCGTTTTTATATAATCCCGGGGCAATAAACATCCAGAATTGATATATGATAACCGGTGCGGCCAGCATTAGCCCGGTTAGAAAGGAGACTTTCAAATAGGTGAAAAAAGCCTCGGGCAGTCCGGTAAAAACAAGGGTGTCCCCCTCTTCCATAATGCTGACCAGCGGGTTTACCAGAATATGAAACAGTTTTTCCTTAAACCCGTATGCCAGGACAAAACCGATACATACCGCTATAAAGCAGGTGATCAGGCGTTTGCGGAGTTCTTCCAGATGGACAGTAAATGGGGCCTTGACATCATCATGCATCGGGTTTGGATCCTTCTGCGTTTTCCGGGTCGGTTTCAGGCGTGGGGTCGTCATTTTCCAATGGCTCGGATGGTAAATCCGTTTTTGTTTCGACGGGGGGGTCAGCCTCGAATGTCATTGAACCCTTGAGATCGTCTCCGATATCATCAATGGCTTCCTTAACCTCTTTTATCTCACTGTCAATGGCCATGGTTTCCTTGAAGTCAGAGGTGGCCTTTTTGAATTCGCCCATGGCCCGGCCCAGGGATTTGGCCAGATCCGGAAGTTTTTTGGGTCCGATGACGATCAGGGCCACAGCCAGGATCAAAATCATTTCGGGCATGCCGATGCCAAACATATCATACTCCTAACCCGGTCATTCCAGGGAAAGATGTTGGTTAAAATCTCATATAACGTGAATTTTTGAAAAATTGTATAAAACGATCTTAAAATTACAAGACTTTGTTAATACGTGTTTTTTATAAAAGAGTCAAGGCCGACAAAAAAGGGCTATGAAGATTGTTTTGTCGGCTCAAGAACCAGGAAATAGAGTGACCCCGGATGCTGCATATGGCCGGCACCGATTTCGGCATCCGGGCCCCCACCAAAAAAAAGGTCGGCCCGACCCGGCCCCCGGATGGCCCCACCGGTGTCCTGGTTGAGAACAAACCTGGAAAAAGCAGACCAGTTTTCGATTTTTCCACTTCCGTCCAGCATGGGTTTTTGAGTGCTGATAAACGCCAGTGCAGATTTTGGAAACAGGCGTTGATCGGTGGCAATGGATCGTTTGGGTGATAATGGGACATTCAAAGATCCCAGAGGACCTTTTTTTTCAGTTTTAAAAAAAACGTAACTGGGGTTGTAATTGAATATCTCCTGTATTTCTTGGGGGTGCAGGGTCAGGTATTCACGGATTTTCTGCATGGACATCTCCTCTTTGGCGATTTTGTTTTCTTTGATGAGCAGTTTGCCGATACTGCGATAGGGATGTCCGTTGGTGATGTGATAGTGAAGATACAGGGCCTCGCCGTTTTCCAGGCAGACTTTGCCGGAACCCTGAATTTGAAGGAAAAACAGGTCAATGGGATCCTTGATCCATACCAGGGGGGCTTTTTGAAGCAATGCCGTGTCAGTGGCAATGGCTTTACGATCATCGTAGGGTACGACGGTACGGCCGGTATAGCGGCCGATAATTTTTTTATTTTTGAATTCGGCGGAAAATTTTGAAAGATCAATGGACACCAGATCATCGGGTCGGCTGCAAACAGGCACTTTGTATATAGGTGTAGCCTTGGAACTACCCTGAAGAACCGGTTCGTAATATCCTGTGAAAAGCACGTGTCCGGCTGTGTCGGTGCCAACGGAACGGTAAACCCTGTAATGGTCGGCAATAAATTGCCGCAGGGCATCATGGGAGGGTGTGCCCTGAATAAAATCAAGGAAAAATTCAAGGGATTTGACCATGTGGGGGGTATTAAATCGGTCTTTCCCAAAAGAGAAGGTTCGATCAGGTGGCAGTCGTTTCATGTATTCGAGGCTCTGCAGGATACCATGGGTCAGCCCGTCATAATTCATGTCATCTTCAAAAAGCGGAAATTGGCCGGCTGAAAGCCGGGTAAGGGCGGTTTCAGGCGTGATCACCGGTGGTGCCGGGGGAATGGTGCAGCCGTCTAACAGGAGGCATATCAAAAAGAACACACCGGAAATAAAAAAAATAAATTTTGGACGCGTGTCTTTCATGATAATTTTTCAGCCAGTCCTTTTGAAGTGGCCACTTTTTCCACCTGATTTTTCAACCAGGGCAATGTCCGAGATAACCATGGCCCGGTCATATGATTTACACATGTCATAGATGGTTAATGCGGCGACCGATACTGCGGTCAGGGCCTCCATCTCCACACCGGTCTGATCCAGGATCCGTACCTGGGCGGTAATTTTTATCGCATTTCTCGGTATGTCAGGGGTAAAGTCGATCTGAATATGGGTGATATTAAGGGGGTGGCACATGGGAATCAGACCCGCTGTTTTTTTGGCCCCCATGATGCCGGCAATCCTGGCCGTTTCAAGGACGTTGCCCTTTTTTACCGATTGATTTAGAATGGTTTCAAGGGTTGCCGGGGTCATGGAAATAACCCCCTGGGCAACGGCAATGCGCAGGGAGGGCTTTTTGTGCGTCACATCCACCATGCGAACGTGTCCCTGTTCATCAATATGTGTAAAACCGGACATTGTATCTCCTTTTTGCAGATATCTGTTTGCAGGCTGCCTGCCCATGCCTGTTGTTGTGGCAACAGCCATGATTGATCATTTGTGTTTGATTTTTATTCATGTCGTAATTAACAGTTCTCCGGGATATTATCAATAAGTATCGGTCCGATCGGCAGGACAAATGCTTTTGGGAAATAATATTTGATGATCGCTCCGGGAGCACGAGTATCTCCTTAAAGCGGTTTTAATCTGCCCTCATACGCGGATCCGGTTTTACCGAAAAAGACCATGCATAAAGATGAGCGGTGTCTTCCCGATTGTTTTGATGGGCTTGACGGCTATAGTGCCCGGTGATACGTCTATCGGTAACTGTCTGTCTGGATGATGCATGTGTATTTGTCTGCAAAGAATCTTACAGGCGCCTGAGGAAAGTTTACGCCAATAAAATTTGACAATGTTTCATAGCGGTGATCCCAAACAAATAATCTGGTATTTTTCATCGATGAAAGTTGACCATTATCCGGGGGGCGTGTCTTATGAAAATCAGTCATAAATTAATTTGTGGTTACCTGACAATTGCGCTGCTCACAGGATTTGCCGGTTATCTTTCATTTAAAAGTTATAACGATATTAAATATAAATTTGTGCAACTCAATGAGAACTCTGTAACTGGCTTTAGATCGTCCAATGAAATTCTTCTGGCAATTGAAAAATGCCAGACCTCTGCACAGGATATTGTTAAAGACAGATACAGAATTATTTATAAACCGCCGGAAAGCAAACAAGCCTCAAAGGCGGCGGTTGTTCCCGAGGAAATGAACATCCGGACCAATCTGGTTAAGCTGGAGCGCTTTTTATCCAGGGATCGGGAGACGTCGTATGCCCTGTCCGAGCCACGACATGACACCGACAGGATATCCAAGGAAGCGTTAACAGAATGGGTAAATTTGCGAAAAAAACATTTTTATTATCATTGGAAATATTTATCTCATTTTATCAGTCTGGCTGACCAAGAGCCGGATGCGGCTTATGATTTTTTTAAAAAAACCCTGGAACCGCACTATCAGGAAAATATCTATCCCATCATTCATCGATACCGGAAAAACGCCCAGGAGCAGATGGAAATCCGGCTACGGCAGATCTTGAATGAATACATTCCCAATGCCAGCATCATCATTATCCTATCCACCATCATAACCTTGTTTACCGTAATTTTTCTGGGTATCTGGACCTCCCGATCCATATCCCGACCGATCCGGCAACTGACCCATGCGGCCCTTGATATCGGTAAAGGGCATCTCAACACGAAGATCAGTATCACTTCCAGCGATGAAATCGGCATTCTGGCTCAGCTTTAAAGAATGGCGCATGATCTTGGGCACAACCGTATCCAAATCGATGATATATTATAAAGTCCATCTTGATACACTGATTTCGTTAACCACTAAACCAAGTAAAAGCCCTTCTTCTACTAGGCAGAGCTTTGGAAAACCCATCAAATCTTAAACATCGCCTCCCATTCGAATATTGCACGCTTATGCAGAACGGTGCCATCGTAACGTCGAAAAGAAATTTAACCAGGGATGGCCGAAAAATACCGGTTCTGTTTTCCGGGGCGGTTATGTATGGAGACAACGGGGAGATAGAGGGAATCGTTTGTGCAGCCCGGGATATTGTTGAACGCAAGGAGGCTGAAGTTGCGCTTCAGAGTGCTTACGATGAAATGGAACTGAGGGTTGAAAAGCGGACTGCAGCGCTTTTGCAGGTAAATAAACAGCTGCAACATGAAATAGAAAAGCATCAGCGCGCCGCTAAGGCCCTTCGTGAGTCAAAAAACAGATTGCGGTTTTTGTCATCCCATATCCTGAAAGCCCAGGAAAAGGAGCGGCGACGTATTTCCCTGGAACTGCACGATGAACTTGGGCAGTCCCTGTCTCTGCTCAAGATGAAAATTGGGAGTATTCAAAGAAAATTGGGCGGCAAACAGCCCGACTTACCGAACCCCTCACGAAGCAAACAGATGATTTACATGAGAATGTAAAGGCTTCTGCGACTAGTCCTTGATTCTGGATGATCTTGGTTGTCACCATTGACTGGTTACTCACGATTTCACGGTATTATGATATCGATACAAATGTTGAGACGTTGATATTAACAATTCTTTTCTTAGAAAAAAATAAAAGAGCCAAGACGGTCGGAAGGTGGTCTTGATCGAGTGACCCAGGTTCTTTTTTTGGATAGATTGGATTGTGACTATGAAGCGATTGTGGATAGGGGGGTGACTGAAAAAGGACTCGGATTAACGGCCATGTATGAAAGGGCGCTGATGCTCGGTTCTTCCCTTGAAATTCAATCGCAGGACCGGGCGGGAACGCAAATATCTTTTTCGGTCCCCGTATCACTGTAGGTCGGCGCAAAAAAATGCCCACAGGGGTTTTATTAACAGAACAGATGCCATCGCCAGTCGGTGAGGGGAATTATATCATGACGTCCTGTAAGATTATTCTAGCCGATGACCATATGATGTTTCGCCAGGGAATTAAAAAAATTTTATCGGAAATTGATGATATTGAGGTGATCGGAGAAGCTTGTGACGGTCTTGAATTGCTGTCGCTGGTAAAAAGGCTGCTACCGGATATGGTCATTCTGGATATTTCAATGCCTAATATCCGGGGGATTGAGGCCACCCGGGAAATCAAAATAATCGATGCTAAAATTAAAGTGTTGATATTGACGATGCATAAAAGTCGGGAGTATCTGTTTCATGCTATTTCAGCCGGTGCCGAAGGATACCTGCTCAAGGAAGATGCTGATTCGGAACTGTTTTCCGCAATTGAAAATATCCGCCGGGGAAGGGCTTATATTTCGCCAATCCTCAATGTTGAACTGGCGAATAATTTTATCCGGATGTGCCGGAGCGATCATAAACAACCGGCTGAAAAATTGACGTCCCGGGAGCGGGAAGTCCTCACGCTGATCGCGGAAGGTCAGACCAATAAAAAAATCGGGGACCTGCTTTTTATCAGTATCCGCACGGTGGAAAATCATAGAGCCAATATTATGCGGAAATTGCGGTTTAAAAACACTTCTGATATTGTAAAATATGCTATTCGAAAAAATTATATCAGTATTTAAGCCGATTGAAATATCTGGCCAAGCCATTTCGGGTAGGGATTACTCTTCTTTGAGATGACTGAAGCAAAAAATGCGTTTTTAAATTCCATCCATCGACGATATCTCAGCACTTATTTCCTGCCGCGATGCCTCATAACTGCGGATGTTAACAACTCGCGCAAAAAAACATCACATTTTAAGCGGCGATACATCCCGCACGGCTGCGTTTTTACGTCCTGCCGGCCGGGCGGCTCAACACTGAAAAATTGCCAACTTATTTTGGCGCAAACCTGAGAATTCAAGCTATTTCAATCAAAATAGGTAATTATACCTACATTAATTTAGGAATTCAGTCATTGCATTTTTAATAACTATTTATAAGGTGCTACTATAAGAATATATAATTTAAAATATACCACATTTATATTTTGAAGACTTGCTAAACCGGCATATTACAATAAAGGAGGTGATATAAAAAAGCGATCGTGTATTGAATTCAGACAGCATTAAACAACAACAGGAAGAAGAAATGAATCGCAAAATTAAATTTTCTACGGTTATTATTCTTTTTATGAGTTTTTTTATATTATTTTCCGTATCCGGCAGTGCTCTTGCTGGGTGTGAAGATCCTGAAACAATTACATTTTCCATCATTCCCACCGAAGAAACCATTCAGGAATTGACTATATACAAACCGGTTATTGACTACCTTTCCAAAATGATTGGGAAAAAAGTCGAATTTTACATGCCCACATCCTATGCTACCGTAATCGAAGCCATGATCGGAAAATGGGTTGATGTAGCGGTACATGGCCCTTATTCCTATGTTTTGGCCAATGCCAAGGATTCCGATATTCAAGTTTTTGCCACCTATGCCAAGAAACCGGGATATATTCAGGAAGAGGGACCGGGCTACAAGGCCTGTCTGATTACCCGCAAAGGCAGCAAGTTTACCAGTGTCGAATCATTGAAAGGGACCGTTATCGGGCTCACCGATCCGGCCAGCACGTCAGGAAACCTAATTCCACGGGTGGTATTTACAAAAACCATCAATACAAGTCTGGAAAAATATTTTAAAAAAATTGTATATACCGGTGGGCATGACCTTTCGACAATGGCGGTTTACGACGGCAAAGTAGATGCTGCCTTTGTGGCCACCCATCGTTTTGATAATGTTATCGAACGCGGAGTGGTTAAAAAAGAAGACTTCAACTACCTCTGGTTTTCACCGGTAGTGCCCCAGGACCCATTCTGCTATCGCAACTCCCTGTGCCCCGAGTTGAAGAAAAAGATCGAACAGACGTTTTTGACACTGCACACCCAGCCTTCCTGTACCGCCTATCTTAAAAATGTCAATTCCAATAAGTTCGTTAAGGTGACCTCTGCCGACTATGATGTTATTCGTGCTCTTAAGAAGGCCAAGGATGAAATTAAGAAGAAAAAATAATAAAACCGGATGGCTAAATAAAAAAGAACGGTGCAAGCCGCTTTTTACCATTTGAACAGATTCAAGATTTACTGACATACTACCATTGATTTTTATGGCTGTAAATTACTATTGAAGATTATTTTCGGTACACATCGATTAACGGCCGGTGCCCTGAAACCAGCAACAAGTGTAAGTATTGTGCCTCAAAATTCGTTGATAAATTTTATATGGAAAAAATTCGACACATGAACCAGCGGTGTCAGATTTTATTTATTCTTTTGAATTGGGCCTACAAAGAGATGAAGACTAACAACAAGAAATGATAAAATGATATGATTTGAGAAGTCGCACTATCGCTAAAAATACCTGAAACGGCATGCTGTTCCACCAAACCCATATCCGGGGGTGAGGTGTTTCTTTAACAATCATATCAAATACCAAAAGAAAGGAGGTCCTAAAGAGAAATAAAAGGTAGTGTGTAACCGGCGTTTTTAGTTTTCAGATTAACGTAATTGTTAACATAAAAAAAAGGAGAAACGCTATGAAAAGAAATTTTTTTGTTGTTTCGTTAACGATGGTTATTGCTTTCGCATTGACGGTGAGCCTCTCTGGTTTTATGGCGCCGTCTGCGCATGCAGCACAGTTTAACTGGAAGTTGCAGAGCGCGAACCCCGCAGGGGCCCCCCAAATCGTGCTGTTGAAAAGACTGGCCGACAACATCGAGAAGATGTCGGCAGGGAGGCTTCATATCGAGGTCCTCGCGAGCGGCGCCATCGTGAAACCCTTTCAAATTTTGGAGGGCGTCAACGGTGGGATCATCGAGTGTGGTCAGTGGTGGACCCATTACTCAATGGGGAAAAACCCGGCCGGCAGTCTTTTCAGCTCTCCGCTCGGTGGCTCCGGAAGCGGTCTGGATCTGATGAACCATCTTTCCTGGTATTTTCAGGGAGGAGGCCGGGATCTCTACGTGGAATATTACCAGAAGATCGTCAAGGCGGACGTCATGCCCTTCCTGATCGCGCCGGACGGCCCTGAGGCCTTTGGGTGGAGCATTGTGCAGCCCAAGACGCTCGATGATTATTTGAAAAAAAGGTACCGCATGTCTTCGGGTTTGTCGTCGGATGTCCTGAAGGACATGGGCGGCATCCCGGTGAATATGAGTGGAGCGGAGGTCATCCCTGCGTTGGAGAGGGGCCTGCTCGACGGCGGCGAGTGGATTAATACGGCCAGTGACCTGAAGCTGGGACTCTACGACGTTGCCAAGAACTACTCCCTGCAGGGGCTCCACCAGGCGATCGGCATCATGGATATCATCATCAACGGCGATGCATGGCGTGCACTGCCCCCGGATATCCAGAAGATCGTTGAATGCGCAACCACACAGTCGATTCTCGAGGGCATGATGTACTTTGTGGAAGAAAACGCCAAGGCCCTTCAAATACTGGTCAATGAAAAGGACGTCAATGTGTTCGACGCGCCCCCCGGCTACTCGGAATCCTTCATTAAATCGTCGAAGAAGGTGCTGGCCGAAATCGAGAAGAAGGATCCGTTCTTCAAGAAAGTTCTTGATTCACAGCGCGCGTATGCCAAGTTGGTGGTTCCCTTCACCAAAGAGACCAACAAGTTGATGCAGTTGATCTCCGGGGCTGCGGAAACAAAGTAAGTACATGCGGAATCGACAGGTCCGATAGTCATCAACGCTTGCCTGAGCCGGCATTGCGGGAGCCTTTCGGAAAAGGCCGGCCAGGTAAGCCGTTGCGTACGAAAATATCAAGGGGAGCTGGAAAAACGATCATTTCAACTAATAGGATGATTCAGGGCGAACCATCCCGAAATTTTGGAGCATGATACTATGAACTACATAGATCGGATCATCAAGGTGATCGACCAGATTAGCATATGGTCAGGGAAAGCCGCTTCTTGGCTGATTATCCCGATGGCGGCCGTGCTGGTTTGGGAAGTCTTCATTCGCTACACCCACCGCCCAACACTTTGGGCTATTGATATATCTACCATGTGCTATGGCACTCATTATTGGCTTGCTGGCGCCATGACCCTGTATGCGGGAAAGCATATTCGGACGGACTTTCTTTACCAAGGTTGGAAACCACGGACCCAATGCTGGATTGACATTTTTTGCTATCTCTTACTCTTCCTTCCCGGGATAGTGATGTTCATCTGGTTGAGCTTTGGCTACGCTGCCGATTCTTGGGCCCTGAAAGAAGAAATGATGACGACCTGGAGGCCCCCGGCATACTGGTTCAAATCGACCATTCCCATAGGTGGCGTCCTGCTCCTGCTCCAGGGGATCTCGGAGCTTCTCAAGTCGATTAAGTTGTTATTGACGGGAGTAGATATTCGTCACAGGGAGGAGCCCACTGAGATTACATAAATCCGTTATCCCACCTGTTGCGGTATTGCTATTGACGCTGCCGCTTAATCAGGGGACCGTGGAATTTCTTGAATGCCTCAAAACTATATAGGAGAAAGTAATGAGCTTGGAAATATATGGATTAATACTTTTGGGGGGCCTCTTCATATTTATCTGTATTGGGTTTCCTATTTCCTTTACGCTGATCACACTTGGTATGGTATTCGGTTATATCGGGCTAGGCAACAAGGTGTTTTACCTTATGACCCTTACGTTTTTCGACACGATGACGGATACGGTTCTTGCAGCTGTGGCCCTTTTTACGTTCATGGGCTATATCCTTGAGAAGGCCGGCCTGATGGAACGTCTCTTCAGGGCGCTTCTTCTCCTTTCCGGCCGGCTCAAGGGTTCATTGTATATGGGGACTATCTTCTCGGCGACGCTTTTCGCGGCGGCAACGGGGATTGTGGGCGCCGCCGTCACGATCATCGGACTGATGGCCGCTCCGGTCATGCAAAAGTCCAATTACGACCCGGCTCTCAGCGCCGGAGCTATCACCGCCGGCGGAACGCTGGGTATCCTGATACCTCCCAGCATTATGCTGGTGGTCATGGGGCCGGTGATGCAGGTTTCTGTTGCGCGGCTGTTTGCCGCAGCGGTCCTGCCTGGACTCATGCTCGCCAGCATGTACGTCATTTACACGATGATCCGGGTCATGATCAATCCGGAGCTGGGTCCACCTCTGACTGATGAGGAACTCGATGTATCCACAGGCTACAAGATGCGCGAGTTTTTTTTTGGGGCTCCTGCCGCCGGCAGTCCTTGTCTTGGCAACGCTGGGCAGCATCATAACGGGACTTGCCACACCAACGGAAGGCGCGGCCCTCGGATGCCTTGGTGCCTTGATAGTGACAGCGCTGAATGGGAAACTGACCTTCAATCTCGTGAAGGATTCCGTCTTCCGCACGGCCGAAACCACGAGTATGGTGATGATCCTTCTTGCCGCTTCGACATTCATGGGAGTGGTTTTTTCCTCAATGGGGACTCCGACCTTCATCGCCCAAACTTTGCTTTCCTGGAACTTGCCCAACTGGGTTTTTTTGATCGGGATTCTGATAGTCTGTTTTATCTTGGGCTGGCCCCTGGAGTGGGTTCCAATTGTGGTGGTCATTGTTCCTATTTTTCTTCCGGTTATCATGGAAATGAATATAAATATGATATGGTTTTGCATGCTGTTAGCCGTCGTGCTGCAGACTTGCTGGCTCTCTCCTCCGGTGGCTTTATCAGCCTACTATATCAAGGGAATCATGCCTGAGTGGGAACTGCTGGATATCTATAAAGGGATGATGCCGTTCATGGCTCTGCAGGTTGTGGGTGTGGCCTTGATTTATTTCTTTCCGCAGATTGTGCTTTGGCTTCCCTCCATTCTGTTCTGATAAAATACGATATAATTCAAAGATTCCGGGTCTGTAGATCCTTCGGTAAAAGGCCGTAATCCTGCAAAACTGGCAGCACAAACAACATCGATCCGGGTTGACAAATACAAAATGAAAGGATGTTTAAAATGATACAAACAGCCAGGGCTGCAGTCATGACAGCCCCGAAACAGGATCTTGAGTTTATTGAATATCCGCTGCCCCAGGTGGAAAAGGGCTGTATCCTGGTTAAAATAACCTGTTGTACAATCTGCGGGTCAGACCTCCATTCCTGGCTTGGCAAGCGAAAAGCGCCTGTACCGATTATTTTAGGTCATGAAATCATAGGCACCATCGAGGTGCTCGGAGAAGGCGTTACCCATGATTCCGGGGACCTGCCCCTGAATGTGGGAGACCGGGTTACCTGGACCATAATGGATAACTGCGGGAAATGTTATTACTGCCGTGAAAAAGGGTTGATGATGAAATGCCGTCACCTGAAAAAATACGGCCATGACAGCTGTGAAAAACCGCCGCATTTTGAGGGGGGGCTGGCTGAATACTGCTATATCAGCCCAGGCACCTGTGTGGTCAAAGTGCCTGAAACTTTAACCGATGAAGAAGCCGCTCCGGCCAATTGTGCCCTTGCAACAACAATGGCCGGATGGGAGGCTGCTGATCTCAAGCCTTTTGAAAATGTTTTGATTCAAGGGGCCGGTGCCCTGGGATTTTATGCGGCGGCTTTGGCCAGGCATCACGGCTGTCGGCGGGTGATTGTCGCCGATATTCTGGCGCATCGGCTTGAATCCATAAAAAAATTCGGTGCAACAGATGTGATCAATACCAGAGAGATGACGGATGATGAGATCGTTCAGGCGGTAAAAGACCTTACCGGGGGATTCGGCGTTGATTGTGTCATGGAAGTTGCCGGTTTCCCGCCGTTGATCCCTCTGGGGCTGAAATGTCTGAGGATGGGGGGACGCTATATTGAGATCGGCTGTGTTTTCGCAGGTGCTGATTTTACCTGTGATGCCGGTGAAATAGCCATCCGGCGCCTGTCCATAAAAGGTATCCATAATTATGATGCCAGGCACCTGCAAATGGGGATTGATTTTTTGGCCATGACCCATGATATTTTTCCTTTCAGGGAAATTGTCACACACCGTGTAAGCCTGGACAAGGTCAATGACGGATTGCGTATTGCTCAGTCAGGTAAGGCCGTGAGGGTGGCTGTTTTGCCATAATATTTTGATATTAAGTCGTTATACGGAAAGGCAGGATGCCATACGGCTTTGTCTGGAATTACTTTTTGTTATTAAAATTATAATTATAATTAGTTTGACTTATAGTTGGCAATTTTTTTATTAGTCTGTTTAATTGTTTCCATAGTGTTGTTGTGTTGGTGTTTGCCGTCATGTGAAAATAAGTTTTTGATTTTATGGATTGATCTATCCATGCATGTTGCTAAAAACTAAAAAAATAACCGGAGGGAGAAGCATGAGTCGGGAACCATTGTTTCGCAGAAAAACCGCCATATCCTACAAGACCGAAGAAAAGACGGTTTTGCGGGGGTTTGATTTGAGCGAACTGGCAGAAGAGGGGTATACTTTTTGTGATGCTCTGTTCGTGTTGTTTCAGGGCAGAATCCCCACTGAAAATGAAACCAAAATGCTCAATTATGAAACTGGTGAGTTTCTGGAGCATTCCATGTCACCGTCGGCAGCATCGGCCTTTGCGGTGATCAGTGGCCGGCCAAACCTGCCGGCGGCTGTAGCGGCGGCGGTCATGACGTTTGGCAGTGCCCATGGGCCGGGAGCAGCCCATGGATATATGATGCACACCTATATTGAACGGGCCCGGGTCGAGGAAAAGTCCTTAGAGGAGATGGGCAAGGTCCTGGTGGACGAATATATGGACGCCGGTCTGGCCGTAATGGGCCTGGGGCAACCCCAGCACCTGGACGGTGACCCCCGGGCTGAACCCACCCATCTCAAGCACGAAGAGCTTTTGGGCACTGAGAACGTCTACATTGAGTTGCAGCGCAGCATTGAAAAACATTTTAATGCCCGGCGCAAAAAAGAGGGACGCGGCTATGTGGCCGTCAATATGATCGGCGCCGGTAATACGGCCCTGTGCGAGCTGGGGTTTTCTCCCAATGCGGCCTGGTGTATCGGTTGCGTCTGTCGGGGTTGGAGTTGCGCTGCCCATGCCCTGTATCAGTTGAAAAAAGGACGCGCCTGGGCCGCCTCCAAGCGTGAACCCATGGTGCAGATGCTGGACCTTTCCATGATTAAATACCTCGGTCCCGAGGATCGGGAAGTGCCGCCCTTGTCGGAAAGACAGGCATATGCCAGAAAACAGAAAGAGGAAGGAGAATATAAAAAATGGGCATTATAGGAAATTTAGACGACCCGAGACTTCCGTACGATTACGCCAACCGGGAAAAGGGCACGGTCCCGCCGGATGAAAATCGCGCCCGGTTTCAATGGGCTTCCGAAGTGGCATATAAAAACGTTCACCGAATTGTCACCCGCGGGTATGATACCACGGAACTGGTGGAGCAGGGATATGGGGTGTGCGACATTATTTTTATCGATTTCCAGTCCCGCATTCCGCTGGAAGAAGAGCTTAAGATGCTCAACTACTGCATGATCATGGCCTTGGAAGACGGCTTGTCGTCACCGGCGAATATGGCCCGGATCGTTGCCAGTTCCAAGATCATTCTGACCCAGGCCGCAGGCGCCTCCATTCTGGCGTTCGGGCATGCCTTCGGGGCCTATGATGCCTTCGGCAAGATGCTCAACAAGGGGCTGGCGCTGGTGGAAGAGGGCAGGACCATGGCCGAGGCCGCCGGGATTATCGCCAAAGAAAACATGGGGCAGCCGCATCTGGGCGTATCTGAATTGATGCTCAAGGACCCGGCCGCCAAGCGAATGATCGCACGGGCTGAAAAACTCGGCCTGGCTGAAAAATATATTCCTTTTATGAAAGAGGTCATTAAAGCGGTTCAGGCATTAAGTGATGAGCCGGTGGACATCGATATGCTCGGTGCCATGGGCGCTGCCATGTTTGATATCGGTTTTTCGCCGGAAGCGACCTGGGCGGTTCTGGCGGTGACGCGGGCGTTTGCTGCGGGCTGCCATTTTATGGAAGAGGTGGAATGCGAACCACCGGTAAGACTGGGGGAGCCGTTGACACCCAAAGACCTGTATGTGGGCCAGGAAGATCGTCCGGTGCCGTCTTTGAAGGAGCGAGACAAAGCGGTTCATTCCGGTCAGTTTTCGACCCCGGCGGAATGGAAAAAAGGATTTGACGCCAGGCAGAAGATGCGGGGAACCGGCTGGGCCATTGTTGAAGAAATTGCAGACCCGCGCAAGATGCAGTAACTAAAAAGGTTAAAATCGATACGGTTTATCGATACAAGTGGAGGATTAAAAATACCATGGAAGATACTGTCCAGCAGCTGTATGAAAGAGCGCACAAGGCCTTTAAAGAAGTTGAGTTCTGGGATCAGGAAAAGGTCGATATGATGTGTCAGGCCTGCGCCTGGGAATGGGACAAAGAGGAAAACCGGAAGCTTCTGGCAAAGATGGCTGTCGAAGAATCGGGCATCGGCCGCTATGAAGACAAGGTGCATAAAATTTCAGACAAGGCCCGGGGAACACTGTACGACCAGCTGGGTGCCAGGACCTGCGGCGTCGTCGAAGAGATTCCGGAAAAGGGGCTGAAAATTCTGGCCAAACCCATCGGTGTGGTGGCCAATGTGGTGCCCTGCACCAATCCGGAATCAACGGTGGTGGCTCTGGGGATCAGCCTGTTGAAAACCCGTAATGCCATGATTGTATCACCCCACCCCCGAACCCAGGGGGTTTCTTACGAGGCTGTGGAAATCGGACGTCGGGCCTTGAAAAAAATTGGGGCCCCCGAAGACCTGATGTTGTGTATCCGGCATACCAGTCATGAAAAAACATCTGAATTGATGAATGCCTGCGACTATGCCGTTGCCACCGGCGGTGCGGCCCTTGTCAAGGTAGTATATGCCGCCGGCAAACCGGCTCAGACCGTGGGCGCCGGAAACGTGGTTTCGATTATTGATTCAACTGCCGATCTGGCCGGCGCGGCCCATAAGATTATGAAATCGAAAATCGGCAACAACTCGGCCTCCTGCTCATCGGAGAACGCGGTGGCCATCGAAGAATGTGTTTTTGACGAGATGATGGGCAATCTCCAGGCCGAGGGCGGTTACCTGTGCAGCACCAAAGAACGGGAGCAACTGCGGGAGGCCATGTGGCCGGATGGCATTCATCTGAATCGGGATATTGTGGCCAAACCGGTCAAGTATATTGCCGACCTGGCTAAAATCGACATTCCCGAAGGCACAAAGTTTCTCATGGTCATGGGTGAGAAAATTGGACCGGAAGATATGTTCTCCGGTGAAAAATTGTCTCTGACCATGACGGTCTGGAAGTGGACCGATTTTGATGAAATGCTTGATCGTCTGGAAAAAATATTGAAATTTTCCGGCGAAGGGCACTCCGCTTCGATTCACAGTGCCCGGGAAGACCGGCAACTGCAGCTGGCCATACGGGCCAATGTGGGCCGCGTCAACTGCAACATGCCCCATGGTGCGGCTAACAGCGGCAGCTGGTTTTCCGGTAATCCCTTTACCGATACCCTGGGCTGCGGCACCTGGGCCGGAAACATCAGCAGCCGGAATGTCAACTGGCGCCAGTTTCTCAATTATACCAACCTTTCGGTGCCGATTCCTGAATTTCATCCCAGTGAGGACGAACTTTTTGGTGATTATTTTAAAAAATACGGGAAAGCGTAAATCCTGTCAGTAAAAAAAGTTTGCTGATTGTGAAAAGATGTAACATAACGCGTGGGGATCCTTACCGGAAAGGGTTGCCGCGCGTTATTTATTTTTACTTTTGAAATGGCACATGGTATTCTTCTCACGTAGGCAGGGTCATCCTCAGCAATAGCTTTGATTTTTTGTCGATGGAGCGTTGGGGAATTGATAAAATAAAGTGAGTTGAATATGATAAAAGCGGTTATTTTTGATTTTGGTCAGACCCTGGTGGATTCGGCCGAAGGCTTTCGCCGGGCTGAAAAAGAGGCTCAGAGCCGGATCTATCCGGATTTTAAAGATATATCCTGGGCAACATTTTTAAATACCTATCGCAAGGTGCGTAAAGCATATCAGGACCAGTCCATTTTTTCGCGTAAAATCATCTGGCAGGAGATCTATAATCGGTTTAACCGCCGGTCTGTTTCAGGCTTTCTGGAAAAATTCGAGAGTGACTACTGGGAGACGGTGAATGCCCGGAGCCGCGTTTTTCCAGAAGCTGAAGCCGTACTGGCAAAGCTGGCCCGTGATGAATATCAGTTGGCCATGATAACCAACACACAGGGACAGGAAACCGCTGGAACCCATAGAATCAGCCAGTTCCCCAAGGTGGCGCAATATTTTGAGGTGATTGTAGTGGCTGGTGAGCAGGGCGTGCCGCCCAAACCCGACCCCATACCCTTTCAACGGTGTCTGGAAAAACTGGGCATCAAGCCGGAAGAATCCGTGTATGTCGGTGATGACTGGCGCATCGATATCTGTGGCGCCGCCGACATGGGAATGCACCCGGTCTGGCTTCAGCATGAAACGGTGCGACGAAACTGGCCGTCTGTGAAAACCCGGGTGCCGGTGATCCATCGGCTGGATCAACTGCTTGATCTGGATGGGCTTTTCAGGGTTGACGAAAATAGAAAGGCGTTTCAAGAACAATGAAAACAGTGGCAAAAATCCGACAGGTGTGTGAGCTATACACAGGAAATGCGTTCTCTTTTGTAAAAGAAGCCATTACCCTGCCCAATGGCCGGGATACGGAGATGGCCATGATTCGTCACCCCGGGTCGACGGCCATTGTAGCGCTTTCAGATGACAACACCGTGGTGATGACCCATCAGTACCGCCATGCCATAAGAGATTATATCCTCGAGGTACCGGCCGGAACCTTAGACCCCGGTGAAACCTTTATGGAATGTGCCCGGCGGGAACTTGAAGAGGAAACGGGCTTTAAGGCCGGAAAAATCACGGCCCTCTCACAGATCCATATTCTGCCGGCATATTCCGATGAAAAAATTCATCTGTACCTTGCTACGGAACTTACCGTGTCAGAACAGCATCTGGATGCGGACGAGATTATTCGTGTCAAAAAATATCCTTTGCCGGAGCTTGTCCGAATGATTGAAAATGGTTTGATCACGGATGGGCTTACCATTATATCAATTTTGACTGCGGTAAGGCATATCAATGCTTTGCCCTAACTACATAGAGGCGGGTAATGGTGGGTACTCAGGAACATAAAAAAAAGGCTTTTCGGAGCGTCACGATAGGCATATTGTCAATTTCAAGCACACGTACGCTGGCAGAGGACGACAGCGGCCACTGGATCGGCAGAACAGCGCTTAAAGAGGGGCATAAAGTGGTGTGTCACCAGGTTCTTCCGGATGATAGCGTTGCCATAGCTGCCGGCCTGCAGAAGCTGATCCGGCAGCATACACCCCAGGCTGTTTTGCTTACGGGGGGCACCGGTATTACCCCTGAAGATGTCACCATCGAAGCGGTGCGTCCCCTGTTTAATAAGGAATTGACCGCATTCGGGCCTCTTTTTGCACAGTTAAGCTATGAAGAGATCGATTCTGCGGCGATGCTGTCCCGGGCCACTGCCGGGGTTGTGGGCAAGACCGCTGTCTTTTGCATGCCCGGAAGCCTGAAAGCCTGCAAACTGGCCTGCAAGGCCTTGATTTTCCCCGAGTTGGGACATCTTGTAAGCCATATCCAATCCGTGTGACGTTTAGGATACTTATTTTCGTGAGCGGATGGCGGCAACATCAATACCGAATTTCTTAACCTTGTAATGAATGGCCCGGCGACTGATGCCCAACAGGTCGGCGGCAGTTTTTTGAACACCGCCTGTTTTCTCCAGCGCCCGTATGATGGCATTTTCTTCGTTGCTTTCCAGTGAATAGGGTTCCTTTTCCGTTAAAATACGATTCGGGTTTTCCGGCAGGCCTGTGAGTTGCAGGTCTTGTATCCGCAACTTGCCGTCCTCGCATAATACAATGCCGGCCTCTATAGCGTTTTTAAGTTCCCGGACATTGCCCGGCCATGGATAGTTGCAAAGCCAGGCCATGGTTTCCGGCAAAATTTCGACCATGGCAATGCCGTGGATACTGGAGTAGTGTTCGGCAAAATCATGGGCCAGGCCGGGGATATCTTCCCTGCGGTCCTGTAGGCGGGGTACATCCAGGGAAACCACCCGCAACCTGTAATAGAGGTCTTCGCGAAACCGGCCATTCTCGATATCTGCGGCCAAATTTGAGTTGGTGGCGGCGATAATGCGGCAGTTGATCGGGATTTGACGCAGGCTGCCGACCCGCCTGATTTGTCGATCCTCCATAAATCTGAGCAGGCGCATTTGCATTTCAGGTGAAATATTACCGATTTCATCTAAAAAAAGCGTGCCGGTATCGGATGCTTCGATCAATCCTTTTTTATCGCTCACTGCATGGGTGAAGGCCCCCCGCTTATGACCGAACAGTTCGCTTTCCAGCAGTCCCGGCGGGGTTGCACCACAATCCACAACGATGAAGGGGCCGTTTCTGCGCGGGCTGTTGCTATGAACCAGTTTGGCAACATGTTCTTTGCCGACGCCGCTTTCCCCTAATAATAAAATATTTACATGACTCTGGGCCACGCGGGCAATAATACTGTAAAGCTTGGCCATAACCGGACTTTTCCCCGTATAAAGCGACTGGGGGGGGAAAGGCGGGCTTGTGGTTGACAGCGCCGGCGGTTTCCTGTGGATGACCTCGCTGATTTTATCAAGTAATTCATGACCGTCAAAGGGTTTGGTCAGATAATCATAGGCACCTGCTTTTACGGCTTTTATCGCATCTGGAATCGTCCCATAAGCAGTCAGGAAAATAACCGGCAGGGCAGGATGGATTGAGTGGACTTTTTCAAATAATTCTAATCCGTTCATGCCGGGCATTTTGATGTCGGACACGATAAGGTCGACAACGGCCTCCTTTAGCCTGTCGAGGGCCTCCCGGGCACTGGCCGCTGTAATCGTTTTATAGCCGGCAAAGGTGAGCCGTGCTTTTATGACTTCCAGTACGTTCAAGTCGTCGTCCACGACTAAAATCGTGTGTTGCATTGGGGCTTTTTTTTCTTTGGCGTGTTTCATGGGGCTGCGATCGCTTCTTTTTTTTCCTCTATTTTCAGATCAATGGCTTTCATGGCATTGATCTGATGTTCCAGCTTTTGAACCTGGCTTTTGAGATCAGCTTGTTTTTGTTCCAGTTGCTCGATTCTTTGATTTTTTATGGTCAGCTTTTCGTTTAATTTCTCTATGTCTTTATCCTTTGGTATAAAATTTTTTGAATTTTGTTTGTCAATTTGGGACTGCAGGGCTTGAATTTTGGTTTGAAACGCTTTTTTTTCAGTTAACCGAGATTTTAGCAGTGGGTAGAGCAGGCGTGGGTCACCGCTGTCCCTGCCGGGGGGGGCCTGTCTCATCCATTGGTCCCATAGTTCAAGAGCCGCCTCAAATTCAGTGGCATTGTCCGCCAGGGTAAGTTCGGCACAGGCCAGACCGTATAGGCAACGTAACTGAATATCAGAATTCCGGGCCTGTTGCCGCAGATGTTGAAAAATACTTCGCGCTTTTTTTGTATCACCTGTTTTCATGGCCAGGTTGCCGTTTTCAAGCGTTTTTAAATTTTTATTATATAACGGTTCCAATGGAAGCGCTATCTTTGATGGTCTAAAACCACATCCTGTAATAAAAAACAATCCGAAACAAATCAGCATGAGAGAGTTAAAAAACAACTGATATCTTTTTGATTTTTTCCCTGAGTTCATTTCGCTGCTCCCTTTGGGGAAACCGGTATTGTAAAGTAGAATGTGCTGCCTTTTCCCAGCTCACTTGTGACACCGATAGCACCCTTATTCGCTTTGACGATCTGTTTTGAAATGCTCAAGCCGAGTCCCACGCCGTCTGTCTGTTGCCTCATTCCCCGGGCCTGGTAATACTTGTTGAAGATCAGTGATTGTTCTGTTTCAGGGATGCCCGGACCGCTGTCTGAGACATAAAAAGTGATGTTTTGGTCGGCCTTATCATGCCGGGCACTTATTTTGATTTTGTCGCCATTGTCTGAAAACTTGACGGCATTTCTCAAAAGATTTGAAACAACCTGCTGCAGTTGCTCCGGATCCGCCATTACGGTTGGCAGGTTTGGCGGTATCTGGGCCTCAATTTTGATGTTTTTTGATTTGGCCGGCGAGGCCATATGCTGAATGCATTCGGATATGAAACCAGTTACTTCCAAAGGCTCGGGATCCAAAGTAAGTCCGCCTGATTCAAGGCGTGATACAAGCATCAGACGATTGAGCAAATCACTTATTCGAACAATCTCAGCGCCGGCAATGCCAAGAAACTTTTTTTGTTGCTCATTGACAGACCCCAGGACCTCTTCCGCAAGCATATTTACTGATTCCCGGATGGATGTCAATGGTGTTCTTATTTCGTGGCTCAGCATGGCGATAAAATCCGAACGCATGTCCTCTTCTTCTTTTAAAAGTGCGGTCATTTCATTAAAGGTATCGGCCAGTTCACCGAATTCATCTTTTGATCTGATGCGGATGGGCAGGTTGGGGCCCTCCTTTGAGACGGCCCGAATTCCCCTGCGCAATTCACGCAGGGGGCGAATCATTGAATATGCTAGGAAAAATATGCCGAGTAATCCGGCAATACTGGCACCGCCAAGCCCGACAAGACCGTTTTTGGCGGCTACCAACCCCAGTCGGTTCAGTTCCAGGGTGGCTGACTGCATTGCCTGCTCATTTTGAGTTCTGGCCAGGGATATTTGATGAATCCAGTGGTTGATTATCCTTTCGGGAATCCACAGCGCATCAGAGGGTGTTTTCTCATTAGAAATTTTAAGTGTGCCTGTCACGTTTTTGTAGTCAATATAAATAGTTTGCCATTGCTTGGAAACCGGCATTTCTTTTGATTTCAGCGCCAGAATGCCGGCAAGGTTTTTTTCAAATTTTTTCTGGGCTGAAATAAAAAAATCAAGATATTCCTTTTTATAAAGCAGATGATATTTTGTATCATTTTCCTCCAGAGAAAGGAGGTTTTCGACCATTTTTTTGGAGTAAGAGGCAATGGGATAATTTATATTTACGATCTGTTCCGAGAGGTTTTCTATTTTTTGGGCATTAAGGTAAAGGATCAGAATCGTACCGTAAAATATGATCACTATACTTAAAAACCAGATAAACAGTTTGCTGGTAATGCCGAATTTTGATCTGATTTTTTCATTCTTCATTATATAGCCGTAAACCAGAAATTCCCTGTTTTAATATTATCGGCAAATTCTGTCGCCGTGTTTGTCATGGAATGTCCTGTTTCATTGACGTACAGTCCTTTGATTATTGTTATGGTAAGTACTTACACATCAATGTGCAACGTCTTTTTGTGGGTAAAAAATGTACCGGGGTGCGCAATCGTTGTAACCCCTCGGCCGCCTTCAACTGATATTTATAGTTAAAGATATTATATTAGCCATAAAATAAGGAGGTTGGCTAAATGGCATGTAAGTTGCTAATGATAAGTGTGGGGTAATAAAATTACTTAATAAATTGAAGATCAGTTGATAAACAGGTGTTTTAAACGAAAAACAGGCGGCAAAATGAATGAACAGGGCGTGAGTGAAATTGTTTCAGTACCTTACCCGCAGGGCAACCGCATACACGGGTCCTATTTGTTTAATAGTATAATAAAAAAAATAAAACATCGATATTGTCCAGTTTTCTGGATGTTCTGGCTGATAATTTTTTCCAGCGGTACGGGTTTGGCGGCTCAGGTGCGGCTGGCCTGGGATGCCAATACAGAGCCTGATTTGGCCGGATATCGGGTTTTTTCTCACAGAACCAATGGCAGTTACGACTATTCTTCGCCGACCTGGTCAGGTACTGAAAACAGTTGCACCCTTGAAAACCTTGATGAGGGCAGCGACTATTATTTTGTCGTACGGGCCTTCAATACGGCCGGAGTTGAAAGTGGCGATTCCAATGAAGTGTATTATTCAGTACCGCAGAGCCAAAACACCCCGCCCATTGCAAATGCCGGTTCTGATTGTATCATCCCTGAAGGAGACCCGGTGGTCCTGGATGGTTCGGCTTCGGGTGATCCCGACGGGACCATCGTGACGTATCACTGGATCCAGACCGCCGGTACGACAGTTACACTGTCTGACGCTGCCGCCGTCAAACCCGGTTTCACGGCGCCCCAGGTATCCAGCGCCGGTGAGACGTTGACCTTTCAATTGACCGTAACCGATAATGGCGGATTAACAAACTCGGACACTGTTTCCATTAGCGTCAATGATCTTGTTTCTGTAGACAGTGACGGTGACGGAATTGGCAACAGCGAGGACACAGATGACGACAACGATGGCATGCCCGACATCTGGGAGGTTGAATACGGCCTTGATCCGCTGAACGCTGACGATGGTCAGGATGCCGATGGTGACGGTTTCAGCAATCTCGTGGAATACCAGTATCAAACCAGTCCCACGGATAACAGTTCAATTCCCCCCCAGACCCCGGTGGCCATTGCCGGCTTTGACCAGACGGTGACAGAAGGCAGCACCGTTACCCTGGACGGATCCGGCAGTTATGATGCAAATGGTGATATTGCAACCTATCAGTGGACGCAGACCGATGGGCCGGAAATCGTCTTGTCCGATGAAATGGCTGTGGCCCCGACCTTTGTGCCCCCGCCGGTTTCCGGTGATGATGTGGTGTTGACCTTTAACCTTAAGGTAGCAGATGAGGATGGTTTTGAGGATAATGATTCCATTGATGTGGTTATACAGGATAACGGTATCACCGGATTTCCAACCGATGCCATCACGTTTTATGCCAGTGACGATCAGCCCATGGCCGTCCAGGTTCATGACGGGGGGCACCTGGTTCGACTCGGAAGCGGTGGACCCTGATTTTGGACAGCCGACACCCCGGAGCGTCCCGAAGTGTTGCCCCTACGGCCTTATCGATATGGATGTGAAGGTATCAAGCCCCGGCGGTTCGGTTGTTCTGACCATTTACCTGCCGGAGAGTGCACCGGAAGATGCTGTATGGTATAATTACAGTGATGCCGCCGGGTGGCAGGATTACAGCGGCAACAGTGATTTTAACGAAGCCCGGGATCAGGTGACCCTGGTCCTAACGGACGGCGGGGCCGGCGATAACGACCGTCAGGCCAATGCCATGATTCTCGATCCCTCCGGGCTTGGCATCAGCAACCCGGAATCTGTTGCTGATCAGGGTTGATGTCACCGGTGGCGAATCCAATGGCGGTGGTGGCGGATGTTTTATCGGTACGGTCAATACCAGAAAATTTTTCAATTTCCGGGGACCCGGCCTGGTGGATACTCATGGTGCTGATTGCGGTGCTGGCTTTGGGCCGCCCTTTTTTGTTAAACAGCGGTAATACAAACAACACGCTTGAACTTGACATCGGTCATTGTTGCTTTTTATGCCGATTCCGCTCTTGGACAAAGCGCTGCTTTCCTTTTGGTGGCGTTTTGTTGTTTCAATCATATTTTTTCCGTAGACATCAACCCCCTGTTTTTTAAACATAGTTAGAATTGTTGGATCTTGATTATCGCCGACATCAATGGTAAGGCACCCATTTACATGGGGTAATCAATTTCAAAGGGAGAAAACGGGTGAATCGTTTCAATGCAGGGAATAAAAAACAGAAACCGCAAAGAAAGGGGTTTGTGACGGCCGTGGTTGCCAACGCAGATGGTGAAATTTTTGATCTGGAAGGATATGCCGCCGTTGGGCGGGGTGGATCGGAACTGGTGCCGCTGACCCTGGATGCAACTATAAAAATGCCCTATGGCGGAGAATTGATGTTTCTGCCGGATCGTATGCCCATCGTTTATAACCTGGATACCGGCAGGGTAGAAACACTGGCGGAAAATCCCTATGAACCCGGGACGCCGCTGTATCCCGTGGCTGCGTTTAATTCTCCGGGATATGTACTTTCCCGCATATGTGCTTATGAAGAAAAAAAGAGCGCTCACTATCTACCGCTGTTCGCTTATGGTGCCGTGGGTTGGCACAATGACAGTTTTCGATCTGCGGTCATCCTGGTGGACAGTGAAAATCGGCAGGATTTACGGTTGATGCAGCGTGAAGATGTTGTTACCGGTGTGCATCGCATGCAGGGCATCATGCCGGAAAACCGTCTGCGCAGGCATCTTGAAAAATGTGCTTTGGAATATGGCTGCCCGGCCGGTAAAAATTTTTTTCTGGGCCGCTATGAGGCGCCGCTGCCCACTTCAAGATCCTGCAATGCACATTGCATTGGCTGCATATCCCTGCAGGAATCGGGTGAAATCATCAACAGCCAGGATCGGATCGATTTTACGCCGTCACCTGAAGAGATTGCCGAGGTCGCCCTGGAACATATCCGCCACGTAAAAAAGGCGGTGGTGAGTTTTGGCCAGGGATGTGAGGGGGACCCGCTGCTGGCGGCCCATGTCATTGAACCGGCCCTTCATCTGATACGGGAAAAAACCGATGACGGCACCATCAACATGAATACCAACGGCAGTCTGCCCGATGTGATGGAAACGCTTTTTAACGCAGGACTCGATTCTATGAGGGTAAGCATGAACAGCCTTCGTACAGAGTGTTATACCGCTTACTTCAGGCCCCGAAGCTATTTTTTCAAAGATGTTTTAAAGAGTATTGAGACGGCATTGGACCAGGGTAAATTTGTGTCCATCAATTATCTCAACTGCCCGGGGTTTACAGACACCCCGGAAGAGGTTGAGGCCTTTATTGAATTTCGAAAAAAATACCCCATTCATTTTATTCAGTGGCGCAATTTGAATTTTGATCCGAATCGTTATCTTCAGATTATGGGCAGGGCGGCAAAACACAGTCCCCCCATGGGCATGCAGACGGCTCTGCAGAGAATCAGCGGCAAATTTCCGGATCTTAAATACGGATATTTTAATCCCCCCAAAGAAAACTGGTAAGCTCAAACAAAATTCGGAACAGGCAACTATGAAATGGATAGAAACAAAAGTTATCTTCAGCAGTGACAATAAACTTCAGGCTGCTGAGCTCATCTCCCAGATTTTTCATGATCTGGGCCTCAAAGGTGTTATCATCGAAAATCCTGACGATGAACCGTCAGAAGGTTGGGGAGATGGTGCTGTGCGACCGGTTCATGATGCGGTGATCGGGTTCTGGGCCGATAATGAATTTTCCGAAGAAAAACGGTTGGTTCTCGAAAATTCAATGCGGCAGCTGCAGCAGCATGCCGGTATATCCACCCGAATTGTCTGCCGGGCGGTGGATGATGAGGACTGGGCAGAATCCTGGAAGGAATTTTTCTGGCCGGAAAAAATCAGTGACCGTATCACCGTTAAACCGACCTGGCGGGAATATTCGGCCCGGCCCGATGAGATGATTATAGAGATCGATCCGGGGATGGCGTTTGGTACCGGGACCCACCCCACGACATCGCTTTGCATTTGTATGATCGAAGCCTGTCTGCAGCCGGGGCAGTCTTTTCTGGATATCGGAACGGGGTCGGGCATTCTTATGATTGCCGCCGCAAAACTGGGTGCCGGTAATCTTTTCGGAGTCGATGTGGATGAGATCGCGGTGGATGTTGCCTTAAGCAACATGCAACTTAATGGTATCGATCCGGATATTTTTCAGATCGTCACCGGCGATCTGGTTGATGCGGTAACCCGGAAGTTTGACCTGGTGACGGCCAATATTCTTTCCGAGGTCATTATTCTGCTGCTCGCTGATATTAAAAAAGTGATGCAAAAAAAAGGTATTTTTATCTGTTCCGGCATTATCGATAAAAACCGCGATAAGGTGCTGTCAAAGCTCGACAAAACCGGCTTTGACATTCGTCAGGTCGAAACAAAGGACGGCTGGGTGGCCATAACGGCTGTCTTACGATGACGTTTTTATAAGGAATAACCGTTCATTGGGGCCACTGTTCAGGACGGATCGACATTTCGAACTTTTGAACGGCGATTGTTTTTTTCCATGCCTTTGCTTCAAGGTCACCTCAGGATATGATTTAACCGAGGTATTTCATCGGCTTTAACCGCCATTGGGCCTCTGATTCAAAAAAATGCCTGACCACGGATTCATACTGGTGTGCTGTTTTTGTTTTGAAGATTTTTTTCTGAATTTTGCGGCTGTCTTCAAAGGATAAGGCAAAGTATTTCCAAAAGCCCTTCATCCTTTCCACAAGGTGTGACGGGCCTTGAAATATTTTGAGGTATCCGCCATACAGGTCATTGTGAAAACAGTGCAGGGTTTCGATTTTGTTTTCAAACGGATCTTTGCCGCTTTTGATGACCGCCGGCAGAAACGGATTGGTAATTACCCCCCGCCCGATCATCCAGCTTTTTATACCCGTAAAGCGGTCAGACAGTTGTATGAAATCATCCAGGGTGGTTATGTCCCCATTGTATGTCACCGGATGCTTTGACAGGCCCAGGCATTTTTCGAAAGTGTCCAGATCAATATCGCCTTCATACATCTGAACACCGGTACGCGGATGGATAACCAGCTCCGCCAGGGGATAGCGATTTAATATGGGGAGGAGTCGGAATATTTCGGCGGCATTATTTCGTCCCAGACGGAGCTTGATGGACAATGCAGTGGGTATGGCCGGAATGGTTGCCGCTAGAAACGCATCGATTTTATCGGGAAAAGGAAGCAGGCCCGATCCCCTGCCTTTTTTAGCAACCATGGGGAAGGGGCAGCCCAGGTTCCAGTTGACGACGGGATATCCCAGATCAAACAGGTGACGGGCCAGAAAGATGAAATCCCCAGGTGATTTACTTAAAATCTGGGGTACAAGGGGCATTCCCCTGTTATTTTCCGGAACAAGGTCCCTGATTTGCGATGGTTTGATGCGATGGCCTTTCAATGTCGGGACAAAGGGGGCCATGGCACCGTCAAGCCCCTTGAAATATTTTAAAAACGTGTTTCTGAAGACAGCGTCGGTATATCCCCGCATAGGTGCCAGATAAAGCTTATGTCCCATATTTTTTGCCTTTTGGTAATTTATGTGGACGATAAAGTAAATATATTCAGACCCTGTGACGATTGAGGGGCTTTCAAAGACCTTAAACGAAATAGTGGCAGCGCGGAAACAAAAACCGACGCCCTTCTACTAATACCTTCTGGGTAAACTGTGCTTATAAGGGTCCTCTTCTTACTTGATAAAGAGCATTTCCTGGTAAGTGGGCAGTGCCCAGTGGTCATCGGCGACAATTGCTTCAAGTTTGTCGGCATATTCACGCACTGCCTCCATGGCCGGAAGGATTTTATGGCAGCAGAATTCTGCCTGGGATTCCAGATCCTCCTGCCCTTGGACGATAAGCGCCTTGAGTGCCGCGTTGGCGGTCTTCAGCCCCTTTGCCAGCCCGGTTAATTCCTCAAGGGCGGTGGTGTCCGGTTTCATGCCTGCTTTTGTAAGTTTGATACAGTTGTCGGCAAGCTCACTCTGGTAGTGTATGGCCGAAGGGGCGATGATGGTATCCGCCATTTTCACAACGAGCCTGGCTTCAACGGCAATTTTTTTGACATACTGCTCGGTGTAGGTTTCATACCGGCTTCTTATTTCTGATGGGGAGAGCACCTTGTGCCGCTCGTAAAGGGCAATGGTTTCTTTTTCAATCAATACCGGCAGGGCCTCGGCAGATGTTTTGAGGTTGGGAAGGCCGCGTTTTTTCGCCTCCACCTGCCACTGTTCGGAGTATCCGTCACCGTTGAAAATCACTGCCTTGTGTTTTTTGTAGACCGACATTAACAGCTTTTGGACAGCGCTGTTAAATTTTTCCGGAGCACCCGCGGTGGCTTTTTCCAGCTGTGTGGCAAGATCGCTGATGGCATCTGCAACGATGGTACTGATGGCTGTTAGGGCCCCTGCTACGGCCTGATCCGAGCCCACCGCGCGGAATTCGAATCGGTTTCCGGTGAAGGCAAACGGGCTGGTCCTGTTTCTGTCACCGGAATCTTTTGGCAGTGGAGGGATCACGTCAATGCCGATATTCAATTTTTTTTTCGGACTTGCTGCGGTTGCCGGTGTTCCGTTGGAGATATGCTCAAAGACGCTGGTAAGCCCTTCCCCGAGAAAAATGGACATGATGGCCGGTGGTGCCTCGTTGCCGCCGAGGCGATGGTCATTGCCGGCAGTGGCAACAGTCGCTCTCAGGAGCCTTGCGTTTTTGTGCACGGCTTGGATGATGGCGGCACAGAAAACCAGAAACTGGGCGTTGTCCTGGGGGGTATCGCCCGGGTCCAGCAGGTTGCCCTGGCTGGCGTTGCCAAACGAGTAGTTGACGTGTTTGCCGGAGCCGTTGATGCCGGAAAAAGGCTTTTCATGCAGCAGGCACACCATGCCGTATTTTTTTGCCATTTTTTTCAGGGTGACCATTACCAGTTGCTGATGGTCGGTGGCGATGTTGGCCGATTCAAATACCGGAGCCAGTTCAAACTGGCCCGGAGCCACTTCATTGTGGCGGGTTTTGGCAGGAATTCCGAGCTTGAAAAGTTCCCGTTCAACTTCGAACATGAATGCGAGCACGCGCTCCTGGATCGCCCCGAAATAGTGATCGCCGAATTCCTGCCCTTTGGGCGGGGGTGCCCCAAAAAGGGTGCGGCCGGTCATGACAAGGTCCGGGCGGAGGTTGTAGAAATGGGTGTCAACAAGAAAATATTCCTGCTCGGCACCACAGGTTACCGCGATCATTTCCTCGGAATGGTCCCCGAAAAGCTTCAGGATTCGCTGGGCTTGTTTGTTTAAGGCCTGTGTCGCTCGCAATACCGGTGTTTTTTTGTCCAGGGCCTCGCCGGTATAGGAGACGAAAACTGTGGGAATGCACAGGGTTTTTCCATTAGGGTTTTCCATGATGTAGGCGGGACTGGTGACATCCCAGGCCGTATATCCACGGGCTTCAAAAGTCTGGCGGAGTCCGCCGTTGGGAAGGCTTGATGCGTCAGGTTCACCCTTGATCAGGGCGGAACCGGTGAAATCCAGGATGGCATTTCCCTTACCATCCGGGGATAGAAAGCTGTCATGCCGTTCGGCGGTCAGGCCGGTCAGCGGATAGAAAACGTGTGCAAAATGTGACGCACCCTTTTCTCGTGCCCAACCCAGCATTGCCGTGGCAACGGCGTCCGCGATATTGATGTCGAGAAGAAATCCTGTTTCGATTGTTTTTTTCATCGACCTGAAGATCTCTTTCGGGAGTAGACGCTGCATCTCCTGCAGGCTGAAGACGTTGACACCAAAGAGTTCGGCGGAGGGTTTTTCGACGAATTTCGTCGATTTTTCAATCGGTCCGTAGTTGTTGATTGCTGCGATGGCATTTAAGCGCGATTTGTTTCCACTCATTTTTTAATCTCCTTTTTGATATTGTCACCACCGGTAAAGCCGGGGGTCAATTACAATGAAATGATAATAGTTCATAGAGCAATATGCATGCCACGGGTTCAAATATATATAATATGTTGAAAATAAAGCAAAAATTGTTTTTTCGGATCAAATATAACGAGGCGATAGATTACAAAAATGTAAAAACTGATTACATTCTTGTAGTTGTGAGATGAATAAAATTCTCATCCGGTATCCCTATCATAATGGCCACTTTTTGCAGGGCATTTGTCATTTATGTCAATAATCGACAGGGGCCCTTTGGCTATTTTCCATTGGCGGAGCAGGTGATTACCTGGAAGCCTGAAGTTTATCATCGCGGATTTTAATGTCTCATATTTTGTTTCATAATCGTTTTTTCAGTAAGAGATTCCCAGCACCCGGCCCATTTGAGCCGCTGATCCGATTTTGTGAAGAATAGTTTGGCCGGGTATTTTCTTCTGAAATTTGGTTTACGCCTCCCCTTGGATTTTTTATTTTTATGTGGTATGAGCATTGCGTTCGATTTGGATAACCGGAGATCAAATCATTCTTCTAATATCTAATATGAAAAGCCGGTCTCTCTAATCTGTAATTTTTAATGAAAGCAGCATGCTGTGGCTGATCAGCATCAATCATTGAATATGAGGTATAGTCTATGAAACGTAATTTACATGCAGGTAAGCATCTTAACGGGGGCCTTAGTCTGAATATCCTCACCGATGACGAGGTCAATGAGATTCACCTTGGGACCCTGGAAATTCTTGAGACTACCGGGCTCTTTATCGAGGGAGAAGAAGCCCTGGATTGTTTTGAAAAAGGCGGCGCGATAGTAAATCGAGATACAAAAATTGTCAAGATCCCTCAGTTTATCGTCGAGGATGCCATCCGGTCGGCCCCTTCGAAGGTAATTCTTTACGGCCGTGATCCCAGGCACGACATCGTTCTGGAGGGCAACCGGGTCCACTTTACAAACTTTAGCCAAGGGATAATGATCAACGACCCTTATACCGGTGAATACCGGGAACCGGTCAAAGAGGATCTTGTCAACAGCGCAAAGGTAATCGATTATCTGGATGAGGTTGATTTTTGCGAAAAGGCCTTAGGTGCCCAGGATGTGCCTTTAGAGAGCGTGCCCCTTCACAATGCCGAAGCCTATCTTACCAACACCACCAAGCACTGTGCATTTGGGGTGACTAACGGAAAACTTCTTAAAAAGATCGTCGAAATGGCCGCTGCTATTGCCGGGGGGATGGATAAGCTCAAAGAGCGGCCCCTGGTGTCTTTTACCACCTGCCCGGTCAGTCCGCTGAAACTCATCAATGAGTCTTGCGAAATCATCATGGAATCGGCCCGGGCCGGCCTGGTGTGTAACATTACGTCCATGGCCCTGGCAGGTGCCACCGCGCCGGTCACCCTGGCAGGTGCCCTGGTGACCCACAATGCCGAAATTCTGGGGGGGCTCACCCTCTCGCAGCTGACCCGAAGGGGGGCGCCGGTGATTTACGGTAGTTCCACCACAGCCATGGATTTGAAACTGGCCGCGGCAACGGTGGGAACCCCGGAATGTGCCCTGGTCAGCGGGGCGGTGGTCCGACTGGCCCGATATTACGCATTGCCCAGTTATGTCGCCGGTGGATAGGGCGATTCAAAGATAGGCGACTGGCAGATGGGCCACGAGAAGACACTCACCGGACTGATACCCGCATTGGCAGGCGCCAATATGATGTACGGTCTGGGGATGCTCGAAAGCGGTATTACCTTCGATTTCGCCCAACTAGTTCTCGACTGTGAAATGGCCCGCATGATCAAACACACGATTCAGGGTATTCCGGTAAACGACGATGCGCTGGCCCTTGATGTCATCAAGGAGGTCGGTCCCTTCGGTGAGTTTCTTACTCATAAACATACTTTCGATGGAATGAGGAATCAATCGCGACCAGAGTTCATCGATCGGCGCACGCGCGACGTCTGGAAAAACGCAGGCGCCATGGATAGTTATGACCGGGCCATGGAAAAGGCACGATATATTCTTGAAAATCATACCCCGCAGCCGCTTCCGGATGAGGTCCTGGCCAAAATCCGTTCCATCGTCGAGGAAACCGAGGCGGAGATGGGCATTGCTAAAGAAGCTCGATGATGAAAAGCATATATTAAGGTAATTAAGCGATATGACATATAGAGAACCATGGTCCAAAAGACATAAATCTGTAACGGCAAACGCGCCATTTAATCTGTCGAATTCTTTTGCCGAGCCACTTAAGAATGAAGATCTGATCAACCTATCGCTTGATAGAGGCGATTTCGATATCGTGGAACAATATAATAAACACTCACTGATTTATACGCCTAATGGAGGTAGTCTGGACCTTCGTGAAGAAATAGCAGGTCTTTATGGTCCCGACATTAAAGCGGAAAATGTTGTCGTCTTTCCAGGCGCACAAGTGGCGCTGCAAACCGCTGCGAGTGCCTTGTTGGACAAAGAGTGTCATTCAATCGTATTTACGCCTAGCTACCAATCTGTTCAGGAAGCACCGTGCCGTGCAGGCAGTCAGGTGACAAGGATTCGTCTCTATCCGGAAAATAGTTGGCAGATAAATCCTATGGCGGTAGAAGCCGCGGTGCAGAAAAATACGAAGTATATCGTCATCAATGAACCCAATAATCCCACGGGTACTTTGATGAGTCACAATGTGCAGCAACAGCTTAAAGATATCGCCGGGGCGAATGATATTTATATTCTTTCGGATGAAGTTTATCGTTTTCTAGAGCATGATGCCGACGACAGACTTCCGACAATGGCGGATTTTTACGAAAAAGGAATAAGTGCCGTTACGTTATCAAAACCATGGGGTGGTTGTGGCATAACGATTGGCTGGTTAGCATTGCAGGATCTTGATTTTAGGCAAAAGATCATTGATACCCAATATTTTGCGACAGCCTGTCCTAGTCGTGCTAGTGAAATCCAGGCGATCATGACATTGCGTGCCAGTGATAAAATTCTTGAGAAAAATTTAAAAATTATTAGGCATAATGTTGAGCTACTTGATCAGTTCATCGAAAAATATAGTGATCTATTTGAATGGGTGAGACCAAATGCGGGGGCGGTTGCTTACGTGAAATTTAAGGGGCCGCTGACGTCTGATGAGCTTGGGGAACAACTGGCTAAATCGGGGATTTCAATAAAACCCGCCTATGTGTTTTCGGAATATGGCACAGGCGACAGTGGCTATTTTCGTGTCGGTTATGGTGAAAAGATCATGCCAAGGGCATTGGAGGCGCTATCGGATTATGTGGAGGCGCACAAAGAAACATGGCGCAGCTGAGACCGTATAGATCGTTTGCCAAAATTTTTTGAATAAAAGTTGCTCATTGTGCGGGTAGCGGAAAATCGAGTTTTTTTCAGCTGGCGAAAGAAAGTTGCCTTTTTTGCAGGGGTCTGTCATTTTCCTGGAGCCCCGGAACGGGAATTTTGGCGGTCCCGGGGCGACTATTATTGGAATGGTTATGCAGGGAGATCAATGGAGGCTGAACTTGAGTACGGTCACCCCTAAGATTAAAGTTTTGAACCCCGGGCAGATCGCCCGGATACATGAATATTCCCTGCAGATTTTGTCGACCGTCGGGGTTCGTGTCGATGCTAAAGAGGCCAGGGACCTGTTCTTTAAGGCCCGATGCTCGGTCAAGGGGGACAACCGGGTAATGATTCCGCCTGAGTTGATCCAGTGGGCCATTGCTGCAGCACCCGGCTGTATCGATATTTATGATCGAAATGAACAGTTTGCCTTTCAGCTTGGCAATGCAGTTCGGAACCAGACTCGATTCGGTGTGGGTTGCACCAATCTTTACTACCAGGATCCGGTTACGGACACCGTAGAACCCTTCAGCCGCAGGCATATGACGCTTTCGGTAAGGCTGGGAGACCGGCTGGACGGGTTTGATGTGGTTACCACCCCTGGAATTGTACAGGAACTGCCGGCGGCGCACGCTGATTTGTATGCCAGCCTCGAAATGATTGCCAATACCGCCAAACCTCTGGTGGTGCTGGTTTCAGAGCCCGGTTGTTTTGAAACGGCCCTGGACCTTTTCGAGCATCTCCGCGGAAACCTGTCCCGCAATCCCTTTGTCATCCCCTATTTTAACCCCATCACCCCGTTGGTGTTAAACGAGGAGACCTCCTGGAAAATTGCGGTCACCGTCCGCCGGGGCCTGCCTTTTATCTACAATAATTATGGAATGTCCGGGGCCACTGCCCCGATTACCCCTGCAGGGACCCTGGCGGTGCTGAACGCGGAACTGCTGGCGGGTCTGGTCTATGCCCAGCTGGTAAAAGAGGGCACGCCGGTAATTCTCGGGAGCCTGCCTGCCGGTTTTGACATGAAAACCATGATAAGTCTGTATACCCCCCATACCATGCTGCTCAACCTGGCCAGTGCTGAGATGATGGCTCACTACGATCTGCCCCACTCGGGCACTTCGGGAAGTGGTACCGGCTGGGGTCCGGATCTGCTGGCCAGTGGCACATTTTGGATGAACCATTTAACCGGTTGCCTGGGCAAAGTGGGCTTGGCCCCTTCTGTAGGAAGCAATTTTGATTCCTTGGCCTTTTCCCCGGCGGCCGTGGTTTACGCCAATGAGGTTATCCGTCAGGCCCGACTGTTTTCTGCGGGGTTCAGGGTGGATGATGAGGCGGTCGCCATAGAAGAGATCACAGGCATTGGTCCGGCGGGGAATTATCTCATGGCGGACAGTACCTGCAAGCTTTTTCGAAAATTCGATTATGGCAATGAGATCTGGCCGGGTTTGACCCTTGAGCAGTGGCAGGCCGAAGGAGAGCCCAGGGCCGATGATTTGATCAGGAAGTATACCCGGCAACTGTTGGCGGATCTCAGTGCCCCGAAGGATTATGAAGCGTTGACGGCAAAAGGGGAAGCTTTTATTGCCCTGGCAACGGGCGGTTAATATCCCGGTCCGTCCGGGGTGACATTCTTTCCGGCGTCGTATCGGTCGTTTTCGACGAAGCGGATGCCTTAAACGAGTCCTCCGGATCCGGATGTCTTACTTAGATGCCTATCTTTAAAAATCCAAAGCAGGGCGCATCCTATCGTTTCACCGCATTGATCAGCCGTTGTATCTCCTTCTGGGTATTGGTATTTCAGGTTGTGTAATAGCTTGAAATGGTCCACCGGGTCCATCAAAGAAAGCCAGGGGGGAGGTGCGCCCGTTCCAGAGACGGAAAATTTTTTTTCAAGCAGGTCCTATTTATTCGAGGCCGCGCGGTATTTTGTCACGGATTGCATGGCATGCGTCAGAGCCGGAGCCAATTTGGTGCAGTCGCACAGCCTCACGTGCTGGCAAAGATCTTTTGCCGCTTCAATAGATTGATGTACGGCCTGCTCAGGCAGTTCGCCATCCAGGGCCAGGGCTTTGCGGATAACATTCGGGAATTTGGCTGCATGGGCGGTAGCCAGACATACGACTTTGGTGTCCGGTGCAAAGGTATTTGAAAACGTATCCGCTGCGGCGACGGCAACGGCGGCGTGGGGATCCAGAAGATAACCATCCCGGCTTCGATATACATCAGCAATAGTGGCAAGTGTCTGTTCGTCGGTGATGGAGGCCGAGATGAAACCCTGTTGGATCTCGTGAGCCGTCTGTGAATCCAATTGCACGCTGCCTTTGTTTTGGAACTCATCCATCCATTGCCGGATTTTGCCATGGTCCCGCCCAGAGACAAAATATAAATAGCGCCAGAAATTATAGGGCACAACGATATCGATGGCCGAAGATACGGTAGGCTTGAGATCTTTTTTTGTCAGGTGACCGGTTGACAAGGCTCTGTGGAGAGTTGCGTTTTGATTGTTGGCGCAGATATACGTTTTTACCGGAAGCCCCATTGTACGAGCAAGATAGCCGCCAAATAGATTGCCGAATGCGCCCGATGGTACGGAAAACACAATTTCTTCACCCACTCGATCAACAACGCGGAAATAACCGTAAAAATAGTGGACGGCCTGGAACATGACCCGGCACCAGTTAATCGAGTTGACACTGGAGAGTTTCAACTGTTGTTTGAGGGCATCGTCGGCAAACATCCGGGCGATCACCAGGTCCAGATCATCCCCGCCGTCGGGACAGCCGGTTACGCCTACGGCATGCACGTTGGGCGCTTCCAGAGTCGTCATCTCGCGCTCCTGCTCTTCTGAGATCATGCCATTGGGATAAAGCACCCAGCATTCAATGGACTTTTTGCCGGCCGATGCGTGTGCGGCGGCAGGACCGGTATCCCCGGTGGTGGCCACCACCAGCGATAACAAATCATTTTTTCGGTTGAGAAAAAAATCCAGAGTGTTCACCAGAAACCCCATGGCAACGTCTTTAAACGAGAGGGTCGGCCCCTGGAATAATTCCATGATATACGTATTGGGCTTCGTTTCCAGGCCTACAACCGGGATAACGTCCGGGTGTTCGAATGTTTTGAAGCTGTTGCGCAGCAACTCTTTCAACTCATCTGCGGAAAGAATGTTGCGATCTATGAAAAGCGATAAAATTTCGAAAGCCAGATCGACATAACTTAATCCGGACCACTCCTGCAGCTGCTCTTTAGAAATTTGTGGGATCGTTTCCGGTACGAACATACCGCCGTCAGCGGCAAACCCCTGCAAAACAGTTGTTTCAAAATCCACGGGCGTTACGCCCCCTCTGGTACTCACAAATTGCATCATCGGATTCATGCAGCCCCCTTCATTGCCTGGAATTCCACCCCAGGCGCTGTTTAAACATATCAATGAATTCAGAATAATTGACTGCGATTTTTTCGCGAACTTTAACCTCTTGCCGTTACCCTTGAAGTATACATCGGGGCAAATACAAGATTATCTTCCTGTTAACCTGATAAAAGTTTGAGGGCCTGCTCGTGTACTCGTGGATCACCACATGCAAGTATCCGACTGCCGGAGTGCAGCCCGGCGGCTTTTCCTTCCCAATTGGTAATTATTCCACCGGCGCCCTTAATGACAGGCACCAGCGGCAGGTAGTCGTGAATATCGAATATCACATCAATGCAAATGTCGACACGTCCCGAAGCGATCTGGGCATAGAACATACAGCTCCCGCCATAAACCGCAAAGCGGGTGGCTTTTTTCAACCGATCCAGAGCCGGGGTATTGGTGTGGTCATAGTAATCGGGATTGGCGGTCGACATCAGGGCCATGGAAAGATCGGCACAGGGGCGCGAGTGGACCGGCTTGCCGTTTCGTGTCGTTTGCAGGCCGTCAGCGCCGATCCACCGTTCACCGGTCATGGGCATATCGATAAAGCCCAAGAACAGGAATTCCATTGTGGAGCAATGCCAGCAAGGTGCCAAATACCGGAATACCTGCCAGAAACGGCAGGGTACCGTCAATGGGGTCAATCACCCACACGAATTCATTGTCAGGGCAATACGCTTCCCGCTCCTCTCCAATAATTCCGTGGTCAGGATGCTCGGCAGTGATTATTTCCCGTATTTGATCCTCAGTGGACTGATCAACCGAGGTGACCGGGCTGTCGTCAATTTTGATTTCGATCTGAAAGGGCTTTTTGGTTATATTCCCGGAGAAAGGACCGCTGGCCTCCAGTGCACGTCATTCCGCACTGGGTAAAATGTTTGCGTTCTGATGTGGTCATAATATCCTCTTGTTTAGTGAGCGATGATCTGATTGAGAAAAACCTTGGTCCGATCACTTTCCGGGTTTTCGAAAAATTCATCTGGCGGCTTCATTTCTGCAATTTCACCGGCATCCATGAAAACGATGCTGTGTGCCACTGACCTAGCGAAACCCATTTCATGGGTGACACAGATCATTGTCATGCCGTCATCCACAAGATCGATCATCACGTCGAGAATTTCGCTGATCATTTCCGGATCCAACGCAGATGTCGGTTCGTCAAAGAGCATCACTTCGGGATCCATACAGAGCGCGCGGGCAATGGTAACACGCTGCTGTTGTCCTCCCGAGAGCTGGCTCGGGTATTTATCAGCCTGATCAGGTTTTTTATCACCGTCAAATGTGGGAATAAATTAAAACTCTGGAAGACCATCCCGACTTCGCTGCGAACGGCGTCAATGTCTTTGACAGTGCTTGTGAGCTCGCGCCCGGATTTTGATATCGGTAAGTCCGTAGTTGAATTTTTACGTAAAAGCCCATGGGTATGTATCGAAAACAAAATATATGCCGGAAAGTAAATCATGATCCTCGAAACACTGAATAACCCCCATAAACAGGGCAACGCCGGTCAGTGCCCCGCGCCAGAACACTGTTTTCAGCTCGGCTGAAGGAGCTTGTCGGCAAAGACCGGGTCGTTTACAAAAAATTTTGACCAGATGATACCGTTGGCCAGGATTATTACTTCCGGGACATTACCCTCCGCGCCGGGACAAGTCAAGATTCGAAGCGAAAAAGCCCGGGGTAATCGCATTTCCAAATCAGCTTGCTAACAATATACGCCGTTACTGTATGGAAACTTTGGCTCCTTGCTGTTTCATATGGGTAAAATTAACCGGTACAGTCCCTGGATGTTTTCATTGTGATGCTCGAAACTGTTTGAGGGGCTTAGCGATCGTTAGGCCGGACAGCCATCAAATAGTCCCCTATGATTTTAATTTTACATTGAATATCAATATAATCGGTTATGAGAAGGCCCTGTCCGGCGTTACGACCGCTTTGCACCGAGTTTTTTGAGTATCACAATGAACGCATCCAGGGGCACCCACACAAAATAGCGAGGATCCGAAACTTTAATAGGTTACTGTTTGGTTGCATTTTTCCATCCATTTGAATCAGCTAAAAAAATTGAAATGCGGGTACCCTTGGAGCTAAAATTTCTGGTTCGGTCGAGACAGAAATTGTCATAATTGACAAATTTCTTGCAAAATTTGGCAACCGTCATGATAATACATTTTTGTAAGCAGGGCATCCCGACCGCAAAATTGTTTGGTAAAGTGTCGGGGAATTTTAACCTTATAAAGGGATTCGTGTGCATGTATGACCTTAAGTCCATCCAACCAGCATTACAAAATATTATTTCCTTGCTTGAAGATTCTCTTCACCTGGAAGTCGGTATTATTGACAGCCGGTATAAACTTGTCGCCTTTTCCAGGAATTATCTTTCCTACAAGGGCAAGGAGGTTTACCGGCCGTCTGTTCAGAAAATTTTTGACCTTGGTGACGTGGTCGTTCCCAAGCCCGGCTGCGATGAAATGTGCCAGGGATGCCGATTCGAGGATAATTGCCCCTCGGCGTTCGAGGTTTTGAAATGCATTAAATTCAACAATAACCCGATCGGTATTATCACCCTGTGCTCTTTCCGCAATAAAGATAATGACCCCTTCTGCTCAGATATCGATTCCATGGAAAAAGCAATGCATGACACCTCAAAACTGATTGCCAATATCATTGGACAGGTTAGATCTGGGGGGCAGGGGGATCCCTATCGACAGCTTTTGCGGGCTACCATGAACCTGTCGGATGATGTCCTGATCTGTACCGACAACCTGGGGAAAGTTATCAGCTATAACAAGGCGGGATGTGAATTGGTGGACCCGCTAAAAAAAGAAGTGTTGCATTTGGACAATTTGCTTCCGGCTAACAAGATGGCCAGTATAATGAACGGAGCACCCGGATTTAATTTTATGACAAAGATTAACCGGCGGTCTTGCCTGGTGTCTGGATCATCGGTGAATATCGACGGAATGCATGCTGGAGCGGTTATTCGGATCACACCAGATGAATCCGGAAAGGGTAAAGCTTTAGACCGCGCACCTCTTCAGTCTGCAATCTCACTATATGATATAAAGGGGGAAAGCACAGCGTTTCAGACTGTCATTGAAAAAGTGAAAAAGATTGCCAATAGCCCGTCAACGGTTTTTTTAACCGGAGAGACTGGAACCGGCAAGGAGCTTTTTGCCCAGGCCATTCACACCATGGGCTGTCGTCGTAGCGCTCCGTTTGTGGCGATTAATTGTGCTGCCATACCGGAAACCCTTTTGGAAAGTGAATTGTTCGGTTACGAGAAGGGCGCCTTTACCGGGGCAAGACGAGGGGGCAAGGCCGGCCTTCTGGAAGTGGCTGACGGTGGTATCCTTTTTCTGGATGAGATCACGGAAATGTCTCCGGCCCTTCAGGTTAAGCTTTTACGGGTTCTTCAGGAACGGTATGTTCAGCGGATCGGAAGCCACCGCCCGTTCCCATTGGATGTGAGGATCATCGCGACTGCCAACAGGGATGTGGAAGCATTGGTGGCGGCATCTGAATTCAGGTCTGATCTTTACTATCGGCTTAATGTTATTCCCATACATCTGCCGCCGCTCAGAATGCGAAACGGGGATGTGGAGATTCTGGCTCGACACTTCCTGGACAAGTATTGTCGGCTTTTGAAGAAACAATTTACCCACTTCACCAAAGAGGCAATTAATGCGCTCAATGCATATTCCTGGCCTGGTAATGTCAGGGAACTGGAAAATGCAGTGGAGTATGCTGTCAATATCGAAGATGGAGAAGTTATCACAGCAGAGAGTCTTCCGGAAAAGCTTCGGGCTGTTACGCCAGAGATTACGAAAGAGGGCATCTGCCCATTGAAGAGTAAGATAGACTGTTTTGAGTGTAATACCATCCGGGAGGCGTTGGAACTGTATGGAAGCGACCTCAAAGGAAAGCAAAGGGTTGCCAAAGAATTGGGGGTTGGTTTAAGGACCCTTTACCGAAAGTTGGAAAGGTATAATTTGCCATAACTTAAGGGTCAGCAGACAACTTTGTATGCGGCTCGGACCCGATATCCGGTGATTACCTGGAAATAGCCCGCGAGCATCCGGTTTATCTCATGGTCACCGGAATCGACAAAAAGAGGCATTCCCCGCAGGGAGTTGATTTTTTGTCGGGTTGCCACTACGATGATGTTTTTCCTTCCTACTGTGCGGATTACCTTTGGGCTCAACTGCTGGTTTCCCCTGCCAAAGAGGCAGCCCTGGCCCCCGATGGGGGTAACGACAATTTTTACCTTTGAGCCTTCAATGGCATCGAGAATCTGTTTTTCGCTCAAATCCTTGGCAACCAGTTTTTTATTGCGGACAATATCCACCCCCACCAGAGTGTAATCGAGATTTAGCCGTTCCATTATTCTGGTGGTGGTGGTTCCGGGGCAGATAATGTAAAAGACGTCGTCTTTCATAGTTTCGATCACATGGGCTGCAATGGCCTGCTGGTGGTATTGCTCGCTTTCAGGACTACCGGATTTAAGCCCCTGCACATGGCTCTTCGCAAAGGGGATGGTGAGATATCCATACAGATTCGCGTTTACCTGTCCGGAACGAAGCGCCCGTTCGTCGATATCCATCACTTCCGCAGTTTTAAGGCGCTTTGCTTTGTCTTGCAGGTAAAGTAAAGCAAGGTCCCCGGTCCTTTCCGGATTGTATCCGTATACAGCAGAATGCATTTTAACCCCCGTGGGGATGCCAAGGACGACCAGGCGGTCTTTAACCGCCTGGTAAATGTCTCTGGCCGTTCCGTCCCCACCGGCAAAGAGAAGAAGGTCGACTTTCTGATCGAGCATGACGGTGGCCCCTTTAATGGTATGGGCCGCCGTTGTCCGGCCGGGAGTGGAAAATTCGATCACCAGGGGGGCAAATCCGCAGTCTCTTGCCGGGTTTTCTCCCATATCCCCAGGACAGGTGATGACCTGAATTTTGCCCTTGAGAGCGCCAAGCCGTTTCAAGGCCCGTATGGCACGCTCCGGTGATTCGGGCCTGGCCCCCATGAGAATGGCTGACTCAAGGATGCCAGGGCCATCTGTCCCCTTGAGGCCAACTCTTCCGCCCATCCCGGCAATGGGGTTTACGATAAAACCTATTTTTTTCAAGGATCAAATCCTTTTTCGTTGGCCCAAAGCACATTTTTTCAGGTACGCCCGCCAGGTCATGGCCCATTGTAACGGATCCTCCAGGGTGTCATCTTTAGGCCTGCGGATGACGCTGTTATGCGGCGCAGTTTTAACGATTTCCGGCGTTTCGTAGGCTTCATCCGACACTTGTTGCAGTCCGGCCACATATTCATCCAGTTCGTTTTTCGAGTAGGATTCAGTGGGCTCGATGGTAAACGGTTCCGGAATGACGAAGGGGTGATGACTGGACCACATGTGAAATCCAAAATCAGCCATCCGGCAGGTCACATCAAAGGTGGATACCCCGGTCTCTCTTTCCAGGTCCTCCCAGCTGAAGCGAACCTGCTCGATTCGGTGTTTGCCCTCGGCATAGGGGGCGCTGGCTCCTCGAATCTGGAGGATTTTTTTCAAAAGATAATTGTTGTTGAGTACCGCCACCCGGGCCACTTCCCTGAGTCCCTCATCACCAAGGCTCATCATCCATGCATAGGCTTTGAGGACGGCGGACATGCTGCCGTAGAAACATCTGATCTTTCCAACAGAATCCGGCAGGTTATAGTCGAGGGAATACGTTTTCCCGTCAAACCGGACCAGGGGCGCCGGCATGAATCTGGCAAGCGCCCGGGTCACCCCGAGGGCACCGCAGGCAGGTCCGCCGCATCCGTGGGGAGAGGCAAAGGTCTTGTGCAGGTTGAAAAAGGTCAGGTCGAAATTGGCCTCCTTGGCCCGGGTTATGCCCAGGATGCCGTTTGCGTTGGCCTGATCATATCCGCAGAGTCCGCCCACATTGTGGACAATCTTGGTAAACTCGGCGATCTTGTTGTTATAAATGCCGGTATCTTCAGGATTCGTAATGAAAAGAGCAGCAGTACGATCCGACACCGCGGCTTTTAGTGCGGCTAAATCCGGGAGGCCGTGTTCATCCTGATAGATATTGATAATTTTGTAGCCTTTTACGGCTGCCGCAGCATAATCGGAGGGGTGGGAAAAGATGGTCGTGATGATTTCGTCCCTTTTGTCTCCTTCCCCTTTCGTCTCATGGTACTTCTCGACGATGGTGGCCATGCCCAGAATTGCCTGGGAGCCGCCACCGGGCTGAAATGTGAAAGTATCCAGCCCGGAGATCTCTTTTAAAAAATGCTCGGTCTTGTACATAATCTCGAGCATCCCCTGAACCGTGCTTTCGTCTTGCAACGGGTGCAGATCTGCAAATTGGTGAGAAGTTGCGAACTGTTCGTTTATTTTTGGATTGTATTTCATGGTGCAGGTGCCCTGACCGATATCTACGTTGAGATCGGCGCCCAGGTTTTCCTGAGACATGCGGAGGTAGTGTTTGAGGACCTGCATCTGGCCGATCTCGGGCAGGGCAGGGGCTTTTTTTCTTACAATACTGGCGGGCAGTCTGGATATTCCGTCGCCGATCTCCGCTTCGATTTCTTTTTCGACAATAGGCATCTGGATGCCCCGTTCGCCCTTTTCACCCAACTCGAATATAATCGGTTCATCCCATTTTGCCTGATGAAATTTTCTTAATTTCGTATTTTTGTTTAAACTCATGGTTTTTATCCTTTCGAAATGCTGTGGGCTGATGGTTAACCATTTATGACTGAATCGAGGGCCTGGACCAAGGTATCGATATCTTTTTTTGTATGAATTTCAGTGATGCAAAACATGGCGGCATTCCCAAGTTCGGGGAACAGGCCGGAAATATCCATCCCTCCGAAAATTTTCTTTTCGAGAAGGCCCTGGTTTATCGTTTTTACGGTTTTTCCCGATGGGCTTAAATCCACAACAAATTCCTTGAAATGAACACCCTTTTCCAAGGGCATTCGCACGCCATTTATTTGCGATATCTTCTTTGCGGCATATTGGGACCGCTGCAGGATGGTTTTTCCCACCTGTGTAATTCCCTCAGGGCCCAGAAGGGCCAGGTAAACGCCGGCTGTAATTCCCCACAGGGCAGTGGCTGTGCCGATGAATTCTTTTGCGTTTTCCCTGTCACCAAAGGATGTCCTGTCAAAGGTCACATCCCCGAAACCGTATTCTCCCTCCTCATCGGTGGCCTCTATACCGAAAAGGCGGGATGGATATTCCATGACGAATTTTTCTTCATCACGAGTGGCAATAAAACCGGCATGCCCCCCGCCGTACTGCATATGTATTCCCAGAGGCTGTATGTCGCCGCAAACGATGTCAGCACCGTAATTGCTCGGGGGCATAAGCACGCCGAGAGATATGGGGTCAACCCCCACGAGGCTGAGGGCGCCGTTTGCATGGGCCATGTCCGAGATTGTCTGGCCCTGATCTTCAATGGTTCCGATATAGGATGGATTTTCAAAATAGAGGGCGGCGGTTTCCGGCGACAGTTTGGATTTCAGGTCTTCAAGGTCCATTTTCCCCGTATCGGGGCAATGTTTTACCATCACGATCTCGACAAAGGATTTGCAATAATTGCGGATAGCGCTGAGCCTGTCCGGCGCTATAGTGTCAGCTACCAGCGCCTGGCCCCGGCCCGTTATCCTTGCCGCCATCCGGATGGAAGTGCTTGCCGCCTGGCTCCAGTCATAGGTGGGCACATTGACAACATCCATGTCCAGGAGTTCGCCCATCATGCTCGCGTACTCGAAAAGGGCTTGAAATCGCCCGTGGTCTTCAAAGGGTTCACCTGCATATGCGGTGAGAAATTCCGATCGATGGTTGATTTCATCGCAAATGGCCGGTACATAATGCTGCCAGCATCCGCCACCCAGAAAATTGAGATTCTCCTCGCAGGAGTTGTTTTTAGCCAATAGTCGATTCATATGCCGTTTGAGGTCGTACTCGCAGGGCAGGGCGGAGATGTCCATTTTTCCAAAGAAACGGATCGATGGGGGGATATCGGTGTAAAGCTCGTCGATATTCTTGATGCCGATTTCTTCCATCATCTTTGCCTGGACGCCCGGAGCGGAGTTGGGAATGTAGGGATGTGCTGTTTTCATAAACTGTCCTTTCTTAGATAAAACCTGTTTGGCGTCTGTTAGCTCCGGTGTATTTATAGTTTATCCGGAGGACGCATTTCTTGGGTCATGCCAGTCCGCCGCCGTCCACCAGAATAGAGGTTCCGGTGACCCATGCGGAAAGATCACTGGCCAGATAGAGGACCGTATTGGCGATATCCCGGGGAGTCCCCACACGTGCCAGTGGTCGATCTGCGGCCTCTTTCATGAACGCCTTATCGTCCGCCCCAAGCTGCCTGGCTTCGTCGTGAAGAAGCGGGGTGTCGATATCGCCGGGGCAGATACAATTGACCCGGATTCTCTGGGAGCCATGGTCGATGGCCATGGCCCGCGTCATGTTGACCACGCCACCTTTAGCGGCACAGTAGGCCACGGCATCACCACCGCCCTTGAGACCCCAGCCGGATCCGGTATTGATAATTGTGCCGCCGCCTCCTTCGGCCATCACGGGAATGACGTGTTTGGACATGAGAAAAATCGCTTTGAGGCTTACGTCAATCACCAGATCCCAATCCTTCTCTTCGAGTTCGGTGACTTTTTGCCTGCGAATGACACCAGCATTGTTGAACAGGATATCTATTCTTCCGAATTGTTTTTTTATTGCCTCGGTAGTGTTTCTGCAGTCGGACTCAGAAATAACGTTGCAGTTAAAATACCGGGCGGTACCGCCGGTTGCAGTGATCTTTTTTTGTACTTTCAGCCCAAGGGCATCGTTTATATCGATCAGAGCAATGGATGCTCCCATTTCGGCCAAAAGTTCCGCGGTTCCCCGACCGATGCCAGATGCGGCACCGGTAACAAGGGCAACCTTTCCTTTTAAAGAGAGAATATTTTCCATCTGTTTTACCTCAAATGTTTAATCATTGCCCACCGCCGTGTACAAGCCGGCGGTTTCACCGCCATCGATGGCGATGGCATCTCCGTTGATATAAGAAGCTTCGGCGGAGGCCAGAAATGCAAAAAGCGCCGCAATTTCTCTAGGCTCCGCATGACGTTTCATGGGGATCCCTTCGTTAACTTTTTTGAGCATCTCTGGTGTGTATTCAGCTTTTTGCATAGGCGTGGCCACATATCCCGGACAGATCGCATTGGCTCTCATCCACGGTGCGCATTCCAGAGCCAGGGTCTTTGCTAACATGATTACTCCGGCCTTGGAGGCGTTGTAATCGGCATAGTAAGGATGGCCCTCGACGCCGTTTGTGGAACCGGTGAACAGAACGACCCCTGACTGCTGCCGTTTCATGCGGGTCACGGCCTCTTTTGCACACAGGAACATACCATCAAGATTCACCCGGAGGACTTTGGCCCATTGTTCGTACTCGATCTCCGGAAAATTTTTACGTACGCTGATGCCGGCATTGGAGATCAATACATCGATGCCCCCTATTAATTCATCGACCTTTCTGAAGGCGGCAGGCACTTGAACGGGATCCGACACATCCACGATCACATTTCCCTTCAATCCGGGCAGTTTGGTCGCCAGGGTTTCTGACTTTTCCTTGTCAAGGTCGAAGATGACCACATGGCTTCCCTCGTCAATAAACCGCTGGGCGGTGGCAAACCCGATTCCGTCTGCTCCGCCGGTAATAACAACTCTCTTGCTTTCCAGATCTTTGTAAATACCCATAATATCTTTCCTCTTTAACTGTTTTTTGTAAAAAATAGTTATCCTGACAGCGTCAGGTCTTTTAATTAAAAAAAATAACGATCATGTGGGATGATACGATCCTCTGTTTGCCTCGTCGGTGTCAATCACTATCCGCTTCAATCATGTTTCCGATGGATTCTCCGCCATCCATGGTGATTGCCTGGCCGGTAAAATATCTGGCCTCGGATGATGCCAGGAATGCGAACAGTCCGGCCATCTCTTCCGGTTCGGCATGGCGTTTTAAGGGGATTTTAGAATTGACACGCGCAAGCATCTCCGGGGTATATTCGGCCTTCTGCATGGGCGTGAGCGTATACCCCGGGCAGACGGCGTTGACCCTGATCCATGGGGCGAATTCCAGAGCCAGGGTCTTGGCCAGCATGATGACGCCCGCCTTGGAAGCATTGTAATCCGCATAAAACGGGTAGCCGTATTGCCCATTGGTGGAGGCCGTCAATAGGACGACACCGGACTTCTGTTTCTTCATTCTAAAAATCGCTTCTTGTGCGCAGAGAAACATGCCATCCAAATTGACACGCATAACTTCTTTCCACTGATCATATTTGATGTCAAGAAATCCGCTACGATAACTTATCCCGGCATTGGAGATAAGAATGTCTATGCCGCCAATCATCTCGTCGGTTTTTTGGAATGCCCTGGCCACATCATTATCCCGGCCAACATCGACGCAAACTGAACCTACGAGATCTGGTATCATCTCTCGGGTTCTATTTAAATTTTCCTGGTTCCGGGCAAATATGACGACTTTAGACCCTTCATCAACGAAGCGTTTGGCGGTGGCAAATCCGATTCCACTCGAGCCCCCTGTAATAATAACCCGTTTGCCAGCAAGATTTTCATACATATATTGATCAACTCCTTTTTTAAAGGGGGTTTATCTATCTATTACGATCAAGACATAAAGCAAAATTTGGCCCATTTCCTTATCCGGCCCGTGCTCCGTTCGGAACCGGTTTTTCCGGTACGATCAGCACCGGGGTGATGCCGTCGTCATATCCGGCATCGAATATCATCCCCTGGGATGTTTCCCCCAGCATCTTTCGCGGTTTGAGGTTGACGCAGAACAGTGCCTGCCTGCCCTCAATCTCTGTGGGGTTTTCACGCTCCTGTTTCATCCCCGAGAGGATGGTTCTCTGGTGATCACCGAAATCCACCGTGAGTTTGACGAGTTTGTCCGCGCCGTCAATATTTTCAACGCGCCGGATGGTTCCGACCCGGATATCGACTTTGGCGTATTCATCCATGGTGATGGCCGGTTTGATGGGTGCCGGTTCAATGGTTTTCATGGAAACGCTCCTTATGTATCAATGGGCTGTTTGTCCAGCCCGGTGTCTATTTTTTGGAGGGTTCAAACTGGGATTTAAAATAATTTACCGAATTGATCTCGATATCGAGTAGTTCAGCAATTTTATATTTGGCCATGATGCCTTTTGGGTTTCCGGCCACAGCGGTCGTGATGCCGATGCCCAGGTCCTCCCTGAGTGGACGCGTTACATCAATGTTGACCAAATCGCTTACAGCGATTCCCAGTTTTTCTGCCACATATTCTTTGGCTTCTGCTATCTTCATCTTGCGGGTCATCTGCATCCAGGCTACCAGATCTCCGGTTGTCCGAACGCCCCCTATGCAGGAAGCCATGTTATGGGCAATGCTCATGCCGAAAGGGTCGCCGACGCCAATCTACAACCCGTCCGCCTTGCCGATTTGGACCAGTGCTTTGGAAGCCCTTGTGACAGCATCGATGGCCGGCGACTCCATCATCGGGATTCCCCCCACCCCCATTCCCACATTGGCATGAACCGGAATATCAGCAACCGCCACGGCCGCCTTGCAAAATGTTACTGCTCTGGCTACGTTCCAAGGAATGGTTTCACTCGTGGAAACGTTTACCGCAAGACCGTAAATATCGGCGCCTGCCTTTTCCACCACCTTTACCTGCTCGTGGGGGTACATGCCCGCCAGGCGTTTTCCATCGTAGGTGATTTCTCCGTGCATACCGAGGACAAATTCCCCGGCCATCCCGATGATCACCGACATGTTCGGTGCCACGGCCTTGAGCTTTTCAGCGGCCTTCAGGGTGGCTAAAAAGTCCGCATCCCCTGCGGAGCCCACCGTGTCGAGATTTATACCCTCGCAACCGATGTCATTGAGCTTCTTGCCGATGAAGACGATATCGTTTGTTAGGTGTTCGGAAGCCTGTTCCTGGGCAGCCCTGGCTTCCGCGATTTTTCCTAGAGGAAGGAGATCAGCCGGGTTGTCGTAAGGACCGTCGGGCTTAAAATAGAGCCCCATATTCGGTTGGGCGCCATAGAACAGGGGGGCCGTGGCCACGACTGAAGCCTGGTAATAGTCGTTGAGTTCATAATTAATAACCGGTTTGGCCGGTTTAACACTGAAGTCGCTATGCCCCATGCATATGGTGTCGCCGGCACATGCCCGTTCATAAGTCAGGATGGCCTGCAATCGGCTCAGGGGAATGCCTACGGCGCCGCTATCCTGTCCGGCGTAAAACGCCATGATGCAGCCATCGTCGGTCCCGACAACTTCTTCACCGGGGGATACGCTAACCATCCGGGATGGATCGGCAAAAATATCGAACAATTTATCGATCTCCTCCGACGTCAATTCAGGAATTTGGCCCTTTTCCGCGGCATCCTTTGTTCCTGCCAGGATATCTTCCCGCAGTTCATCGGCAGAGATCGAGATTTGTTCTCCATCTCCCATTCTTGTCGTTATGGTATGATTCATTATACTCCTCCTGGGCTAAAAATTTTACCCATCCCGGGTCCGGCAGGGACTGCCACCGGGGGGCGCTGTTAGAAGGGAAAGGCTGAACCGGTTTGAAGAAAAATTCCGGCAAGTCTAACCTGCTGCTTGTATTAAAAGATACTAATACATAGCAATTTTCATACCGGGTTACAATGCTTTCTGTGATGAGATGGCCTTACCCGGTTAGCGTGCTGCCGGGAAAGAGGCCTTCATTTTGATTAGCTGGGGGGAAACCTGTGACCACCCTTTACAGAAGATGCCATCCGGGAGTGGTTTTTTTCGATTCGAAGAAAAATTGTTGTCAAAAATGGCAATCGATTTGCAGTGGATGGCAAACATTGTTACTTTATCGGTATTTTTTCAGATGTTGCTGCCAATGAACTTGCCGTTTCTGAATCAGCCTTGACAGGTTTTGTTGTTGGGAAAACGATTGTCATCTGGCCGTTGAATCATCTGCCCAGGTTGAGGTGTGCTAAATAAATTGACATTTTGACTGGATAAACATAATTTGCAACTTTGCAGGGGGACAGCGTACTGAAGATGCAACGGGTGGTGCTTTCTTTTGCTCCGGATAACGAAAACAGCATACCGTGCACCGATGAACGCCATCATTATTTTCCAGACATTTGATAAGCCGGTATGATGATTCGGGCATCTAACTAAATTTAAGATAGTAAGATAGGAGACAATATGAAACAGTTACTTGTATTATTTAGCATTTTATGCTTGGTGTGGGCCTCTGGCTGTGCACCGGTGCTGATCGGCGGCGGTGCGGCAGCCGGTTACAAGGTCGGTACTGATGAGCGGGGCGTTGGGCGGATATGGGATGACACGGCGATTACCACGAAGATCAAGACCCGGATGATCGAAGATTCCGTGGTTAAAGCCAGAAAAATAGATGTGGATACCACCGATGGAAATGTTGTTCTGGTGGGGGTCGTCAAAACCAATGCTGAAGTTCAGCGGGCCCTTGAAATCGCCCGGGGTGTGCCGGGTGTAAAATCGGTGAGGAGCAGCCTGCAGGTGGGGGGTAAAACAATTGGCCAGAGCATGGATGACAAGGTGATCGTCAGTAAAATTAAAACCCGTCTGATTTCGGAACCGGGCATACGGTCACTGAATATTGATGTGGATTCGGATAGGGGGGTGGTTACACTCTCGGGGATTGTAAAAACCCAGGTTCAGAAAAACCGGATACTGGCCATGGCGAAAGAAATTGCCGGTACCGTTCGTGTGGTTGATTTTATTAAGGTTAAATATCCCTGACCATTGAAATAAATGGTTCCTCGCTGTTTTTTATGGGTGCCCCGGGATGCTTTCATTTTGATGCTCAAAAAACTCGGCGCAAAGCGGTCGTAACGCCGGACAGGGCCTCGTCATAAATTATTATATTGATATTTATGTAAAATTAAAACCATGGGGGACTAATTGATGGCTGTCCGGCCTAACGATCGCTACGCCCCTCAAACAGTTTCGAGCAACAAAATGAAAACATCCCGGGACTGTACCGGTCAAATTTACCCATATGTAACAGCGAGGAGCCAAATAAATTTTTACCGACGCCCATAGCGGTTGTCGTGTATTTTTTCATATTGCAGGGTTTCCGGGGCATGGGGTGACTTTTTTTGTTCGGGATAACCCACCGCGATGATTGACGCCACGGCCAGGTGGGGGGGGATATCCAGAAGGCCGGTAATATAGTCGCCGGCAGAAGCATGATCGCTGTGCATTCTTTCTCTGATTTGAATCCAGCAGCTGCCCAGCCCCAGTGATTCGGCCGCCAGGTGCAGCAATATTGAGGCGATGGCTGTATCTTCAATCCAGACATCCGATTTTCGGGTATCTCCACAGACAACGATGCCCAACGGGGCGTGTTTTAAAAATGATGCACCGTGGGGTTTGGCCAGGGAAAGTTTTTCCAGCAGAGCGCTGTCTGTGACCATGATAAACTCCCATGGGTTAAAGCCCCGGGAAGAGGGTGCGCGAAGGGCCGTCTCCACCAGGACATCAATTTTTTCCATCTCCACAGGTCGATGGGCATACCGGCGGATGCTTCTTCTGTTTCTTATCAGTGACATGAACATGACCAATCTCCTTTTAAAAACCGTCAAACAGGGACATAACAGGATCAATTGTTTTGTCAAGTGCTTTATCCCTTGACATCCTTGCGTAAAGGTCTGTAGGGTAATGTTGTGTAAAGTGCAATAAAACATATATAATATCCATCTGTCGGGAGCCTGGACAAACCAGGCTGAGAGGATCCCTTGCCATAAGCTGTGGGTCTTACCGTTGAACCTGATCCGGATAATGCCGGTGGAGGAAAATGCAGACTTTTTTTTCAGCCATCCGCATCTCCCGGATGGCTTTTTTATTGGGTGAAAACCGCTAAAGGAAAAAAAAATGAAGAAAGCAGTTTGTTTAATGATTGTCGGTTTGTCTTTTATGGTATTTTCCAGCCATCCGACAATGGCCGGTGATCCGATTAATGAGATTACGGTGATGACCCATGACAGCTTCAGTGTCAGCAAGGATGTGGTGGCGTTGTTTGAAACCCGGCACAATTGTAAAATCAGGTTTCTCAAGGCCGGAGATGCCGGCGCGGCATTAAACCAGGCCATTTTATCAAAAAACAACCCGATGGCGGACCTGTTTTTCGGCGTGGACAACACCTTCATGAGCAGGGCTCTGGACGCAGGCATCTTCGAGTCGTATGCATCAACACTGCTCGGCCGGATCAGGGATGATCTTAAACTCGACCCCCAAAACCGGCTGCTGCCCGTGGATTTCGGTGATGTTTGCCTGAATTATGATAAGCACTGGTTTGCCGGTAAGAAAATCAGGCCGCCGGCAAGCCTGGAAGATCTGGTCAAGCCCGACTACAAAAGTCTTACGGTGGTGGAAAATCCGGCCACATCATCCCCGGGACTGGCTTTTTTACTGGCAACGGTGGGGCATTTCGGGGAAGGTGGGTATCTTGATTTCTGGAAAGAAATGAGGGCCAACGACGTCCTGGTGACCAACGGCTGGAAGGAAGCCTACTGGGGCAGTTTCAGTGCTGCCTCAAAGGGGGACCGGCCCATCGTGGTTAGCTATGCCAGCAGCCCGCCGGCGGAAGTGTACTATGCCAAAACACCCCCGGACCAGGCCCCGACCGCTGCCGTCACCGGTGATGGCACCTGCTTCAGGCAGATCGAATTTGCAGGGATTTTAAAAGGGACAGAAAAGCAGGATCTGGCCCGTAAACTGATGGATTTTATGCTCGACGATCAATTTCAGGCGGATATCCCGTTGCAGATGTTTGTTTTTCCGGCCGGCAAATCCGTCCCATTGCCCGATGTCTTTACCCGTCACGCAAGGATTGCCGCCCATCCTGTTACGATACCCCATGATAAGATTACCGCCAATCGGGACAAGTGGATTGAAGGGTGGACTGAAACCGTTTTAAGATGAAAAAGAAACCACATCGCTCCCGCATATGGCTGGTCACATTGCCGATTTTGTTTCTGGCCGTTTTTTATTTTTATCCGGTGTTGAAAATTTTCAGTCTCAGTTTTATGCCCGAAGGCGAGTGGGGGCCGGGTAAGCTGCATAAACTTGTTTCAGGACCCTTTTATATCCGGACGTTCTGGTTTACATTCTGGCAGGCGGCGCTTTCCACCCTTCTCACACTGGTGCTGGCCATTCCCGGGGCCTATGTATTTGCCCGGTATCGGTTTTTCGGTAAAAATTTGCTTCAGTCCTTTACCACCGTGCCGTTTGTACTGCCGACGGTGGTGGTGGCCGCTGCATTTCAGGCCCTGCTGGGACCCCATGGGCTGGTTAACGCCTGGCTCATGGCCTGGCTTGATCTGTCTTATGCACCGATCCGGTTGAATCATACCATCTGGTTTATCCTGCTGGCCCATGTGTTTTATAATTATACGGTGGTGTTACGGATTGTCGGTGGGTTCTGGTCCCGCCTGGAATGCACCATCACCGAGTCAGCTCAGCTTCTCGGGGCCTCTCCCTGGCAGACCTTTTACAAAATCACACTGCCGCTTTTGGCCCCCGCTATTTTTGCGGCAGGCCTGCTGGTGTTTATTTTTTGTTTTTCCAGCTTCGGGATTATCCTTATTTTAGGCGGCCCCCGGTTTGCCACCATAGAAGTGGAGATCTACCGCCAGGCTGTTTATCTGTTCAATCTTCCCATGGCGGCAGCACTTTCCATGATTCAGATTGTTTTTACCTTTGTCCTTATGTGGGTGTATACGGCCCTGCAGCGCAAGGCTGCCGTGGCGCTTATGCCCGAATCATCGGCCCGGGCTCTGCGTAGGGTGGCCACCTGGCGGGACCGGATCATCGTGGGGGGTACCGCGTCGTTGATGATGCTTCTGCTGGGCATGCCCCTGCTGGCCCTGGTATTCAGATCTTTTTCCAGTGATAACGGATTTTCCCTTGTTTTTTACCGGGCTCTTTTTGAAAACCCGGTCCAGTCCGTTTTTTTTGTGCCGCCCATGGAAGCGGTACTGTATTCGGTGGGATTTGCCGGTGTGACCCTGGTGCTGGCCATTTTTCTGGGATTGCCCGCCGCATCGTTTCTGGCATTGCCCCAACGGCGACTGGGGGCACTGCTGGACCCTGTTTTTATGCTGCCCCTGTCCACTTCCGCCGTGACCTTGGGGTTCGGCTTTATTATTGCATTGGACCGGCCTCCGCTGAACCTGCGCACGTCACTGCTGCTGGTTCCCCTGGCCCATACCCTGGTGGCCTTCCCCTTTGTGGTGCGCAGTCTTCTGCCAGCCTTGCGCAGTATTCCCGGAAGCCTTCGTGAGGCGGCAACCATGCTCGGGGCCTCTCCTTTGAAGGTCTGGCAGACCGTGGATATGCCCATCGTGGGCCGGGCCGTGCTGGTGGGGGCCGTTTTTGCATTTACCGTCAGTCTGGGTGAGTTCGGGGCCACGGTTTTTGTGGCCCGGCCCCAGACAGCCACCATGCCCCTGGCTATATACCGTTTTCTGGGGCAGCCCGGGGCCATGAATTACGGTCAGGCCATGGCCATGAGTTCTATATTGATGATGGTGACGGCCGTGGGGTTTTTGCTGCTGGAAAAAGTGAAAATTGGCGATATGGGAGAGTTTTAACGTGATGTTGCTGCAGGTATTTGATATTGTAAAGAATTTTAATCATGAACCGGCCCTGAAAGGGGTTGATTTGAGCGTGGCCAAGGGGGAGATTCTCTGTTTGCTGGGGCCATCGGGCTGCGGTAAGACCACGCTCTTGCGCATCATTGCCGGCCTGGAAAAGCCGGACAAGGGCCGGGTTGTTTTTGACGGCCGTGACATGGCCGGTGTTATGCCGCATCATCGCCAGTTTGGCATGATGTTTCAGGAATTTGCCCTTTTCCCCCACAAGAATGTTTTTGAAAATGTGGCCTTTGGGCTGCATATGCAGCATTATACGGATAAGGACATTCGGGATCGCACAGATGCGACGCTCTTCCTGGTGGGACTTGATGGCAAGGGGCAGCGGCGCGTTCATGAGCTCTCCGGTGGGGAAAGGCAGCGGGTGGCCCTGGCACGCAGTATCGCGCCGAACCCGAGACTGGTGATGCTGGATGAGCCCATGGGCTCCCTGGACCGTGCCTTGCGGGAGCGCCTTGTTCAGGATTTGCGCAAAATTCTTAAAAAGGTGGGGGTGACCGCCATTTTTGTCACCCATGATCAGGCCGAAGCCTTTGCCGTGGCTGATCGGATCGCGGTGTTCAATGCCGGCCGGATCGAGCAGGTCGATGCGCCGGAAATTTTGTACAAAAATCCGGCCACTGACGCGGTGGCCCGATTTTTGGGATTTCAGAATCTTTTACCGGGAACCGTTGCACGGAAGGGGCGGATCGATACCGAAATCGGAGCCATGCGGATCAATACAGGATCAAGGCCCGTTCATCAGCAGGTAACCGTCCTGATTCGGCCGGAGGGGGCCTTTTTCCCAGAAAACAGGGCCGAGATATCCGAAGTTGTGACCGCTGTCAACGGCAGGATAGCCGACTGCTGTTTTCAGGGGGCCAGCTACCGGATTACGCTGGCCACCGAATCCGGACGGGTCCTGGTTTTCAATCTTCCCAATCATCTGCCGCCACCCCGGAGTGGGGCAGCAAATTCAGCTTGCCATGGATCCCGGATCGGTAGTATTGATAAACCGCTAGTTTTGTTTTTTGCTCCTCATAAACATCCTTAATGATACTGTTGCGTTTATTCGCTGAGTGCTTCAATGGGCGAAATGCAGCGTTCCATGCCATGAAAGGATAATCTTATGCAAGAGATCATCGAACTGACCAAAGAGCTGATTCGTTTTAAAACCATGCATAAAAATCAAGAAGAGATTTTACGCTGTGCCGGATTTATTGAGGCATATTTCAAAAAGCACGACATCGTCTGTAAGCGGGTGGAACATGCCGGAACCCCATCCATTTTTGTTGTTCCGGCGGGCAAAACCGTTCCGGTGCTCCTGATGTCGCACATCGACGTGGTTGACGCCCCGGACGAACTGTTTGAGCCGGTGGAAAAAGAGGGGAAACTCTACGGCCGGGGCAGCATTGACGATAAATATGCGGCGGCCCTGTCCATGGTTCTCGTCAAAGAGCATGTGGCGCGACTGCGGAAAAAAGGAATGGGACAGGCCGACCTGCCCTTTGGTGTCCTGATTACCGGCGACGAGGAGATCGGTGGTGCTAATGGTGCCAAAAAAGCACTGGGCCTGGTGGATACCGACTTTTGTATCGCCCTGGACGGTGGCAGCATACAAACCATAGTGATCAAGGAAAAGGGGATCTGGCGTTTGAAACTGGTGGCCCGGGGCAAAGCCGCCCATGGTGCCCGACCGTGGCTCGGTGAAAATGCCATTGAAAACCTGATGGCTGATTATGCGCTGATAAAACCGTTTTTTGACCCGCCGGCAGATGCCGGCACTGAACACTGGCACCGGACACTTAATTTCAGCATCGTCCAGGCCGGCACATCCCTTAATCAGGTGCCGGATTATGCCCAGGCTCTGTTTGATATCCGCTACACGGAAACGGACAACCTCGACAAACTGCTTGAACAGATGCGAGAGGCTATCAAAGGAGAACTTCTGGAAGAATCCCGGGAGCCTCTTTTTTTGGGCGGTGATTCCCCCTATTTGGACCTTTTGTTGAAAATTGCGGACAAGACCGGTACCGGCGCGGCCCACGGTGCCAGTGATGCCCGGTTTTTGTCCGACTACGGCATTAAAGGTATTGTCTGGGGGGCTGATGGGGACATGAGTCAGCATGCCATGGATGAGCATGTCAACATTGACAGCATCCGGGAATTGTATGCCATTCTGGATGAATTTATGCAAAAAATTCCTTGACGGCATTGTCTCGTTCACAAGTGCCCGCATCAGGTTGCCGGGTCGACAATTACTTTTCCTTGACCCCTTATCACTTCTTTGGTAGCTATATTTAGTTATTTCTATAAACCTTTATTTAGGAGGATATAAGATGAAAAAAGCAATTGTAATTTGTCTGGCCCTTTTCATGGTTGTGTCTCTGGGTGGTGTCGCATCTGCCAAAACCCTGAAACTGGCAATGGATGCCGATCCGGTTTCGCTGGATCCCCATGTTCAGCTTTCCGGCGGTATGCTGCAGTATTCGCACATGGTCTTTGATCCACTGGTTCGCTGGAATAAGGCCGGGGGCTTTGATGCCCGTCTGGCTGAAAAATGGGAACGGACTGACGATCTAACCATGCGGTTTTATCTGCGCAAGGGTGTCAAATTCCACAGCGGCAATGCCTTTACCGCCAAAGACGTCAAATGGACTGTGGAGCGGCTGAAAAAAAGCCAGGATTTCAAGGGGCTTTTCGAGCCCTTTGTCGGCGTGACCGTTGTCGATGACCACACTGTCGATATCGTCACCAAAAAGCCGTATGCGCTGCTTCTGAATATGGCCACCTATATTTTCCCCATGGACAGTGTTTTCTATACGGGTACCGATGAGGCCGGTCAGCCAAAGGATGCCATCGTCAAAATCGGCCCTTCATTTGCACTGACCCATGAATCCGGCACCGGCCCTTTTACCGTTACCGAACGGGAACAGGGCGTGAAGACGGTTTTTCAGAGATTTTCCGGGTATTGGGATTCAGCCTGCCCCGGCAATGCCGATACCATTGACCTGACACCGATCAAGAACGATGCCACGCGGGTGGCGGCCCTGCTCTCCGGTGATGTGGATTTTATCATGCCGGTGCCGCCCCAGGACTATAAACGTCTGGAAAAGGACGCTAACACCCGTCTGGTGACCATGTCCGGCAGTCGGATCATCACCTTGCAGCTCAACCAGAAACGCCTGGCACCGTTCCGGGTTGCAAAAGTCCGCCAGGCCATTTGTTATGCCATCAACAACGAAGGCATCGTCAAAAAAATCATGAAGGGCACAGCCTCTGTGGCCGGCCAGCAGGCCCCCAAGGGCTTTGCCGGCTACAAGGAAAATCTGGTGCCCCGGTATGACCTGAAAAAAGCCAAGGCACTGATGAAGGAAACCGGTTTTGCCAAAGGCTTTGAATGCACCATGATCTCGCCCAACAACCGGTATGTAAACGATGAAAAGATTGCCGAAGCCGTGGTGGGCATGCTGGCCAAGATCAATATAAAAGTTAATCTTAAAACCATGCCCAAGGCCCAGTACTGGGATGAATTTGACGCCCAGGTGGCCGATATCCAGCTCATCGGCTGGCATCCGGACACCGAGGATTCGGCCAATTACACCGAGTTTCTGCTCATGTGCCCCAACAAGGAAACCGGCTACGGACAGTACAACAGCGGCAATTACTGCAATGCCGAGGTAGACGACCTGATCATCAAGAGCCAGAGTGAAACCGATCTGGCAAAGCGGGCCCAGATGCTTCAGAAGGTCGAGCAGATTCTCTATGATGACGCGGCGTTTGTACCGTTCCACTGGCAGAACCTTTCCTGGGCCGGCAAGAAAAACCTGAACATTGACCCCATTGTCAATGTTCAGAATTTTCCCTATTTCGGGGATTTGGTTATCCAATAAACGGCTCGGCAGCACGGCCACCCTTTTTTCAGCGTGGCACGTATCACCCACGGGAAAGGGTAAATACAAGGGGCAGGCCGCCGCGGTTGACTGCAGCGGTCTGCCCCTCAATCGTTGGCGCTTCGGCAGGTACCGGGCGTCTTGGAATTTGGATTTTTACCATGTTTGCATTTATTATCAGACGGATCACCCAGGCTGTTTTTGTTATGCTGGTAATAGGGTTCATCGGATTTTCCATCAAACAGCAGATCGGTGATCCGGTGCGCGATATTGTCGGTGTCTCGGTATCCGTAGCAGAAAGAGATGCCATCAGGGAAGATCTGGGCCTCAACGATCCGTTTCTTGTTCAGTACGGACGGTTTTTATCAAATGCTTTGCATGGGGACCTGGGCCATTCGTTTTTTTTCAAAAAACCGTGTCTGGACGTGATTCTGGCCAAGGCGCCCGCGACCATCGAGCTGGTGCTGGTCAGCAGTCTGATCATCATTCTCCTGTCCATTCCCATAGGCATGTATGCGGCCATCTATCCCCAAAGCTGGTTTTCCCGAATTACCATGGGCGTCAGTATCGTCGGTGTGTCCATACCGGTTTTTTTAACCGCCATTCTGCTGATATATGTCTTTGCCATTGGGCTGAACTGGTTGCCGTCATATGGTCGGGGCGACACGGTAAACCTCTGGGGGTGGCACAGTGGTTTTTTTACTGCAGATGGACTGAAACATTTAATTCTACCCAGTATTGCCTTGTCCTCCATCATGCTGCCCCTGTTTATTCGTCTGATTCGAAGCGAAATGATGGAGGTGCTGGAAACCGAATACGTCAAATTCGCCTGGGCCAAGGGGGTTGCATAAAAATCGCATTTGGTTTCTGCATGCATTCAAGAACACCCTGCTGCCGGTGATTACGGTGGGCGGGGTTCAGTTGGGTATCCTCATCGCTTATACGATTTTAACCGAAACGGTATTTCAGTGGCAGGGGATGGGATTCATGTTCCTTGAGGCGGTGGAACGCTCGGATACCTCGCTGCTGGTGGCATACATCATTTTTGTAGGAGCGCTTTTTGTGGTGGTCAATACGGTTGTGGATATTATTTACGGGCTGGTCAACCCCACGGTCAGGATAGCGGGCAGAGCATGAAAAACTATTGGAGACGATTTAAAAAATCCTATTTTTTCTACAGCTTCAGGCGGGACCCCGTGGCCATTGCCAGTTTTGTTGTTTTGATGGTGTTGATTGCCACGGCCCTTCTGGCGCCTTTGATTGCGCCGTTTGACCCCTATGACTCGGCGAGCATCGATATAATGGACGCCGAGATACCGCCATCGTGGATGGATGAGGGCAGTGCAAAATTTATTCTCGGCACCGATATTCAGGGCAGAGACCTCCTCAGTACCATTATTCACGGCATGCGGCTGTCGGTGCTCATCGGCTGCGGCGCCGTCATGCTCCAGGCGTTTTTAGGCATCAGTATCGGTCTGATTTCCGGATATGCCGGGGGTAAAACAGACGCTATTCTCATGCGGATTGCCGATGTCCAGCTGTCTTTTTCCACCCTCATGGTGGCCATTATTATCAGCGCTATTTTTCAGGTGGCCTTTGGTGTTGGCCAATATGAACAGATGGCCGTACCGCTTCTGGTGATTATCATCGGCGTGGCCGAATGGCCCCAGTATGCCCGGACGGTGAGGGCATCTGTTCTCGGGGAAAAAAACAAAGAATATGTCGAAGCGGCCCGGGTGACCGGATACAGCCCCAAGCGGATCATGGTGGCCCATATCCTGCCCAACAGCCTGTCACCGGTGCTGGTCATCTCCACCATTCAGGTGGCCAATGCGGTCATGAGCGAAGCGGCCCTGTCTTTCATGGGACTGGGTATGCCGGTGACCAAGCCATCCCTGGGCTCGCTTATCAATTCGGGGTTTGAATACATCTTTTCCGGGTCGTGGTGGATTACCCTTTTCCCCGGTATTGTGCTGGTGATCTTTGTTCTGGTCATCAATCTCCTGGGGGACTGGCTCCGGGATGTCATGAACCCGAAACTCTACAAGGGATAACAGGCCCGGCGGACAAGGTAAACAGATATATGGGGCATTTACTCGAAGTTAAGGATCTGGAGGTAACCTTCGCGCTGCGGTTCGGCGACCTCACCGCCATCAACGGCATCCGCTTTACCCTCGACAAGGGGGAAACCCTGGGGCTGGTGGGAGAAAGCGGGGCCGGTAAGTCGGTCACCGGATTTGCCATCATCAACCTCATCAGTAAACCGGGTTATATTTCCGGGGGGAGCGTCACCTTCGAAGGCCGGGATCTGGCCCGATTGCCCGATGAACAGATGCGGGATATTCGCGGCAACCGGATCAGTATGATTTTTCAAGACCCCATGATGACCTTGAATCCGGTACTGAGCATCGGCACCCAGATGGTGGAGACACTCCAGGCCCATCGCCAGATTTCCCGGACAGCGGCCGAGGCGATTGCCCTGGAAAAGCTTCGCAAGGTCCAGATCCCTTCACCTGAAAAACGGTTGGGGCAGTATCCCCATGAATTTTCCGGGGGCATGCGGCAACGCATCGTCATCGCCATTGCCCTTTTGACCAATCCGGCCCTGATCATTGCCGACGAACCCACCACGGCCCTGGATGTGACCATCCAGGCGGAAATAATGGACCTGCTTCTGGACTTGTGTGCTTCTGAAGATATGGGATTGATTTTGATTACCCATGACCTGGCCGTTGTCTCCCAGGTGACGGAAAATATCGCCGTCATGTATGCCGGGAAAATTGTTGAGTCCGGGCCCACTGCACAGATTGTCAAAGATCCCCGGCATCCCTATACCCAGGGTCTCATCAAAGCGCTTCCCGGGAGTCTTCAGCCCGGGGCACGATTGAACCAGATCCCCGGTATGATGCCCACGTTAACGGATATTCCCCCAGGATGTGCCTTTCATCCCCGGTGCGATTTTCGGGCCGCCCTGTGTGAGCGGGTTTCGCCGGAGCTCTTCGAACTGCCCGGTACCCGGCAGACGGCCGCATGCCATATGGTTGCGGCAAAAACGGAAAACAAAGGATGGCACCCTTCCGTTTTAAAGACCCCACCGCTGGAAGGAACGCATCATGGCCGATGACAATGCATTGCTGGAATTAAAAAATGTGATCAAGTATTTTGATATTTCCGGCGGGCTGCTGGAGCAACTCCAGTTCCGGGACGGACGTATTCGCCGCCGGAAAACCACGGTCAAGGCGGTTAACGATGTCAGCTTTACCATCCTGGCCGGGGAAACCCTGAGCATCGTAGGGGAAAGTGGCTGCGGCAAATCCACCCTGGCCAGAACGACCCTGGGGCTTTATCCCCCCAACAGCGGCGGAATTTACTATCGCAACCAGCGCATCGATCATCTCTCCGCCCATCAGATGCTTCCGTTCAGGGCCAAAATGCAGATGATTTTTCAAGACCCCTATGCATCGTTGAACCCCCGAAAAACAGTTTGCCAGATTCTCGAAGGCCCTATTCGGTTCCATAATCCGTCCATCCACAACGGAGAGGTAAAGGACCGGGTGGCACAGGTCATGGAACAGGTGGGGGTGGATCCCAAATGGGCCGGTCGATACCCCCATGAATTTTCAGGCGGACAGCGTCAGCGCATCTCCATCGCCAGAGCCCTCATGGTGGACCCGGAGTTCATCGTCGCAGATGAACCGGTATCGGCCCTGGATGTGTCCATCCAGGCCCAGATTCTCAACCTGCTCATGGACGCTCAGGAAAAGCGCGGATTGACCTATATGTTCATCACCCATGATCTCTCGGTGGTGGAGCATATCAGCACCCGGGTGGCGGTGATGTATCTGGGCACCCTGTGCGAGATTGCAACGGCCGCTGAATTGTTCAAAACACCGCGGCACCCCTATACCCAGGCCCTGCTGAGTGCCATTCCAAAGCTTGGCCGGAGAAAATCCCGGCACATCAAACTCACGGGCGAAGTACCCACTCCCATCCATCTGCCGCCGGGCTGCGTATTTCATGGCCGCTGCATTCATGCCCATGAGCGTTGCCGAAAAGAGGTGCCGGTGCTGAATATGCTCAATAGCGGTACTTTTATAGCCTGCCATGCGGTGGAAGAGGGTCGGTTGTAGAAAGCCGGGCAAGCATTCACAGGGCACCGCATCTGCTTTGTTGTCGGGCACTTGAAGTACAGGCAGTACGCCTGCGGTCCCTCCGCTTCGCATCTGGGGGTACCCTGTAAACGCTCACAGTTTAGCGGGTTGTGGTAAAACGGGCATTATAACCTCGCGAACGGTTATAAGACCAGCAATAAACACATGTTTTGTAAACATTACTCCGTTTTTGCATGAGGTTGTCTTTGACAATCGTTTGTTTTGTTGATAAACATAATTCATTGACTGAAGAAGACTGTTGAAAACACCTAATATCCAAAGGAGGACAAGCGTATGTTGAAAAAAATGACTTTATTGTTGACTGTTTTTGTATTCCTTTGCACAGGATTGGCAATGGCAGCACCCAAACAGGGCGGTACCCTGGTTTTTGGGCGCGGCGGTGACAGTGTCGGGCTGGATCCGGCCTATGAAACAGATGGTAATTCCTTCATGGTCTGCGACAATGTTTTTGAAGCCCTGGTCGCCTATGCTGACGAGTCCACCAGCCTGGAGCCCGGGCTGGCAGAGTCATGGGACATTTCCGCGGATGGCAAAACCTATACCTTTCATCTGCGCAAGGGTGTCAAATTTCATGACGGCACGCCATTCAATGCCAATGCGGTGGTTTTTTCCATCGGCCGCATGATGAAAGAACCCAACCTTAAATTTATCGGCAAGGGGTTTGCTGTTCCGCCCCAGGAAAGGCCCCCTGAGTACTGGGTTTCCATGGAAATGGACGATACCATCGGTGCCATCGAGGCACTGGATGAACATACCGTGGTATTCAAACTCAAACGTGTTGAAGCGCCTTTTATGGCCAATATGGGGATGGATTTTGCCGATATTATCAGCCCCAGCGCTTTTCTTAAAAATCCAAAGGAATTTTTGAGAAATCCTGTGGGCACCGGCCCGTTCAAGTTTGTCAACTGGGTCAGTGACGATAAGATTACCCTGGTGAAAAACAAGGATTACTGGGATAAAACCGGTGGTCCGTATCTGGATAAGCTGATTTTTAGATGTATTCCGGAAAATTCGGTCCGCTTTCTCGAACTCAAGATGGGGAATATCCAGGTTTGTCAATTCCCCAATCCGGCCGATATCCAGCTGGCCCAAAAAGACCAGACTTTGAAATTGATCTCCCAACCGGGAATGAATATTGGCTACTTGTCTTTTAACCACACCAAGGAACCCTGGAAAAGCAACGTCAATCTGCGTAAAGCCGTGGCCCACGCCCTTAACCGAAAAGCCATCGTGGACAATATTTATCAGGGCATGGGGCAGGTTGCCCAAAATCCCATTCCACCGACCATGTGGGGATACAACAATGATGTTCCGGGTTTTAAATATGATCCCGAACTGGCCAAATCACTGCTGGTAAAAGCCGGTTACCCCGGCGGTGAGGGCCTTGGCGAGATTACCCTGTGGTCCATGCCGGTTCCCCGTCCCTACAACCCCGAGGGCTTGAAAATAGGCGTAGCCATGATTTCCGATTTGGCCAAGGTCGGCATAAAAGCCAGAATCGTCAGCTATGACTGGGGTACCTATCTGAAAAAGCAGCGTGAACAGCCTGCCGATATGGATCTGTTCCAGCTGGGCTGGACCGGTGACAACGGTGATCCGGACAACTTCCTGGCGGTTTTGTTTGACGGTTTGGCGTCCTCTTCCATCCGAACCCAGTGGAAGAATGAACAGTACCATGAATACATGATACAGGGCAAACAGACCGTGGACCAGGAAAAGCGGGCCGAGATCTACAAAAAGGCCCTGCAACTGATCTATGATGAGTGCCCTGTTATTTCCATCGCCCATTCAACGGTTATCTGGCCAACCCAGAACAAAGTCCAGAATTTCAAGCTGCATCCCACCGCAAGCGTGCGGATGAAAAATGTCTGGCTGAAGTAATATCGGTCGATAGGATGAAGATCCATCTCCGGCAGGGGGCGTCAACGCCCTTTGCCGGATTTCCGGTAAAATTCTTGCCAAACATGTTGGTGCCCACCATCCGATACATGCACACAGGCTAATCTATCAAGAGGAAACAGCTTGTTATGCTGGCGTATATTATCAGACGTATATTTATTCTGGTGCCCACTCTTTTCGGGGTGTCACTCATTGTCTTTACGATGCTCCACCTGACTCCCGGAGATCCCGCGGAACTGCTGTTGGGTGAACGGGCTACGGAAGAGGCCCTGCACCAGGTCAGGGAACATCTGGGGCTCAATGAACCCCTTTATGTGCAGTACGGCCTGTTTTTAAAACGGTTGATGAAAGGCGATCTGGGGCAGACGATCCGAACCCGCCAGAAAGTCTGGACCGAGATCAGGCAGCGGTTCCCGGCCACAATTGAACTTTCCATTGTCGCCCTTGTCATCAGCTGCGTTCTGGGGATTGTTCTGGGCATCATATCAGCCACCAAGCAGTATTCCATTTTTGATTATTTGAGCATGATCGGTGCGCTCATCGGCGTGAGCATGCCAATTTTCTGGCTCGGCCTTGTCTTTATGCTGGTTTTTTCCCTGAACCTTGGCTGGCTGCCCATTTCCGGCCGACTCAGCATTGATGTGGATCTTTCCGTCATTACCAATTTTTACATCCTGGATGCGGTTTTGACCCGCAACTGGATTGCCTTTAAGGACGCCATCTGGCATATCATCATGCCGGCGTTTACGCTGAGCACCATTCCCACCGCCATTGTGGCCCGTATGACGCGGTCGGCCATGCTGGAGGTGCTGCAGCAGGATTATATCAAAACGGCCAAGGCCAAGGGGCTTTCACAATTCAAGGTGGTATACAAGCATGCCTTGCGCAACGCCATGATTCCGATCATCACTACCATTGGTCTGCAATTTGGCGTTCTACTCTGCGGTGCGATTTTAACGGAAACCATTTTTGCCTGGCCCGGTATGGGGAAATGGATGTACGATGCGGTCATGCAGAGGGACTATATGGTTATCCAGGGCGGTACCCTGTTTATTTCCACCCTTTTTATCTTGATCAACCTGGCGGTGGATCTCCTTTACGCCGTCATTAACCCGCGGATCAGCGTGCAGTAGGGACAGTGAAAATTGAACAGTGAAAAAGCGATAAAAAGCCCTGAAGACCGGCATCCCATGCTGGACCAGATGAGCCAGTTGTGGCGTAATAAAACGGCGGTTGCCGGTCTTTTGATTGTTACCGTATTTATCGTGGCCGCTATTTTCGCACCGGTTCTCAGCCCCCATGATCCTGTGGACGCTTCCTTGTATGATCAGCTGAAACCGCCGGTATGGGCTCAGGGTGGTTCAAGCCGGAACATCCTCGGTACTGACGACCTGGGGCGTGATATTTTGTCCCGCATTATTTATGGCGCCCGGGTATCCCTGCTGGTGGCAGTCGTTTCGGTGGGCCTGGCCTTTTTCTGCGGGACCCTTATAGGTGCAGTTTCAGGTTATTACAGGGGTACTCTGGACAATGTCATTATGCGGCTTATGGATATTCTTCTTTCTTTCCCCTATATTCTGCTGGCCATCGTGGTGGTGGCTTATCTTGGACCGAGTTTGCGTAATGCCATGATCGCCATCGGAATTACCTATGTGCCGCGGTTTGCCCGGATTGTTCGCGGCAGCGTTCTGGAGGAAGGCGAAAAAGATTATGTCCTGGCGGCAAAATCCATTGGCGCGAAGGATTGGCGGATTATTTTTGTTAATATTTTACCCAACTGTCTGGGGCCGTTGATTGTCCAGACGACGTTAAGCTTTGCGTCCGCTATTCTGGACGCGGCCGCTCTTAGTTTTCTCGGGCTGGGTGCTCAGCCGCCTACCCCGGAATGGGGCGCTATGATCGCCAGCAGTCGTTCCCTGATTCTAAGGGCATCGTGGGTCATGACCTTTCCGGGCATCGCCATCCTTCTGGCGGTTTTAGGCTTTAATCTTCTGGGAGACGGATTGCGGGATGCGCTGGATCCGCGGATGCGGGATTGAAACCGTTAGGGGTTGAAAAATAGGGTATGGCTATCGAAAATCTTCTCGAAATTAAAAATCTTAAAACTCATTTCGACGTCCGGGGGCAAGTGGCCCGTGCAGTAGATGACGTCAGCTTCTCCATCGAGACCGGTAAGACGCTGGGTCTGGTGGGGGAGTCCGGTTGCGGCAAGAGTGTTACGGCCCATTCCATCATCCGCCTGGTGCCCATACCGCCGGGCCGAATTGCCGGTGGACAGATTCTTTTTGAAAATGAAAATCTGCTGACCTTTTCCGAGGCCCACATGCGTAAAATAAGAGGCAATCGGATATCCATGATTTTCCAGGAACCGATGACGTCTCTGAACCCTGTTTTTACAGTGGGGGATCAGGTGGGGGAAGTGATCCGGCTGCATCAGCGGCTGTCGGCTGCCGAAACGCGCAGCAGGGTCATTGATATGTTTCGTCTGGTGGGGATTCCGGCGCCTGAAAACCGGTTGACCGATTACCCCCATCAGATGAGCGGCGGTATGCGCCAGCGGGTGATGATCGCCATGGCCCTGGCCTGTAGTCCAAAATTGATGATTGCCGATGAGCCAACGACTGCGCTGGATGTCACTATCCAGGCCCAGATTCTCGATTTGATGAATAAGCTCAAAGCGGAAACCGGGGCAGCGATCCTTTTCATTACCCACGATTTAGGGGTTATTGCCGAAATGGCCCAGAACGTGGCAGTCATGTATGCCGGCAAGATGATGGAATTTACCGATGTGGGATCCCTGTTTGCAAATCCGTGTCATCCCTATACCATAGGATTGATGGAATCGATACCGGTGATCGGTCGCCAAACAAGGGATGGACGATTAAAAACCATTTCCGGAGTTGTGCCCTCGTTGTTTAACTTGCCCAAAGGCTGTCTTTTCAGTGACCGTTGTCCGGATGTTTTCAGCGATTGCCACAGAATACGGCCGGAAATGGTTGAAGTGAAAAAAAACCATAAGGTGCGGTGTTTAAAATATGCCTGAGGCGAACAAGACACAAGAGATGCTGGTTCGAATCGATAACCTGGTGAAATATTATCCCATCCTGGGTGGGGTGATGATGAAGGAGGTCGCCTCGGTCAAGGCTGTGGATGGTGTCAGTCTGGGCATCAAGCGCGGAGAAACCCTGGGGCTGGTGGGGGAATCAGGTTGCGGTAAGACCACTTTGGGAAGAAATCTGTTGCGGCTGGAAGAGCCGACTTCCGGAACGGTTTATTTTGAAGGCGAAAATATCCTTTCCTATAATAAACAACAAATGCGTGCGTTGCGCAGAAAGATGCAGATTATCTTTCAGGATCCCTTTTCTTCCCTGAACCCCCGTAAAACAATTTCTCATATCATCGGCGAGCCGCTTCTGGTTCACGGCATGAAAAGCCGCAAGCAGCGGGATAAGCGTGTTCTGGATCTTTTACAGGTGGTGGGTTTGAGAAAAGAGCATATGCGCCGCTATCCCCACCAGTTTTCAGGCGGACAGCGTCAGCGCATCGGTGTCGCCCGTGCACTGGCCTTAAATCCTGAGCTGATCGTATGTGATGAGGCGGTCTCCGCACTGGATGTGTCCATCCAGGCCCAGGTGATCAATCTGTTAAAGGACCTGCAGGAAGATCTCGGGCTGACCTATCTTTTTATCTCCCACGATTTGAGTGTTGTGGAGCATGTCAGTGACAGGGTGGCCGTCATGTACCTGGGCAAAATAGTGGAACTGGCCGACAGTAAGGCACTTTATGAATCGCCGTTGCATCCTTATACCCAGGCGCTGCTGTCGGCATCGCCCATACCGGATCCGGGAAAAAAGCAAAAAAGAATTCTTTTGAAAGGCGACGTACCCAGCCCCATTAATCCCCCCCCGGGATGCCGTTTTCATACGCGCTGTCCATTTGCCAGGGAACTCTGCCGCAAGAAGGTGCCCGAACTTCGTGAAATCAGTGCCGGTCATTTCGCCGACTGTTTCTGGGCCGGCACCGTGGGGATATCTTAAGCACCCTGCGCATCGGCAATGGCAACTTCTTCAAAAGTTTTGATATCGCAAAGTATCCGGGTGGCCGCGTCCATGAGTTCCATGGCCAGGGCCGCGCCGGTACCTTCACCAAGCCGCAACCCCAGATCGAGCAGCGGGGCAAGGTTCAGGTGATCCAGCATATAGCGGTGCCCCACTTCCGCTGAATTATGGCTGGCAAACAAATAGGCACGGGCCGTGGGGGCCAGCTTGCAGGCCAGCAGGGCACCGGCCGTGGAGATGAACCCGTCACAGACCACCGGGATGCCGTGACTGGCCGCACCGATGACCAGGCCGGCCAGCCCGCCGATTTCCAGTCCGCCTACTTTTGACAGCACATCCACAGGATCCGACGGGTCCGGGCAGTTGACGGCCAGTCCTTTTTCAATGGCGGCAATTTTCAGTTTAAGTCCATCGTCATTCAGGCCGGTTCCCCGGCCGGCCAGGTCGGCCACCGGCAGATTCGAGTACACAGCGATGATGGCTGTGGACGGGGTGGTATTGCCGATGCCCATGTCCCCGGTGCCCAGCAGATGAACAGGGCCTTTTGCCATGAGTTCATCGACGATTTCAATGCCGGCCTCGATGCTCCCGATGGCTTCATCCCGGCTCATGGCCGGGCCCTTGGCAAAGTTGTCGGTGCCTTTTCTGATTTTTTTATGGAAGATGGGCAGGTCAGGTTCAAAATCAGCGGCCACGCCCAGGTCGGCCACTTCGACCCGGGCCCCGGCATGTTTTGCCAGGACATTTATGGATGCCCCGCCATTTACAAAATTGTAGACCATCTGGGGGGTGACTTCCGATGGAAAGAGGCTGACCCCCTCGGCACAGATTCCATGGTCACCGGCACAGGTCACGATGACCTTGTTGTTTAATCGTACGTCAAGGGTGCCGAAAATGCCGGCCAGTCTGGCGCCCACATCTTCCAAGAGTCCCAGGCACCCTGCCGGTCGGGCCTGTTCACGAAGGCGGTTTTCGGCGGCGACGACCATTTTTTTGTCGGGTTCACTGATATTCCGGATGGCTTTTTCCAATGTTTTCATGGTTGTTTTACTCCTTACGGTGCATGTTTTTAATTTTGATCCTGTTGTCAAAAATTGTATTTAGACGGTCTCGTAAAAAGTTCAAATTCAAGGCGCGCAAATTTTGCAATCATGAGGCGTACTGATCGACCGTTGAATGATTGCGGGCTGCAGCGCAACGCAGGAGTTGGACTTTTTACGAGACCGTCAATTTTTGGCCAAAAAAAACCGTGCTGCAGAATCCAGGTCTGCAACACGGAATATTGTGGACAAATTTCCGATAATTTGTTCTGGCAGGTCTTCTGACTTGCAGATCATCCCTGTGCTGCGCCTTCCCGCCGGTTTTTCGGCAGTGGCCTTTTGCAGCACCGGTACCTGCTTACAGCGCCGGTCCAACGTTACGGAATTTCACCGTATTCCCTTTTCACCGGCCATGGACATGGCCGACACCACAACAAATATATTCTCTCAAACCATTATTGCCATTAAAAATCAAATGATTTTTTGACAGCGGCTATCCTTCATTTTGCACTTTTTCCCCAAATGGGATCTATTAGGAGGTGAATACCGGATACCGAAACTGGATATTTGAAATTAATTTTTTTCAATCTTTGCCGAATCCTGAAGAAGCGGTGTGTCTTCGGGTTTTGGTCCGGCAGCGGGGCCTGGGGCAACCGGCGGTTCTTTTTTGCCAAAGAGCCGTAAAATACCCCGGAACACCTTTTTGATGCCCCGCCAGAGTTTGGGGAGCAGCCAGATCATGAGCAGGATAAAGCAGACCAGCAGGAGGATAAACAGTGTCGGATGCTGAAGGGCGGTCCACAACCCGGCGATGACGGCCACATCCTCTCCAATGGAGACAAACCAGTTTGAAAAGGGTTCCGGCGATGTATTGACAAGGACCCGGGTACCGGATTTGGTGGCATGGGTGCCTGCGGCGATGCCGCCCCCGACAATACCGGCGGCCAGGGCCAGGGCCGGATTGACGTCACCCACGGCCCCTGCCGCCAGAAGGGCGCCGGCGGGAATGCGGATAAAGGTATGCAGGGCATCCCAGCTGGTGTCCACCGCCGGCACCTTGTCGGCAAAAAATTCCACCATGTACATGATGCCGGCGGCGGCCAGAACCATCGGGCTGGTGAGTATCTGCAGGTCCGGGGGCAGGGCCATACTGCCGCTGTTTCCCAGCAGCCCGAGCACAAGGATGGTGGCATAAAGATTGATGCCACTGGCCCAGGCCGCGCCCATGCTCAGGGCAATGATCCGGGTAATTTGGTCAAGTTGTTCCATAACGGTTTTCCTATATGTCCTTTAAAAGTCGATTATCCGGTGATGGTTCTATCAGTGCATTGAAGTGATGCAGGGTCTGGGAAAAAGACGCGAGGTCCTTTTCGTTAAAAAGCGACAGGTCGTTATTTCCTAAGGTCTCGAGTGCATTGACGATGTAATTGATACTGAGTTTTTGGATATCCATTGCCGGTTGAAAGGCAGGGGGATCTCCGGTTGTGGAAAGGATACGGCTTTTTGTAAGGTCAGCGAGCAGTTGCTCCACTTGGCGAATGGGGAGTTGAAGGGTTTTGGAGATCTGGCGGGCGGTTAAAGGGGGCTTTCCCAGAGCAAAGCGAATTATGATCAGATGCGAGGTCTGCAGGGCCAGCAGTTTTTTCAGCCGGTTGCTGATATCCGGAGAATTCGGTTCGAATTCGTACTGATCCATTGTCTGGTGGGCACAGGCTATTTCTGCGCCCCCGAGGACGATCAGCCAGCTCATCTGGAGCCATATCAGGAAAAGGGGTAAGGCCGCAAAGCTGCCGTAAATGGCGTTGAAGCGGGTCACCCCCATTTGAAAATAGATATAGCCGAGTTGCAGGAGTTGGTAGGCGGTGCCGGCTGTAACACCGGCAATCAGTCCTGATTTGAAGGGGATCCGGGTATTGGGCATGAGCATGTAAACAAAGGTCAACAGTATCCAGATCAGGCAGTAGGGCACCAGTCGCAGAATAAAGAATATCAAATGGCTGAGCATGCCCGGCAGGGCGAGTTTAGCTGCTATCGCTGTGATTTGGGTAGTGACAAAGACGGTGGCGCTGCTGGATATGATGACGAGGATGGGGCAGATCAGCATGATGGAGAGATAATCGCTGATTTTTCGCAAAAAAGTTCGTGATGACGGGACTTTCCAGATATGGTTAAATGCACTTTCAATATTACCCAGAACTTTGATGACGGTCCATAAGAGAAAAACAACACCGATGCCGGCAATAATCCCCCCCCGGGTATTTTCGAGCATGGAATGGGCAAAGTCAATGACCCGCATGGCCACTTCCTGTTGCCCGGACAATTCCTTTAAAATCAGATCCTGCAGCCTTTTTTCAAACCCGAATCCTTTGGCAATTCCAAAGGCCATGGCCGCCACCGGCACAATTGACAGCAGCGTATACAGTGTCAGGGCCGAAGCCCTCAGGCTGCAACGATCGGAGATAAAGCCTCGCAGTGCCAGCGTAAGGGTGCGGGCCAGACCGATGAAAAAGGCTTTGATGCGCGGCAGGTCATCTATTTTCATGTGCCATATGCCGGTCTGAAAAAAAACGATGATGCCGGATATCGAAGGCTTGTTGAGTCTCAATAATCGGCGCATGGGTTTTTTCATATAAGGTGTCCTGGCTATAATTGAGATAATCGTAACTGTTCACGGTTTGCCGTTATCGGTTTCCGGTTACAAAACTGTGAACTGTGAACCGACAACCGGGAACGGTTCTTAGTATTGCGAAAGTTCAATAAATTGGGGTTCAAGTGAATTATTGTGTATGTGAATCAATGCAACACAGGCCGGTGTGTTGAATCGCGGCATTACCGCGCTTCCCGGATTCAAAAAAAGTACGCCGTTTTTGGTTTCAAGGGCCGGTTGATGGGTATGCCCGCTGATGACGGCATTGAATCCGGCAGCATCCGGTTCCAGGTCAAGTGCCGACGGGTCATGGAGGACATACAATATGGCTTGGCCGATTTCCACAACCTCGGTCCTGGGAAGGGCCTCGGCCCAGGGGCCGCGATCCATGTTGCCCCGCACCGCCACAACCGGTGAGATTTTTCCCAGGGCGTCAAGAACATCCGGTGTATCGATATCACCGGCGTGTATGATCAGATCAACACCTTTAAAGGCAGTCAGCACGTCATCGGGCAGCCGCCCATGAGTGTCTGAGATAACACCCACCAGATGTGAATCAGAATCTATTGGTTTCGCAGCCATCTTTGTAAATTTCCTGCCTGTTTTTTGTGCCGGACGGCTTTGGCTGTCTGCCGGCAGAGCCGTTGGGCCAGATTTGAGTTGCAATTTGTTAAATTCTTGCATAAAATTTTATTAAAAACAATTTATTAATCATCGTTTGGGAATACGGAGGTGAAAATTGATCAACAAGGCAATCCTGGTGGGTAACCTGGGAAGGGATCCGGAGATTCGTTACACAGCCAGCGGTATGGCGGTGGCCAATTTCAGCATTGCAACAACGGAACGGTGGAAGGACAAAAGCACCGGTGAAATGCAGGATAAAACCGAATGGCATAAAATTGTAGCATGGGGCAAGTTGGGTGAGATTTGCGGAGAATACCTGTCCAAGGGGCGGCAGGTTTATATCGAGGGCCGTATCCAGACACGTGAGTGGCAGGATAAGGACGGCAACAAGCGCTACACCACCGAGATCGTGGCCAATGAAATGAAAATGCTCGGTTCCAAGGATTCCGGCACCGGACAAAAGTCAGCCGGTCCGGCAGCGGTACCCGAATACAGCGGCCCCCCCCTGACGGAAGACAAGGATGACGAGATTCCGTTTTAATCACAGATTCAACAGATTGCAATGAATATGCGATGGCTGTTGCGGTATTTGCCGGGTTAAATTCCCGGCACTTGCTACGGGACAGGTCATTTTTGGTGTGGTTTTTATATGAGATCAAAAACCTGGCCCTATGGGCCGGGTTTTTTTATTTCCAGAATTGCCACCATTTTTTTTCAGGGTAAAAAACACGACTGGAGGCAGTTTTATCAGCCTCCACAAAATCTTCCAGTTCCCAGATGGTTTCCAGGCGGATCACCGGGGGGTCTTTTTTGGCATTGAGGCTTGCTTCCATCAGTTCCTTGTCGTGTCTTATCTGGGCCATGGCCATCAGTTCAGCCTGCTGGTGGGTTTCGGATCGGACAAACAAGGTCTGATGGAAACCGTGTTTACCGGTCTGGCCGTCAATCTGCACGAGGAAATTATGGCCCGTCATCAATAATCGATAATTTTTCATAATAACTATAGGGGTAATAAAAAAACCGGGCAGGAAAACCGGTTTTTGAAGAATTCAATCGTTTTGTCGGTTAAATGTTTATCGATCAGAGATCGTCAACCAATCAACGAAGCCTGAACTGTCATGTGGTGCAGCCGTTTATTTGTATAGCACCTATTTTATAGTGACTATGCCATAAATTTTTTCACCGTTCAAGATCTCATTGCGTTGCCCCGTGTTTTTTGAGGCCATCATATCTGATGTTTTATCTTTTATTTTGCCCGCCAAGGCCAGGGCAAGTTGCCAGGGGCTAAAAAGCCCTTGAATTTCTATGAAACTCCAGTAAGATAAAATGTTGTTGGAAAAATTGAAAAAAGAGGCCCCATACTGAAAAAGTTAAAATTTGCCATTATCACATCAAAACCGTTTTTGTCTTTTTTTTACGGGTTTATTCGTATTTATGGTGCGACTTTTCGTCTCACCGTTGAAAATGAAAAGCAGTGGATAGATTATCTCCATAACGGCGGCAGGGTGCTGCTCTGCTGCTGGCATCAGCAATTTTTTTCGGCAATTCGATATTTTAAAAAATATGGCCGGTATAAACCCGGCCTTATGATCAGCAAAAGCGCTGATGGAAAAATTATTGCCGGCGTTGCCAACCGGACCGGTTGGTATACCGTACGCGGATCTTCTTCCAGGGGGGGGCATTCCGCTTTGCATGGCATGATCCACCGGTTAACGAAAACAGGCCTTGCCGCCCATGTTGTAGACGGCCCCCAAGGGCCTGCCGGGGTTGTAAAAGCAGGGGTCATCCGTATGGCGTCTGCCGCCGATGCCGTGATTGTCCCTTTTTATGTCAGCGCGGACAAAGCCTGGTATTTCAACAGCTGGGACACCTTTATGCTGCCTAAACCCTTTGCCAGGATAACCCTTCGCTTCGACGATATGATGGCGTTCCCGGTTCCGGAAACCAAAGACGCATTTGAAAGCCGGCGGGCACTGCTTGAAAAAAATATGCGCCCTTTCCTTCATCAAAAAGCAGCGGGAACCATTATTTAACCGGTGGGTCGTAAAAAATGATAAATGCAAAAATTTTGATAATCGACGATGAGCCGGCCATTTGCAGCGGGTGCAAGATGATCCTTGATGAACAGGGATACTTTGTGGAGGTGGCATCGTCGGGGCTCCAGGGGCTTGAAAAATTACGTAGAGACACTTTTGATCTCGTCCTTCTGGATATAAAGCTGCCTGAAATCAGCGGTCTTGAAATTTTGACAAGAATAAAACAGGAAATGGCGGATGTCTATGTGATCATGATGACAGGTCATGGCACCGTTACCAATGCCGTCGAAGCCATGAAAAAGGGCGCCTTTGATTTTATCACCAAACCCTTTGCCGAGGAGCAGTTGATTCAGGCTGTTGTCAAGGCGCTGGAGAATAAAGCCCTGGTGACAGAGAACCGGAATTTGAGAAAACAGCTCCATGACAAATTTAATTTCAGTAATATTATCGGCGGTACCCCCCCGATGCTGGCGGTTTTTGAAAAAATAGAACGGGTGGCACCCATGGACAGCATCGTTCTTCTGGATGGTGAAAGTGGTACGGGCAAGGAGTTGTTCGCCAATGCCATTCATGCGCGCAGTAAACGGGCTGCCCACCGGTTTCTGGCGGTGGATTGCAGCACCTTTTCTCCTTCCCTTCTGGAAAGTGAACTTTTCGGTCATGTCAAGGGGGCCTTTACCGGTGCCGACAACCAGAAACAGGGCATCTTTGAAGCCGCTTCCGCGGGTACCCTGTTTCTGGATGAGGTGGCCAATCTGGACCTTGATACCCAGGGTAAACTGCTGCGGGTGCTTGAGACCGGTGAATATAAGCCCGTGGGTTCAAGTCAGGTAAAGAAAACCATGGCCCGGGTGATTGTGGCCACCAACCGGGATTTGGTAAAAATGGTGGACACCAATCAATTCCGTCCGGATCTTTTTTACCGGCTGAATGTTTTTCCCATATATATTCCCCCGTTGCGGGACAGGCGGGATGACATTCCAAAGATCGCCTACCATTTTTTAAAGCTTTTTTGCCGTAAGGCCGGGAAAAAAATATCCGGATTTTCCGATGATGCCCTTAAAACCCTGGTCCATTTTGACTGGCCCGGCAATGTGAGGCAGTTGAAAAATGTGGTTGAGCGGCTGGTGATTATGTGCGACGATCATCAGCTTGACCACGGGTTTCTCATGGATAATTTTGAGGCCAGACCCATGGGGCTTTCCGAGGCCGAGGTTATTCCCGGGAGCCTGGAGGAACTCAAGTCAGCCAAAAAGCGTTTTCTGGAAGATCATTTCAGCCGGATCGAAAAAAATTTTTTACAAAAAGCCCTTGCCGCAGCAGATGGAAATATAACAAAAGCGGCCCAAAAAGTGGGGATGCAGCGGTCAAATTTTTCGGCGCTGATGAAAAAGCATGCCCTTGTACCCCCAAAACCCTGATAACCATTCATTTCTTTTCAATATTCAATTTGGTTCTGGCTTTGCCAGGTTAGGCGTATATATTTCCTTTGAGAGCAATATAATTTTTTATACGCACCTCCTCCCCTTGAATCAGGGCAAATGCCCTTTGGACCCCGAAATGGCGTATATCCATTTATACGATTACTGTGACCGGTTTTTTTGCATACTGCCTTGGAAATGGTCTGTTTTTTGATTTCCGTCGGTGGTCAATTCCAAAAAATATATAATAAATACGGACTTTTAATTTTGTTCCAGCAATCCGCATCATTGCCCCTCCCACCTTGTTGCAGCAATTCAATATTCCAGTGATGAAAACTGTGTGGCCGATTGAAATAATGATGGTTTAATTTTTTTTGGCTTGTAACTATTTCATTTAAAAGAAAAAATGTTTTAATGGGTTTTCTTATCATGGAGTGGCATGTCAAATGCATTAGGTAAAAACAAGTAAATAAATAACCTCAATTTTGATTAAAGGAGATTATCATGGAAACAGCATACGCAGTAAATGAAATTCAAGACAGCATCGCTCCCCATATTCTGATCATGGAAGATGATGTCAACCTGGCACGGGGCCTGAAGATGGTTCTGGACGAACAGGGCTACAATGTGGATCTTCAGAATACGGGACATGGGGCCATGGATGCCATGGATCTGGCCGATTACGACCTTCTCATGGCCGACCTCCGGCTTCCGGATATTGACGGCATGGAGGTTGTCAAACAGGTGAAAAATACCCGGCCCAAGACAGAGGTCATCGTTATGACGGGATATGCCACCAGTGAACTGGCTGTGGATGCCATGAAGCTGGGTGCCCGCGATTTTCTGGCCAAGCCCTTTACCGAAGAGCAGATTAAAACCGCCATCGAAGAAGCCCTGGCAGCCAGTGCCAAAGGTGCTGAAAAAACGGAAACCGTCAACGCCCAGGACCTGATGATTGATGTGTCTATTCAAAAAAGGGAAGTCTTGAAGGTGCTCAACAGAACCTCTGACGATGAGGGCTTCTGGGTGGATCTCATGGAAAAAGGCAGCCTGGCCCTGGAAGGGTATACTCTGTCTGACGAGGCAAAGGCGGCTGTTGCTTCAGGGGACCTGAAATGGATCAACGAGAATGTGGGTGAGCTGACCCAGAAACAGCTCATGTATGTTTTTAAGCGTCTTGAACGGGAAGCCTGGTAGTCTTGAAAAATGAATAATGGTGATGGATTCTTTTTTATTTGAATCGAGATATTGTTTAATAAATAGTTGACAATAAATTGTGTCGGGTTTAAATAAAACAATTTATTGCTCAACTATTTTTTTGTCATAATTAATCAATGGGATGCCCTATGACGGAATTAGCGCGATACAAAACGTTTTATCGGATTTTTCGGGATATCAGCCGGGTGGTTCACGCCAAAAAACACCTGAACGAAGTCCTTGATCAAGTCGTATCCAAGCTGGTGCAGGCCGTGGATGGAAAAGGGGCGGCACTGTGCGTCATAGATAAGGATTCCAAGCATTTTAAGACCAGGGCCGCCTGCGGCATATCTGAAAAATATCTGATCTTAAAACCGCTGAGCGGTACCGAACTGTTGCGCTGGCCCGAAAGTGATGATCAGATTCATATCATCAGGGATCTTTTCAAGGCACCCAGGGTAAAATATCCCCAGGAGGCATGGGATGAGGGGATTCGTATGATCATTGATGTCCCCATTGTCATAAAGGGGCATGTTTTTGGCTTTACCCGGGTCTACTTTGGGGAAAAAAGGGAGGTTTCAAAAGATGAGATCGATTTTCTCTGGGCCGTTGCAGAGCAGAGCGCCTGTGCCATTAACCATGATGAAGAGATAAAATCCCATATTCTCCAATATAACCGTCTGGCCACCAAGATTGACAGGATGTCCTCCCTTGGCCGGATGGCGGCGGGGATTGCCCATGAAATCAACAACCCATTGACGGGTATTCTCCTGTACAGTTCCAATTTGTTTAAAAAGGCTTCCGAAGGGCCGTTCAAGGAAGGCCTTGGGATCATCATGGAGGAGACCCAGCGGTGTAAAAAGATTATCCAGGGACTGCTTGATTTTTCCAGGGAAAAAAAGCCCCAGAAGATTATGGCAAACATTAACCGCGTTATTGAAAAATCCCTTGCACTGATGGAAAATGAACTGTTTATCCGGCGGATCACGGTGGTAAAGGATTTTGACACGGATATCAAGAGTTTTTTGTTGGATGACAATCAGATGGAGCAGGTATTGATTAATCTGCTTTTCAATGCGGCCCATGCCATTGGTGAAAAAGGCATCATTACCATACGTTCGAGAATGCAGCCCGCTAAAAACCGGGTTGTTGTGGAGTTCGAGGATAATGGGTGCGGGATTCCCCGGGACAATTTAAAAAAGGTTTTTGAACCCTTTTATACGACCAAATCCAGTGGAACGGGGCTGGGGCTGGCGGTCAGTTACGGTATTATCAGAAATCATCAGGGCAGTGTTAAGATTTTCAGTGAGCCGGGCGTTGGCACCGTCATCACACTGGCGCTGCCTATTTTTGAAGAAAGCAGCAAAGGGTGAATGAGAAAGGCGATTTGATGGGGCAGTATAAAATTTTAATTATAGATGATGAAAATGTAATCTGTAAAGCATGTAAAATGGTTTTAAGCGAAAAGGATTTTATATGTGACCATTGCTTATTGGGAAAGGAAGGGCTTGAAAGGGCATTGAACCAGCCCTACGACGTACTTCTCCTTGACATGAAGCTCAAGGATATGGATGGCATGGAAATTTTGAAAGTGGTGAAAGAAAAGAAACCCGGCCTTTACGTCATTGTGATCACAGGATATTCCACCGTTGCAAATACAGTAAAGGCCATGAAACTGGGTGCCAATGACTATCTGTCAAAACCCTTTACCGACGATCAACTGATCGCCGCCGTGGAGGGGTTTGAGAAGAATGATCTATAAAAACCATGGAGTTGTTTTATGGAAACAAAACGTGTAGCAGAACCCGGCCCTAAAGGCTCGGTTATGGTTGTGGGGGGCGGCATCGCGGGAATGCAGGCGGCTCTGGATATTGCCAATTCCGGATTTTATGTGTACCTGGTGGAAAAGTCTCCGGCCATCGGGGGGAAAATGGCCCAGCTGGACAAGACCTTTCCCACCAATGACTGTGCCATGTGAATTATTTCCCCAAAACTGGTCGAGGTCGGCCGGCACATCAATATCAAGCTTCTTACTTTAACGGAAGTTACGGGCATTTCAGGACGGGAAGGGGACCTCACGGTTTCACTCCTCGAGCATCCCCGGTATGTGGACATGGACAAGTGCATTGCCTGCGGGCTGTGTGCGTCCAAATGCCCCAAGAAAGTCGCTGACGAATACGACGAGGGACTGGGAAAAAGAAAAGCGATCTATGTTCCCTATTCCCAGGCGGTCCCTCTGAAATACGCCATTGATCCGGCGGCATGTATTTACCTGACGAAAAATCGATGCGGGGCCTGTGAAAAAATCTGTCCTTCGGGTGCCATTAATTTCGCGGATACGGAAAAAAAGAAAACCCTCAATGTCGGGTCTGTCATCCTTTCCACGGGGTTTTCCTCGTTTGACCCCGGGAAGCTGGATTACCTTTCCTTTAATCGGCATCCGGACATTGTTACATCCATCGGGTTTGAACGGCTTCTTTCCGCCACAGGGCCTTTCGGGGGCCATCTGGTGTTACCGTCGGACAAAAAACATGTCAAGGAGCCCAAAAAAATCGCCTGGCTCCAATGCGTGGGGTCCAGGGATGAGAACCGGTGCAAAAACGCGTATTGTTCCTCTGTCTGCTGCATGTATGCCGTCAAGCAGGCGGTCATGGCCAAGGATCATAGTAAGGCTCCCCTGGATTGTGCCGTGTTCTATATGGATATGCGGACCCAGGGCAAAGATTTTGATCGGTACTATGAAAATGCCAAAAAAAATGGCGTGCGATTCATCCGGTCAAGGGTCCACTCGGTGGTTCCCGACACGGATGGTTCCGGTTTGAAAATGCGGTATGCGGACGAAGACGGCCATATTGAAGATGAAGCCTTTGATATGGTGGTCCTTTCCACGGGCCTTGAAATCGATAAGGATACCGCTGAACTGGCCAAAACCATGGGCGTTGAGCTGGATCAATTCAATTTCATCCAGACCGATAGCTTTCACCCGGTGTCCACCTCCCTGCCAGGGGTATACGCCTGCGGGGTCTTTACCGGCCCCAAGGATATCCCCCAGTCGGTGATGGAGGCCAGTGCCGCGGCTTCGGCGGCTACGGAGAATCTGGCCGTTTCCCGAAATACCCAGACACAGATCCTGGCGCTGCCCCAAGAGCGCAATGTGGTCAGAGAACTGCCCCGGATCGGGGTGTTTGTCTGCAACTGCGGTACCAATATCGGCGGTATTGTCCGTGTGCCCGAGGTGGCCGCCTATGCCGGCACCCTTCCCGGCGTGGTGTACGTTGAAGAGAATCTTTTTACCTGCAGCCAGGATACCCAGGACAAGATGGCGGAAGTGATCAAGGACCAGGGGCTCAACCGCGTGGTGGTGGCGGCGTGCACACCGAAAACCCATGAACCGCTGTTTCGGGAAACGTTGATCAACGCCGGCCTCAATAAATATCTCGTTGAAATGGCCAATATCCGCAACCAGGATTCATGGGTTCACTCGGACAATCCGGATGCCGCTACAGAAAAGGCCAAAGACCTGGTGCGCATGGCTGTGGCCAAGGCATTTCGTCTGGCTCCGCTGTTTGAAACCCAGCTGCCCGTGACCCAGTCCGCCCTGGTGGTGGGCGGGGGTATTGCCGGCATGACAGCGGCCTTAAGCCTGGCAAAGCAGGGATATCCGGTATCCCTGGTGGAAAAAGAGCCTATCCTTGGCGGAAACGGCCGGCTGCTTCACACGACATGGCAAGATGAAAACCTGACAACCTATGTAAAGGGGCTGCTCAAGGACGTTGAGGATCATGAGCGCATTACCGTCCACACCGGCTCCCGCATAGAGGCTGTGGATGGGTTTGTGGGCAATTTTACGACCACCCTTGCCACCGGCGATAAAACAAAGAAAATCTCCCACGGGGTTGCCCTGATTGCCACGGGGGCAAAAGAGTCCAAACCCGATGAGTATCTCTATGGCGAACATGCCTCGGTCATGACCCATCTTGATCTGGATGCCCGATTTAAAAGCCAGCCTGAAACCATTGAAAAGGCGGAAAACATTGTTTTTATTCAATGTGTCGGCTCCCGGGATGAAGGCCACCCTTATTGTTCCAAGGTCTGCTGTACCCATTCTGTCAAGAGTGCCATTGACGTCAAGAAAATGAATCCCGATGCAAACGTATACATCCTCTACAGGGATATTCGGACCTATGGAAAAAGGGAATTACTGTATCGGGAGGCCAGGGAACGCGGTATTATTTTCTTCCGGTATGCAGGTGATGACAAACCCATGGTCACTGCCGGTGACGGCCATGTGACGGTGGAATTTAATGACCATATCCTGCACAAACGCCTGGCTGTGGATGCCCATATTCTCTGTCTGGCATCCAGGATCGACGCCCATGACAACACCCATCTGGCCCAGTCGTTCAAAGTGGCCTGTGATGCCGACGGCTGGCTTCTTGAGGCCCATCAGAAGTTGCGGCCGGTGGATTTTGCAACGGAAGGGGTTTTCCTCTGCGGCATGGCCCACTATCCCAAACCCGTGGATGAAAGTATTGCCCAGGCCCGGGCAGCCGCTGCCAGGGCATTGACGACCCTTTCCAGAGATACCATCAATGTGGGGGGGATCGTCTCGGTGATCAATCCGAATCTCTGCTCGGGCTGCATGGCCTGTATTGAGGTCTGCCCGTACAATGCCATATCCATGGACGACAAGAAGGCTGTGGCCCGTGTCAATGATGCCCTTTGCAAGGGGTGCGGTGCCTGTGCCGCCGCCTGTCCTTCCGAAGCGCCGACCCTTATGGGATTTAACAATGAGCAGTTGTATGCACAGATCAAGAGTGCTCTGACGGCTTGATGACAGTCGCATCAGGGGCATTGCTGACGTAAAAACGCAAAATATCAGATATAAGCGACGATAAGGAGTATGGCTGATGAAAAACGAACCCTTTGAACCTAAAATAATCGCCTTTATGTGCAATTGGTGCACTTATGGCGCTGCCGACCTTGCCGGGGTCAGCAGGCTTCAGTACCCGCCGAATATCAGACCTGTCCGGGTCATGTGTTCGGCCACGGTCTCCCCTCATCACATTCTCCGGGCATTGCAGAGCAATGCAGACGGGGTCCTGGTGGGGGGTTGACACATCGGCGACTGCCATTACCTGTACGGTAATCACATGACGATTAAAAGGATGACGTTTATGCAGGAGATGCTGAAGTTCATGGGCCTTGAAGGCCGGGTCCACTTGGAATGGATCTCCTCAGCGGAAGCCCAGAAGTTTGCCCGGGTGGTTACGGATTTTACCGAAAAAATACGTGCACTGGGGCCCAATCCCTTGAGCCTTGCCCGGGAAGGGAGGATATAAGATATGGATATTGTAAATCAGGTTGAGCAGCTCCTGGAGCAGGAAACGGTGGATATTTTCCTGGGTTATAGAGAGATCTGCGGGCATCTTATCCCCCACGGTTTTACCCGGGATAACATGGATGATCTCAAGGATCTCAAGGTGAGTGACCAGCGGTATTCCCTGGAAAAAATCGCCACCCATCTGGCGGAAAAGGATCCGGCCCTTAAGATCGGGATCATTGCAAGGGAGTGCAACCAGCGCGCCTTGAATCTTCTTTATACATGGAATCAGTTGAAACCTGAAAACATTGAAACGATTTCCGTCAACTGCTGTCCGTCAAAGCTTAAATCCCATAGTGACTGCTCCTACCTTGAGCCGCAAAAGACAGGTGCCGCCAAGAAGGAAAAGGGGGTTGACCCCAATGCCGATTCTGTCGAGTTCATGGAACAATTTGACGGCAGTCAGCGGTTTTCAAGATGGATGTATGAGTTCAGCAAATGCATAAAATGCTACGGGTGCAGAAACATCTGCCCGGTCTGCTTCTGCACCGAATGCAGCCTGGAGCACCCCGACCTCATTGAGCCGGGGAAACTGCCGCCGGAAATTCCTATTTTTCACCTTGTGCGGGCCGTTCACATGGCCGGCCGGTGCATCGACTGCGGATTGTGCGAAGAAGCATGCCCGGCTGAGATTCCGCTGCGCCTTCTGTATCGGGCGATGAATGGGATCGTTTCGGATGTTTTTGACTATCGTCCCGGAGAGGGTATTGAAAAGTCTCCTTTTACCATGATTGGAGATAAAGTGACATTGGCACCAAAACCAATGGATGCTTAAGGAGAAATGTAATGAACTGTGAGTTTGTACCATCGATTTGCTCCTATTGCGGGACAGGTTGCGGCGTGCTGTTTGAAGTCATTGACGGGAAGATAAAATCGACCCTGCCCAATAAATCCTATCCTGTCAATCAGGGAAAACTCTGCATAAAAGGGTGGAACCTGCATGAATATATCAACAGTTTCATGCGGTTGAAGGCACCCCTGGTCAAAGAGGACGGCCGGTTTCAAAAGGCTACCTGGAATGAGGCCATCAACCATGCGGCCCAAAATTTTAATCGGATCAAGGATGAATTCGGTCCCGACGCCATTGGCGTCCTGGTATCGGCCAAGGTGACCAACGAGGAAAATTACCTGGCTCAGAAATTTACCCGGGCCACCATCGGGACCAATAACGTCGATCATTGCGCCCGATTGTGACATTCTTCCACAGTGGCAGGTCTTGCCGCTGCATTCGGAAGCGGGGCCATGACAAACGCCATCGAAGAGTTTGAAGATTCAAAACTCATCTTTGTGATCGGCTCCAATACAACCGCCTGTCATCCCCTTATCGCCACCCGGATCATCCGGGCCAAGGAAAAGGGGGCAAAACTCATTGTGGCGGACCCCAGGCAGATTCAACTGGCGCGTTTTGCCGATCTGGCCGTTCAGCACAACCTGGGTTCGGACGTGGCCCTTTTAAACGGCATGATGCATGTCATCATTAAAAACGACTGGCATGCCAGAGACTATATCGAAAACCGGTGTGAGGATTTTGAACTCCTGGCAACGGCGGTCAAACCGTATACCCCAGAAAAGGTCGCCGGCATCACCGGTGTGGCCGGAAAAGATATTGAAAAGATGGCCGAACTGTATGCCCTCAATGCCCCGGCAGCACTGTTGTACGCCATGGGCATCACCCAGCACACCACGGGTGTGGACAATGTCAAGTCCTGCTGCAACATTGCCATGCTGTGCGGGAATGTGGGGGTCCGCAGCGGGGGGGTCAATCCCCTGAGAGGCCAGAACAATGTTCAGGGTGCCTGTGACATGGGGGGGCTCCCCAACGTGTTCACCGGATATCAGCCCGTTGCCGATGCCGCTGCCAGAAAGAAATTTTCCGATGCCTGGCATTGCGACCTGTCCGCTACGCCGGGACTGACCATCACGGATATGATTGCCGCCATCGATCAGGGAAAAATAAAGGGCATGTATGTCATCGGCGAGAACCCCAAGCTGAGTGATCCGGACTGGAACCATCTGAACCATGCCCTGAAAAAGCTGGAGTATCTGGCCGTTCAGGATATTTTTCTTTCGGAGACGGCCCAGATTGCCGATGTGGTTTTTGCATCGGCGGCTTTAGGTGAGAGAGACGGCACCTTTACCAATACGGAAAGACGGTGCTCACGAATCTGGAAAGCCGTTGACCCCGTGGGAAATGCCTTGCCCGACTGGGAGATTCTGGCCCGACTGTCGACGGCCATGGGGTATGAGATGGCTTATGACTCGGCCGAGGAAATTTTTAATGAGATGACCGCCCTGACGGAAAAAAGCTATGGCGGTATGACCTATGAACGGCTCGGCATTGACGGTTTGCAATGGCCCTGCCCGACGGCCGACCATCCCGGAACCCCTTATCTGCATAAAAACGCCTTTGCCCGGGGCAGGGGAAAGTTTCACGGCATCTCGTACAAGGATCCGGCTGAACTTGCCTGTGCGGAGTATCCCTATCTGCTGACCACCGGCAGGATGTTTGCCCATTTCCACACCGGCACCATGACACGGGTCTCCAGGCACTTGGATGTAGAGCAAAAGACCGGGTATGTGGAGATCAATCCCATCGATGCCGAAAAGCTCCATGTGAAATCCGGCGATGCCTTGCTGCTCAAGTCACGGCGGGGGGAAATGGAAGCTCCGGCCCGGATCACCAGCACCATAAAGCCAGGTGTCGTGTTCCTGCCCATTCATTTCGGTGAAAACCCCACCAATATTCTGACCAGCTCGGAGGCCTTTGACCCCCTGGCCAAAATTCCCGAATTCAAGGTGGGGGCTGTCAGGATCGAAAAGCTGATTGCCTGATGCCGGTATCTGGCATAGCCTCGTTATCTGTTCAGCCCAAAAAACGGCAAACGCTTTTTTTTGGGCTGAACACAAGGGTGCAGCCGTCATTGCTGTGGAATTAAAATCCCCAAACCAGACCGTGATTATCTGTTGTTGACGCTTGGTTGACATTTTTTTGTCGATGCTTTTTCCAGCATTCCAAGATCGTTAATGCCCGGCCCCCATTTTATCGACGATCCCTGTTTTTAAGAAAGCTTTCGAGTCTTTAGGACATCCGGATACAATATCCCGGGGCGACTGACTTGAAACAGTGAAGAAGCGATTTTTTGCGATGCTATCAAACATCTGTGAAAGGGGGCATCAACAAAGGTCTCTGGCTTTTTTAGATCAAATACGGTATCCTTAACTATGGTTGTGCTGGTTCCGGATGACCGAAAATGGGTTTATCGTCAATCCAGGATAAAATTGATGCTTTTACCTGGGCGGGCATATTGGGAAAAGTCAGAAAAGTTTATCTGTCATGCTTTAACGAACATACAAAAAAGGAACAAAATGATTTCTTTGAAAATGTTTGGGCGTACCGGTCATGAAAGCAGTCGAACTATTTTTGGGGCGGCAGCGCTGGGCTCAGTTTCCCAGGATGAAGCAGATCGAACGCTGGACACATTATTACGGTATGGCGTCAATCATATTGATACGGCGGCCAGTTACGGGGAGTCGGAACTTCGTGTCGGGCCCTGGATGAAAGCGTATCGGAATAATTTTTTTCTGGCCACAAAGACCGACAAACGGACATACCGGGAAGCAAAGGCGGAATTACACCGCTCCCTGGACCGCTTGAAGGTTGATTCTGTTGATTTATGGCAGATGCATATGCTGGTGAATCCAGAAGAATGGGAAGTGGCAATGCATTCGGGTGGCGTCATAGATGCCTTTATTGAAGCAAAGGAACAAGGATTGACGCGTTTTACCGGCGTGACGGGTCATGGCCTTGCCGCCCCTGCCATGCATTTGCGCAGCCTGGAGATGTATGATTTTGATGCCGTACTGTGCCCCTATAATTATGTGTTGATGCAAAATCAACCGTATGCGGCCGCATTTGAAAAATTGGTTGAAACGTGTGTTGAGCAAAATGTGGCAATACAAACGATAAAGGCTATTGCCAGGGGGCCTTTGGGCGATAAGGTCAAGAATCATGCAGTCTGGTATGATCCCCTTGAAGCGGATGAGGCCATCGGGCATGCCGTAAAATGGGTATTGGGAAACAGTTATGTTTTTTTGAATACGGTGGGCGATATTCATCTTCTGGGTAAGGTATTAAAAGCCGCCGACCAGTATGATGCCATTCCTGAAGAGGAGATCATGCGGGCAGATCTTCAAAATCAAGGTATTACGCCCTTATTTACTACAGATGAGATTTAATAATTGATGGCGTCGTAAAGGTTCTCCATCTACTGCGTTATAGCGATTTTCCAGAGACTCGACATACCATATGTATGCCTTCATCCCTGGAAAACCGCTATGCCTTGTATATGAAGATTTCTACTTAGCCATCTCAAATATTTTTTACGAGACCGTCTAAATTCGGTTTTTATGGGTTTTTCAAAAATTCAGGAGGACAAATGGGAAAGCGAGTCGTTTTGGTAGCGTTCAATGGCGAGGCAATGTGTTTTGTTCATGTATTGCTGAATGCCCTGGATATGAAGGAGAAAGGGTATGAGGTAAAGGTCGTGATAGAAGGGAGTGCCACCAGGCTTGTAAAAGAGATGAGTGACGGAAAAAATCCCTTTGCAAAACTGTATTCTCAGGTTCAGGAACAGGGCATGATTGATTGTGTCTGCAAAGCCTGTGCGTCCAAGATGGGTGTCTTAGAAGCCGTTGAAGCACTGGCATTGCCGCTGTGCAAAGAGATGAACGGGCACCCCAGTTTGGCGAAATATATGGAACAGGGATACGACGTCATTACTTTTTAAATTTTTTTGATGCCGGCTATTGGAGACAAGGAGTGTTACGATGTGTTTTGCCCTGACCCGTCGCTGGGTTATATTTTTTCTGGCCTCGTCTCTTTTTGTCCTGTCTCAGTTTTACAGGGCCTCCATTGCCGTCATAACACCGGACTTGGTCAGGGATTTATCCCTGAACGCCAATGGGTTGAGCATGATGTCCGCGGCTTTTTTTTATGCCTTTGCCCTGGCCCAGTTGCCCATTGGCATCTATCTCGACCGGATCGGCCCGCGGATCACCATGACGGTTTTATCTTTAATCGGTGTCGCGGGTGCTCTTATTTTTGCCTGGGCAGATGGTTTGACGATGCTGGTCGTCGGCCGTGTACTGCTTGGCGTGGGCATGGCATGTAACCTCATGGGAAGCATGAAACTGCTGACCCTGTGGTTCAGTCCGCTGCATTTTGCCACCCTTTCGGCCCTCATTGTATCCATCGGGACCGCCGGCAATATGGCCGCGACATCACCTTTGGTCCTGTGTGTTGAAAAAATCGGCTGGCGCTGGACATTTTTTGGGGTTGCGGTTTTAAATCTGTTTCTGGTGATACTTTTTTTTCTTTTGGTGCGGGATTCTCCGAACAGACGGCAGGCAAACCCTGTCATGCCCCCCGGGCGTTCAACGGGTCTGCCGAAAATAGTGGCGGATTTTAAGCAATTGTTTGCTAAAAAGGATTACTGGCTCATTTCCGTGGGCACATTCTGCCGGTACGGCATTTATGCCGCCGTTCAGGTGCTCTGGGCCGGGCCTTATCTGATGAACGTTCACGGGCTGTCGGCCATGAGTGCCGGCAACCTGATTCTCTTACTGAACATTGGATTTGTCTGTGCAGGACCGATATGGGGTGTAGTGTCGGATCAGATTTTTAAAACCCGTAAGTGGATCGTCATCCCCGGTCAGCTTTTACTGGCCGGCACTCTGCTGGTGCTTGCCTTTCTGCCGGTGGGCACCAGCGTATTTTTGCTGGCCCTGATCTTTATTCTGTTCGGTGTCGTGGGAAGCACCGGGGGGCTGATGTACACCCACATCAAAGAAATAATGCCCCTGGAAAAGGCCGGTACGGCCATGACGGGGATTAATTTTTTTACCATGATCGGGGCCGCTGCTTTTCTCCAGGGACTGGGCCGCTATATGCAGTCTTTTTATTCGGACAACCCGTTCGGGGCGGGTGCGTTTCAGGGGATATTTGTATTTTGTGCCGCCTGCCTAGTGGTTGTGTCCATCCTGTATGGCTTCACCCAAAACAGTATGGGGCAATCCAACGGGTAATCAAATTTCAAGGTTGCTTCGTACCTAAATTTTGAAATTCGTGTTTTCCGGTTCCCACGCAGGAGCATGGGAACCAGAGAAGGTCGTTTAGGCCAAAGGTATTCTGCCTTTTGGTGGGCACAGCCCACCCTACGATACTTCAGCCTTTAACCTTCTACCTATTTAAGCGCTTCCATTCCCGAACTCAAGTCACGGTACAGGCTGAATTTTTTCAGGATAATCCGATCGTTGTCGGATTCGGTGCCTGTGACCATACGGGCCACGACTTCTCCCACACCGGGTCCGAGCATAAACCCCTGTCCGCACATGCCGGTGGCATGCAGCAACCCCTTGACCTCTTTGTTCCAGCTGACAAAGGGCGACCCATCCGGGGTCGTGGGGTATAAACCGCGCCAGACCCTGCGAACCCGGAGATTTTTCAGCCGGGGCATGAGACTGACCATTCTCGAACAGACCTGGGGGAGAAAGATGGATGTCTCATCATGACTGGTGCCTTTTATCGGCGGGTCCGGTGTGATACAGAAAATCAGCTGGCCGTGTTTGTTCTGGTAATAGTAGTAGTTCAAAGATCCTTCGGCCGGGCGCATATCCACGACCATGGCCGGGCAGAACATCTGCACGGGTTCGGTGACGGCACCTTCGTGGGATTCGGGCACCACGGGGATATTAATATCAATGGATTTATTCAACGTCGCCGAATACGGGCCCGCCGCATCGATGACCACCGGCGCAAGTAAATCACCGGCCGATGTTTTAACGCCGGTGACCCGCCCCTTTGTCTGTAGAATCTCCTTTACATCGCTTCTGAATTGAAACGTGGCGCCAAGGGACCTGGCCCGCTGGAAAAAGACGTTGCCCGCCAGCAGGGGCGAGGCAGTGCCGTCATCCGGGGATATGGTGCCGCCCATCAGTCCCTGGCGATTGATACCGGGCACCTGGGCAGCGATGTCATCAGGGCCGGCGAAATCGATGTTAAGACCGAATTTTTTCTGGAACGGCAGGAAAGACTTGAGCAGTTTTTCCTCCTCTTCCCGGTACACGGGATAAACATACCCCCCCTTGAGCCATTCGATGTCCTGGCCGAAGGTGTCCTGCCAGGTGGAGAAGATTTCAAGGGACCGGAGACAGACCCGTATTTTAGCCGGATCGGTATGGGTGGCCCGGATACCGCCGATGGCGTGTTTGTTCTCTCCCTGCCCGGCAGACGGGTGCTTGTCCACCACCAGTGTTTTTACACCCTTTTCAGCAAGGGCCATGGCCGTGGGAACCCCCACCGACCCGGCGCCGACGATGATTACATCATAATTAGGCATTGTCATCCCCTCCTTTGGTTCCCGTGGTTCCGGCAAAATGACCGATGGGTACCTCCACAAAAAGCGGCCGGACGATCCTGTCGGTGATATCGCTCAGATCAACACCCTCTTCCTGGAAAATGCGCCAGACCATGGGGTGGCAGGTCTTGGAACCGCAGGCCCCCATTCCGGTCCGGGTAATGGCTTTCAACCGATTCAAATCGCGAACGCCATCTCGGATCGCCTGGCGGATTTCGCCGGCTGAAACCCGTTCGCACCGGCAGATGATGGCCTCATCGGGCAGCGGTTCATTTTCATAAACGGTGGATGGATTGATCTGTTGTTCCTGAACCCAGATGCCGGCCGCCTCGGCAGCGAATTTTTTGTTCATCTTTACCTGCACCAGGAGGGTCCCGGGATATTTTTTCATGGATCTGACCTTAATAACCGGGAAATGGCCCAATACAGCCCCGTCCTCCCGGGTGACAGGGATCATCTGGCCGACTTCGACTTTTTCACGCCAGATCTCATAGGGCAGCGTCACAATAGGATTTTCGTCGTCCTTTCGAAAATCAACCAGGGTAATGGCCAGACCCGGGCATACCGCCACGCAGTTCAGACAGCCGGTGCATTCAATGGCTGTGTCTCGATAGGGAAGTCCGGTGATTTTGTTATTTTCCGTATGAATGGCCTTAACCGGGCAAACCGAAGTGCAGGGATTGCAGGGGACTTCCTGGTAGCAGTGGAATACCGGAAATACCGCTTCCGTATACTCGGGTTTTTCCCGTTTGACCGGTGTTTTGGGGCGCGATTTCAAAACGGCGGCCTTTTCATTCCATTCAACGGGTATGTCGCCCACATCCAGGCCCAGGGATTGGGCTATTTTGACGCCTTCTATTTTGCCGGTGAACATGGCGGCCGATGCTTCGGCGATTTCCTGGGCGTCACCGGCGGAGAATACGTCCATACCCCACTCCTTGGCCTTGACATAGAATTCATTGACTTCAGCCAGGCCCACGGCAATGAGCACCGTATCCACCTCGTAGGTTTTTTCGGTTCCGGGAATGATTTTCCAGTCGGGTCCCAGGGCTGCAATGGTGACCGATTCCACCTGTTCTTTGCCATGGGCTGCGACCACGGTATGACTGGTTAAGATAGGCACTCCCAGTCGCATGAGTTTGTCGGCGTGGACCTTGTATCCGCCGACCTGGGGCAGGCCTTCGATGACCGCAGCCACCTCGATGCCGGCCTGAATGGCGTGATAAGCACCAATCAATCCCACATTGCCGCCGCCCACGATGAGCACGCGATTGGCGGCTTTGACCAGATCCCGGTTCACTAGGGTTTGAAACGCGCCAGCCCCGTATACACCGGGGATGGTGTTGCCGGGAAAAGAGAGCATTTTTTCCCGGGCCCCGGTGGTTACCAGTAGTTTTTTGGGCCGGATGAGCCGGTAGGTATCGTTTTTGATCACACCGACGATATGGTCGGAAAAAACACCCACGGCGGTGCTGGCGAGCCAGACGTCCACCGAGGCCATGGCCCTGACTTTTTTTTCAAGGATATCACCGATTTCAAACCCCCGGGTGCCGGCAAAGGAATCTTCCACCGATCCGAAAAACTTATGGGTCTGTAAGACCAGCTTGCCGCCCAGCCGGTCCTTGTCGTCCACCAGCAGGGTGGGCACATTGAGCTTACCCAGTTCCACCGCTGCTGAAAGTCCTGCCGGTCCGCCGCCGATAATTAAAACATCGATGTCAAGGATTGGGATATCGGTGACGGGGGCGCTGGTATCTTCGGCCGGCAACTCGGGCAGGCCTTCGACACTGGCCAGAACCATGCCCTGATGCAGCGGGGTCATGCATGATTTAACCGGATGTCCGTCGGCAATCACCAGGCATTGGGAACACTGGCCATTGGCGCAGAAAATACCCTGGGGACTGCCATCCTTGTGATGGTGACCGAACACATTGATGTCATTGGCGATCAATGCTGAAGAGATCATTTCGCCGTCATATCCGGTCAGGGGGTTGCCGTTCCAGGTAAAGGCGACCTCCTTTTTTTCCGGTATGTCAAGGATGGGGTGTTTGGTAATTCTTTTCAAGGTCATGCTGCTACCTCCTCATAGCCTTTTGGTTTGTCGGATCTACCCGTATGGGGCATCCGGGGTTTCTGAATCGGCATTGCCGTGACAGTGCATTGCCAGATACATGACATGCTGAAATAAATAGCAATTTGTACGATACTGACCTTTGTGTCTCAATGGTTAAACCATTATATAGACACTCTATTTGGCTTTGTCAAAAAAATTTTTATTTTTTTTGACAAAGTACAGCCATAATTTAAAAAAATAATCCTTATGTCTTTTAATAACAGATAGATATATAATATTCGCCGGGTTGAAAAAAAATATTGACAAAAATAATTAATTCAATTAAATGGTTAAACCATTGAGTATCTTTTCTCATATTGCTTTCATTAAAGCCCGGAATCCCGGTGCCTGGAAAAGTATAGACGCACGGCTATACGGCATACAGTATCTCGTAAAATAATTATAATCGCGTAATTAAAGATTTCATATGTTTCGAGAAGCTTCACAGAATCGTATTTTTCAGGATGTGGTGAACCAGATCCAGGATGCCATACTGGACGGCCGGCTCCAGAACGGGGACGTGCTGCCGCCGGAGCGGGATCTTAAGGAGATGTTCAACACCAGCCGGGGAACCCTTCGTGAAGCATTGCGGGTTCTGGAAGAACGCGGGTTGATTGAGATACGGCTGGGGGTCCACGGGGGGTCCATCGTCAAGCCGCTGACCACCCGGCATGCCAGCCAGACCCTGGCACTTTTAATTCGCTCCCAGATGGTTTCCATAAAGCAGCTCAGTGAATTCAGAGAAGGCGTCGAGGGGACCGTGGCCTCACTGGCGGCCCAGCGGGCGGACAGCGCGGATAAGATGCGGCTTAATACGCTTCTGGAAAAAGCCCGGGAAATCGTCGAACAGGAGCCTGTTGACCGGGATGCCTTTATCGAAAGCGATCGGCAGATCCATCTGGAACTGGCCAATATCAGCCGCAATTCCATCTATATCTTTGTCCTCCACTCCGTCCACGACAATATTCATCAATATTTTCACAAATTTTTATCCATGGAAAAAACTGAATTTATTGAAAATTATAAGGATTTGTGCAATATCGTGGAGACTGTGGAAAAAGGCCTTGCCGACAAGGCCCGGGTCCTGGCCCAGAGCCATGTGATAAAATTTTATCGTCATATGGAAAAAAGAGAAAACCTGGCTCAATCTAATCTGTAAATTTCAGTGTTTGTCGATCATAGCGTGGAGGCCCTTGCTGCCTCTGGAAACGAAAACTTAAAAATGGAGGTCACAGGAAAATGAAATGGTCAAAATTGATTAAAGTGGTTGGGTTGGTATTGTTGGCGGGCACCGTGGCGGTCCCCGGTGCCATGGCCGGGAAACCTGTCGTCATAGGGCTGCAGGGCCCGATTACGGGGCCGTGGGCCTACGAGGGCCAGATGGCCAAACAGTCATGTGAAATCGCGGCCCAGCTGATCAATGCCAAAGGGGGTATTTTAGGCGGCAGAATGGTTGAACTTAGAGTCGCCGACGATGAGGGACAGCCCAAGACCGGTGCCATGGCCGCGGCAAAGCTGACGGGCCAGAAGGATGTTGTGGCCTCGGTATCCACCTATGGCTCCTCCATTTGCGAAGCAGCCATGGCCATTTATGAAAAGAAAAAAAAGGTCAATATCGGATACGGGGTCACCGCCGTCCGTCTGACCGAGAAGGGATTTAAATATTTTTTCCGTACCTGCGGCCGGGATGACAATCAGGGCTTGTTTTTTGCCAAGGTGGCCGATGAACGCTTTCAGGCAAAACGCATCGCCATCATGCACGACAATACCGCCTTTGGCAAAGGGCTGGCAGAAGATGCCCGGCGCGGTCTCAAAGCACTGCTGGATGCCGGAAAGACCGAGATTGTGTACTATGATGCCATCACCCCCGGGGAAAAGGATTTCCATGTAACCCTGACAAATATGCGTGAGGCCAAACCGGACCTGTGGTATTTTACCGGTTATTATGCCGAAGCGGCCCTGCTGGTGACCCAGGCCCGGGAAATAGGGATCACATGCCCCTTTGTGGGCGGTAATGCCGCCATCAATGATGAATTTGTCAAAATTGCCGGCGTTGAACTGGCCAAGGGGTGCTATATGACCAACGAACCCCTGCCCTCGGATCTGCCCTACAAAGAAGCCAAAGAATTCCTCAAGGCCTACAAAGACAAATATGGTGAAATTCCCTCGAGCCCCTGGCCGATCTATGCCGCCGATGCGTTCAGTATTATCGCCCATGCCGTGGATAAATGCGGTTCCACGGATTCCGATGCCATCGCCGCCTACCTGAGAGATAAGGTCAATGCGGTTCCCGGTATCACCGGTCCCATTGGATTTACCGCGGAAGGCGACCGGGAAGGCGTGCCCTTTTATCTGTATGTCGTAGACGCTGGTGGAAAAATTGTCATTTCCAAATAACCGTTGACCCGTCTGGCTCTGTTCCCGACCCTGTTTGATGTCGGGAACAGAGGCCAAACGGCCGGTTTCATACGGTCTTTAAACGTATAAAGCAGAGGCATCATGCACGTTATTATTGAACAAATAATCAATGGCCTGACCATCGGTTCGTTTTACGGATTGATCGCCCTGGGGTATTCACTGGTCTATGGTGTTTTAAAACTGATCAATTTTGCCCATGGTGATTTTTTTGCATTGGGATCGTATATCGGCTATACGGTGCTGGTTTTCGGATCGGCCCTGGCCACATCGGTGTTCGGGTTGTGGGGGGGCATTCTCATTGCCACCCTCATTGCCGCGTTTTGTGTAGCCGGTGTCGGGTTGCTGGTGGAAAGGGCCGCCTATCGCCCCATCTATGCCTCCGGCCGTCTGCCGGCGGTGGTGTCGGCCCTGGGCGCTTCCATCGTTATCCAGAATGTGATTATGATTATCTGGGGGCCGCGCTACCAGGCCTACCCCGCAGCCTTGATACCCAATGTGCATCTGCATTTTCTGGGCATCCATATTACGTTGCTGCAACTGGTGATTCTGCTCATGTCCTTTATTCTCATGGGCCTCCTTTACTATCTGATTCAGAAAACCACCTTTGGCGCCGCCATTCGTGCCACGGCTTTAGACAGCGATACCGCAGCCCTCATGGGGATTAATTTCAACCGGGTCATCTTCTTTATTTTTGTCCTGGGGCCGGCCTTAGGGGCAGTCACCGGTGTCATGGTGGGCATGTACTATCGTCAGATCAGTTTTATCATGGGATGGAATTATGGCCTGAAGGCGTTTACCGCCACGATACTGGGCGGCATCGGAAACCTGCCCGGTGCCATGTTCGGCGGTCTTATTCTAGGTCTCCTGGAGATGCTGGGCAGTGCCTATATATCTGCCGCCTGGAAAGACGTTTTTGTTTTTCTGATTCTGATTTTGGTATTAATCTTTCGCCCGACAGGTCTTTTTGGCGAAAAAATCGCGGAAAAAGTGTAATGCTATGAATGCTAAACCCACTAATGGATTAAATGCCTTGTCCGGCCGCAATAAATTGCTGTGCTTTGTCGCTGTCGGTGTGTTTCTGGTGTACCCTTTTCTGGTGAGCGATTATTACGTTGATGCGTTGTTTTTTTTCGGCATCTATACCCTGCTGGGATTGAGTTTGAACATTGTTCTGGGTGAAGTCGGTCTTTTTGATCTGGGGCATGCGGGTTTTTATGCCATCGGCGCCTATACCACCGGTATTCTCAATACCACGCTCCACATTCCGATTATCCTGCTGCTGCCCGTCAGCGCGCTCATGGCGGCGCTGTTTGCCTACCTGGTCTGTTCTCCCATTATCCATCTTAAAGGGGACTACCTGTGTATCGTCACCATCGGCATGGGTGAGATCGTCAGGATCGCGCTGCTCAACAACCCTTTTGATATCACCGGTGGTCCCAATGGTGTTTTCGGCATTGATTTTCCGAGTCTGGGGTTTTTTGAGATCGATTCATCGCCCAAATTTTATTTTTATATCTGGATTATAGTGGCCTTGAGTATCCTGGGGCTGATTCGACTCCAGCATTCCAGAATCGGACGGGCCTGGAACTATATTCGGGAAGATGCGGTGGCAGCCGAGGCCAACGGCATTGATGTCCGGTTTTATAAATTGCTGGCATTTGTTCTGGGAGCGGCCCTGGCCGGTGTTGCAGGCAATATTTATGCGAGCAAGCTGATGATCGTCTCCCCCGAGAGCTTCAGTTTCATGGAATCCTGTCTGATGTTCTGTATCGTGCTCATCGGCGGCATGGGATCGATTCCAGGGGTGGTGATCGGTGCCGCCGCCATCAGTCTTTTCCCGGAAATCTTTCGCCCCTTTGCCATGTACCGTATGCTGATTTTCGGGCTGGCCATGATCCTGATGATGATATTCCGGCCGGGGGGTATCTGGCCGCGAAAGAGAGGGGGCATTGAAAAAGCACCGTCGCGTCCGGTTAAATCAGGCAAAAAATCGGTTAAGGATGCGGTTTAAAGAAATATGCTGACTGTTGATCAGATGGTAAGGACAGGCAAATCAATTATGAATAGAAACAATCATGCCGAAGTGGTGCTGGAAACACACCAGCTGACCAAGAAATTTGGCGGTCTGACCGCCGTGGGGGATGTGGATCTCAAGGTGCACAAGGGGGAAATCTGCAGTCTGATCGGTCCCAACGGTGCGGGAAAGACGACATTTTTTAACGTGGTGACCGGTATCTACAAACCCGATGAGGGCAGTGTGGTGTTTTGTGGTGAGAATATCGAGGGCAAAAAACCGCATCGGATCGTTGAAAAAGGCATTGCCCGTACATTCCAGAATATTCGTCTTTTTCAGAATATGACCTGCCTTGAAAATGTCATGGCCGGGCAACATTGTCGGGCCAAGGCCGGGCTCTGGACGTCCATTTTCAGGGGCAGTGGCCAGCAAAGCGAGGAACAGCGAATTCACGACGTTGCCGCCCGGCGTCTGCACCAGGTCGGACTGGCACCTGTTAAGGATGAACTGGCCAAAAATATCGCTTACGGCAGCCAGCGGATGCTCGAGATCGGCCGGGCCCTGGCCAGTGATCCCAAATTGCTGGTCTTAGATGAACCCAGCAGTGGATTGAATCCAAAAGAATCCGATGACCTGATTGCCTTTTTAAGGGAGATCATCTGCGATGACCTGACGATTCTGATCATCGAGCATGATATGAAGGTGGTGATGGGGATTTCCGACTGGGTCGTTGTGATGGAGGAAGGCCGTAAAATCGCCGAAGGGCCGCCGGAAACCGTCTATAATGATCCAAAGGTCATTGAGGCGTATCTTGGTAAGGATGAGGAAGAAGAGATGGAGGAAGATACCTGATGGCAGCCCTGCTGAAAGTTGATGATCTGCATATCGCCTACGGATCGGTGGCCGCGCTCAAAGGCGTCTCCATGGACCTGAATAAAGGCGAAATCGTTACCGTACTGGGTGCCAACGGTGCCGGGAAAAGCACATTGCTGAGGGCGATTTCCGGACTTGTTCATCCCGCCGCCGGCATCATTGAATTTAAAAATGAGGTGCTGAACAACGTACCGGCCTTTCAAATCGTGTTAAAAGGGATCTCTCAATCTCCTGAAGGACGGCGGGTATTTTCCACCCTCACCGTCGAGGAAAATTTAAATCTGGGGGCCTATACACGGAAAAAAGATACCCAGTGGATCAAGGAGACCAAGGCGCGTGTATTTGAACTTTTCCCGATTCTGGTGGAGCGTCGTCGGCAGCTGGCAGGTACCCTCTCGGGGGGTGAGCAGCAGATGCTGGCCATGGGGCGGGCACTGATGTCCAATCCGCAGGTGGTGCTCCTCGACGAACCGTCCCTGGGTCTGTCACCCATGTATGTAAAATTGATTTTTAAAATTATCAAAGAAATTAACGAGCAGGGCGTTACGGTATTGCTGGTGGAGCAAAATGCCCGCAAGGCATTGAGTATTGCTCATCGGGGGTATGTCCTTGAAACCGGTGAAATATCGGTGAGCGGGATGGCGGTGGAATTGCGTAAAAATAAAAAAATCCAGGAGGCCTATCTCGGCGGGGCCGCGCTTAAAAAATAAAAACAGATCAAGATCCAAACCATTGGAGGCGTTATAAAATGGGTGCTGTACAATTAAAAGAAATAAAAACTGTTGAATATAAAAAGCCCGCCATTGAAAAGGGCTATGCCAACCAGACGCTGGCAGTGAATATCTCCGATCTGTCGGTTACCATAAAACCGGTGGACGATAAAATGAAGCAGACGTTTATCGGCGGTAAGGGATTTGATCTGTGGCTGATGTGGCAGGCGGTGAAAGGGTCCACACGCTGGAATGATCCGGAAAATACCATCTGTATCGCCTCGGGGCCCATGGGGGGAACACCGGGATACCCCGGATCGGGCAAGAGCATTGTCACTGCGATTTCTCCGACCACCGGTTCTGTCATGGACTCCAATGTGGGTGGTTATTTTGGGCCCTATCTGAAATTTGCAGGATTTGACGCTCTGGAGATGACCGGGAAGACCCTATCAGATGCGGTGATCCTTATCGACGGTATCGATGAAAAAATTCAGATTTTTGAATCCAGGGACCTGCCCGAGGACGGCTATGCCCTTTCCGCGGCCCTCACCGAGCATTTTGGTCAGGGAAAACCCCGCACTATTTCAGTGGTTTCCTCAGGGCCCGGGGCCAAGAACACCTTGCTCGGGTGCCTTAATTTTACCTGGTATGATGCCAAACGGAAGCGGGCTCGATACAAACAGGCCGGCCGGGGCGGTATCGGTACGGTGTTTGCCGACAAGGGGATCAAGGCCATCGTGGCCCGCTGGGCATCGGTATCCCTGTCCACCAATGCGCCGGCCGACAAGGACACCTTGAAAACGGTGACCAAAGCCTATTCCAAGGAAATGGTCCAGCTGGATCCCAAGCAGAATGAAATGGCCCGGGTCGGCACCACCCATCTGGTGCCTATTATGAATGATTTTGATCTGCTTCCTACCCATAATTATAAGTTTGGGTCTGATCCCAAAGCGAACCTCATCGGCAGAGAAGTCTATCAGCACCTGTTTGATCCGGGATTTGACGGATGCTGGATGGGGTGTACGGTGGCCTGTGCCCACGGGGTCAGGGATTTTATACCGTTCACCGGCCCCTACAAGGGCCAAAAAGTATTTGTGGACGGTCCCGAATATGAAACCATTGCCGGGTGTGGTTCCAACATGGGCATTTTTGATCCCTATACCATCCTTGAAATCAATTTTTATTGTGATGCCTACGGGATAGATACCATCTCGGTGGGCACCGGCATTGCGTTTGTTATGGAATGTTTTGAAATGGGACTCATCAACGAAGTCCATACAGGCGGGTTGCTGCTCAACTTCGGCAACCGGTCGGCGGCCCTGGATCTGTTGCACCAGATGGGCAAGGGCCAGGGTTTCGGTAAAATTGTGGGTCAGGGGATCCGCCGGATGAAAAAAATATTTGCAGAAAAATACGGTGCGGATGCCGCCATTATGCAGGATATCGGCATGGAATCCAAAGGGCTTGAAGTATCCGAATACATGACCAAGGAGTCCCTGGCCCAGCAGGGGGGGTTTGGATTGACCCTCAAAGGGCCCCAGCATGATGAGGCCTGGCTGATTTTTCTGGACATGGTGCATAATTTCATGCCCACCTTCGACCAGAAGGCCGAGGCCCTGCACTGGTTTCCCATGTTTCGCACCTGGTTCGGGCTGTGCGGCCTCTGCAAACTGCCATGGAACGATATTGTGCCCGAGGACAACAAGGATACCATGGAACCGGCCAAGGTCATGAAGCATGTAAACTGGTATGCCCAGTACTTTACGTCGGTGACCGGCCGGGCGGCAACCCCCGATGACCTGATTACCATGAGCGAGGGGGTCTATAATTTTCAACGGATTTTTAACCTGAAAATGGGGTTTGGCCGCCGGGAGCATGATACCATGCCTTACCGTGCCGTGGGACCGGTGACCAACGAAGAGTATGAATCCAGAAAAGATCGCTATGACGGTCAGTTGGTGGACACACACGGGTTGGATATCCAGGGAAAAAGTACCACCGAGAAAGTGGCCGTTTTAAGAAAAATCCGGGAAGCGCAGTACGAAAAACTCAAGACGGCGGTTTATGAGCGTCGTGGGTGGACCCAGGACGGCATTCCCACGGTGGCTACTGTCAAGCGCCTGGGCATTGATTTTCCAGAGGTCCTGGCGGTCCTTAAAGCCAACGGCGTAGAGGTGTGATTACCGTTAACGGCCACGATTATGCCTGGTGGAAGGGCATGACCGTGGCCGAGCTGCTCAATAAAATAGACAACAGCGGTCATTGCGCTGTGGTGCGCCTCAATGACCGCTATGTCTCCCTGCCTAATTTTGAAACCACCCTGGTGCCGGATCGGTCGAAGGTGTTTCTGTTGCCGATGATTGCCGGTGGTTAATTTTTTTATTTCTGTGCTTGACAAGTTTTTGCCAAAACGCTATTTACATTTTTTTAATTGAGCGGGAATAACTCAGTGGTAGAGTGCGACCTTGCCAAGGTCGAAGTCGCGGGTTCAAATCCCGTTTCCCGCTCCATTTTTTGTTGCTTTTTCCCTGCCTGCATCTCCTGCCTTCGACAGATCAAAGCCGATGTTTCAGTTCAATCCGTTTGTATGAATTTTAAAAAATCGTTTGGGTTTGTCGATAAAAGCATTTTTGTCCTTTTGAATTAGGGGGTTTACATTATTTACAGTGTCGTATATAGTGCCGAATAAAATGCAGAAACCGCAACAGGGATTGTTTAACGGCAAATCATTGTTCAAGACAAACGGAAAATGATGAAAACAGGGAGAACCATACGGGCTGGCTTAAACGGCTGTGTTCGAATCATTTTGCTGGGGTGCCTTGTTTTGATCTGGCAGATAAAGCCCTTTCCCGCCAATGCCGACATATATTCTTATATCGACGGTGCCGGTGTGATCCATTTTACAAATGTGCCCACCTCTTCCACAATTGATTATCAGATTTATTTAAAGGAAACACCCTCAAAGCGGTCCCCGGATGCTTCAAATGATCGCTTTGACCATTTGATCCGGCAGGCATCTAACACCAGCGGTATCCCGTTTTATTTGCTGAAAGCGATTATTAAAGCGGAATCGGATTTTAATCCCAAAGCGGTTTCCAGATCCGGGGCCATGGGGCTCATGCAGATTATGCCAGAGAATGTAGACGATCTCCAGATTAAAGATCCGTTTGACCCACGGGAAAATATTATGGCCGGGTCAATTTTTTTTAAAACACTTTATACGCGGTTTAACGGTCAACTGCCCCTGGCTCTTGCCGCGTATAATGCCGGGCCGGGCATGGTGGACCGGTACCAGCGCATTCCCCCTTTCCGGGAAACGGAAGATTATGTACAAAAGGTGATGGCATACTATTATGCCTTTGGGCAGCGATGATGTTATTCCACAATTTCAAGCAGCGTGTGTTTTTTGAGCTTGGCGGCCGACGCCTTCAGTATGGTCCGAATGGCCTGGACGGTTCGGCCTTTTTTACCGATAACTTTGCCCAGATCCTCTTTTGCAACGGCCACTTCCAATATCGCCGTTTCTCCCCCCTGAATTTCATTAATTGCAATTTGTTCCGGATGATCAACCAGGGCTTCAACAATGCGGTGGACTAGTTTTTCCATAATCACTGTTTCCTTTTTTAGATTGAATATCGAAGTTTCAAAAAGAGAGTCTCAGTTTTTTTGATATTTCCGGTGCCAATGTATAAAGCGGTGCTGACTCTTGGTCTCGTATTTGCAAATTTGAGAATGCCTTTTTTTCCGTTTTGTAGGCGCAATCACTGCACTTCCAGGCATTCCATAAATTGTGGGCCGCATGGTTCAGGCAAAAGTCGTAATACGGGCAATAGATATTTTTTTCACCTGTATCGTTAACGGGATTGGGTTTTGGTTGCATGGTTCACCCATTGCAAGCAGTGCATCTGTTTTTTTAGTTTTGAAATGCCATTCTGGCCTGATATCGCCCGATTAGTATGGGAGTGCCGGATCGGTCATTTGCCAGGGGGAATTTTTTTTTAAACACGTCACATCCGAAATCATGGATTTTATGTAATCCGTCTGTGTTGATGTACAGCGGTATTTTCTTACTGTTCAACTGCTCAATGGCATGGAGCAGCTCACAGGCGGAATTCCCATCGAAATCACCCGCCAGATCCAGATGTATGCTGTTTTTTGATCGGTGGCTATGGATTCTGAAGTTTTGTGCCATTGATATCACTCCTTTTTGTCGAGCATACCGATCTGAAATAGATATAATTATTTAAAATAATTAAAGAATGATGACTGAATTTTCACTGTCCCCATAGGGCGTGGAGTTGAATTGATCGGCATCCATCTCGTTTTCCCAGTTTTTTTCATCCAGCAGATACCGAAACTGATATTTTTCCCCTTTTATCAGGTCTATCGTGGCTGTAAATGCACCGGTTTTCAATTTTTTCATGGGGTTTGAAATAGGGTTCCAATTGTTGAATTCACCAACTACTTGAGCGGTTTTGTGTGAATTTCCTGTTTCTTTGGGAATCCTGAAAGTCACTTTGCAGATCGGTTTGCGTTTGAGATATTTTTTTTTAATGCTCATCATGTTTCCTTTGTGTTAATAGGCCGGGCCGGGATATTTTACGCCCACCTCGTAGGTACAGGTATCGGTATCCACCAGTTCTTTGCACCATTTTATCTCTCCAAGGGTTGCCGAGCGCAACCCTTCAAAAGCGGATTCCCGGGCAGTATCGGGAAGAAATTGTTTGATCCTCACATAGACGGTGGTGCCGGGCCGGAGAAAGGTGTTTGATTTGAAACAGATGCCGTTCATGTTGCTATTAGTGGCCAGGGCATCAAAAAAATTTTTTTTATTGAAAATTGAAACCACGATGGGAACGCAATAATTTTGCCGTTCGTGAATTTTTTTTCCATCTTGTTTTTTCAGCATGATGCCTTTCATCTCCTGCTACGTTGGTTTTCAAAAAATTTCATCTGACCGTTTTTATTTTCGTGATGATGGCGCAAGTGTTCGCGTTTTGCATCAGTGTCTGGATGGTGATCCGTTGCTGCGGATAACCCTTCTATCTTTTCCAGGCAGTAATTACGCCAGACACATTCCTTTTCATCGCAACACCCTTTTGCCTTGCCAAAGCAATCAGGCCTTCCCTCAATGCGCTGAATACTTTGAATCAAGTGGGTTAAATTCGGAAATCCTTTTTTCAAACCCGATACCTTAATTTTTGTTTGAACCTTGCAAGGTTGAAGTAGACGGAATTCTTTCAACGCCCAACCTTTGAACATTTATTTGCAAAGTCGGTAACTGCCATTGAATTACTGAGTGTAATTTAATATGTTTTATCTGCCATGTCTATAGGTGCTGGGCTTCATTTTTGGGTGGCAAAAGGACAGGGTCGGGGATTTTTCCCGTACGGATGGGAAAACAGCAGGCAGGACAGGGGGAGGAAACAGGGGGAGTTCCTATTTCCAATCATCGATATCGATAAGGCCCAGTTTTGCGGCATAGCGGACTATTTCGATGACACTGTGTATATCAAGTTTTTTCATAATGCTGGAGCGGTGGTTTTCAACGGTTTTGGCACTGATGAACAGTTTTTCGCCGATATCGCTGCTGGAAAACCCTTCGGCCACCAGGACCATGACCTCCTGCTCCCGGGGTGTCAGGGTGTTGTAGACGGCATTGGTGATTTTGATCTCTTTTGTTTGTAATCCCATCAGTTTTTTAACCACCTTCTGGGAGACTGAAGTGTCCATGAAATAATCGCCTTTTAAGACGCATTCAATCCCCTGCTGAAGCTTGTCGGAGGCGGAATCCTTGACCACATACCCTTCAGCGCCGGCTTGAAAAGCGTTGGCAATATAGTCAATTTTGGAATGCATACTGACAATTATGACCCTTGTGCCGGGGGATATTTTTTTGATTTCGCCGATCAGGTCCAGCCCGTTTTGATCCGGAAGGGAAATATCCACCAGCGCCAGGTCGGGTTTGAGTTTTTTTGCCGCCACGAGGGCTTCTTTCCCGTTGCCCGCTTCACCGGTCACCGCGTACATGGGGTTGCGCTCAATAAGGACCTTGAGGCCGTCCCTGAAAAGGGCATGATCATCAACAATTAAGAGGGTTATTTTATCCGTCACGGTTTTTCTCCTGCTGGGGAATCATGATGATAACTTTTGTACCTTTTGCCGGTTTTGAATGAATTTCAAGCCTGCCTTGAAGCAGGCGCACCCTTTCTTCCATACTGCGAAGCCCCATACGCTTCTCACTGAGGGCATTGGCCAGGCGTTCCTTCACATCAAACCCTTTGCCGTTGTCAATGATTCGTAAAATGATATTGGGATAGGCGGCCGCCAGCCGGATGGTGACATCGCTGGCTTCAGCATGTTTCCGGATGTTGTTGAGTCCTTCCTGAATCAGGCGGTACAGGTTGATCTCGGTGTCAAAATCAAGGTCCACAGCATCCATACCGGCTGAGGTAAAGTCCGTACTCAAACCGGTTTTTTCAGAAAATTCTTCGCAAAACTGGAAAATGGTTTCGGTAAGGCCCATTTGATCCAGGCTGACCGGGCGGAGCTCATAGGAAAGATCCCGGATGGCGGTAATGGTTTTTTGAAGTTCATCTGATATTTTGTTCATTTTTTCTTTGATTTTATCCGGCAGTTCCGGCGGCCCTTTTAAAATCATATCACATGTCATTTTTGAAGCAGATAGATCCTGGGCGACACTATCGTGCAGTTCCCGGGAAATCATTTTTCGTTCGGTTTCCTGGGCTTTTATCAGTTCATGGCTGAGTCTGTGGATATGTTTTTTCGCTTCTTGATGGTCCGTGATGTTTCTGGCTACCTGGATAAAGCTTTCAATATCACCTGTCTTGTTTTTAATGGGGACAATGTAGGTGTCCCAAAAACTTTCCCCCTTTTTACCCCCTGACCGGCGTTGATGCATCACGGCTCGTTCGATTTTTCCTGTTTTCAGCGCCTTTACGTTGGGACATCCCTTACAGGGGGTGTCACGATCCACAAAAAGCTTATAGCAGGTCTGGCCTTTTATCGATTCCGGAGGGGTATCAAGATCCATGACCGTTGTCCGGTTGGCCCAGATAATTTTCATATCCTTGTCCACATACCGAAGCCTGTCAATGGAGGCGTCAAGAATGGCCTGTTTCTGTGTTTCACTCCTTCTAAGGTCCTCTTCCATGCGCTTTCTTTCCGTATTGTCCGTAATCAATGCAAAAGAACCCGTGATTTCGCCCGATTCATCCCTTATGGTCGAGGCATTGAAATAGGTTTGCAGGGGGTCACCATTTTTTTTTGTCAGGGTAATTTCATAACCGCGATGGTTCGTTTTGTTTATTGTTGATGTCTGTTTGAAAAAAATTTTTCGATTATCATCATCAACAAAATCAAAGGGTGTTCTGCCAAGCATTTCATCCGGGCTGTATCCCAGCATTTGGCATAGAGACGGGTTCACCTCAATGGTTTCGAGATCAGAGTTTATCCACCAGCATCCTTGGGATGTCGTTTCCAGAAGGGTGTGATATTTCTGTTCCGATTGTTGCAGTGCTTCCCCGGTCTTTTTGAGTTTCATTAATTTTTTTTCTAACTGATTGATCCTTTTTTCCAATTCCTCATAGGTTGGTTTTTCAGTCATAAAAAAACCTCCAATTGCCGGTAGAAAATATCAATCAATGGATACCGGCTGCAAAAGCAGCGCCGTCCGAGTGGGAAGATAGAGGTTGAGGAAATGGATTCTTGCACCGCCCATGGCCTCGGAAAGGGTAAAATGATACTGATCAGGTGTTAGACGATCATGGCCGCCGTATCGAGGGGCATCGCTGTCAAAAATTAGTTGGTACTTTCCGGGAGGCGCCGGGACCCGGTAGTCGGCATAAGAGCAATCCGGGTGAAAGTTGATCACAAATACAAACCCGGCGCGTTCAAAGGCGATCACCTTGTCGGCGGTATGTTCCATTAACCGATTCGGATTCGGGGTCTGGAAAAAATCAAACCGGCGGGCAAGGGCGATCATGTGCTGATCAAAAAGCCCCAGCCATCTGTATTTCAGGGCCGTATCATCTGCCAGGGGCCATTGCCGCCGGGCATAATGGTAAGACCACTGGTTGCCTTCCCGGGGAAAATCGATCCAGTCCGGGTGACCGAATTCGTTGCCCATGAAATTAAGATAACCGCTGCCGGCGGTGGCCAGGGTGATAAAGCGGATCAGTTTGTGAAGGGCGATCCCCCTTTCAACACGGATGTTGTCATCTCCCACGGCCATGTGGTGATACATATCGGCACCCATGAGCCGAAAGACAAGGGTCTGATCCCCCACCAGGGCCTGGTCGTGGGATTCAGCGTAACTGATGGTTTGTTCATCTGAGCGCCGGTTGGTCAGTTCGTGCCAGAGCTCTCCCATGGGCCAGTCTTCATCTCTTGTGTCTTTAACCAGTTTTATCCAGTAATCGGGTATGCCCATGGCGAGCCGGTAATTGAAACCGATGCCCCCCCTGTCGGCTGATGTTGCCAGGCCGGGCATGCCGCTGATATCTTCGGCGATGGTAATTGCATCGGGCCGGAGTTCATGGATCAGCCGGTTGGTAAGGGCCAGATAGGTCAGGGCGTCTTCATCCACGGTGTCGTTAAAATAGTCCGCATAGGACGTAAAGGCGCGTTCGAGGCCGTGGTGGGTGTAGAGCATGCTGGTGATGCCGTCAAACCGGAACCCGTCCACATGGTATTCCTCCAGCCAGTAGCGGCAGTTTGACAGCAGAAAATGGAGCACCGGGGGTTTGCCGTAGTCAAAACAGCGGGAGTCCCATGCCGGATGAGTTCCCCGGTGACCGTCATGGAAATACTGGTACAAGGTCCCGTCAAATCGGCTCAATCCTTCTATTTCGTTGTTTACCGCGTGGGAATGGACCAGATCCATGATCACGGAAAGGCCGGCGCTATGGGCCGCATCGACAAGGGCCTTAAATTCTTCGGGGGTGCCGAACCGTGAGGACGGGGCATAAAAGCTGGAAATATGGTACCCGAACGAGGCATAGTAGGGGTGTTCCTGAATGGCCATGAGTTGAAGCGTATTGTAGCCGGCCCTTTTGATCCGGGGCAGTATTTTTTCCGTAAACTCCCCATAGGATCCCACCTTTTCGTCTTGCTGGGCCATCCCCACATGGGCTTCATAGATCAACAACGGCCCGGGCCGGCGCCTGAAACCGGGATGCTGCCATTGGTATGGGGTGTCCGGTGCCCAGACCTGGGCAGCGAAAATCAGCGTTTCAGGATCCTGCACCACCCGGCGGGCATAGGCCGGAATCCGGTCCCCGGCGCCGCCATCCCAATGGATGCGAAGTCGGTAGTGGTCGCCATGAACCATATGCCCGGCATCCAGACGGATTTCCCATACCCCTTTATCGTTTATTTTTTTCAGGGCGTAGGTTTTTTTCTCCGTCCAGCCGGTCATGTCCCCCACCAGGTAGATTGCCGATGCATGGGGTGCCCATTCCCTGAAAATCCAGCTGTCACCCTGAAAATGGAGCCCGAAATACGCATGTCCGGCGGCAATGTCCGCAAGGGATGTTTTTCCCCTGGTCAGCTGTTTTTCGGTTTCAGAAAATTGGTTGATCCGGCGTGCAAGAACGGATTCGTATGGCTCAAGATAAGGGTCGTCGCGCAGCAGTCGCTGCAAAAGCATAGCGTTGTCGGTCATTTTCATTAATACCTGTACGAGAACAATTTAAAGGCTTAAATGATAAGGCTTTATTATAGATTTAAACAGATGAAGCTTTTAGCCGTTAGCAGATAGCGATTTGTTTTCAGATAGAAATGATGACAGAATCTTTTGGCTAATAGCTAACGGCTTATCTTCAAAGTAATCTGCGTAATCGACGGATTAAAATAGGCAAAATCCCGTCACTTCTCACTTTTCAATATTTGATTTGGCTATACAATCAGCGGCCGTTGCAGCATTTTTTCATAAAGATCAATATACTGGCCGGCGGTAACCGAATGATTGAAGCGGGCCGTACTTTGCTGCATAATGCGTTTAATCTGTCTGTCTTTTGTCCCGGCGGGCAGCTGGTAAAAATTCATTGCCTGGTCAATGGCCCAGGACAGCCCCGGGGCGTCAAAAATTTCAAACAGAAAGCCGTTACCGGTGTTACCTGACGCGTCCATGGGGGAAATGGTGTCATGGATACCCCCTGTATCATGGGCCACCGGCAGGGTTCCGTAAATGGGGCCAATCATCTGGGGCAGACCGCAGGGTTCGAAAAGAGACGGCATGAGAACAAAATCGGCGGCCCCGTAAGCCAGATGTTCGAGGTATTCATTGAAATTGCAGATGGCCACCCGGTCATGAAACCCATGGAAGGTCACAATGTCTTTAAAATGCTGCTGATAGTCACCATCGGCGATGAATACAAATTGCAATTGGTGGTCCCAGTACCGGGATATGACATCATACAGGATGTCGGTTAACAGATGGCAGCCTTTTTGCACCGGGTCCAGTCGTGAGGGCCAGTAAAAAAGCGGGGCTTTTTTATTTTGAAGCAATCCCAGGGCTTTTTGCAGGGCCTGTTTGTTTTCTGTTTTCCCGCCGGCATGGTTCTCGGGGGTGTAGCACCGGGCCAGTTTCGGGTCCGTCGCCGGATTAAAAGACGGATCCGGGGCATTGAGGATGCCGGTGGCACACTGGGCCGCTTTTTTGTTGGCAAGTTCCCGCATGAGCGAAGGCGGGGCAAACGCATGACGGCCCGCTATCATTTCATCGAGAAAGGTCGGGCTGACGGTGTTGACAAAATGGGCGGCAAAAACCCCACTGACCAGGAAATCCACCGGGTTGGCCGATCGGGTGCCTTCATATTCATATGCCATTCGGTCATAGTATAAATTTTCCCAGAAATAGGCGGCATCGATTCCCGTTTCTTCAATGTGGGCCAGGGTGCATTTCACGGTGTGAATGTTGTGCAGGGTAAACAGGCAGGGAATCCCCATCTGGCGCGACATAGCCGGAATCAGGCCGGTCATCCAGTCATTGCAGTGGATCAGGTCCGGCCGGACCCGGGGGACAATATTGTTGATGACTTCCCGCTGAAAAGCCAGCCCCAGTTTGGTATTTTCACTGCCATAGTTGCTGTAGACCTTGTTCAGATGAAAAAAGGCCCGGTCCTGGGCCAGGTGGAGTTTGTCACCGGGCATGACCGATCGAATGGTTTTTTGTTCCTTGTTCAAAAAGGGGGCCAGGCGTTCATTAAATATGGCCCGGTAGTCGGGGAGGGCCACATGAACATCCGCCCCCTGATCAAAGAGGGCGGTGATCAGGGCCGCGGACACATCGGCCAGCCCCCCTGCCTTGGCAGTGAGATAGTTTGAAAAACTGCCCATGCGATCCGGCAGATAGGTCACTTCGGGGGTGACGATGAGAATACGGGGCTTTTTTGCCGATCTGGACATTTTCTGTGCCTCCTTTGGCGCATATCCCATTGAACGCTCCCTTCAAAGGGGCTTTGAACGGTTACTTGAAGGGGGTATCATTTGGTTTGAGCCCAGGTAATCAGTCCGGGCGTATTTTTAAGCCAGTTATCTCCTTTAGGGGTGGCCCTTACCGTGAAACCGAAACGACCGGTTCTTCGGCAGGGGAGCATGCCGCTGTAAAGAAAATTCCCATTGCCCTGTGCCGTTTTGACGGTCATTGTTTCGGTGGTGCTATCGGTAATGGTTTCCAGTGTTTTCAGGTTTCCGTAAAAAAGTTCGACATCCACCTCGTCGGGTGTTAATTCGCCTAAAAATATCTGCGCCGTGACCTGGAATGTCTGGTTCACCAGATGGGGACCCTCCGCACCAGTGATCGGTTTTTGTATTTGAATGGCATGCCAGTGAGCCTTCAACCGTTCATGCCGGTCGGACAGTTCTCTGGCAGCCTGGGCGTCGTTTTCCAGGAGGTACTCCAATTGCTGGATGGCGGGGATATAAAATCGCTGCTCATATTCATTCATCATTCGCAGACTGCTGTATTTGCCCAGGGCCAGTTTCATGGAGGCCTTCATCATCGTCACCCAGGACACGGGCATATCCCCATTTTCATGCCCATAAAAACAAGGAATCACTTCATTTTCCAGTACGTTATACAGGGCGCGGCTTTCAACGGCATCCTGGTAGGCGGTATCTGTGTACTCTTCACCGCTGCCGATACGCCAGCCGCAGGCATCATTGTACCCTTCGGCCCACCAGCCGTCCAGGATGCTGACATTCAACGTGCCGTTAATAGCGGCCTTCATACCGGATGTACCGCAGGCTTCAAAGGGTCGCCGGGGGGTGTTGAGCCATACGTCGGCCCCCTGCAACAGGTAGCGCGCAATACGCATGTCATAATTTTCGATAAAGGCGATTCTGCGACAGACAGCCGGTCGCCGGGCAAATTCCACGACCCGCTTGATGAGCTCTTTGCCCTCATTGTCCCTGGGATGGGCCTTGCCGGCAAAAATGAACTGCACCGGATATTTATCCGAATTGATAATGGCCTCCAGGCGTTCCGGGTCCTGCAGCAGCAGGTCGGCGCGTTTATAGGTGGCAAATCGGCGGGCAAAGGCAATGGTCAATATGTTGGGTTCAAGAATTGTTTCCGCCTCCTGAATGAGCTTTTTCGGGGCATTCCGCCTTGCATACTGCCTGGTTACCAACTCACGGCAGATTCGTACCAGTCGTGAACGGCTTATTTCATGGGATCGCCACAGTTCTTCATCATAGATGTCGTCAATACGATTGATATTATCTGCGACCCGGGTGTCCAGGTACCAGCGGGGGCCCAGATAGCGTTCAAACAGCCGGGCGATTTCAGGTCCGATAAAGGTGGGAATGTGAATGCCGTTGGTGATATGGGATATGGGAATCTCCTCTTCGGGCCGTGCAGGCCAGACATGGGTCCACATGTTTCGGGCGACAGTGCCGTGCAGTTCGCTGACGCCGTTGCAGTACTGGGCCATGCGCAGGCCGAAAACAAACATGGAAAGGGGCCCGTCCGGCGCCGTTCCATTGGGCTGTCCCCAATTGAGGATGTCATTGACACTGGTGCCGAGTCTTTTTGCAAAGGGGGCAAGGACGGGTTTTATCATTTCCGCGGGGAATTCATCCTGGCCGGCGGCCACCGGTGTATGGGTGGTGAAGATCATGGTGCGGGCTACAATTTCACGGGCCGTGGGTAGATCAAGATGATGGATTTCCATGATCTGGGCCAGCCGCTCTAAAACACAGAAAGCGCAGTGCCCCTCGTTCATGTGACACACAGAGGGTGTAATTCCCATGGCAGCCAGTGCTTTCATGCCGCCGATACCCAAAAGCGTTTCCTGGGAAAGCCGGATGGTTTTGTCGGCGATATAGAGCCGTGATGTAATATCCCGCACCGGAGGGGGGTTTTCCAGCAAATTGGTGTCCAGCAGATACAGTGGTACGCGACCGATGTTTACCCGCCAGACGTTGGCGTGGATATCACCAATGGGCCCGGTAACGGTGACACGGACCTCCTTGCCGTCGGGGCCTTTGGCCCGGGTAATGGGCAGGTTATAGAGATCCGATTCGGGGTAATTTTCCTGCTGCCACCCAGTCTGGTCGAGAAACTGCTGAAAATAGCCACGGCGATACAGCAACCCCACTCCTGTCAGGGGGCGGGATTTATCTGAAGCGGCCTTGAGGTGATCACCGGCAAGCACTCCGAGGCCACCGGCAAACAGGGGCAGGCTTTCGTGGATGCCGAATTCCATGGAAAAATAAGCGATGTTGCCATGGGCCGGGTAAGGCGTAATAGCCGGATCGATGGGATCTGTGACCTGTTGCTCAAAATTTTCACGCACCCGTGCCATGTGGGCCAGGAAACTTTCATCCACGGCCAGTTGCTCCAGTCGGTCCTGGGGAAGGAGGGTGGCAAAAATCAGGGGGGTGGCGTTGGAAGCGTCCCACAGGTTTGGATCGATGCGGCGAAAAAGTTCAATGGCATCCTGCTGCCAGCTCCACCAGAGATTATTGGACAGCCGGGTGAGAAAAGACAGCGGTCTGGGGATTCTGGGAAACACTTGAAATGGTGTTATTTGTTTCATTTTAAGACCTTTTTATTTTTTATACATAAAGAATCATCACAATGGAAAAATGACCGCTCAAAGTTGTCTTGCCGGGTCAACCGTTCAAAGACGACCAAAACAACAATACACCTTTTTTGAGATGCAGATCAACTGATATTCATTTGGGCCTGGTTTTAAGGTTGGCCCCGTTATTTGGTGATATCGACTATCGAACAAGACATGTTGAATAATGAAGTTAGAACCAAATCCAATCATTTTAAGGGCAGGGTGATCCTATTTTAATTTTATCCATACGCGCAGCAACTCGCTGACGCCCCAGGCCTGGGCGTCACAGCCGCGCTGGGTATGGGGGAGATCACCGTCTGTAATTTCCGGGACTTGACCGATGCACCCCTGATTGATCAAATGGATACTGCTGGAAAGCCAGGCCCGGGCGGTTTCCCTGGCGCCGGTGCCGTAAACCGTCGCCCATGCCTCGCAAAAAGAGGGGAAGAGCCAGGTCCAGGCTGTGCCGTTATGATAGGCGGGTTTGCGCCGGGTGTCTTCGTCTCCTGAATATTGCCCCTGGTAAGGGTGCAGCGGATCATTGACCGGGCGGTTTTGATGAACAATAGGCAATGGAAAGCGTACCGGCTGGTCGGCCAGACTGCGGATGGCACCGGGAACCAGCAGGGTTTCACAGGCATTTAGAATGTTTCGGCCCATGGCTTTATCCTCTACGGCACCCAGGGTGACGGCAAAGAGTTGATTGGGCCGCAGGGCGTCATCGACCGTTGCATTTTCGGCCCCCTGACCGGGTTTGGCATGCAGACAATCCGACAGGTATCCGCTGTCGAGAAGAAAGTGCTGCCGGATTGAGCGACGCACCAGTTCGGCCCTCTCATGCCACCGGGACCGGTGTTGCGTGGTGTCAATGCGGGCCAGAAAACAGAGGGCACCATGCCAGAGGGCCTGGATTTCAATGGGGTACCCCTCCCGGGGGGTGCCTGCCGGATGGTTCGTGTCCATCCAGGTAAAATGGGCCGGACTGAACATGAGGCCGGAGTCGGGATCCATATGGATGCCGTTGGGGGTTCCGGCCATGAGGCTGTGCCCCATGTCGATGAGAATCCGGCCCAGGGTCCGGCCCCCGCAATCTGTTTCCAGAAAATCAAGGTGGCCCGTTTTTTTCGCCAGGTCTGCGCAATCGGTAAAAAACCAGAGGGGTGCGTCCGACGTATCCCGGTTATCGGCATTCTGTCCGTGGATCATGTTGGGGAGGGTGCCGTTTTCTTCAAAGCCGGCGAACTGCCTGAGGATCAAAAGGGCTTCTTGGGTTCGACCGGCGCTGATCAGGCCCCGCAGGACAATCAGGGTATCCCGGCCCCAGTCCAGAAACCACGGGTATCCGGCGATCACGGTTGCCAGGGACTGTCGCTTTACGATGTACTGATCCAGGGCCTCTTCAAGGAAGAAAGCCATATCGGTGTCGCGGTTTTCAGTCAGCGGTAACGATGGGGCGTCAGGGGGAGGGGCGGTGGGCGCCACCACTGTCCGGTTGGGTTCGGCGGCAATTTCAGCAGCCAGGGTGACGGTTTTGCCGCCTTTGACATCACATAAGAAATAGCCGGGGCTGAACAGGTCCGAATCAGGGTCAAGTCCCCGGTTGGCTTCTACAGGATGGTGGATATTATACTGCCATTCGGGTTCCGTTATAAATGATCCGTCAGAGATCATCAGGGACAGGCTGCGATCCGGTTGCGGTGTAAAGATAAACCCTTGGGGCACGGCGGTAACTGCCGGGGGCCAGTCGTGTTCCGGCCCGAGATAGGCTTTTGTGACATCGTGAAAATTTCGGTTTTCAATGTCCGGACGCAAAATCAGCTGCACGGGTTCGGCATCGGCCAGACGTCCATCTTCCCCTTCGTCGGGGTCCCGGTAGAAACAGAGGCGAACACTATTTTCATCGGGTACCATCTCCGCCTGAATACAGATGCCCACATGTTCACCCTGGCCCGTCGGAACCGTAAAATGCCAGATCCCCCTGGTGTGATTTTTAAAATAAAAGGTGTCGATACAATCGTTGTCCAACACCTGAGAATAATCTTGAAAAACGATCCAGGCCCGGCACCGGGTGAACATTATCCAGCGGTCTTCAGGAAATTCGGGGCTGAGGTTGGCGGCCAGCAGTGCATCATATCGGCTGTTCAGTTCGGACCAGGCTGCATTGGCCCTGAGCATGGCCCCCCGTCCGTTGGTGCCCAGGAAAAGGCGCGGGCTGTCGAGGAGTTCCGACCGCTTGAAAACATGTTGTATCCGGGCATGGCGGGGTGCGGACAAAAACAGCAGCGGTGCCTGTTGATGGCTGCAGACGCCCTTCGCATACACGGCGAGATACAGGGTAAGGTCCTGATTTATTTTCGGTGTTTCAAGGGGTGAAAAAAGGATGAACCACGAACCGTCGGCGCACACCAGGCTTTCTTCCTGACCCAAACATGTCTGCTTTCGCATGATCCTGGCCTGGAAACTATTTTCAGCGCGGATCAGCAGGAAGTGAGCCGGCGGTACCATGACCTGACGATGTAAATCCCGGGGATATTGCCAGACCACGACGCCCGGCTGCCCGCCGGAGGGGTTCAGGGCGCGACAAAATTCCAGGGGATCCTGCACAAGGCGGCGGGTTGCCGGGACGACTTTGAAATCGCCAATATCACGGATGCCGGTATAAAAACAAAATATTTCCCACACCTTGGCCCGGAGCCGCTGTTCAATGATCCGGGCTGGTATTTCAAGAACGGCGGACATGGTTTTTCGGAGCTGAGTCACCTCGTTTGGGTCCCCGGTCAGACAGAGCACCTGTCCCGGGGCCAGCTTGCAGGTGAAGTGGGTACCAGTGATCGTAACGGCCATTTTTTTTTCGGAGATAAGGTCCCATAACGGGGTCTGCACATGGGGTTCCGGATGGGTCCAGGTGCAATCTGCCGGGTGGTGGTCGTCCAGGTTGACCAGGATCACAAGTGTTTTCCCACTGGACGGATGCCGGCGCAGCACGGCTAGACTGTTGCCGGGTTCCTGTTCAAGCAGGGTTATGTCACAACAATCATGAAAGGCCGGATGACTCCTTAAAAGGCAGTTCAATCGCCGGATATGCGCGATCTGGTTGATTGGGGCGTCCCAGTTCAGGGAGGGGGCGTCATGCACATTGATTTTTTCCGTGGCATACCATTCCACGCCGTTGGCAAACGCAAATCCGCCCTGGGCGGACAAAAGGGCGCACAGGGCCGTTCGCATTTTCGCCCAGGTATGGGATCGGGCCGCCAGGCGCAGGTTGTCATGGGTTTCTGCAAAATGGATCATCAAACCGTCGCTTCGGGAGATATCCAGTGCTTCGGGAAGGTACTGTTCAATCTGGCCCCGGTCATAATTTTGGAACAGCTCTGAATAGGCCCAGTTGAAACCGGCCCGGTTCAGGAGCCGGCGGCTGGTTGAAATTTTGCCGCCCAGGCCTTCCAGCATGAAAACAGTGTCCGGGTATTGTTCACGGACCGTCGCTATAATAAAGGTCCATGCCGGGATAGGGATCATGTAGCCGGCATCGCAGCGGAAACCGTCGACGCCGCGACGGCACCAGGTTAAAAACATGGCGGCCATATACTGCCATAGCGCCTGGTGTGTATAATCCAGCCGCGTGAGGTCCTCCCAGTTTACTCCCCAGGCCCCGGGAACCTCGATGCGTCCCTTTGGGTCCCTGACCAGCCATTGCGGATGGGAGCCGTGGAGGCTGGCGGCCCAGCCGGTGTGGTTGATGGCGACATCCAGTAATATCCTGGCGTTGCGGGCATGCACGGCATCCACCAGCTCAATGAATTGTTCCAGGGGCGTGGCTTTGGGGTCGAATTCGGCCAGGGCCGGATCGACTTCCGTAAAGTTCAAGGCCGCATAGGGGCTGCCAAAGCGTCCCATGCGGGCATAGGTCGTGGGGGTGGGATGGATGGGCAGCAACTGGAGGATGCGGCATCCGAGGGTTCCCAAGATAAAATCCAGGTGCCCGATGAGGTTTCGAAAGGTTCCTGACGGAGGAATGACCGTATACCCGGCATGGTCCAGCTCCTGAAGCAGAGGAAGCTGTGCCTTTGTTTCAAAAGAACCGTTTTTATTGGGACCGAACTGGCGCACAAAGGCATTATAGACGATATTGGCACAGCAGGTATCGGCGGGTTCGACGTTGATGCCGGTGTTGGGGCCCGCCGGCCATACCGGCTTTTCCGTACCGTCTTCCATAAAAAAGGCCTTGGCCTCAAAATGACCCACCTCAATCAGGGGCAACGTAACCTGAAACCGATGGTCATCCACCCGGATCATGGGGATATCAAACCAGTCCCGTCCCATGGCGGGTTTAGCGTAACGGACCTGCTCCATCACCTCTTTTCTGGCCATGGCCGCGGCCCCGATATTGGTGCGCAGCCATGCCCTTCCGGATTTAGAATCTGATACAACGAGGGTAAAGCACCGGGTATCCCCCTGGAAGATCAGTAGTCTTTTACCGGGGCTCGGGTCCTGGATGACGGGGGTGTCTTGGCTCATTTAGAATAACGCTCCTGTTCAGGGGGTAAGATAGTAAGGCTGAAGGCTGAAGGTAGAAGGTAGAAGGTCGAAAGTGGAAGGCAAAAGGCTGAAGGTAAAAAGATTTCATCTATTTAACCTTCAGCCTAAACAACTTTCTATCTTCTATACCGGTTCGATCCAGCCCAGGGGATCGGCGGCCTTTCCGTACTGGATGTCCATGATGGCGTTGTAAAAGCGGTTGGCAACGGGTCCGACACGGCCGTCACCGATGTTGATGGTCTGGTCACCATATCGGAGTTGCCCCACCGGAGAGATAACTGCTGCGGTTCCGGACCCAAAGACCTCCTGCAGCGTGCCCGAGGCATGGGCCTGCATGACATCGTCGATGCTGATCCTGCGTTCGGACACCTTCATGTTCCAGTGTTTGGCCAGGGCTACCACGCTGTCCCGGGTGATGCCGGGTAAAATACTGCCGTTCAGTTCAGGGGTCACCAGTTCATTGTCGATGAGAAAAAAGATATTCATGGCCCCCACTTCTTCGATATATTTCTGCTCAACACCGTCGAGCCATAACACCTGGGTGAAACCGTGCTTGTGGGCTTCTTCACCGGCATACAGGCTGGCCGCATAGTTGCCAGGGGTTTTTGCATCACCCACACCGCCGCGTACGGCCCGCACATGATCCCGGGTCACCCAGATCTTTACCGGATTAAATCCTTCGGGATAGTAGGCCCCCACCGGTGACAGGATGATGAAAAACCGGTAGGTGAAAGAGGCACGAACACCAAGGAAGGGGTCCATGGCAACGATGGTGGGCCTGATGTAAAGAGAGGTCCCCTCGGCGCCGGGCACCCATCGTTTTTCAATTGCCAGAAGCTGTTTCAGCCCGTCAAGGGCAAGTTCTTCATCAAATTGCGGTATGCAGAGCTTTGCGGAGGACCGGTTGAGTCGCCTGAAATTGTCCCTGGGTCTGAAGAGTTGGATCTCGTCGGAATCGGTTCTATAGGCCTTGAGGCCTTCAAAAACCGCCTGGCCGTAATGGAGCACCATGGTGGAGGGATCCATGCTGATGGGCGCATAGGGGTCTATGCGCGGGGCATGCCATCCTTTTTCAGTAGTATAATCCATGTTGAACATATGGTCGGTAAACAGCGTGCCGAAACCGAGGTTGGACTGGTCGGGTTTGTCTTTTAATTGATCTGTCGTATTGATGGTCAGTTGCATATTCTCCTCCGAAAATTAAATCGTTTTTTGTATTAACCGGTCCCAACATGACGCACAAAACAAAAAGAGCATGGGAGATGGGGTCTCCATCCGGCACTCATTTTACCCGTGAAGGCGCGATTTTAATGGGGGGTAGAATCCCTGACCGAGGTCGCGACCGACTGCTTTTTTGAGATGATGTGCCTATGGGGCGATGCTGCTACGCACCCCACGCAGCGAATGATTACATCAGCATACAGCATTTTTGTATCTTAAATCAAGATGTAACTATCCTGAGTTGAAGGATTTTTTAAAATCCAGAGCATGGGGGGGCGTCTCTGTCACCATAATGACATTGATAACCGGTCACGGTTTACAGGTATCGGTTCACGGTTAGAAATCAGTATCCAAAAGGTTAATAGATGGATTCGGTTGTCGTGGCATCAAAGATATGGAGGCGGTGAAGGTTCAAGGCCAGGTTCAGTTTTTCACCGGCGGTCACGGTTTTTCTGCCGTCACATTTGGCGATGAATTTTATCCCCTGAAAATCCATGTGCAGCAGTGTCTCACCACCAAGGGGTTCTACTATTTCAACAATGCCTTCCAGTTTCCACTCATCGGGAAGCCGGCCATCGCCATTATCAAAGGTCAGGTCTTCCGTGCGCAACCCCATGATGATGTCGGTGGCAGGGGCTATTTTCATCTCTGATCTGGGCGGGACGGGAATGCTGAATTTCTGATCGAAATCAAGGGTCAGGCCCGACGGGGCAGTCATGGTTTTTGCCGGCACCAGGTTCATGGGGGGGCTGCCGATGAATCCGGCCACAAAGGTGTTGGCAGGGTGTTCAAAAAGTTCCAGGGGCCGGCCCACCTGTTCAATGTGCCCGTCCCGCATGACCACGATGCGGTCGGCCAGGGTCATGGCCTCCACCTGATCATGGGTGACATAGACGATGGTGGCCCGCACCTTCTGGTGCAGTCTTTTGATTTCCGTGCGCATCTGGGTGCGCAGTTTGGCATCCAGGTTGGAAAGCGGCTCGTCAAATAAAAAAACTTCGGGTTTGCGGACAATGGCACGGCCCATGGCCACCCGCTGGCGCTGGCCCCCGGAAAGCTCGAAAGGCTTTCTTTTTAACAGGTCCTCAAGCCCTAAAATCAGGGCTGCTTCCTGAACCCGGTTTTCAATTTCCGCCCTGGGTGTTTTGTTGAGCCTCAGACCGAAAGACATGTTGTTGAAAACATTCATATGCGGGTACAGGGCATAGTTCTGGAACACCATGGCGCACCCCCGGTCCTTGGGCGCCACATCATTGACGATTTGATCACCGATATGGATTTTTCCCTTGGTAATTTTTTCCAGACCTGCTATCATTCGCAGTACAGTGGATTTGCCGCACCCGGAAGGGCCCACGAGGACGACAAATTCAAGATCTTCGATATCCAGGTCAATCCCGTGTACCACTTCCGTCTTGCCGAATCGTTTGACGATATTTTCAAGTATGACCTTTGCCATGGCGTGATCCTGTAACCTTTCAAAAAAATGTTATTTTATCGTAGCAAATCAACGGCCCTTTGTGCAACCGTTAAGATTTTTTCTTTTAATCCGATATTAAACAGTTCATACAAAGAGTGATGTCGTTTTTCAAGTCCGAAAGCCAGATGCGGATAATATTTTCGTTTTTTTATTAATTTGTCAATAAAAGGGCATCATTTTTGTTTTACTGAAAATTAATCCTTGACTCTCAAGGTGACTTGTATGATTGAATAATGAGGACATTTTGATGAAGTTAATTCTCATTATTCAATTTGGTTCCGGTATTTAAACTTGTTTCAGTATGTTGGGACAACGGATATCGGGAATCCGTTGTCAGGTTTGGATATTGCAGCCTTGATTTCAAGATAAGGCAGTGCAATCAACGATAATAACTTGCCAGGGAGGAATGATTTATGAAAAAGCGTAGATTTGCTCTTATCGGTATCATTGCAGTCGTTGCCATTTTTTCAGCAGGACAGGTCATGGCAAAACCCATCGTCATTAACTGGTGGCATGCCATGCGAAGCGCCCGGGGCGAAGTGTGCAACTATATGATCAAACAGTTCAACGACTCCCAATCCGAATATTTTGTCGTGGGGACCAATAAAGGGAATTACGATGAAACGGTCAATGCCGGTGTTGCCGCCATTCGTGCCGGCAAACAGCCGCACCTGCTTCAGTCATTTGAGGTCGGGACCCAGACCATGATGCTTTCAGGTGCCATTTACCCGGTGTATGAGCTCATGAAGGATATGGGATACACTGTCAAATGGGACGATTATCTGCAGCCGGTGCTGTCCTATTATATGAACGCCGACGGCAATCTCATGTCCATGCCCTTTAATTCATCCACCCCGGTCATGTATTACAATATGGACCTGTTCAAAAAGGCCGGCATCCCCATGCTGTCCAAAACAGAGGCCATTACCTGGGATCAGATGGGTGAAATTACAGACAAATTGGTAAAATCGGGCGTCCCCGGCGGAATGGTAACCGCCTGGCAGTCATGGACCCAGATTGAGAACTACAGCGCCATTCACAATATTCCCTTTGCCAGCAGGGCCAACGGTTATGAGGGACTGGACTGTGAACTGCTCATCAACAATGACAAGGTGGTCAACCATATCGCCCGGCTCAAGTCCTGGATGAAGGACAATCGTTTTTTCTATGGGGGCCAGAAATACCAGGGACCCAAATCTGAATTCATCGCCCAGAACGCCGGTATTTATATTGACTCCATCAGCGGTATTGCCAAGCTTAAAAGTGCGGTCAAGGATTTCAAGTGGGATGTGGCCCCCCTTCCCGTGGAATCGTGGATGACAGAGCCCCAGAACAGCATCATCGGTGGTGCTTCCAACTGGGTTCTCAAGGGGTTCAGCAAGGAAGAATACAAAGGCGTGGCCGCATTCCTGGCATTCCTGGCCACCAATAGGATGCAGGGATACTGGCACATGGAGACCGGTTATTTCCCGATCACGCTTACCTGCTACAAAGGTTTGAAAGATGTCGGTTATTTTGATGCCAATCCATTTCAGGAAGTCGGTATCCAGCAAATGACCCGTCGGATTCCCACCAAAATTTCCCGAGGTCTGCGCCTTGGGTATTTTATCCAGATCCGCAACATCATCAACGAAGAGCTTGAGCTGGTCTGGAATGATACCAAGACACCCCAGGAGGCCATGGACAGTGCGGTCAAGCGCAGTAATATGAAATTGCGTGAATTTGAAAAGACATATCGGTAAGGATGGCTGATCAACGACAGGTATTGCTTAGCGATACCTGCCGTTAAACAAAATCCTGTCAGAAGCCATTGTGGCACTGGCGTGCCTGAGCAAAAACGGTCTGTATTTTTCAGGCACGCCAGTGCCATGCCATTAAACTGCGGCGCTTTTCCGGCTGGGAGAAACGCTTATTTCCAAGTTGATTAGCGATGATAAAACGATCCATTTTTTCGTCCAAAATATTGCCTTACCTCTTGATTTTACCCCAGATTCTGATTACGCTGACCTTTTTTTACTGGCCGGCGGCCCAGGGCCTGATGCAGTCGATGATGCGCAGCGATCCCTTTGGGCTGCATACCTCTTTTATCTGGTTTGATAATTTTATTGCGCTTTTTAAAGATCCCCTTTATCTGAAATCCGTTTATATTACCCTGTATTTCAGTGCGTCCGTGGCGGCAGTTTCCATATCTCTGGGGCTTTTCATTGCGGCCATGGCCAATCGGATTTTAAAATTCAAGGGATTGATCCGCACCCTGTTGATCTGGCCTTATGCCGTGGCGCCGGCCATCTCCGGTATCCTCTGGCTGTTTTTGCTGCACCCTTCTTATGGTGTGGTCTCCCTGGCCATCAAACGCTGGTTCGGGGTTGACTGGAATCCGTTGTTGCGGGGCAGTGATGCCATGATCATGGTGGTCATGGCCAGTGCCTGGAAAGAGATCAGTTATAATTTTGTTTTTTTTATTGCCGGAATGCAGGCGATCCCCCATTCCCTCATCGAGGCGGCGGCCATGGATGGCGCCAGTCCCATCAGACGATTCTGGACTATTACGTTGCCGCTGCTGTCACCGACCCTGTTTTTTCTCACCGTCATGAACATCATTTATTCGTTTTTTGACACCTTCGGCGTGATTCATACGGTTACCCAGGGGGGACCCGGCGGGGCCACCAATATTCTGGTGTACAAGGTATATCAGGATGGATTTATCGGATTGGATCTGGGGTCTTCATCGGCCCAGTCCATTGTCCTGATGAGTCTGATTATATTAATTACGGTTTTGCAGTTTAAATATGTGGAAAAGAAAGTCCACTATACGGTATGATTCCAAATGGTTGAAAAAACACCGATTTTAGATACATTGACCTATATATTTCTGATGCTGGGCATCGTCATCGTCGGGTTCCCCATCATTTATGCCCTGATCGCGTCCACCCTTTCCATTCATGAAGTGTCCCGGGTGCCCATGCCCATGATTCCCGGTGATCAGTTCTGGATCAACGTGCAGATGGCCTGGGAAAAGGGGGATCTGGGAAATCATCTTGTCAATTCCTTTATCATGGCCTCGGGCATTACCATCGGCAAAATCGTCGTCTCCATGCTGGGCGCTTTTTCCATAGTCTATTTTGATTACCGTTTTCGTACCGTGGCCTTTGTCACGGTTTTCTGCACCCTCATGCTGCCCGTGGAAGTCCGTATCCTGCCCACCTATGAAATGGCCGCCAACCTGTTCGGGCCGCTGCAGCCGCTCTGGGACTTGCTTCACTTAAACGGTCTGTTGAGCTGGATTGCAGGCCATGACATCGAGGTGAATCTTGACTGGAGTCTGCTGGACAGCTATACGGGGCTGATTATGCCCCTGGTGGCTTCGGCGACCTGTACGTTCTTATTTCGTCAGTTTTTTCTGACCATTCCTGAAGAACTCTGCGAGGCCGCTAAAATGGACGGGGCGTCGGCCATGACATTTTTCCGGAAGATTCTGCTGCCGCTGTCCAAAACCAACATCGCCGCCCTTGTGGTGATCGAATTTGTCTACGGCTGGAATCAGTACCTGTGGCCGCTGCTGATTACCACCAACCCCAAAATGATGACCGCGGTGATCGGGTTGCAGAACCTGATTCCCCAGGCAGATGACCTGCCATTCTGGAATGTGGCCATGGCCGGGAGCCTCATCGTCATGCTGCCGCCGATCCTGGTGGTACTGTTTATGCAGCGCTGGTTTGTGAAGGGACTGGTGGAGCGGGAAAAATAAAAAGATAATTTTATTCTACCCAGTCAAGGGTTCTTTGCACCGCCTTTTTCCATTCCCGTAACCCCTTTTCTCTTTTGTCCGTGGCCATGATCGGCTGCCAGGTTTTTTCCACGGCCCAGTTTTTTTTCAAATCATCGAACCCACGCCAGAAGCCTATGGCAAGTCCTGCGGCATAGGCGGCCCCCAGGGCCGTGGTTTCCGTTACCTTTGGCCGGATTACCGGAACATTGAGAATGTCCGACTGAAACTGCATGAGCAACTGGTTTTCCACCATGCCGCCGTCCACCTTTAGTTTTGTCAGTGTCACCCCCGAATCCCGGTTCATGGCCCGAACAATATCGGCGGCCTGGTAGGCATTGGCTTCGAGAACGGCCCGGGCCAGATGCCCTTTGTTGACGAACTGGGTCAACCCGACAATGACCCCCCGGGCATCAGAGCGCCAATAGGGGGCGAACAGGCCTGAAAAGGCGGGTACGAAATAGGCGCCGCCGTTATCTTCGACGGTTTTTGCCAGGGCTTCTATCTCAGGTGCACTTGAGATAATCCCCAGGTTGTCTCTCAGCCACTGGACCAGGGCACCGGCAATGGCGATGGACCCTTCAAGACAGTACACCGGTCGCTCTCCCCGGACCTGATACCCGATGGTGGTGATCAATCCATGGGTGGACGGCACCGGTGTTGTTCCGGTGTTGAGCAACAGGAAACACCCGGTGCCATAGGTGTTTTTAGCCTCACCAATGTCAAAACAGGTCTGGCCCACCAGGGCCGCCTGCTGATCGCCAAGGGCACCACAGACGGGAACACTCGCCTTCAGGGGGCCACCCGGCTGCGTGTGTCCCCATAGTCTGGAATCGACGGATGGCACGATACGGGGCAGCATCTGCCGGGGAATTTTCAGGGTATCAAGGATTTCCGTGTCCCAGTCAAGGGTGTGTATGTCCATGAGCAGGGTCCGGCTGGCGTTTGTCACGTCGGTCACGTGGGCACCGCTGCCCGGGCCCCCGGTAAGCCACCAGATGATCCATGTCTCCATGGTGCCAAACAGTGCCTCGCCCCTGTCCGCTCCCTGCCTGACCCCGGGGACATTGTCCAGTATCCATTTTATTTTAGGCCCCGAAAAATAGGTGGCGATGGGCAATCCGGTTTTGTCCCGAAACCCATCTTGGCCCTTTGTTTTTATCAGGTTTCGACAGATCGCATCGGTACGGGTACACTGCCAGACAATGGCATTACAATAGGGTTTACCCGTTTTTTTGTCCCAGACCACGGTGGTCTCACGCTGGTTGGTAATGCCAATGGCAGCCAGGTCTGAGCCGGATATCCCCGACCGGTTCAACGCCCTGCTGATGGTCGCCCGGGTATTGTTCCAGATCTCCATGGGATCATGTTCCACCCACCCGGGTTGCGGCAGGATCTGTTGGTGTTCTTTTTGATCCATGCCCGCAATGTTGCCCTTTTCGTCAAAGATGATAAACCGACTGCTCGTGGTACCCTGATCTATTGCCCCGATGTATTTGGCCATTTTTTATTCTCCATATATTTCCGATTAATGGGACACGGATTTGCACGGATTAACGCGGATAGGGATCTTCGTGCAACATTCATCATTTTCGAACAGGGTGTGTAAAAAGGACATATAAATTTTTTAAAAATATCCGTGCAAATCCGTGTCCAAAATTAAAAATCGTTTTTTACCGAATTTTTTAAAAAGGCATTCACCGCCGAATACGCCGATGCAATGGCCAGGCCTGATCCGCATTTCGTTCTCATCCAGTTCTGGTGGGCCAGGATGGTGCCAACGGCGAAAAGATTTGAAAAAACAACCTGGCCTGCGCGGTTCACCGGCCTGAAGTCAGCGTCCGTTTCAATGCCCGCGGTGTTTATCGGGTGCCCTGCCTGATGGAAAAAATTTTTTTCGTGCCACTGATCCCGGGTCTCGGGTTGAAACACCGGCAAATCAAAAAGGGTCTCTTTGATATTGTGGCGGTCGGCATGAAGCCCTTTACCCAGAAAACGACCGGTGGCCAGGATGATCGCTTTTGTTCTGACCGCTTGTGGACCGGTTTTCGTGCTGATGGTCAGACAAAAATTGTCGTCATCCGTCTGTTTTGCAGTGGTGATCCTGTTTTGGAAAAAAGCGGTGATGCCTCTGGCCGGCAGATCGGATTTCAACGTTTCCATGAGGCGCAAACCGGGTACCGAAGGCGGCATGGTCGGGATCTCAAAAATCGGCACACCGATCAATCCTTCCAGCTCCTTGAAAATATGACGGGTTTTATAAAGACCCAAAATGGCCGGCATACCCACCGATGCTGCATTGCCCAGCAATGGTTTGATGGCTTTGGCAAGCGCTTTTCTGTTTTCCGGCACTTCCATGGCCCGGGCCATATTTTCGGTAAAGACTTCGCTGACGGTTTCATATCCCGGGAAGGTCACACGGGCCGCCTTCAGGGCCGGCCATTTTTTCTGCAGCACAGATACGATCTGGCGGGCACTGTATTCTTTCATGCCGTGGAAATCAACCATCAGACAGGCTTTTTTTTCGGCCAGGGCGGTAACACCGTTTTGCATGCTTGCCGGTATGGCATAACTCAGATGGGGTATACCCGCCGGGGTGATCACGGCCGAATTGTGTTTTCCATCAATATAATAGTCAAGACCGGCGTTTTTTAAATAGGCGAGTAGTTCGTCCATGGCAGCGGTTAAGGATCCGGGGGAAATGCGCGCATAGGGGTGGTTTGGATTCTCGCTGACCAGGGATCGGATGCCCGCCCACGGATTCATGTGTATCTGTGGGGGGTTCAGGGGATAAATCCCCAGGAGGTCAAAAAGACCGCTGGCAAAGCCGCTGGCACCGGTGTTTCCAACGAGCAGGGTCTTAATGCGGCGATTGGCGGCAAAAACAGCGGCAGCCATGCCGGCCATGCCGGTGCCGATGATGGTCAGGTCGCTGGTCAGTCCGTTGTGATCAGGGGCTGTCACTATAGCGTCTCCTGTTCTATTTCCAGACCTAAAAATCCGCAATGCAGGGCCTCAGTCAATTCCGTCTGTACCATCTGGCCATCCCAGAGAACGGGCCGCAGGCCTTTCCAGCGTTCTTGGAAAAATTTTTTAAGGTCATCGATACCGTTATCAGCCTGGAGTTGACCGGTATTGTACATGTGGGCGGCGACCCTGAAGCCGCAAAATGCCCCCTGGCATGCCCCTTTACCCACCCGGGTGCGCAAAGCCACGGCGGAAAGGTCCGCATTGCCGTTCTGGTCCTTCAAGGAGGCAATGACATTATCCACAGCGCTGGTGGATACCATTTCACATTCACACAACAGCAGATCTCCGGGGGTATGCTTTTTCATCCACCGGCGGGGGGCGATGCCCGGTTCGGTCCAACTGCAGGGGACAGCCGGGGGCAGAGGGCTGGTGCGTGTAAGGCAGGGTCGGGTGACGCCCATACGGCGGCAAATCAGGTCCGCTGTTTTTTCGGCCATGTAGCGATAGGTCGTCAGTTTGCCACCGGAAATGGTGGTAAAATTTTCTATACCGTCCATGAGATGATCCAGCAGTATGAAACCGCGGCTGACATCGCGATCGCCGGTGTCTGTCCCGGAACTGATCAGGGGCCGCACACCGGCATAAGCGCGAATATAGCGCGTGGTTTCAAGATCAGGAACCATGGCCGCTCCCTGGGTGACCACCCGGTCGGCCTCCCTCACGGTGGGGAAGATCTGATCCAGCGTGTCAATGCGCACAGATGTGGTGCCCAGGATGGATACCGTTCCGCCGGGTACCAGGATGTCGCCGTCGTCGGGTTTGCGAAGGCGGTTAATGACCCGGCTCGTCATTCTGCTGTGGGTGACCAGCAACGTTCCTTTGGAATAGGCAATTTTGATATGGGCCCCGGCCAGGGCGGCAATTTCTCCGGACCAGGCGCCGGCAGCATTGACCACCTGCTCGGCCTCTACGACGATTTTTTCACCCGATACCCTGTTTAAGAGGTCCACAGATGTAATTTGCCGGCCCCGTTTATGAAATCCGGTGATTTTGTGATGACGTAAAAGAGTGGCCCCATGCTGTCGGGCCTGAAAAATGTTCTGCAAAGACAGCATGAATGGATCAATGGTGGCATCTTCTACCATGTAGGCGGCAATCACCCTGGATGAAAGGGCCGGCTCCAGTTCACGGGCCTTCCTTGGGGATATGGTTTTTACCGGAATACCGGCGACAGAGCAGCATTTTGGAAAATCTGCAACATATTTTTCATCATCGCCTTCCACCGCGACAAAAAGACCGCCGGTGGTTTCGATACACTGGGGGGCCATTTTTTTGAGCAATTCCGCTTCGACCCGGCATTCTGCCGCCACATCGGGATCAGTGAATACATACCGCCCGCCGCTGTGTAAAAGGCCGTGATTGGCCCCGGATGCCCCGGAATTAATATCGCCCTGTTCCGCAACGATACAGTGGACCCCGCGCAGTGCCAGATCCCTGGCCAATCCGGTTCCGGTGGCGCCGCCGCCGATGATCAGCACCTGGGTTTTTAACATAAATAAACCTGTTTTTTGTTAATTCGTAAGTTGTATTTCACCCCGTCACCCGGGTAACGGGACATCAAAAATTGCCGGCACCCCATTATGCATATGGTTAAATCAGCGTATCCAAATCCCAATTAGATCAAAAGCCAATCGGTTGATGAATTCGTAAACATTATTTGAGATGGCTAAGTAGAAGCAATCTATAATCCACTATTGCCATAGATGCTGAATGGGTGCAAGGCAAATATTCGCAAACCAACATTTTTGATTATATTTTTTCAAAATTGAAAAAATTTTGATTTAAATCCAAACAAAAAAGGGTTTGAATGAATATAAAAGACCACTTCAGTTCTTTATAGAGAGCGTTTGTCTTTGTTTTCGCTTGTGAATGTTTTTGAACAATGGTATTTATCATAAGCGATATGGACTGGCGCCAAACAGCTTTGGCAGGAGCAGGTTTATTTGTCCGGCGAAAAGGGAGGCCGTAATTGCAAAAAAACGAAAAAAACTCTAACGGCATAAAAAAATTAGAAAATAGTGCATATGGTCAAAACAGTGCCGATACGCTTTTTGCAATGTCACTTCGGCAAAAAGAGATTGTGGAGCTGGTCCGGGGAGAAGGCTTTGTTGCCATCGAAAAAATAGCCCGGCGGTTTGCCGTCACGCCCCAGACGATCCGCCGGGATATACGAAACCTGGCTGATGCCGGCTTGCTGCGGCGGCACCACGGCGGGGCCGGTCTGCCGTCCAGCGTTGAAAATTATGCCTATCAGGCCCGCAAAGTGCTGTGTCTGCATGAGAAAAAGCGTATTGCCCGCCTGCTGGCTCGCAATATTCCCGACAAGGCATCGATGTTTATCAATATCGGCACCACCAACGAGGAGGTGGCCAAGGCACTGGTGCATAAAAACGGTCTGCGGGTGATTACGAACAACCTGAATGTTGCCGCCATATTAAGCGCGAATAAAAGCTTTGAGGTGATTGTGGCCGGAGGGGTTGTCCGCCAGCGAGACCACGGCATTACCGGGCATGCGACCATCGATTTTATCAAACAGTTCAAGGTCGATTTCGGCATCATTGGTATCAGCGGGATTGACACGGACGGCATGCTGCTGGATTTTGATTACCGCGAAGTTCGGGTGGCTCAGGCCATTATTGACAATTCCCGAAGGGTTTTTCTGGCGGCGGACTACTCCAAATTCGGAAGAAACGCCATGGTGCGGCTGGCCCATATCAGCCGGGTGGATACACTTTTCACGGATCGTATGCCGCCGGATGGCATGAAGGATGTGTTGTCCATCGAAAATGTAACTGTTCTGGTCGCCGATGATGCGGGGTGAGTCCCTCATTGACATTTTTATGATGCTTGGATATGAATGACGGGTATTTCATAGCCCCCGTAAACCGTAACAACTTATGGGGGCATATTGTCAGAGATCGTCAAATGGTTAAGAAGGTCTAAAATGAAAGGGAAAAATATGGATATACCCGGTAAAAAGGCCGGTATCGAACCGGTAAAGCTTGGCCCCGACAGCCGGTTCACGTTTGAATGTCACAAGGATGTGAAATGTTTTACCCGCTGCTGCCGGGGTATTAACATTATTCTTACGCCCTATGATATTATCCGAATGAAGAACAGACTCGGGCTTTCCTCGGAAGAATTTCTGGCGATCTATACCCAGCCCCGGTTGCTCGAAAAAACCGACTTGCCGGTGGTCACGCTGAAACTTCTGGATGACCAGCAGAAATCATGCCCCTTTGTCAAAGACGGCACGGGGTGCATTATCTATGAAGACCGGCCCACCACGTGCCGTTATTATCCCCTGGGGGTGGCGACATTAAGCCACAAAGAGGGGGCCGATGATGAAGGCTTTTATTTTTTTGTAGATGAGCCCCACTGTCTTGGCTTTGAAGAGAAGAAAAAATGGACGGTGCGTGAGTGGCGACAAAACCAGGGGGTCGACGTCCATGATGATATTAATGCCGAATGGACCGATCTGGTGGTCCGAAAGCGGTCTTTCCCGGCCAGCATCAAGCTCACGGATCAGGCCAAGCAGATGTTTTTTATGGTGAGCTATAATATTGATAAGTTTCGAGCGTTTGTGTTTGAAAGCACTTTTCTTGATCGTTTTGATTTTGATGCGGCGACCATTGAAAAAATAAAAACAGATGAAGTCGAGTTGCTGAAATTCGGGGTGAAGTGGCTCAAGCAGATGATGTTTAAACAAAGGGATCCGCATGCCCAGGCCAGTGCCTCGGCGGTTTCGCAGGAAGATAAAGGTAAAAGTTTGAAGGTAGACGTTTGAAGGTAATCTTACTGTCGGTGGGCACAGCCCACCCTACGGGCCTTCAGCCTTCTACCTTATGACCTGTAACCCTAATATTTTTCGTAACAGAGTCCTTTTTGAAAGATCGGATCGTTCAGCCGCTGGTCAATATCCACGTTAAAGAAATCGGCAAGGGGCTTGAAAATTTCAGGGTTTTCAGCCTGGACCGTGCGGGCGATATTCAGAACAATGTCAAATCCGGACCGGGTCATTTTACCCAGGGGCCTTCGGCATGGGTCTGAAGGCATGCCCAGCAGTTGCATGAGGGTTTTAATGGCCAGGGGATTTCTGGCCCGGCAGGCCACTTCGCCCAAGGGTGTTTTTTCCATGGTGTTTACGGTCACCAGACCAAACAGGGGAGCCAGTGCCGATTCCAGTTTTGCGGCCTCGGTCAGTTTCCCTTCGTTGAACAGCCGGACCATGTCGGCAACTGCTTTGGGAACGACGTTGGTGATGACCGAGATGGCACCACCTGCGGATATGATAGGATCGGTCATCATTTGAGACGTCAGGCCGTCATCACCTGACAGGATCAGATAATCGCCACCGCAGCAGTTTCTCACTTTTTTCATATTTTCCAGATTCCCGGTGGCTTCTTTTACTGTATTGACGTTCTGGAATTCCTGGAAAAGAAGGGCCAGGTCTTCGGGCAGCAGTTGCGCACCGGTACGGCCCGGGATCACATAGGGGATAATCGTCAGTTCCGGGAACGCCGCTGCCACCGGCGCCACATATTCCCTTCGTATTTCAAGGGAACTGGGGCCATTGTAGTAGGGATCCACCAGCAGTACGGCCCGCGCGCCTACCTCTTCAGCATGTCGGGTGCCGGCCAGGGTTTCTCGTGTATTGTTACTCCCGGTGCCGGCAATGCAGATACAGTCGTCAGTTGAATTTTCTGCAACGGCGGCAATCACGTCATTGTGCTCGTCCCATGAAAGCGTAGGACTTTCTCCGGTGGTGCCGACGGCCAGAATCCCACTGATGCCGTTTTCTATCTGGAAAGCGGTCAGACGGTCAATCCCTTCGTAATCTATCCGGCCTTTTTTAAATGGGGTTATTAATGCAGTATAACAGCCTGGCTTCATAGTTTCTCCCTGCTTATAAGTCATTTTTTTTATGGGTTATGATGATTTCTTAAATCTAGCAAACTGTAGTGGGATGTCAAGGAAAAAGTTTTTTGTCAGGTTCCATCCGGCGTCTTTAAAATCCTTTTTGCTTGACAAGGCGGGGCTGCCATAATAACCCAAAACAAATTGATGGCGGCAGCTTACCAAAACGAACAGTATAATTTTTGTTAAAGGATATAAAATATGGAAAAAGCAAAAAACGCCGAGGAGTATATTGCTCAGCAGCGTATGGCAATCGCTTCAAACACTGATTGTGGTACATCCCATTACAACTTGGCCGTGGCCCTGATGGGGCTTCAGAAATATGACGAAGCCGAACAGGAATTTCAAGAAGCCCTTGAATGCAGCCCAAATCTGGCGGAAGCCTATGTTCATCTGGGGGCCATGTGCCTGCGGCGCAATGATCTGGAAGGCTGCCTTGCCTATAACCGGCAGGCTGTCAAGGTAAGACCCGGGTTTTCCGAAGGGTGGGGGAATATCGGTTTTGTGGAGATGCAAAAAGGCAATATTGATGAAGCCATTAATGCCCTTAAAAGAGCCACCGCGTTTAATTTTAGATTTGTCCAGGCCTTTACAACCCTGGCCAACGCTTACCTGATTAAGGGGATGGTCAAAGAAAGCATCGCAACAAACCTGTCGGCCCTGAAAATTGAACCTGATTTTCCCGTTGCGCATAATAACCTGGCCATTGCATATCTTGAAAACAAAGAATCGGAAAAGGCCATTAGGCACTGCGACAGGGCCCTTGAACTGGGGTATGACGTCGCTCCGGAAATATTAAACCAAATCGAAGCGCTCCGGAATTAAATTGGATATTGTACCGATTTGTCACCGGTTGCGGCTGTTTTTGTCTGGAGCCCATGTCCTGTAACCCTAAGTTTAGTTATTTCCTGGCCAATGAAAAATTTCCGATCCGGCCCACCGATTCCCAATGGGCATCCGTGCTCCCTGTCAGCAGAACACCCCAGGCATTGGATCCTGCCGGGCAGTCCCTTACGTATGGGGACTATTTCAATGCTGTCCGGGTTTTTTTAGAACGTCATCAGTACAGGGCCGTTATTCGGGCCTTATCGGGTGATAATGGCAATATGGATGCGGCACAAATTCATGCTGTTCGTATTTTTCTCGTCAAACACGGTCAGTATTATCATCCGGCCCGCATTGAAATTGCTTATGGCAAGCGTATCCGCTTTTTTGTATTGAATGTGGCGATCTCGGCCATTGCCCGGGAGATGATTAAATCAGAAGGGACTGCACTGGAACTTCTGTGCAGCCGTTTTCCCTATGCCTTCCTCCCGAAAGTATATGCCACCGGTGAAATTTGTACTGATGACGGCGGGAAACTGGGGATGTTTCTGGGGCAATGGTTTGACGGCTATCATGAATTTCATCTGTCCCGGGGTGATGACGGTGGTCAAAATCGGATCATTCTCTGGGATGGTAAACCGGTTAAATGCTTTTTATCATCCACGCAGGCCCGGGCCGTATACGAAAAGGCCGCCTTGATCCTGACGGCCTATTATAACCTGACAACCTTTGAACAGATATCCGCCTGGCACCATGCCGCCGGTGATTTTGTGATAAAACCTGCCGGTGATCAGATTCTCATGAAGCTGATCACTGTCCGGCAATACACCCCTTTGATTGAAAATGAAAAACAGGATGTTCAGATGATACTCGAAGCCCTGCAGCTTTTCCTGCTGAAGCTGTCTCTGCACATGGGGCTTGATCGAACCGATGGCGTCGGTGATCTGACCTGGGCCGGTGAGATGGCTGTTGTCGGGGCTGTGGATGGTTTTTTCAAGGGCCTGATGTGTCAGGTAACAACCGGGCTGATTCCCGGAGAAATTGTTGAGGGCTGCCGGGAATACCTGGCCGCCGTATCAAGATCGGAATGGATGGACAAGGGGGTCTCCGTGGTGGAACAATATGATTCAGACCTGCCGGGGTTGTCCTTGATGCGCAGCAATTTGAATCAATATATTGCCTGCCTTTATAAGAGCGTGGCTGATGTGGACCCATGCACAATATAGAGGATATGTGGCACAATTAAAAACTGTGTATGGTATGTTTTCGATACCGGTTTTTTCAATTTGTTTAACTGTGTGAATCTATGCTTTTTTATTGACAAGCACCAATAATAATTTTATATATTTCCTTTGATTGATGGATAAATTCACATTCACTATATTTGTTACATGGAAATTAAAAACCGATTCGAGAGGAGGTGACCGACGAAATCCCCATCTATTGCATTTACTAAAGTTCAGGTGGTTAATTATTAACAAAAATGGAGGTAATACAAGATGAAGCATGAGACCCCTTTATTGGACCAGTTGGAATCTGGCCAGTGGCCAAGTTTCGTGTCCGACCTCAAGCAGGAGGCTGCGTCCAGGGCCAAGAATGAGAAAAATATTGAATACCAGATTCCCCAGAACGCTGTAGATGATCTACTGGGCGTTCTTGAACTTTCCTACAAACATGGCCGAACCCACTGGAAGCACGGCGGTATCGTTGGCGTTTTTGGATATGGCGGCGGCGTTATCGGCCGGTATTGCGATCAGCCGGAAATGTTTCCCGGAGTGGCACATTTTCATACCATGCGTGTCAATCAGCCCGCTGGAAAGTTTTATACCACTGAATATCTGAAAAAATTGTGTGACCTGTGGGATTTTCGCGGTAGCGGCATCACCAATATGCACGGATCCACCGGTGATATTATTTTTATCGGCACCACAACGCCTCAGTTGGAAGAAATTTTTTACGAAATGACCCATAAGCTGGGCCAGGATCTGGGCGGCTCGGGTTCCAACCTTAGAACACCGGCCGACTGCGTGGGCCAGGCCCGTTGTGAATATGCCTGTTACGATACTCAGGATCTTTGCTATAACTTGACTCAGGAATACCAGGACGAGCTCCATCGTCCGGCCTTTCCGTATAAATTCAAGTTTAAATTTGACGGTTGCCCCAATTGCTGTGTTGCATCGATTGCCCGTTCCGACCTGTCTTTCATCGGAACCTGGCGTGATGAGATCCGCATTGATCAGGAAGCGGTACAGGGCTATATTGGCGGGGAACTGCCCCCCAATGCCGGTGCCCATTCCGGTCGTGACTGGGGTCCGTTTGATATTGAAAAAGAAGTCATCGGCCTCTGCCCCACCAAATGCATGAAAATGGAAGACGGCAAACTGCTGATCAATAACCCTGAATGCACCCGCTGCATGCATTGCATCAATGTCATGCCGCGCGCTCTGCGCATTGGAAACGACCGGGGTGTATCGATTCTGGCCGGTGCCAAAGCCCCCATCCTTGATGGTGCCCAGATGGCTTCTTTGATCGTTCCATTTATCAAAGTGGAAGAGCCGTATACCGAAATCAAGGAAACCGTCATCGAACCGATTTGGGACTGGTGGATGGAAGAAGGTAAGAACCGTGAGCGCCTGGGCGAACTGATGAAGCGTCAGGGTCTCCAGAAACTGCTCGAGGTAACCGGCTTTAAACCGGTGCCGCAGATGGTTCAGGAGCCGCGGACCAACCCCTACATTTTCTGGAAAGAAGATGAAGTTGAAGGTGGATGGAAGCGCGATATCAATGAATTTAGAAAACACCATCTAAGATAATAAAGGGGGTAAGATCATGGCATTTGTATCCTCAGGTTATAATCCTGATAAGCCGATGGCAGATAGAATAACCGATATCGGTCCGAAAAAATACGATCTGTTTTATCCGGAAGTTATTGCAAAAAACAAGGGTAAATGGCTGTATCATGAAATCCTGGAACCCGGCGTTCTGGTACATGTTTCCGAAACCGGTGACGAGGTGTATACGGTCAGATGCGGCGGATGTCGTCTCATGAGTACGACGCATATTCGGGAAATCTGCGAAATCGCAGATAAACACTGCGACGGGCATGTTCGCTTTACCACCCGTAACAACATTGAATTCATGGTGGATGCCAAGGAAAAGGTTCAACCGTTGAAAGCGGATCTGGAAAGCCGCAAGTTCGCCGGTGGCAGTTTTAAATTTCCCGTCGGCGGCACCGGTTCCGGTATCACCAACATCATTCATACCCAGGGCTGGATCCATTGCCACACACCGGCAACGGATGCCTCGGGTACGGTCAAGGCAACCATGGATGTGCTTTTTGATGATTTCAAAAAGCACCGTATGCCGGCCCACCTCAGGGTCTCCATGGCCTGCTGCCTGAATATGTGCGGTGCGGTTCATTGCTCGGATATCGCCATTCTGGGATATCATCGCAAGCCTCCGCTGCTGGACCATGAATATCTTGACAAGATGTGTGAAATCCCCCTGGCCATCGCCGCATGTCCCACCGCCGCCATCAAACCGGCCAAGGTGGAACTGCCTAACGGCACCACCGTAAAGAGTGTTGCGGTAAACCAGGAACGGTGCATGTTCTGCGGTAACTGCTACACCATGTGTCCCTCCATGCCGCTGGCTGATACAGAGGGTGACGGCATCGTGCTCATGGTTGGTGGTAAGGTTTCCAACCGTATCAGTGCGCCCAAGTTCTCCAAGGTCGTTGTGGCTTTTATTCCCAATGAGATGCCGCGCTGGCCCACCATGACCAAGACAATTAAAAGAATTGTTGAGGCCTATGCCGCCGACGCCAACAAGTATGAGCGTCTGGGCGAATGGGCGGAGAGAATCGGCTGGGAAAGATTTTTTGATAAATGTGAAATCGAGTTCACCCATCATCTCATCGATGATTTCCGTGATCCCGCCTATTACACCTGGCGACAGACAACAAACTTCAAGTTCTAAAAAATTAATCCGTTTTGGGGCACACCTCGGTGTGTCCCAAAACATCCATAAGGAAGGTTCAGAATGGAATACGAAGAGGCAAAAGAACTCATTGTTCAGGAACTGACTAAAAAACTGAAAAATAAATCTAAATTTTATTTTAATGACCTGGCTAAAATCCTTGGTGAAAAGCCCAGACTTGCCAAAAAAACGGTCAATAAACTTGTAATAGACGGTGTGCTGGAATATTGGTCCAGCGGCAGCACCTCCATGTACGGGCTGCCCGGAACCGGAAAACAGGCCGGCGCCGAACACGAAGAACACGAAGAAAAATAATTCGTTTGTAAGCAACGGTTCTCGGAGACGTTGCAGGGGCCTAGCATGAGAAGCAAGGGAATCGTCATATCGGCTCTGCGCGGCGGATCTGGCAAAACCATTTTGTCCATCGGCATTATTGCCGCATTAAAAAAGTGTGGCCATTTAGTTGCTCCTTTTAAAAAAGGTCCGGATTATATTGATGCGGGCTGGCTTGGACTGGCAGCAGGCCGGCCCTGCTATAATCTGGATTCCTACCTGATTGACGAAGATACGCTTCGTAACTCTTTTTATACCCATACCGGCCCATCTGAAATCGCTATTATAGAAGGGAACCGGGGACTATATGACTGCATTGATACCCACGGCCGGACCAGCACGGCCGAACTGGCCAAACTTCTTGGAACCCCTCTGATATTATGTCTTGACTGTACCAAAACCACCCGCACACTGGCGGCGGTGGTGTCAGGGTGTATGGCTTTTGACGGCAACGTTCCCCTGAAAGGGGTTATCTTAAACCGTGTGGCCGGGGCCAGGCATGAGGCCATTGTGCGCGCCAGCATTGAACAGTACTGCGGTTTACCGGTTATCGGTGCATTGCCTAAACTGGGAAGGCAGTGGTTTCCGGAGCGGCATATGGGGCTGGTACCGACACCTGAGCACGATTGGGCCGTTGATTCCATTGAGAGTGCGGCCCGGACAGCTCAAAAATACCTGGATCTGGATGCCATTGCCGATATGGCGGAGGGCGCACCTCGCTCTGAACCTGGTGATGAAAACGGAAGACCGTGTGGAAATTTTCGCCCCCATCCCATTTGTGATGATTCAGCGCCTGTCATCGGTATTCTCAGGGATTCCGCTTTTCAATTTTATTATCCTGAAAACATTGAAGCACTCAGTGCCGCTGGTGCAAAAATTGTTTTTATCAGCCCATTGGCAGACCCGGGTTTGCCGGCTGTGGACGCAGTTTATATTGGCGGCGGTTTTCCTGAAACCCATGCTGAAACACTATCGGGTAATGTCACGTTCAGAAATCAATTAAAAATACTGGCGGATAACGGGCTGCCCATCTATGCCGAGTGCGGCGGGTTGATGTATCTGGGAACGGAACTGATTTTTGGGAAAAACACATACCCCATGACGGGTATTTTGCCGGCGGTATTCGGTTTTTCCAAGAAACCCCAGGGACATGGATATACCGCTGTCGTTGTTGAGGGTGAGAACCCCTATTTTGATATCGGGACTGAGTTTAAAGGCCATGAATTTCATTATTCCCATGTACTCGAATGGCAGGGTGGGGATGAAAATCTTGTTTTTTCCATGCAGCGGGGCAATGGCTTCATCAATGGGCGGGACGGTGTGCGGTATAAAAACGTTCTGGGTACCTATACCCATCTGCATGCACTGGGAACCCCCTCCTGGGCTGGGGCACTTGTCGCCAATGCGATGAAGTATAAAGATAGAATGGCACCGCATAAATAATCAGGTAACTGCCAGAAATACTGGAAACCCAAAAAGGCGACCTTCCGGAATGAGAGGGCCGCCTTTTTGGGTTTTGTTTATCATGTAAGCTTTTTATTAAATTGCTAATTTCAATTTTTTGATTTCGATATCCGGAATCGGGGAAAAATATACGTTTTTAAAAAAGAGTGTCAAGGGGCAAATGAAAATGCCCCCTATTGTTATTTTTTTTTGGGATGGCACTTGGTACAAGTGGTGGGTGCCTTTTTGGTGTTGGTCTTTTTGTTGAACGCTTTATGGCAGTCCTTGCAGTTATAATGCAGGGCCTCGGCATGATATTGCAACCGCTCTTTTTTCTTCAACTTGGGTGCATTGGATCCCTTGGGTCTTTCACCGGGGATCTTGTGGCATTCGATGCAGCCTTGAACAGCGTCGCCGGCTTTCAGCGCCAGTGGTTTTCCGTTTGCGTCATGGTGGCACTCCCCGCAGCCGGCTTTATAAAAGTCCGGATTGGCCGTAGCATAGGCTTCAGAATGCTGTTTGTGTGAAAACATGACAATGCCCTTAGTGTGCTCCTCATAGGCCTTGTCGTTCATTTCAATGACATCGGGCACCGAGGTGCCGGCATAAATACCGGCCGAGATAAAAAGTAGGCCAATCCCGGTAACTACTGCTGTGATAAAAGACCGTTTCCGCATTGTTTTTTTGCCTCCCCTTTTGAATTAAAAATTTAACCATCCAGAAAACAATATTTATCTTTACGCTTCAGGTTGATTTCAGCCTGGCAGGTGAGATAATTTTAAAAGCGACAATCTCATCATATAAGACGTGAATAATTTATCAGATAGGTGGTTTCGTGTCAATATATAAGGATCGCAAACAAAATAATGGTGGCCCATGTTAGTGCCGACTTTGTCGTCTTGGGTTGGGGGCGGGAAAAAATCAAAGATTTTGATAAAAGAGTAAAGGTGTGAGTGGTGAGTCAGTGTCATTAACTTAAGTAACAGGTATATGAATCACCATGAAGCTTGATTCTATTTTCGGTTACTTGGGGATCAATTAAAACTATCTTTCACCATGAAGCACATGAAGGACATACGAAAAATCAATGTATTATCCGATCTTACCCTTCATGTCCTTCATGGTAAAAAAAGATGTTTTTTATTAAGTCAATGACAATGATTGCTCATGATTCAAAACCCAATATTCATAACTTTTAGAACCAAACTATCCCTTGATGATTCTGGGCAGGATCATCTGATGCTGAGGACAGATGGATTTGGGATTCTGGTAAGCGGCGCCGGCAAAGGCGACCAGATATTTACGCAGATCCGCCATGTTGACGATTTCATCCACCAGTCCGGTTTTGGCGCAGAATAAGGGACGGGAGTTGGCGTGATATTCCCCGGCCAGATCATTCATTTTTTCAATCACCGGCTCCAGGGGCCGGCCGGCCTCCTTTTCTTTGACCAGACGGCGGGCATAGGTGGCCACGGCGGCTGTTTCCCCGTGCATGACGTAGATTTCCGTGGCCACGGTGCCCAGGGTAAAGGCGTTGTGGCGGTTGGCCGTTGGGCCTCCCAGCACATAATGGGCCGCAGCGGTGCCCTTGCGCAGGACAATGAGCATCATGGGGATATCGGTCTGTTGGATGGAATAAATTTGGGACATGCCCAGACCCAATAGTTCGGCTTTTTCGGCAAGGTCGCCGACATCAATACCGCTGGTATCCTGGAGCCATACAATGGGAATCCGGTCCCGGCCGCACAACGTGATAAATTCATTCATTTTAATCATGCCCTGGCGATAAAGTTTTCCCCCCATGGCCGGGTAATCGGCATATTCGGGGTAGCCCTTGCCGAGATATCCCTGACGGTTGCCGATACAGGCCACGAGAAATCCGTCAACCTTGCAAAGCCCGGTATAAACTTCGGGACCGTAGTCCGGGCGGAACTCCATGTGCTCGCTGCCATCGGATAATCGGGCCAGGATCTGATCAAAATCATAGACCTGTTTGGGCTCCAGGGGCAGCAGGCGGTAGAGATCTTCGGTGGGGAACTTGGGCTCTGCGGGTTGTGCAACCTGAAAAAATTCGGGATCATAGGCCGGTATTTTGGTCATATAGTCCTTGAGCCCGTCCAATACCCCTTTTTCTTCCTCATAGACAAACCGGAAAAATCCGGTTTCGTCATAATGGATCTTCACCGAACCCGGGGGCTTGGCCTTGAATTTTTTGGCCTTTTCAATCAACCCTTCGGCCATTTCCAGGTCAAATGACCCTTTGGGGGCCATGCCGCTGACAATGCCGGCCCCGCCAACAGCGATATTGCAGTTTTTATGGGCAAATAAAATCGTGGGGCTGATGCTCTGATAGCCGCCACCGGCCGGGTTGGTGCCGTATATGCCGGCCAGGACCGGGATGCCCAGCTGCTCGAGTTCGGCATGTCTGAAGAAAGGCGTGCCGGCACCCCGGCGGTTGGCATAGAATTTTTCCTGCTCAGGCAGTTTTGCACCGCTGCAGTTTACCAGCCATACCAGTGGTATATTCAACCGTTTGGCCAGATCAGTGACCCGCAGGATATTCTCGGACTGTCCCGGGAGCCATGCCCCGGCCATGACCTTGTTATCAAAACCGATAATCACGGCCCATCGCCCGGATATCCGGCCCAGGCCGTCGATGACATTGGTGGTGCCTTCGGTATTGTCCGCCGGATTATAGAGCATATGCAGCGGGCACCAGGTGCCGGGGTCCACCAGATATTCGAGCCGCTGCCACACGGTCATCTGGCCCCGGGCATTGATTTTTTCGGTGGGAAAGCCGGCGTTTTTAACCTTGTCAACCTCAAGGCTGATCTGCTCTTCCGCCAGTTTGAGCTGGTTGAGGTTGTCTTCGGATCTTTTGATCTGGCCCTTTTTCAGGGCTTTGCCGATGTCCGGCATTTTTTCAAAATAGGGTCTCATGATTAAGCTCCTTAGGATCGGAACCGAAATAAATTGAACTAAGATTGCGATCCTTATGCTTGGGTTCAGTTATCGATAACAGCCAGTACATCGTCCTCTTCCACTTCGTCCCCCACACTGACCTTGATCTCTTTTACGGTGCCGTCACATGGGATATACACCGGTGTTTCCATTTTCATGGCCTCGATAACCAGGGCATCGTCATCTTCTTCCACAGCATCACCGGGTTTGATCTGTATTTCGATGATCTTGCCTGCCAGGGGGGCTAAAATTTCTTCCGACATAATCTTTCCTCCGTTTCATTTAGTGTTTAGTGAACTCTTAAAAAGTCGAATTTAGACGGTCTCGTAAAAAATTCAAATTCAAGGCGTGCAAAATTTGTAATCATGAGGGGTAACCATCGACCGTTGAATGATTGCGAAATGCAGCACAACGCAGGCGTTGGACTTTTTACGAGACCGTGAATATTTATCAGCGCAGCAGGGTCAGAAAAATTCCGGCCGCAATGACCGTGCCGATGACGCCGGCCACGTTGGGCCCCATGGCGTACATCAAAAGGTAGTTTTTCTTGTTGGCCTCGGCCCCAACCTTATGAACCACCCGTGCTGCCATGGGTACGGCCGAAACGCCGGCGGCCCCCAAAAGCGGGTTGATCTTGTTTTTTGAAAACAGGTTCATGAGTTTGGCCAGCAGTATGCCGGTGGCGGTGCTGATCATGAAGGCGAACAGTCCCAGGAAAAAAACAATGATCACCTGGGGTTTAAGAAAATTTTCAGCATTCATGGTGGCGCCCACCGGCAGGCCTAAAAATATGGTGACGATATTCATCAGTTCATTCTGGGCCGCATGGGTCAGTCTTTCTACAACCTTGGCTTCCCGGAAAAGATTGCCGACCATAAACATGGCGATAAGGGGCGCTGAGGCCGGCACCAGCATAATGATGACGATGGTGGCCACGATGGGAAACAGTCTTTTTTCCAGGGCCGACACCTTGCGGGATTTTTTCATTTTGATTACCCGTTCCTGCCGGGTGGTCAGAAGCCGCATGATAGGTGGCTGAATGATGGGGACCAGGGCCATGTAGGAGTAGGCTGCCACCGCGCAGGTTCCGAGCATGTGTGGCGCCAGTTTGGCGGCCAGAAAGATGGTGGTGGGGCCATCGGCGCCACCGATGATACCGATGGTGGCCGCTTCGTTGAGGTCAAACCCCATGGCATGGGCGGCAAAAAAGGTCAGATAAACGCCGGCCTGGGCCCCGGCCCCCAGAAAGATAAGCCTGGGGTTGGCCAGGAGGGGGCCAAAATCGGTCAAGGCCCCCAGTCCTAAAAAAATCAACGGCGGGATGATTTCCCATTGAATGCCATAGTGATAAAACCGCCACAGCAGTCCTTCACCGGGTTCCATGAGCCCGGCCAGGGGAAGATTGGCAAGCAAAATGCCAAATCCGATGGGCAACAGCAGCAAGGGTTCGTAATCTTTGGCAATGGCCAGATAGATCAGTATGAACGCGATCCCCCACATGATGACCATGCCCGGGGTCAGATAAAAAAAACCGGTGGTTTTAAACAGGGATAACAGGGCTGCCACTATTTTATCTCCCTTTTTATTTGGGTACGGGTCTGTCTGTCATTGATTTTATCTGACACGACGGCCGTTAACCGGATGGAGAGATAGAGCAACGCCATTCCTATAAAGACGCCGCCAATGCCGGCGAAAAAAACAATATAGGCTTGATCCACTTGTTTTGCCTCCTGTTCTTTTTAATTTAAGTCCCTGGCAGGGCTCGCTGTTTTAATATGTAAAACAGTGTTTTGTAAAAATTAATATTCGAAAATAATGTGTATGTCAAGAAGAATTGAGGCTGGCTGACGAGTAGCGGTCACATATTTTCGGGCCGTGGCGGCGTGACGGCCGTTGCTATTGCTTGGTGCCATCACTGGTGAGCAGCACGTTATAACTTTCAGGACGCCGGTCTCTGAACAGTCCCCATCCGGCCCTCTGGGTTTCCAGTTCATCGAGATCAAATTGTGAAATAATAACGGTTTCGGTTGACCTGTCGGCTTCGACGGATAGGCTGCCGGTATTATCGGTAATAAATGAAGACCCGTAAAATCGTATTGTAGAATCTCCTATGGTTTCGGAGCCGATGCGGTTGGCAGCCACCACCGGGACCATATTGGCGGCCGAATGGCCCTGCATGCAGGTTTGCCAGTGATTTTTACTGTCAACGGTCGGATTCTTGGGCTCGGAGCCGATGGCGGTGGGATAGAAGAGAATTTCAGCCCCCATGAGGGCCATGCTTCTGGCCGCTTCCGGAAACCACTGATCCCAGCATATTCCGATACCGATGGTTGCGTATCGTGTTTTCCATACCTGAAATCCCGTGTCGCCCGGGGTAAAATAAAATTTTTCCTCATAGCCCGGGCCATCGGGAATATGGGTTTTGCGGTAGTTACCCATCAGCGATCCATCTGCATCGATGAGGGCAACGGTATTGTAATAAGCCTTGTTTTTTTTCTCAAAAAAACTGATGGGCAGCACAACACCAAGGGTTTTTGCAAGATGGGAAAAGTGGCGAATGGCCGTATTGTTCTCTGTGGTCGAGGCCATCTTGAAAAAAGCAGGATCTTCAATCTGACAAAAGTACAAGGATTCAAACAGTTCCTGAAGTAAAATGATCCGGGCGCCTTTACCTGCGGCATCCCGGACCAGTTTTTCGGCAGTGGCAATGTTTTCGTCCCGGTTGTCAGTGCAACGCATCTGGGTTGCGGCAACAGTAATTTTTCGCATATCGTTCCTTTCCGTGGAGCTTGCCGGTCCGGCAGCCCTTTTTGTCAGGTGAAGTTTTTTTTCACCGTTGATGATGTGGGTTTTTTGTACACAGGATCTTTTTTTATATTGCCCCGGCCTTGAGCAGGTGCCTGAGCAGGCCGTTGCCTGTGTTTTCCATTTTTGACAGGCTTTTTTGGAAAATCATGGCGCATGTCAGGGCATCTCCTGCGGCGGTATGCCGTTGATGGGTTTTAATCCCCAGATGGTGCGCCGCATCATCCAGTGTATACCCGTTGTTCAGGTTTTTAGTATCAAGAACGCTGCGCCCGAGAAGTCTGGGATGATGCTGCATGGGATGATAAACCTGGGGCAATAAAATATCCTGGTATAAGGTACGGGTGTCGATGACCAGGTTTTGAAGAGGGAATCCGTGACATTCCAGCATCAGCAGGTTTAAAAAATTAAGATCAAAGGCCGCCGGATGGGCCACCAGGATATCGTTTCCAAGGTAGGCCAGAAAAGTGTCCATGGCCTCGGGGCCGGAAGGTGCGTTCTTGACCATTTGCGGACCAATGCCGTGTATTTTAATGGCTTCTATGGGGATATGGCTGCCCGGATTGACCAGCTGGTTAAAAATATGCCCCAGATGAATTCGGCCCTCCCTGATTCGGACAGCGCCAATGCTCACGATTCGGCTTCGCGTAAAATCAAGGCCTGTTGTTTCGAGGTCCACAGCTACGTACGAGTAGGCGCGTGCCGGTCTGGCGCCATCTGCCGCATCAAGGGCTTTGAGATTTTTCAGCGCCATTGGTTTCAATGGTGTGTTTCTAAGCTGAAATCTCAGAAATTTGTTTTTCAGCTTATGGATGAAAAGGTGCATCACCCCTCCCTGGAAAATCGGGCCTGGTACCGTGCCCCAAGCTGGTCCTGTAACCGGCTGATAATGGCAAAGCTTTCTTTAAGCATTTTACGCTGCATGGGGTTAAGTGAGGTCGGGTCAATGAAATTCTGCATGCGGGAACCCCGCGAGAAGGCTTTTAAGTGATGGGTGATACGAATGAAGTTGATAAAATCGTAAGCATTGTCAATGGCCGATAAAAAATCCGGTTCAAGAATTTTTCGAGTCGTAATTTTTTCCAGCCGTTCCATGGTATTGGTGGCTTCGACGCCCAATTCCAGAGCCAATACCCGGGCTGCGTCAACCACTGGTACCAGCCCGCTTAATTTAAGATTTAATTGATTTTTGTGCTCCCCTGATTTTTCCACTACCAACTGGCGTAAAAAACCCAGCGGCGGATGATTGAAAAGCGCATTTTGGGCCAGCAGTCGTAAAAAATGTTTTTTTTTACGTGCCGTTTGGGTGAGCATCTGCCTCAGATGCCCGGCACCGTCGAATCCGTGGGTAATGTTCCGAAAGTCAAAAAAAACGGTGGCCATCCTCAGGCTCCAGGGGGTGGGGTCGGATGTCCAGGTGGAAAACAGCCGCTTCCAGTTGCTTAGGTTTTGACACCACTGGGGGTTACTGGCCATCATCCCCCCGCTGCATTTTGGAATGCCGTATCGATCCAGGGCATCCACCACCCGCCGTGAAAAAAGCAAAAACCATTTTTTGACCTGCGGATCATCGGCTTCCGGGACATCTGCATACAACAGGGCATTATCCTGGTCGGTATACAGCGTTTGTTCCCTGCGGCCTTCACTGCCCATGGCAAGCCAGCAGTAAGGTGCCGGTGGCGCACCCGCCCCTTCGGTGACCATCTCTTTTTCAATCACCTTGATCATTTGCCGGGTAATGCGGTCATTTAATTCGGCAATAAGCGCCACCATGGGTTTAACAGCGCCACTGCGGTGTATGGCCATTTCCAGAATTCTGTCAATATCCGGTCGCAGGTTGATAAGGGCCTCCACTGAATCGGATTTGTCAATATCACCGATCATGCCGATGGGGGAAGAACCGATTTCCATCTGGAAGTCGTGCTCGCTGATAACCCCGGCGATTTTTTGATTTTCAGAAACAACCATGTGGCTGACATGAAAACGGCTCATGTCAAGAAGTGCATCAAAGGTATAGGCCCAGGGGGAAATGGTGTGAACCGGCGTGCTCATGATCTTATGTGCCGGTGTCTGCAGACTGAGGCCCTCGGCCAGCACCTTGCTGCGCAGGTCCGCATCGGTGATGATGCCGACAGGGGCATTGTTGCCATCGGTTACGATGATGGACCCCACGCGGCGCTGTTTCATTTTTTGGGCGGCCTGCTGTACCGTGAATGTCGGTGGGCAGGTCATGACGTCTGATGTCATCAGTTCCAGAACCCGTTTTCCGGTGAGAAACCGGTCTATGCTTAACTGATTGTCCCGGGTGAAAAGCGTCAGTTGATGGTCGACGGATTTGCGTATCGCCTGGAAATTTCTGGCCAGGGAGGAACCAAAATAGCGTTTGAAATCATCGAATTTTACCAGAAGGGTTTCCACCACTTCTTTGGGGATGAGAAAAACGATGAGATCCTCATCCGCCATGACTTTAAAAAGGGCTTTCTGTCCGTGCAGCAGGCTGATGGCACCGAAAATTTCCCCTTCACACCTGAGATCCACCAGTAATTCAGCGCCGGCCTCATCGGGTATGGTGATACGGGCGCATCCTGTCTGAACAATGTATAGAAACCCGTTTGATGGTTCACCGGGTTTAATAATGATGTCATCTTTCGGATAAAAGGCGATTTGTGTATCAGCGACGATCTGCTCAATCACCACCCGATCCAGTGTGTTGAAAGGCACTACTTTTTGGAGAAACTTTAAGATATGCGGCAGAGGAAATTCGTTCATTCCGACTTCCTATGGGGTGGACCGTTTAAGCAATGACGCATTGCCATACAATGGTTTCAGGGTCGAGGGCAACCCTTAACACTGCTGCTGTGTTATACAATGGATATTGCCGCCGCCCAGCAGTATTTCTCTGGCATAAATCGTGGTAATTTTTCGCTCAGGGAAAAGAAGGGAAAGGGTCTCGACGGCGGCAACATCATGGGGGTCGTTGAAGACAGGCATCACAACGGCATTGTTGGCAAGGTAAAAATTGACATAGGATGCCGCCAGACGCTGTCCCTCTTTTCTGGGTATGGTATTTTCAGCAACGTCAAGCCCTGTGCTTTCTTCCCGGGTTAAAAATAAAGGTCCTGGCTGGTGAATTTTATGGATCGCCAGCTTTTTCCCCTTTGCATCGGTTGTGCTCGAAAGGATGTCAAAGGCATCCATGGATATGGCATATTGGGGGTCCGATGGGTCGTCTGTCCAGGTCAGCAGGATTTCTCCGGGCCTGACAAAACAACACAGGTTATCCACATGACCGTTTGTCTCGTCCATGAATACACCCTGTTTCAGCCAGATGACCTTGTCTGCGTTCAGGTAGTCTTTTAAAAGATCTTCAATGTCGTTTTTTGACAGATCAGGATTCCGATTGGGGTGCAGCAGGCACTCTTCGGTGGTGATAACCGTCCCCTCACCATCCACATGAATGGATCCGCCCTCGAGGATAAAGGGGGCCCGGTATCGGTGGACCCTTTCTATTTCAAGAATCTTTTTGGCCACCGCGGCATCATGGTCCCAGGGAAAATACAGCCCGTCTTTTAAACCGCCCCAGGCATTGAACTGCCAGTCTACACCCCGAATCTGTCCGTTTTTGTCGCTCACAAAGGTGGGGCCCACATCCCGCATCCAGGCATCGTTTGAAGATATTTCAACGAGTCGGATGTGAGCGGGCAGGTGGTGCCGGGCGTTGTCAAACTGAGGGGCCGAAACACAGACGGTGACACCTTCAAATGCCGCGATGGCTTCAGCGACTTGCACAAATGCGGCCCGGGCCGGTTTTGCCCCGAGACGCCAGGTGTCCCCGCGTTCGGGCCACAGCATCCAGCACCCCTGGTGGGGTTCAAATTCACCGGGCATTCGAAAACCGTCTGATTTGGGTGTCGTGTTTAGCAGCATAGGTTGATAGGTAACAGGTTGTTTAGGTAGAAGATTGAAGGTTTTTAGGCTGAAGGTTGAAGGCATTCTGCCTATTGGTGGGCACAGCCCACCCTACGATGACCTTGCCTGGCAACGCTACCGTCAACCGTCAGTCTTCTACCTGTATATACGATTTTTAATCAGCCAACTCAAATACTTTTTACGAAAGCAAACCTCTTTGTTTAGTTCGCTTCGGATCTTCATTTGTATTTACAATTTATGCATTGCTCGATTTTTTTCCGAAAAATCCGAGCCAGTTTGTCAACGGAAGCGAATTCCCGTCGATATCCACCAGCGGTTTGGGCGGGTCTATTTTTTGTGTGGCCAGCGTCACCACCACCAGAATCACGATGGATGCGATGAGGCCCCACACGGAACTGATGTACAATGAATCCCACATGGCCCAGTCAAAATACACCACGTTTTCTTCTATAATGCCGATGTTGGCTTCCATGGTCATGGGCAGGTAGTAAAAATAGGCCGCAATCCATGCGATGAAACCACCGAAAAAAGAAGATATCGCACCGTAGTTGTTGGCTTTTTTCCAGAAATAGGCAGCCGCATAAGGGGCAAAGAGGCTCACCAGCAAGACGGACCAGGCAACCACCATTAGATTATAGATGGCCTGGAAGTAAAGGGCAAGGATCAATGACACCACCGTGACAATGGGTACGAACAGTTTGGTTGCCTTCAGGGTCTGTTTCCCATCGGCATCGGGTTTGAAGTATTTCAGCCCGTTATATCCCAGCACGGAAGAGGCGGCCAGAATAGCGCTGTCCGAAGAGCTCATCAGGGCCGCTACCAGGGCGCTGACAAAAATAACGGCAAAAAAGGGATTGAGGTGTTCCACGGCCATGAGCAGGAGAATCTTGTTCAGGGCATCATCAATGCTCAGATCCGGGTTCAGCTGGAAATAGATCATACCGATAATCACCGGCATCATACCAACGGTAATATAAAGCAGGCCGCCCAGATAACTGGAATAGGTCGCTGTTTTTTCATCCTTGGCAGAGAGAACACGCTGCATGAGATCCTGGGCCGGTATACTGCCAAGACCGATGGCAAGCCATGCGGCAATCCAGTAAAACCAGCCTTTATAACCGGTATAGTACATAAAACCGGCATTTCCCAGCTCCTTGTCGGCGGCCGCTTCCGGGGTGGGAATAAAGGACCATTGGTTTATGCCCATCCAGTTGTGCCCCGGGTCATTGGAAAAAATGGCATCCCAGCCGCCCACCAGCGGAACCGCTACATACAGCATGGCCACCATGCCCACGGTTAAAATGGTCACCTGAATCACATCGGTGAGGGTGACGGCCCACATACCGCCAAGATAGGTGTAGACCACGAGGATAACGGTTGAAATCAGGATGCCCGCCACCAGGGGGATGCCGCTGAAATAATGAATGATGGTCCCAAAGGCCACCAGTTGGGCGCCCACCCAGCCCATTTCCGCCACGCAGAGGGTCAACGTGGCCAGTATGCCCATTTTTATGCTGTATCGGATTTCAAACAGGTCTGCCAACGTCAGATACCGTCCCCGACGCATCATCCGGGCAAACAGAAGACCGGTGAGCAGCAGACAGACAGCGGCCCCCCAGGGATCGAAAATAATACCCTGATTTCCGAAAATATAGGCATTCCCGGCGCCCCCCATACAGGTGCCGGCCCCAAACCAGGTGGCAAACAGGGTACCCGTACAAAAGAAAATCCCCAGCCTGCGGCCGGCGACAATGTAATCGGTGGCGGTTTTGACTTTTTTGGACGCATACCATCCAATAAACAGCATCAGGGCCATGTAAACGCCCAAACCAATGAGAACCCAGTTTCCGTATTGATACGCTCCCTCCATCATTTTCTCCTTTGTAAAAGTATGTTGTTTATTGGCGGGGGGCGCGGGTCGGTGCAAACCATACCGGCCCGCACCCCTTTATGCTGTTTTTTTGTCTAACCACCGAAAATCGGTTGAAAGATTTTAATCACATCGTCTTGTGCCACGGCCTTATCGGACTTGACAATACACCCGTTGGCCGTAACAAAGCCTATCTTTGATTCACGAATGCCAAGATGAGCAACAAGTTCACCGATACTGGCCCCCCCTCTGATTTCAAGCTCGAGCCCTTTTGTCGGGTCATAGGGCTCAACTTTTTTTCTAAGGGTGCCGTATAATTTGACGATTACCCGGGCCATAGGGGCGTTCCGTTAAAAATTAAAGGTTGAATCCATTTGTTCATCACTGAGCACCACCACCGTGTTGTGGGGGGGCAGCGGTTCTTCGTAGAACATTTTGGGCAGCCGGTCGTCTTTGGCGGTAAAGCCGGCTTTTTTGTTAAAACCGATTTCCGCTGTTAACACCCGGCGGCCCAGTGCGCCCCAGTCATCCGCCCCAAAGGGCTTTCCGGATTTGGCGGAAACCATGGTGTAAACAGTTTCCATACCCCCCGGGGCCGCCAGGCCGGTCTGGGCAAAATCGCAGATGCCCACGGTGTCCACGGCGGCCATGTGCAGTTGGGTGTTCCGGGATGCTTCCACCTGACCCTCGGCAGACAGCGGATCCAGGGTTCCCCCGAAGTCGGCCAGGTTTTGATCCACTACCCAGCCGGCGGTGTGATCGCCACCCATGGGTGTCGTTGCATAGGTCACCGCCATCCCCTGGATGGCCCTGGGGTCATAGGCCGCGATGCTCTGTCCTTTGATGACCGGCACCCGTTCATGGTTAAAATGTTTTCCCACAGCAGCGGGTCCTTTGCCGAGCATTTTTCCAAACTCGGTTCCATTCCCGATTTCTTCCACCATTTCAATGGCCGCCTTGCCGTCGCCGAAAGCCTTATACCCAGCATCCATGGCCACGGCCACGGAGACGCCGGTACTCATGGTATCGATGCCGATGTCGTCGCATAAAAAGTCGAGCCGGGCGATGACATCCAGATCATCATTGCCGATCATGCCGCCCATGGCCCATATGGTTTCATATTCAAGGGAGGATGTGACGTATTGGCCGTTTTTATCGACGAATTCGTTTGAACAGTTGATGATACACTGGGCACACCCCTTGTGCGTGGTTTTTCCGCCGCGTTTTTTAATTATTTCCGCCAGGGCGTCGCCATTGATTTTATCAACCTGGTCAAACTGCCCTTTTGTGGCATTAAAGCAGGGAAAGGCACCCGCGGCGTTGATGGGATCCACCAATACGGCAGTTCCCAGTTCAGGCAGGATTTCATTGCTGAATTCGTCTGCCTGAACTGCTTTTGCATAGGCCCTGGCCGCTGTTTTGAATCGATCCGGATCTGCCAGGGCATCTGTCATCTTTCCGCCCCGGGCCACCAGAATCGCTTTGAGCCCCTTGGCTCCCATGACAGCGCCCAGGCCCCCCCGGCCAGCTGCCCGGCAAGGCCTGCCGTCAAAATCCGATGTCTGGATGGACGCCGTGGCAAGCTGGAACTCCCCGGCCGGCCCGATACAGGTGACGCTGTAGTTGTCGCCGTGCTTGGCCTTTAATTTTTTTACCAGATCATAGGTGCGCATTCCTTTATAAGGGGCTGCATCCATGAGTTTTGCCTGGCCGGTAACGTCAATGACAAGGATAGCGTTTTCAGCGGTTGGTATTTTGCCTTCGATAATGATCGCCGTAATCCCGAGATGGGCGATGTCTACAGCTACGGTACCGCCCACATTGCTTTCCTTGATGCCTCCGGTGAGGGGACTCTTGGCACCGATGGACAGTCGGCTGGTGTTTACCAGCGTCGTTCCGCTGAAATACCCCGGTGCAAAGATCAGCTTGTTTTCCGGCCCCAGGGGATCACATCCCGCCGGTACATCTTTGTTAATCATGAGTGAGGTCAGTGCCCGTCCGCCGATGCCTTTATAGGCTTCGGGCAGATCCTCGGTTAGTATGGTGCGCTCGGTCATGTTGACCCTTAAAAATTTCATGATGTCTCCTTGCTTTTTTTAGCTTTCTCGCTGTTTCAAATAGGTCGCCCCGGGAGAGAGGTGTCCCGGGGTTTTATTGAGTCAATTTTGCCCAAATGAAATATGGCAGGGCCATTATTTGTTACTGTATGCTTTTAAATGTATCTTCAAGACGGTTAAGCACTTCATCGAGGGTTTCGTAGGGGATGTTCAAGGCCGGTTCAATACGGATGTTTTTAGAATTGGTCAATGTGCCGGCCGTGAGCACTTTGCGGCTGAAAAGCCCGGACGCCACCTTGTATCCAATCTCGTCTGATGGAAATTCCATTCCGATCAGGAGCCCTTTCCCGCGGATATGGGCGAGTATCTCCGGATAGCGGGTTTTCATCTCAGCCAGTTTTTTCATAACATAGTCGCCTTTCTCGGCGGCCTGACCGGGCAGATCCTCTTCCAGCATGACATTGATATGGGCCAGGGCGGCAGCGCAGGCCAGGGGATTTCCACCGGTGGTGGAGGTATGCATAAACGGATTCGGTTCCATGCATTCCCATATTTTGGGGGTGGAAATAAAGGCGGACATGGGCATGACGCCGCCGCCCAGGGCCTTGCCCAGGCACATGATATCCGGTGTTACATCCCAGTGATCAACGCCAAACACCTTACCGGTTCGGCCCAGACCGGTCTGGACTTCGTCAGCGATCAGCAACACGCCGTGATGATCGCAGATTTCCCGCAATTTCGGCCAGAAATCGTCCGGCGGTACAATGGCGCCCGCTTCACCCTGGATGGGCTCGGCCACCACTGCGGCAATACCGTCGCCCACCGCTGCCGCAGTTTTAAGGGCCTGGTCAACAGCCGCATAATCCCCAAAGGGTACATGACGGACACCGTCTAACAGGGGCAGCAGCGGTTTTCGGTAAACGGATTTGCCCATGAGGGACAACGAACCCAGGGTTTTTCCGTGAAAGCTTTTCAGCATGGAGATGAAACCGGATTTTCCAGTGTACAGCTTGGCCAGCTTCATGGCGCCTTCCACGGCCTCAGTGCCACTGTTGATGAAAAAACCGTATTGGATATCGCCGGGGGTGAGCATGGACAGCACCTTCATCAAGTGGGCTCTCAGCGGATCCAGCATTTCCTGGCTGTACTGGGGACTTTTGTCCAGCTGGGCCTTGACGGCGGCGACAATTTTGGGATGCCGGATACCCGGGGAATAAATACCGAAGCCACCCAGGATGTCGATGAATTCCCGGTCAAGGGCATCTCGTAGGATCGATCCCTGGCCAAACCATTCGGTGACAGCATAATCGCCGGTTTCTGTGACTGATTTACGGTATTCAAGAAATCCCTTGTTGATATGGTTGGCAAAATTGTCAGCGGTTTCAGCGGCAATGATTTTTCTGTCGTCAATGCTGACCTCGGGTGCGGTGATCACATCCACCATTCGTTTGGCTTCTGATAACGCTTTTGTTAAATCTCGTTTCATGGTTTTCTCCTTGTATCGTTAAATGTTATTGAATATCAATTTGTTGCGAAAAAAACCGTATTATGGCGCAACTGATTTGTTTACAAATGCTATTTAATTGAACATTCAGTTAATATTATTTCAAAATGAAGTTTTTTTTGAAAATTTTTTATATATCGCGTGTCAAAAATGCGACGGTAAGTTTTTTTGAGTGCTCAGCGAAATCCTCAAATGTTTTATGCTGATCGAGAAAAGCCGTCTGGAATTCAAGTCCCTCGATGAGGGTCACCACCATATCGGCGGCCTGCCCGATATCTTTTACCGTGACGATGCCCTCTTTTTTGAATTGTCCGAATTGATCGACAAGAAAAATTTTGAGATGATTGATCATCTCCCGGAACCGTTTATTAATATCCTGGTTTCGAAAACTGAGGTAGTAAAATCCAAAGTGTACGCCCGGATCTATGGTTCGGGAGTACTCAAGAGAGAAAAGGGCTTCCATCAGGGATTCGAACCGTTGTCGGGGATCCTTTATATGATCAAACTGGAGAAATTCCGGGGCCGCGTAGCGTTCCAACAGCAGATCAAAAAGCTCCACCGTCAGATTGTGCTTGGTTTTGAAATAGTGAATAATCAGACTGGGATGGATATTCATTCGCTTGGCAATCTTCCCGATGGAGGCCCCCTCGATCCCTTCCTCGATGATCACCTGGTAATAATTTTCAAGAATTTCAGGTTTGCGTTGTTCGATAGTGCTGTTTTTACGAGCCACTTTAACCCCATAACAGTTAATTGAACATTCGGTTAATTTTTTTATTAATATTATAAAGGCGAGCATGTCAAGCGAAAATGATGTTTTTTTTAAACCAAATGAAAATTTTTATGGTACTTTTTTTGAAAAAATTGACGCCAAAAAATGAATTTTGTTTATATTAAGATGTTGTTATTCACAATGCGATAAAGTGGCAGTTATTGTTTCATGAAGGGATTTCAAATGCCCAGGTGTGGTTCACTGGGGAAAGTGGAGGGTATTCTGCCGGAAAAAACCCGTAAGTGTGGATGTGTGATCTCAACGACGAGGAAATATTCTTGCTTTTAGTGATGTTTTTTGTCAAAAGAACTTAAACGTCTGTTTCAAATTGCCAACCGGGTCATTGCCGACGGCCATGATCCCCTGGAATTGATGAATGAGGCCTTTATTCCGGGTATCAACGAGGTGGGGGACCTGTTCGACCGGGGCCGGATGTTTCTGCCGGAACTGATGGTGGCCGCCGATGCCATGAAGGCCGTCACCGATGTGATCAATGCAACCCTGCCGGAAAACACGGCCCGGGAAAAAAAAGGATCGGTGCCGATGCCTATGCCGAGGATGACCAGGACGGCGTGATCAAGGTCAAAAAACAGCTGGCAAGGTCTTAAAACAGCAAATTTGAGAGGAGTTGAAAATGAAAATTTTGGTGGGATATGACGGCAGCAATGTGGCCAGAGATGCCTTGGATATTGCCATTAAGCATGCCAGGGCTTTGAACATAGGTATTAATGTCATCACCTCCATGCCAGGGGGGGAGCATAATAAGGTGGCTGAGATAGAAAAGGCTGAACAGGGGCTGGCGTACACAAAAGAGGTTGCGGCCAAGGCCGATATTCCCTGTGACACCCACCTTCTGGTGCGCGGGATGACACCCGGCGAAGATCTGGTCCGGTTTGCAGAGGAGAATCCGGTTGAAGAGATTGTCATCGGGATAAAAAGACGATCCAAGGTCGGCAAAATCGTATTCGGCTCCACGGCCCAATACGTTATTCTGAAAGCTCCCTGCCCGGTGGTTTCGGTCAAATAGTGTTCATCAAGGGCTGACAGGGGGCTATTCCGACCCTTTCAGCCCCTTTTCCTCAAGCACCCCCAGCAATACCTTAAGGGCTGTGTTGGCCGCCGGAACCCCGCCGTATATCATGGTTTGAAAGATGGTTTCGGCGATTTCTTCAGGGGTGCAGCCCACATTCAGGGCAGCCTGGATATGCAGTCTGAGTTCTTCAGGCCTGGAAAGCACCGTGAGCGCTGCCACGGTGATCAGTTGCCTTGTCGGGTGGGGAATCTTTTCCCGGGCATACATTTGGCCGGTGATAAACAGGGAGAGGTCCCGGGCCAGATCCTTGTCAAATGCCCGCCAGAGGTCATAGGGTTTTTCACCGGTGACATCCTTGAAATAAAGAGCCGCGGTTTTTTTGGTTTTTTTGACGACATCCTCTTTTTCGCTCAATGAATCCCTCCTTGGCGTCAGGTTGTTGAGGTGGAAGGCCTAAGGTTGAAGGAATTTTGTCGATTTATGGGTTCAGCCCACCCGTCCTTCCACCTTCAGTCTTCCACCTTCTACCTAATTACCGGTTGGCTTTGCGGATACCGAGCTGATCCAGGGCAATGATCCACTTGCAGATATTGGCCGAGCCTTCCACCATGGTGTAGGTGGGGGCATCTCTGTAAAAACGGGCCACCGGATATTCGGTGGAATACCCGTAGGCACCGAGGATGCGCATGGCGTAATTGGCGCATTTGGTGACCACCTCACCGGAAAAATATTTGGCCTGGGCTACATCCAGGCCGTTGTTCAGGCTTCCCTGATCTTTGACCCAGGCCGCCTTGTACACCAGCATCCGGGCCGCTTCGATTTCAGCGGACATCTGGGCAATCATATCCTGATTCATTTGAAACGAGCCGATGGATTTGCCGAACTGCTTTCTATCCTTGCAGTATTTTAATGTCGCGTCCAGACAGCCCTGGGCCAGACCCACGGCACCGGCGGCCGCCGAGAGACGGGTATGATTTAAAGAGCCGAATACGATCCGTGCCCCCATGCCGGGTTTGCCCAGCAGGTTTTCTTTGGGAACCCGGGTGTTGTCTAAAAATATTTCTCCGGTGGGAGAGGAGTGGGAACCCATCTTCTCAAGGCCCGAAGTTTTGATGCCGTTGAAGTTTTTGGTCTCGACGATAAAAGCGGAAAGCCCCTTGGACCCGGCTTCACGATCCGTATAGGCATAGTAGATGATGGCATCGGCAAAGGCGGCGTTGGAAATCCATGTTTTGGAACCGTTGAGCAGCCAGTGATCACCTTTGTCTTCGGCAGTGGAGGTCAGCGCCATGACATCTGAGCCGGCATCCGGTTCGGTGATGGCAAAGGCCCCCACATATTCGGCATTGACCAGTTTGGGGATATATTTCTTTTTCAGTTCCTCGCTGCCGTAGGTAAGAATGGTATATGCCGTGCCCAAGGTCTGCATGTTCACCTGAACCCGCAGGGAGCTCGATGCCCTGGCGATCTCTTCGGTGACGATCATGGCCGCCATCCAGCCCATGTCTACGCCATCGTATTCTTCCGGAATAACGGTGCCGAAAAAACCCAGTTCCGCCATGGGTTTAATGGCCTCCTTATACGGATAATAATGATCGGCATCCCATTGATCGGCATTGGGTGCAATTTTTTTGGTGGCGAATTCACGCACCGCTTTTTGCAGCATTTCGAGTTCTTTTGAGAATTTAAAATCCATGTTTATGCCTCCGTTTGTATAATTTAGGTTATGGGAAAATCGATTTTTTAAAATGCGTGTCAGATGACCCTGTCCTGTTTTAATTGGTCAACTTTTTCCTTTCCGTACCCCAGTTTTTCCAGTAACAATTCCTGGGTATGCTCTCCCAGCAAAGGGGGATGCCGGGTTATTTCACAGGGGGTTTCGCTCATTTTCATGGGGCTGGCCACCAGGGGTACACTGCCTGCGGTGGGGTGGGGCACATGGGCCACCATCTGGCGGGCCGCGATCTGGGGATCGTTGAAAAGCTTGTCCAGTGTATTGATGGGACCGCAGGGTATCTTTAATTCATCCAGTTCCCGAAGCCAGGTGTCCCCATTTTTATTTTTCATGGCGTCGGTGATCATTGGGATCAGGGCTTTACGGTGGGCTACCCGAAGGGAGTTGGTTTTAAACCGTGGATCATCGGTCAGTTCGGGTATACCGGCCAGGTTGCAGAATTTTGCCCATTGATAGTCATTGCCCACTGCCAGGGCGATATAGGTGTCATCTTTTGTCTTAAAGGGCTCATAGGGGACGATATTGGGGTGACCGTTGCCGTAACGCTCCGGGTTTTTGCCCGACACCAGATAATTGCTGCCCACATTGGCCAGCCATGCAACAATGGCATCGAGCAGAGAGATATCGATGTATTGTCCGCGGCCGGTTTTTTCCCGGTGCCGCAGCGCCGCCTGGATGGCATTGCAGGCAAACAGTCCGGCGGTAATATCCACGATGGCCACCCCCACCTTCATGGGCTGGCCCTCGGGTTCCCCGGTAAAGCTCATGACACCGCCCATACCCTGAATCATGAAATCATAACCGGGTTTGTCCTTGTACGGTCCGTTCTGGCCAAAACCGGTGATGGAACAGTAAATCAGGCCCGGATTATCTTTTTTTAAAGCTTCATAACTCAACCCGATTTTATCAAGGGTCCCTACCTTGTAATTTTCAACGACAATATCGCTCTGACCCGCCAGCTTTCGAATGATTTCCTGGCCCTCAGGACTTTTCAGATTGATGGTGATACTTCTCTTGTTTCGATTGATGCATAGATAGTAAGCCGCTTCACCCCCTGCTTCAGGGGGCCCCCAGTGGCGGGTGTCGTCCCCTGCGCCGGGACGTTCGACCTTGATCACATCGGCACCCAGGTCCCCGAGCATCATGGTGCAATAGGGGCCGGCCAATACGCGGGAGAGATCCAGAACGACAATATCGCCAAGCGGTTTGTTTTTATCTGTCATTGTGTTTCCCCTTATTTTTAAACGATTTTATGGATTTCCGCCCATAATTTTGGAAATATCCCTGGCTGCCAGAAGCAGTTCCTGAAGACAAAATTTGCGGTGTTCTATATCCTTGTATCTGATCTCAGGAAGAGCAATACTCAAAGAGGCCGCCAGCATATCCCTGTGGCTGAACACGGGCACGCTCAGAGACCCGATACCCGGGTTACGCTCCCCTAAACTGATGGCAAATCCCTGCTTTCGAATAGCCGCCAGTTCGTCCCGGAATTTATCGATGTCGACGATGGTGCGACAAGTCAGCGGTTCCAGGCTCGCTTTTTGCAGGTGTTTTTCAATGAACGCTTCCGGTGAAAAAGCGATGAGGCATTTGGAAGAGGCCCCGGCATGGAAGGGTGAGCGGCTGCCGATGGGCATGACGGCTTTGAGATCTTTTGGGGATTCAAGCATGTCAATGCAGATGCGTCTGTCGCCTTCGATCACGTTTAAATGGACGGTCTCTCCGGTCAGGGTCAGCAGATGTTCCATCAGCGGCACCGCCGCTCTGCTCAAAGGCTGGTTGCTTTGCAGGGTGTTTAAAAATTTGTAATAAATGCTGCCCAGGCTGTATTGGCGTGTCTTGTGATCCTGGGTGATGAACTCATAGGCCTTGAGGGTTTGAAGGATGCGCTGGATCGTGGCCGGACTGAAGTTCAATTGGGTGCTGAGTTCTCTGACGCCCCAGGATGGCCGCTTGGCATCAAATGCCAGGAGAATTTTCAGTGCTTTTTCAATTGAATTAAAATTTTGTGGTATATGTTTCATATTATAGAACGCTGTTTTATTAAATTAAAAAAATATATGCCAGATAACGCCAACGGCTGTCAAGTTAATTCTGGAAAATTATGATCCGAACCTACAAATAGGGGCAATGGTAAAAAAGGGGGTATCATATCAGATAAGATAAATTCGCCAAAAATTGACGGGTCATGGTGGGGAAATTTTTATGGATCAGCGCTTTCGTGAAGGAGGGCGGCTCATCAGACATGATGCCTGTTGACAACCTTTTTCATGCGTCCGGGTAATGCCCGGCCAAGGACGGTTTCCAGATAATCCACCGTTTTGCACAGGGCCGGCATATCAATGTGCGTTTTCACCCCCATGGACTCAAACATATTGACGGCATCTTCCGTCGGCACGTTACCTGCAGCGCCGTTGACAAAGGGACATCCGCCCAGCCCACCGGTGCAGACATCAAAGGAACGAATACCGGTTTCATATCCGCTGAACATATTGGCAAGCCCCAGACCCCTTGTATCATGCAGATGCAGTGAGATGCGGATATCCGGGAACTCGCGGCTCACACGGCCGACGACCCTGCGGATGCTGTACGGGTCAGCCATTCCCGTCGTATCGGCCAGATTGATTTCCCGGGCCCCGGCTTCCACCATTTTTTCTGCAGCCGAGAGCACCGTATTTTCAGAGACAACACCTTCATAGACGCAGCCGAAGACGCATTGCAGACCGGCACGAACCGCCAGGCACGAATCAAGGGCACGGCGGATCAATTGCGTCATGGCCGACAGGGCGTCGGCGGCCGGACGGCGTGCATTTTTGCGACTATGGGTGTCGCTGACGGAAACAGACATGTTTACGTGAAAAACCCCGCAGGCCAGGGCCCGCTCCAGCCCCTTTTCGTTTAATATCAATGCCGACACCACCGTGTCTTTTTCTTTTCCAATGGTTCGAATCAATTCATCGGTATCTGCCATCTGGGGGACAATTTTCGGATGAACAAAAGACCCCACCTGAATCTGTTTGATTCCTGCGGTTTTAAGATATTGGTATAATTTTAGCTTTTCCTCTAAACTGAAGATGCGTGCCTCCATTTGAAGGCCGTCTCTAAGCGATTGATCTTCAAGGTGCAACAAATCGGTCTTTTCATCCTGTACCATGGCATGGTTCCTTTGATCACCGGTCGAATCTTAAAAATCCCTGATGTTTACACACCTGTTTTCACGCAAGATCTAAGCCTGTTTAACCGGAGTATTGTATTTCTGCATCAAAACGACGGCGATAAGTGCCAAAAAACCGGCGGCATCGGCCCAGTATGCCGGCCAGAACAACCCAATGGCGGCCAGCCAGAAAAGCGCTGTCTCCAGCCAGGTGGCTTTATGTAGAAAAAAACGTTCCAGAGCCGACGCAAAAGCGACCAGTCCCAGTGTGGTCGTGATCATGGTGAGAAGTACTTCCCAGTGAAACAGCTCATAATTTTCCCCCATGCCCAGGAGGGGTCTGTAGGCCATTATGATGGGAATGATATAAAGCCCCTTGGCCAGTTTCCAGGACGTGAAGGCGGTTTTCATGGGGTTGGCCCCGGCTACGCCGGCCCCGGCAAAACTGGCCAGGCTCACCGGCGGTGTGACATTGGCATCCTGGGAATACCAGAAGACAATCATGTGGGCGGCCATGAGGGGCACCCCCATATCCAGGAGTGCCGGGCCGGCCAGGGTGGCCAGCACGATATAACTGGCCGTGACCGGCAGTCCCATGCCCAGTACCAGGGAGGCGGCACCGATCAGCAGAATGGCAAACACTTTTATGCCATAACTCAGGTCCAGAACAAGACTCGAAAATTTAAGACCCATACCGGTGAGGGTCACCATGCCCACGATGATACCGGCAGCTGCGCAGGCCACCGAGACCATGATGGCATTTTTCGCACCGTTTTCAAGGGCCGTTAAAAGAAGCCTGAATTCTTGAAGGGCAAACTGGCCCAAACTGATGCCGCCGGCATCACCCATGGGTACCTGCCGGGTGTTGACGGCCCATCGTATGGTGTTGGCGATGATGCTGGTGGCAAGGGTGGTGACCACGGCAATGAACCCGGCCATCATGGGGGAGTAGTTGGATACCAGCACATAGATCAGTATCAGAACGGGGATAATAAAATGCAATCCCTTTTTGATGACGGTCATGATTTTCGGCAGGTTCTCTTTGGGCTGACCCATGATCCCGAATTTCTGGGCCTCGTAATGGACAAATATCAACACTGTGATGTAGTACATGATGGCCGGCACCAGCGCCACTTTGATGATGGTCAGGTAGCTTGTGTTGGTAAATTCCGCCATCAAAAATGCGCCGGCGCCCATGATGGGCGGCATCAACTGGCCCCCGGTGGAAGCGGCGGCCTCGATGGCGCCGGCCACATGGGGCCGGTATCCGACTTTTTTCATCATGGGGATGGTAAAGGAGCCGGTGGCCACAACATTGCCCACGGCAGAACCTGAAACAGATCCCATAAACCCGGAAGCGATGACCGATGTTTTGGCCGGGCCCCCTGAAAAGCGGCCGGTGAGGGCATAGGCCAGGTCAATAAAAAAGGCGCCTCCCCCGGTGGTTTCCAGGATGGCCCCAAACAAAACAAAAACAAAAACAAAGGTGGCCGCTACGCCAATGGGAAGGCCGAAGATGCCTTCGGTGGTCAGCCACAAGGTGGTGACGATGCGCTCTACGCTGTATCCCTTTATGGATAATCAGCTCCGGCATGTAGGGTCCGTACATGGCATATAAGACCCCGGTTAAACAGATACCGGTCATAATCCATCCGATCACCCGGCGACAGGCCTCTAAAACCAGAAACGTACCCATGATGCTGACGATGATATCGCTGGTCAGCCAATCGCCCTGGCGTTCGAATATGGCGGTGAGGTTATAACAGATGTAGGCTGTGCAATAAACGGCCGTCAAAACCAGTGCCCAGTCGATGAACAGCCAGATGTTGAATTTGTCTTTGCGGGCCTTTGAATAAGCGGGCTTCAATAAAAAGGTCAGGGACAAAATGGCACCCAGATGGATGGAGCGCTGCACCATTGCCGTAAGTGCGGCAATGCCTGCCGTGTAAAGCTGGTAAAGGCTCAACCCGATGGCCAGTACCATGACCACCCGGGCCGTCATATTGACAAGGGAGGGGTTGCGATCGGCCGGCACGGCGCTGTCCGTTGAAAATTTTTCGGTATTATCGGCCGAAGATGCGGTGATGTTCGTATCAGACATTCTAACTCCTATCCATTCCGAAATAGGGTAATCGTTCACGGTTGTCGGTTCGCAGTTGTTTTTACCGACAGACCCGGTCTCTTTGGGGTTTCCATATGGGGTGCCAGGGTGCGCCAGAGACGATGCAACAGACTCACGGGCCTTGCCGAAAATTTTACGGCCTGATGGGGAACCATGGCGGACAGATTGGTTTCAGTATCCCGCCATATGATGGTATGATCAACCCCGGGGCTGCCCACCCGTAAAATAAAATTGCCGGTGGGCATATGCATGTTTTCAATGACCTCATAGGGGCCGCGGCGCACCATCGTCCCTACACCCGGCATCCGGCCCATGCCGGCCCCGAATTTTAAATAGCGCTCCTCTTCAATATAAATCCGGCCTTTGGCATCCAGACTGTGCGTTTCCCATATAGGCGCCGCCTCCACGGAGTGGTAATAATGCAGGACAAAGCGCTCACCCGGCTCCATGGGCAAAATCAGCAGGGGGCTGTCGCTTTTTACAGGGGTAATGAAAAGTTCAAGGCCGCCCGGCAGGCGCCAGGCGGCCGCGATGAGCGTAAAAACCACGACAGCCGTAAAAAAAAGAGTCACTGAAAAGCGCCGGTTTATTGCCATCCTTTAGGGTATCAGCCTGTCGGGGATTGAAATGCCTTTTTCCTTCAGGTATTTTATGGTCCCGGGATGCAACGGAATCGGCGAGTATTTCACTGCGTTTTCAGGGGTGGTGTAGGATGCCGAAGGATGGATCTTGCGCATGTAGTCATTATGTTCAAACAGGGCTTTGACCAGGTTATACACCAGGTCCGTATCCAGTGATTTCTGGCAGATCATGACGTTCCATACCCCTATGGTGGGCACAGGGGTGTCAACTCCCCGGTAGATGCCGCCCGCCAGATCCACGGCGGCATAGGTCTTGTTTGACGCCAGTATTTTCTCTGTTTGCTCCGGGGTAAAGGGAATAACGGTAATGTCATGCGTGGTGGACAGGTCCAGGATGGAACTGGTGCCGGGACCCACCGACCATGCGCCCACTTTTATGGTGCCGTCTCTCAAGGCATTGGCGCTTTCGGTAAAGGAAAGTCGACTGTCCTTATAAGCGTCCAAGGGGATTTCAAGGGCCTTGAGCACGGCTTCGGTCATAAAGTTGGTGCCGCTGCCCGGACTGCCGGTGCTGATGTTGGCACCTTTTACCTGCTGGATATTGGTGATGCCGCTTTTTTTCAGGGCCACGACCTGCAAAAGGTTGGGATACATGATGGCCATGGAAAGGATATTGTGTTTTTTACCCTTGAATTTTGCCAGCCCGTTATAGCCGGCCACGGCGACATCGCCCATGACCTCACCGATGACGGTTTCGCCCTTATGGGCGAGTTTGACGTTTTCCACACTGGCGCCGGTAACCTCTGCCACCGCTTTTACGCCCTTTACATATTTTGACCAGACCTCTGCCACGCCGCCGCCATAGGGATAGTATATGCCGCCGGTGCCGCCGGTGCCGATGCTGACAAAGGTGGTTTTGGCAGCCACCGGTCCGGCCAGGGCCAGGACGATACACAGAGACAGTATCATGCTCACTCGTTTCATCATTACAACCTCCCTTATTTTGCCATTGTTTTTACAATCAGCGTTATTGTCTTCGGTCGATCCGTCATGCCTGTTACAGGGTAGGTAAATTCTGCACTCTGGCCGGGTTGAATCAGTCCTTTTTTGGTTGTTCTGGGTAGAAGCCCCCCAACGGCTTTACCATTGTCCAGGAAAATATTGACCTTGAAACGCTGCTCCTCACTGCTGATATTCTTTAGTTTAATAAAAAAGTGCAGCACGTCACAGCCTTCAAACCGCTTGAAGACGCAGGAGAAATCTTCTATTTCAGCTTCCGGAGCGATGGTTGTATCCAGCTTTCCCGCTTTTACGCAGGGAAAGACGTCGCCGGGTTTCGGTTTTGGGCCGGCACACCCGGCCAGAAGTAGCCCTGTTGCCGCTAAGGTTACCAACAACCAGGCCGATAGATTTTTCAAATGCTTCATACTACCCTCCTTGTTTTAATGGTTAAAAAAATTAGTGCAATGGACAGTGTTGCCCACAGCAAGTGCTGCAAATATCGTTTGCGCCGCGAAAATGATGTGTCGTGTCTGGAATGGAGGACCTAAATACTAAAGGAAAGCTGCGGTGCTGTTTCGTGCGTTATTGATTTGAGCCTGTCTTATGTTGCAAAACACCGTTTTTTATGGACATATTATGCCCGATGGGAGGTTGCGCTGTCAAGGCATTTTTGGAGAATTTGCTTTCTCGCTGTTTCAAGTGGGGCGCTTTTGGATGCTGTATCCGGAAGCCACGAAAACTTGGCGCCAAGCAGCCGTAATGCTGAACAGGGAATGGCACGAATGGTCGTATGCGAGGGATGAAGAGCCCCAAACAGACTGCCGAAAGCAGTGTTTCGGCAGTCTGTAAGAGTTAACGCCCGAAGGTCATTTTCGGCCCTGTTTTATTCGGATCAGGATGTTAATTTGGAAAATGGCGAACTGTAGCCTTCCGGTGCAAAGTCCGGATCACTGCACAGGATCATGCCGATGCCACCCTGTATGTTTTGGGTATGGGCATTAATGCCCTCTGAACGCAGGACAATTTGGGCTTCGTAGGATCGCGGACCCGAGCCGCAGACCAGGAAAAGAGGTTCGTCCGTGGGGATTTCAGCAAGCCGGGACCACAGTTCACCCTGGTCGATGTTGATCCAGCGGTTGCCGTATTTTTCGACAAACGCGCCGGCCTGGACCGGGCTTCTGACGTCCAGCACCCGTGCCTGGCCCTGTTTGAAGGTTTCTAGAAAATCCATGACATCAACGGGAATTTGATATCCGTCGATGATGTTTTCAAGGGAATTGCCGGCATTGTTGATAATATCAATGGCTGAAGCAAACGGCGGTGCATAGGCGACCTCCAGATTGGTTATTTCGCTGAGGGTTATTTCCTTTTGCAGCAACACCGCAACGCTGTCCACCCTGGATTTGACGGCATCACCCTGGGGACCCAGGGCTTCGATGCCCAGAACTTTTTTGGTTTTGCGGTCGGCAATCAGTTTGAGGATCATCAGCTGCATTTCCGGGTAGAAATGGGCACGGTCCGCCTGTACCACCACCGTATACGCGGGATCATACCCGGCAGCCCTGGCCTGGTTGACGGTCAGGCCGGCCCTTGCAATGCCCAGGGAAAAGAGTTTCAGGCAGAAGGTGCCCACCGTCCCCTTGAACTGTTCCCAGCCGCCGCAGATATTGGTACCGATGACCCTTCCCTGCCGGTTGGCCAGAGAGCCCAGCGGCATGGGCAGATTGTTTCCCCCCACCAGATTGGGAATTTCTACGCAATCTCCCCCGGCGTAAATATCAGGGTCGGAAGTCCGCATGCATTTGTCAACGAGAATACCGCCGAAGGAACCGATTGCCAGGCCGGCGTTGCGAGCCAGAGTGGTGTTGGGCCGGACCCCGACAGCCATAATGACCATTTCGCAGTCAATGGTCCGACGGTCTGTTTCAACACCCGTAACCCCATTTTCCGCATCGCCCAGGATGCGTTGCACCCGTTCGGACAAAAGGACCCGGACCCCTTTATCTTCCATATGATTTTTCATCACAAGAGCCATGTCTTCACCAAAGGCAACCGGCAACAGCTGGTCCATCATTTCAACCAGTGTGGTTTCAACCCCCCACAAATCGGTCAATGCCTCAGCCATTTCCAGGCCGATGGCGCCGGCGCCGATGACTACGGCATTTCCCACCTGTCCCTTGGATATTTTGTCTTTAATATTCTCGGCATGGTGCAGATTGGCCACTACCGTAACACCGGGAAGGTCAGCGCCGGGAAAAGGCGGCACCACCGGCAGTGCGCCGGTGCCGAGAACGAGTTTATCGTAGGCCAGGTCTTCCTCACTGCCATCGGCCAGATACCGAACCCGGACCGTTTTGGCTTTGCGGTCAATGGCGATCGCTTCGGTCTGCGTTTTCACCTCGACGCCTTTGACGTTCTGAAAATAGTTTTCATTTCTGACAACATGGGCACTGGTGGAACGCAGCCCATCCAGTTCGGCCACGTCGCCGCCCACATAATAGGGAATGCCGCACCCGCCGTAGGAAATCAGGGTGTCTTTGTCGATCATTGTAACCTGGGCTGCTGGATCAATTCTTTTAATTCTGCAGGCGACCTTGGGACCCAGGGCAACGGCGCCTACGACGATAACGCGATTTGTCATTTTTTTACCTCTTCAGCGGCTGGTGGTTCGTAAATCAGGTTTATACAAAGGTTGTTTTTGTCCTTGGCATGACAATTTTTTTAAAAAGATAATAAGAAATATTCCTAAAGTCAAGCCCATGAAAAATCTGCAACGTCGGCGCAGATGTAATCATTCACCACGGAGTTCGCAGATTAGAATGGATGTGCCATGGATGTTGCGAAATCATTTGGGTCACTTCCGCGCAGCCAGCCGCGAAGGTGTTTATTTATAAGCAATTATCTGTGTCGACAGGGCGGGGGGAAGGTTGGTGAGGCCCTGCAGTCCTTTGGACTGCAGGGCCTCACCCTGACAATTATCCGATTTTTTCAATTCTTGTTTTAATATATTTGAAAAGCGGTGTACCCCCCATCTCCTCTGTGATATTGGGTTTCTGAATACCCGGAGGATTATGGCCGCCAAATTGTGGAAATTTGGGGTCTCCCTCAAGACCCCGCTTGTGACCAAAACCGCCCCCGGCCCCCAAAATACCGGGCATGATATCCCAGGTCGGGTGGGCCTTCATTTCAACCTGTCCCCACGGTGATTTGAGTCGTACCGTTTCGTCCTCAACAATCCCCAGATCATGGGCGTCCATCTTGTTGATCCAGAGCGTGTTTGTCGGGCATGCTTTCATCAAATTGTAATCACTGAAGGTCGATGAATGCTCGTGATGGAAAATCCGAAAATTTCCGAAATGAAACGGGTAGGTGGCATCGGTGGCCAGGTCAGATGGACCCTCGTGGTGGTTGGGCAATGGATCCACGCCTTTTTCCTGGGCCACCGGATTCACAAAATTATATTTACCGGTTTTGGTGTTTCCCGAGGAGCCATACCCGTCGGGTGGGTTCAGGGACCCCCATTTTCGATATTTAAAATATTCGGCCTCATCAGTGATGACATACCCGTTTTTCTTCAGTTGATCCAGGGTGCAGGGCAGGCCGGTCAACTGGTTTTCAAAGGCTTCTTCAATGTTTTTCCAGGGGAAATGCTTTTCCAGACCCATGCGTTTGGCCAGTTCTAGGGTGATCCAGTACATGGATTTTGAATTATACAGGGGCTTGACCACTTCCGCCCAGTAACTGATTTGGGCTTCGTAGAGCCAGTCCGGTTTGATCTGGCTCTGTTCCAGCCAGGAGCTGTCCGGCAGGATGACATCGCACAAAAGGGCTGTATTGCACATGAAAGCGTCAATACAGACTTTGAATTTCATCTTTTTAATGGCTTCGATAATGGCTTCATCGTTGCCCCAGCTCAATGCCGGGTCACCAAAATAGCAGATCATACCCTCGAGGTTACCGGATTCGACATCATCCAGGAGATAGGCAGGCGCCCAGCCGGCCCACATTTTGAGCTTGTTCAGCTTGGGTGCGTTGCCCTTGGGCGGTTTTTCCTGGCCCTTGCCCCATGCGGGTTTCAGTTTGCGTTTAAAGGGCAGGGATGGCCCGCCAGGGGCGTCAAAGGTGCCGCACAGGCCATTTAGGGCCTGGAGGGCCGCCGTTGCATACATGCCGTTGGGTACCTGGGCCAGGCCGGTCCAGGACATGGCGCCTTTGGCCGTTGCCTTGGCGAATTCGAGGGCAATCCGTTCGATGGTTTCGGCCGGCACCCCACTTATTTTGGCGGCCCATGCCGGTGTTTTGGCGATGCCGTCATCTTCGCCCATCACCCTTTTTTTGAACTCATCAAACCCGTGGGTCCAGTTGGCCACAAACTCCCGGTCGTAAAGGCTGTTTTTGATAATGACATGACACATGGCCAGGGCCACGGCCGCGTCGGTGGAGGGCTTGATGGGAATCCATTCGCTGGCCAGGGCGGCTGTTTCAGAACGCCTGGGATCCAGAACCACCAGCTTGGCCCCGCGTGCGACGGCCGCCTTTAACTGGGCTGTCTTGCGTTGGCCATAAGATGTGACCAGCTCATTCATACCAAAATGCAGGATATAATCCGCTTCCTGATAATTGATCCAGGGGCGTTTATCGCTGAGGTTGTGTTCATTGGACATTCGGTTGGCATTGTCACACATGGGCCGGTGGGTGGCCTTGGGACACCCCAGATGATCAAAAAGGCCTTCATGGACCCAGTTGGCAAAATCATTTCCCCGCATATACCCTATCCTGGTTGGGTCAAATGTCTTGAACTCATTGACAACTTTGTCCAGGGCCTCGTCCCACGAGGCTTTTCGAAACCGCCCGTCTTCTTTAATGAGCGGGGATTTGAGCCGGTAGGCCGAATAAACATGGTGTTTGGCCGAGGCGCCTTTGGGGCAGAGGCGGCCCCCCCCTTTGATGTCTCCCTGCAGGCCCCCAGTGGATAGCAGTACGCCGTCTTTCACTTTGGCGGTCATACCGCAAAGGGCGCCACATGCATAACAGTGGGTGGGTATGGATTGGGTCGGCCCAGGGGCAATTGTGCCGGGCTTGAGCAGGAACGATTCCTTTGCCAATGGCAGGGTTTTCAGTAATTCCCCAAGTGCGAACAGGTCGAAGGCCGGGTCATTGAGGGATCCCTCAGAAGAAGGCACGGATGCCAGATGGGCCACAAACAGGTAGCCCAGTGTCAGCTCTGCCAATGCTTTGTAAAAGCCTGATTTGTCGGCTGAATGAAGTACTGCACAGAATTCGGTGCGCCAGGCCATGTTCCGCCGTCCGAAGTCAATTCGGGCGTCTATGGCGGATTGGTCGCCAGCCTGTTCACGGCGGTTCATTTCAGCCAGAAAATCAAATTCAACCGAGATGTGATCCTCGGGTTCGAGAAACTCAGGGGCCTTGTGCAGGCCGTGTTTTCTGAGGATTTCCCGCATTTGAAACAAGGGGTCCCCATAAAGGGTGGGTTCACGGTCGGCGTAAAATGACTCGTAGGGCAAAACCGGATTTTCGCCGGCGTTGAGGAACAGATCGGCGTATTCGAATTGGAGTTGCCGGTAGGTATCGGGGCCGGCAGTATCCATGAATTCAAAAAGGGCCTTGGCCCCCTTGGCCAGTTCTTTTGAGTAGAATTTTTCGGATGCATCTTTAAGGTTTTTCAAAAATGGTTCGCTTTTCATTGCTGTGTAAAGGTCCTTGCTGACCTCATCGGCATACACCGTCGCCAGAAAGCGTTGATTGGTAAATTTGGCGGCCGCCAATTTTTTAGGGTCCATATTTTCCTCCATTTCAAGATTAAAGATTAAACGTAAAGGCTGCCCTTGATGGTACTCTTCCCCTTCAAAAGGGCCCGCTTGAGGCAGGCGTCGATTTCTTCAGCAACAATGGGCTTGAACAAAAAGGAACATGGGGCGAGCCGGAGCGCCCGCCGGACCTCCATGATATCGGGTGCGTCGCAAAATACAACGGCTTTGAAGTTGGGTGATATTTCCCTCAGATGGGGTATCATGTCAATGCCTTCGGGCCCCCCGAGCAGTGCAATATCCACCTTGTTGGTCTGGGCATAATCCAGGGCTTCGCCGGATTCGTTGAAAGTTGTGACATCGTGCCCCAGGGAAGAAACAACATCCCAGCGCATCTCTGGATCTGGATCAAAGGCCATTACTTGTGCCATAACATTTCTCCTTTAAGATAAATATGATTTTTAAAAAAAAGCTATTCAAAAAATATACGCAATATTCGTGCCGTTTCTTTTGCCGAAATCTGCAACCTGAGTTGTTTGATGCCCGGGAAACTCTGTATTGAGATTTTGATGTGTCGAGATCGGTGCAGGCCAAATTGAAAACAGCTTCACTTTAAGTATAGCTATTATCTATCTGTTTTTTAAATAAATGTCCAATGTTGTTTGAATTCTGACAGCCAAGGAGTGTTTTGACATGATATGGAAAAGTGCCTTTTTAAAAGCATTATACAAACATTTTGGATTTTTAAAAATCTGTAGAACCGGTTGCAGGGAGCGCCTGCCGATGCAATAAAAATATTGCACATCAGTTGTCATTGGGAGGGCAGTCGACACTGCTGCAAAATATTAAATGGGTATTTTTAAATGGCAATGGAACGCAGAGAATTGCATCTTCAAGAAAGGTCTTCCGGGCGGAACAAGGGCCGCCCGGAAGGAGTTTGTTCATGTTATTTTTTTTTAGGTTTTTTAAATGTCAGGAAGGGGCAGAGTTTACAGATATCAAACCCGGGATACGTTTCACCGGTTCGCGGAAAGGAGACACCGCCGTCTCGTACAATTCTTTCCAGCATCCAGTGCATCGTGGGTTCCATCTGCTTGTACGGCATGATCCAGTTGATTTCACCCTGTTCTGTTTTACCGGCGGTATAGCTGCTGCTGCACATCTGGGTAACGTTGAACTGCTGGGTCACATGGCACTGTACACAACCGTGACAGATGGATGAATTCATGGTCATGACTGCATTGAAAGGATGGGTGTCAAAGGTGGCACACCAGTCGTTGGCCAGATGGTAGGACTGCAGGACATCGCACATACCATGGATCAGATCGGGTGTAAACGGGGCCTTGTGCAACGGTGCCGTAGCAAAGGCAAGGGGCCCTTTTTCAAGTCTTTTCTTTGTTTTTACAAAGCGTTCTGCCTGGTCCCAGTCTTTGGTGTATTTCAGGTGACTCTTGATCTCGCCGTCGTCTATTTCTTTCAATTTCATCACGAATTTTGCATTTGAGCAGCCTATTTTGTCTGGCGTGCCGAGAAGGATGTCGCCTCTTTGACGCGATGCGGCCACATAGGCGCAAAAGGTTACCGGATGGAGAGAAACCTTATGTTCGACGGTTTCCTGGAATTCTGCCAGTTCCGCTTCGTCAAAAAAATATTTAACTGCGACCGGATAATACTTCATTTTCAGAAGATTCCGCAGTGCAAAGACCATATCCGAATGGCTGAGTTTTCCATCATTGGCATCGGCATTTTCAAGCAGCCGTTTGGCCAGTTCCACGTCATCCATATACATGGTGGTGTCCAGCGTTGTTGTAGCTTTTCCTTCCGTCATTCTTACTCCTCCTTAGCTGATGATTTATGTTTTTAAAAAATTCTATGCTTGTTTTTCCGGCCCGCAGCGTTGTTCCCGACAAAGCGGGCCAAAGGGTAGCGATGTTTACCTAACAAAGAACAAAGAATCCCTGATGCTAAGCAATTTACATGCCCCTTTTTTTTATTAATGCTGTTAAGATGTTATGTCGCTGTTTTTATGTAAAATATTAAAATAATAAAAAAAGCGGAACCGTAACAGGGCTTTCAGCACCGCACCTGGAAGTGCCATTTTTTTTTGGCATAAAGAGCCTGTTTGTTTTAAAAACACTGTAATAACAGCCATATGTATCCATAGGAGACATTCTTTTGGCACTGCCATAAAAATACTTCAGTGCCCCTGGCCGCAAGGGCGCAAAAAAAATATTGCACTGCCAAAAAAAACTGCATGTTGTTTAACCGTCCGAAATTGTATTGTTTCCCCTAAAAAATAGCTTTTGCTTCGTTCGCTGCCGATGGCCCAGCAATGATCGGGCTGTTTTTGATTTTAGTTAAATTTGCGAAGGAATATTTATAAATAAAATAAAAACAGGGAGATATGAAATAGTTTTTAAAAAAGCGGCTTCTGGCACGTTTCTTGGTTATAAAATTTTATTTATTATGTTTGTATGCTTCTGCCCGCCAGGCATGAGGGTATAAATAAAGAGGATTGATTTGTATATTTTTGATCTGGCAGACAGTTTATTCATCATGATCAGGGCTTCCCGGGTATACCAGGTGGTCGTCAGCCTTTGTGCCGGTGTCGTCGGCTGTATGATCGTGGCGTTGTTTTTTACCGCACTGATGCCGGTGGTTTCACTTTCCACACTGATGCCGTGGATTATTGGGTTTAACAGCGCTGTGACCGGTTACATGCTGCTCGATAAAACAAGAAACGGTCTGAAATACAAGCGTTTGGCAGCTCTCTGCGCGGGGGGCATGGTGGTTATTCTGGTGTGTGGCATCATTTTTTTTATGGTCCCGTCTATTTCTGGTTTTTTAACAGTGACTGTGGCTCAATTGGCGTGGTGGCTGCTTATCGGTATTGTCTTCAGTGGCCTTGGTGGACTGCTGGCCATTAAATATTTAAATTTGAACCAATAGGAAAAGAAGGAGGAGAGACTGACAGCTGTAAGGGTTTAGGATTATCTATTTTTTATTTTTTTAAACACAGGAGGAATCAATGAAAAAAATTTTAGTTTCGATCACATTATTTTCCATGCTATTTGTATTTGCTGCCGCCGGTTTGTGCAGCCCGGATGCGACTGTTTCGGCATCTACGCTCAAAGCCGGTGACACCATCACCATTGAAGGGACGATTACCCCGGGACAGGACCTGTATATTGCCGTGGGCCAGCAGAAAATGTTTGCCTGCCAGGATACAAAAGGTGTCTATGAGACCAAAACATTTAAAAAAGACGCCAAGAAAAATGGGTTTTCCCTGGATACGGAGATCCCGCCGCTGTATTATCTGCTGACCACCGCGCCGGAAAAATTCGGTAAAATCACCAAGAAAAAATTCGGCGGTCCTTCGGTGTTGATGGGCAAGGGCAATGGCCTTTATTCCACCACCATGTTTTATCTGAATAAAAAATTCGAGGATGTCGATGCGGATGCCCGGGCCATGATGGGTCCCATCAAGACCGCAGAACAGTGGAATTTTCTTAAATATGCCAACGAAGGCAAATTCGGCATCAACACCATTGTCAAAGAGGGTAGCTTTATCGGTAAAATTGTCATTTTTTCCCGTACCGTTATCACGGATAAGTCCAGCGGCAATTACTGGGACAAGGACACCTCCATTAAACTGGACAAGGCCACGGGTAAATTTACCGCTTCTTTTAAAACCTATCGTCACACAGCCCCGAATACCGCCTTTGATGTCTATGTCAACGGCGAAAAGATCAGCGCCTACACTGTAGAAGGCAAAGGGTTCTGGCTGAGCAAGGGGTATCGCTACATGAACCCCCTCTGGATAATCATCGGCGCCATCCTCGTGGGCACCTATTTTTCAATGATCGGTGCTGCCGGTGGTATGCTCATGGCAGCCTTCCAGGTACTGATCGTTCACACGGCAGGACCTGTGGGCATCAATGCCGCCAACGTTTTAAAACCGTCGAATATCGCACTAACCCTGTTTTCGCCGCTGGGTTCTTTTTACCGGTATGCCAAGATTGAAAAACGGGTGGCCTGGCCGGTGGGGCTCTCGTTTGGTGTGGGTATCTTTCTCGGTTCCATCTGGCTCGGCAAGTATGTGTCGGCCTATCTACCCATGAAGGCCTATCAGGAATGGCTGGCCGTCCTGGTGGTTCTCATGGGTATCAAAACCCTCATGGAGATGCGCCCCGCTGCCATGGCCAAAAGAAAAAACATCAAGGCCATGACCAAAAAATTCAACGACGAAGTGGCCCTTGCCAAAAAAGAAGGGCGTTCGGCCCAGATGGGTAGTATCGAAGCGGTGAAAACCGGTCTGACCGACTATCGGTTCAAGTTCTGGGGTGAAGAGTTCACCATCAACCCCTTGCTGTTTGCCATCCTGGGTATCTTCATCGGTATCGTTTCCCGCTCTTTTGGTATCGGCGGCGGCTTTTTGCTGGTGCCGGCCATGACCACTCTGGGGGCACTGCCGATGTACGTGGCCGTTCCGATTTCACTGATCGGTACCTGTTTTTCCAGTATCGGTTCTTTTATCGGATACCTCACCGTGGGGTATCTGCCGGATATGTGGCTGGCCATCGCCATCATCATCGGTGGTTTTGCCGGCGGTGTGCTCGGCAGTCGGGCACAGAAGCTTTTCAGTGAAAAAACACTGAAGATCGTTCTGGCCATTACCTTGTTTTTCCTGTTTTTCCGGTTCTTCAAGATCGAGATCTGGATCTAACGGGTAATCTGTGATAACAAGGGGAAAGGCGGGATCGCTTTTCCCCTTTTTTTATTATTGAAAAAAATGATGTGTAGATAAATATGGATGAATTTTTAGATAATGTGTGGTTTAAAATTGTTGCCCTGGTCCAGCAACTGTCCGATTTCATGGACACGCTCCTGCTACCGCTCAAGCCCCTGGGACCGGCCCTGATTATCCTTATGCTGGTTACCCTGACGATTATTTTTACAAAAAAAATCAGCAGTATGTATACCACCAAAAGATACGTTGCGCTTAAAAAAGATTTTACGCACTGGTTTAAACTGCGGGAAACGGCAATGGCTGGTGAAGACCTCAAAAAAGGCAAGGCCATTGCCAAAAATATCGACCAGGCCCATCTTAACAAGGCCTATTATGATTATTTTTTCGAAGGATTTTTAAATAATATCCTTACAAATTATCTACCCCTTCTCATTATGGCGGCCTATGTGAATGAGGCTTACAAACCGGCCAAGCTTTTGAAACACTATGGCCGGAAATATATCTTTAAATTCAATACACCGGGTGGCGAAACAATTCCGGTGAGCGGGCTTTTATGGTTTGTGTTGTCATACCTTCTGGTCCATCTGGTCTGGATTGTCATCCGGTGGCAAGTCAAAAAATACCGTAAAAAACAAACCCGGAAGGTTGATTCGGTATAACCCATGAACAATGCTGCAACCAGATTATGAAACCAAAACCCTTTGTATCTGCCAGTGTGACGGCTATTTTTTTCACCCTGTTTTTTTCAGCGGTGCCGGCCCTGGCCACCCAGTCCCATGGACAGCCCGAGGGGCTCTACGTACACCAGTTCGGACATCTGTTTTTTCTATTTTCCATGGGGGTGTTTGAATTCTGGCTTAGAAGCAGAAATCTGACCCGGGAACCGGGCTGGCTGTATATCCAGTTTGCAGCGGTTTTGCTGCTGCTGTGGAACATGGATGCATTTGTGGTTCATTTCCTGGATGAACAGACGGCCCTGTTGCAGATCGAAAAGATAGGCCCCTGGCATCTCAAAATCACCTCCCAGGGCGGGTATACCTCCATTGCCATATTATACTATCTGGGCAAAATGGATCATCTCCTCTGCGTACCGGCCATGTTCTGTCTTTTGCTGGGATTAAAACGTCTGGCCAAGGATACGGCTAAATCCAATCTGGATACAGACACCCCATGATTTTTTCCTATGTGCCCATACTGATGGTGGACCTCATCGGATCCATCCTGATGATTGTTTTATCCTTTCTTTGTCTGCGGTTTCTGTTCAAACTCAGAAAGACAGATCCCAACAATCTCATATGGACCTTTCTGCTGTGGTTGTGCCTGGCCCTGGCCTGTTTTGCCGTTTCCCGGTCGGCAGGTCATATATTAAAAAACATCCTCATATTGGCGGGATACCAGTCAATATGGCAGATGATCCGCCCCTTTAGTGGCGGCATCAACACCGTTACATTTATCGTGGCCGGGGCTTTTACCTTTTTTTTCGAACGGACCTGGAATACCTATCAGTTGATCCTCAAAGACAGAAAAGAATTGCGGATCACCCATGACAAGTTGCTCTATCTGAATGAAAATCTTGAAAAAATGATTGATGAGCGTACCCAGGCCCTGGCGATTTCCGAGTATAAATACCGACAGATATTCGAAGTCTCAAAGGATATGATCATTGTCGCCAGAAAAGACGGCCGAATCGTAAACCTGAATCCATCGGGCTGCCACATGCTGGGACTGGAAGGTATCCGGGAAAACATAGACAAGCGGTATGTTCAGGAATTTCTTTCAGATAAAAACGGCTGGCCCGCCATTATATCCGCCATTGAAACAAAGGGGTCTATTTCCAGTGATGAATATGTCGTGCAAACCGCCGATGGTATCGGCCTCAGGGCCCTTTTCAGTGCAAGCCCGGCAAAAGGGGCTATCGGGGAAGAGGACTCAATTTATATTCTGGTTAAAAATATTGAAAAACGGCGCTTGATGGAAGCCCAGATTGCCCAGGCCGACAAACTGGCTTCCATCGGTGAATTATCCTCGGGGGTTGCCCATGAAATCAACAATCCCCTGGGTATCATCCTCGGATATGCTCAGCTTCTGCTGCGAAATGAGGGGAAAGCGTCGCCGCTGTATTCGGATCTGAAAACAATCGAAAAACAGGTTAAAAACTGCAAGACGATTGTGGAAGACCTGCTCAGATTTGCCAGAACATCACCATCTCGTAAAGAAAAAATCGATATCCACCAATTGGTGGAAGATGTTTTAGGGTTTTTACAGCATCATTTTAATCCGGATAAAATCAAGATCCTAAAAAATTACGATACCACCATCGCCCCCATGCTGCTGGATGAAAAAAGAATCAAGCAGGTCATCATGAACCTGGCCATGAATGCCCGGCATGCCGTTGGTGACAGCGGCACCATCGAAGTGGCAACCCGGGCGGAAAAGCATTTGAATAAAGTGTTCATTATTATGACGGATACGGGGTATGGCATTGAAAAAAAGCATTTGTCACGAATTTTTGATCCGTTTTTTACGACAAAGCCCACTGGAGAAGGCACCGGTCTGGGATTGTCCGTAAGCTATGGTATCATCAAAAACCACGGCGGCACCATACATGTGGAAAGTACGCCTGGAAAAGGCTCTATTTTTACCATTGAGTTGCCTGTCAATGGGTAGAAGGTTTAAAGGTTTGAAGGTAGAAGGCAGTCATCGTAGGGTGGGCTGTGCCCACCGAATAGACAGAATGCCTTCAGCCTGAACAATATATGGAGAAAAACCGATATGTCGGAAACCATTCTGATTGTAGACGATGAAATCGATATGCTCAATTTATTGAAGCGAAGCCTGGAGCCGGATTTAAATTGCCGGGTGGATACTGCGCTTTCTGCGGAAGCGGCGCTAAGAAGGCTTGAAATCAATGAGTATGACCTGATTCTGGTGGATATGAAAATGCCTGGCATGGACGGCATGGAGTTTCTCGGGATTGTTAAAAACAGATACCCGGATATTACGGTGGTCATGATGACGGCTTTCGGCGATATCGATGTTGCCGTAAAAGCCATGAAAAGAGGGGCCTATGATTTTATCGCCAAACCCTTTGAACATGAGGCGCTGCTGCTGCGGCTGGAAAAGGCCCTTGAACGAAGCCGGCTGAAAAAAGAAAATAGTAAACTGCAGCATGAGCTCTTCAGCGACTATTCCTTTCAGGGTATTGTGGGGAAAAGCAGCCGGATGATAAAGGTTTTCGAGTCCATTCAAATGGTTGCCAAAACAGATTTAACTGTTTTGATTACCGGGGAATCCGGTACCGGCAAGGACCTGACCGCCCGGGCCATACATGCCCTCAGCCCTAGAAAAAAAGCACCGTTTATCTCCATAAACTGCCCGACATTGCCGGAAAATATTCTCGAAAGTGAATTGTTCGGTTATAAACAGGGTGCCTTTACCAACGCCACCCGTAATAAAACAGGGCTTTTTCAGGAAGCCGATACCGGGACCATATTTTTAGATGAGATCGGAGACATCAGTCCCACCATTCAAACCAAACTGCTCCGGGTCCTCCAGGAAAAAGAGATCAAGCCGTTAGGGGAGACAAAATCGATTACGGTGGATGTTCGCATCATTGCATCCACCAATCGTATTCTTGAAGATAAGATAAAAAATGACGAATTCCGTGAAGATTTTTTTTACAGGTTAAATGTTCTTCCCATAAAACTCCCGTCACTAAATGACCGGCGTGAGGATATCCCGCTGATTGCCAACTATTTACTTGAGAAATACAGTGCAAAACTTAAAAAACCGGTGAAACCGTTATCCCGGAGAGCCATGGGCATTTTTTTGTGCCGCACATGGAAAGGGAATGTGCGTGAAATGGAAAATACGATTATCCAGGGAATCTTGTATTCGGCAGGGGATGAGATCCGGCCCCGGGATATGGGCCTTTCAGAAGAGAAAGTGCCGGTGTCAATAATGGAAAACACGTTCCAGGATCTGCCCTACAAGGAGGCAAAGGAACAGATATTGCAGCAATTCAACGCGGACTATATCGGCCATCTGCTTTCCGCCAACAAGGGGAATGTCTCCCAGGCGGCGCGGCAATGCGAAATAGAGCGACAGGCGCTGCAGCAGATAATGCGCCGGTATGGCATTAAGGCCGAGGGATATCGGTCATGAGTTATGGCTGTTCTTTGTGTTTATGCGGGATCGTGCCCCGGGTGTGGGCATGATAGTGATAATGAAAGTGGACCTGCTCATCGGTGAGGATGCGGCCGTTTTCCATGGAATAGATCGTATCGGTGGTGGCTTCCAGAAAATCCGCATTGTGGGAAATCAGGATGAGGGACATATCCAGAGCCTCCAGAACCCCGGCAAGTGTGTCGCGGGTAGCGTTATCCAGTCCTGTGGTGGGTTCATCCAGAAGGAGGACTTCGGGTTCCATGGCCAGGACCGTGGCCAGGGAGATCATTCGTTTTTCACCGCCTGATAATTTAAAGGTGATGCGGTCCTCAAACTCGGACATCCCGAGAAATGCAAGGGTTTTGCGTGAAATTTCAATAGCTTCACGGCTGGATTTTCCAAGATTGAGGGGGCCGAAAGCAACGTCTTCTATAACCGTTGGGCTGAAAAGCTGGTCATCCGCATCCTGAAACAAAAGTCCGATGCGGCGGCGGACATCACGAAACTCTTTTTCTTTAAGAACCGGTTTCCCAAAAATTTCAATACTTCCGGAAGACGGTCTCAAAAGGCCCATAATGACATGAAAAAGGGTGGTTTTGCCGCTTCCGTTAGGTGCCACCAGCCCTATTTTATCCTTGCGGCAGAGGGTAAAATTAAGATCGTCCAGGACCGGAGGACTGCCCGGGTAGGCATAGCAGATACCCTTTAATTCGATGATGGGTTGTTTTTCAGTCATTTTTAATACATCCATTGCAAATAAATCTGTCCCATTGATATCAGTGTCATCAAGGTGAAAAAGAGCCTGTCGTATCCGGCCCACCGGAATTCCTGCATGCAGTAAAACCGTCCTTTGAATCCGCGACAGATCATGGCCTGATGAACCCGTCGGGCACGGACTGACGCGCGGACAAACAGCATGCCGATAATATAGGCATAGGTTTTATACGAATGCATATTGGTGCCCGGGCGAAAGCTGCGCATGCGGGCGGCCCGCAGCAGGCGTTGATATTCCTGCTCGATGACAAAAATATAGCGGTAGGTCAATAAAAAAAGATGAACCAGTTTACCGGAAATATGGAGGCGGTCAAGGGCGTAGCCTAAAGTGGCGAACGTCATGGTGCCCACCAGTGCCATAAACGCCATCAGAATCGAAATCGATTTGAGCGTGATCTGGGCCGAGAGCATAACACCGGGCCGGGTAAAGGCCAGTGGACCCAGTCGATACAGGATCGGCCCCTCATAGGTCAACGGCAGTAGCCCCCATAAAAGCAGTAAAAAACCGAATACCACCGTCAGCCTTTTGGAGACCTGCCGAATATTCAGGCCGGCGATGGCGACCAGGCCGATGGAAATTAAAAGACCTGTGACCAGGGCCGGAAATTTATCGGAAAGGGCGATAATAAAAGAATAGAGCGTGGCAAAAATAATTTTCAACCCTGGATTGGTCTTATGTATCCAGGAGTTTCCAATGGCAAAGGGTTCGGTCATCATATAGCGTTATTCTCTTTTCGTAATCACCGCGGGTTCAAATCGTAGGGTGGGCTGTGCCCACCAATCGGTTGAAATCATTTAAAGGCCCCCGGACAAATATTTTGTCAAGTAACCCTGAAATAGCTATGTGCCCGTTAAGGATATAGAATTCAAGGGTATTCTGCCTTTTGGTGGGCACAGCCCACCCTACGAGGGCTACCATATGAGTATCGAGAGAAACCCGTGGTTACTTTTTGTAAGGCTGCTTTTTTTGTTGCCTCGAATGAACATAAGCGGCAATCCCTACCAGGCCCAGAATATAGCCCAGCCCGCCCAGAATATCCGTGAGTGCCGGGCCATCCTTTTGCCGTTCAATCTGATTCAGCCGCCTGATGAGCGGTTTCAGCTTTTTATCCATCACCTTTTCCATGGTTTTTTCAATATCGGCACAACCCGTTACAGGGCTGCCCTGAACCGGCTGGATGGCGGGCTTTTCCCGGGTATCGGCAGGTTGGCCGGTGCCTATTGCATCGGTGGCAACATCAGATGAACCCTCAATTTCATCGCGTTTCAGGGTCCATTCACCTCTGTGTCCCATTCCCGCTATAAGGACAATTTTCAAATCCGTTTTTTGCGGTATTTTAAATGAATATTCACCGGTCGCGTTGGTTTTTCCTTCTATCAATTTCCGGCCATCAGGGGCATAGACCTCGATGATGCCGCTATTTACCCGCTTGCCGCCGCTGAATTTGCTCTCTGTAAAAACAGTATCTCCTTCAGCCCATGCAAACACGGTCACCTTGTGGGCCCATGCCGTAACCGGCGGAGCGATGATCCAGATGATCGCTATAATCAGAAAAGGGTTTAATATCGTTTTTTGATTCACTATTTTGTCAGTCCTCATATTGGCTCCAAAGCAGGCGGTTTTTATCAATTTCAGGGCTTGAAGAACCCCGGCAGCATTTCAGGTTGTACCTTTTTCAAAAACGCTACGCAGAAGGCAGTGATAATGCCTTCTATCACCATCACCGGAATATGGGCCATGACCACCAGGGAAGATATTTCCCAGAAATTTTCTTCGGTAAAGACCAGTGAAATCCCTAAAAGAATGGCAGATAAAAAAACCGCCGTAAAGCCGCAGGCAAAAGCCCCTGTCGTGGCAATGGCCGATTTTTTATAAAGCAACGGTCCGAAGATATAATGGCAGACCACCGCCGGCAGGGCCATAATGACCGTATTGACACCGAGCACGGTAATGCCGCCGAACTGGAAAAAGACGGCTTGCAGGGTCAGGGCCACCAGGAGGGCCGGAAAAGCGGCCCATCCCAGCAGCAGACCCACAATGCCGTTTAAAATCAGATGGACACTGGAAGGACCGATGTTGACGTGGATCAGGGATGCCACGAAAAAAGCCGCACTCAACATGCCCACCTGAGCAATACGATCATAATCCAGTTTTTTCAACCCGACAGCCGTGCCCGCCGCGGCCAGCACGCCGCCGGAAATCAGCACCTGGGCCGATAAAACACCTTCGGAAATATGCATATGGCCTCTTTATTGCCACTCATGAAAGTTGATCCAGATCACGGCGCCCATTTCCACATCTTTGTCCTGCCCGTCCTGTTTTATCTGGTAATCCGCCGTATTCAGGGCGGCAAATCCCCACCATCCGGCACTCGGTGCGGCATAGGAAAAAACACCGTTACCGTCGGCTTTGATGGTCTGGGTGACCATATAATCGGTGGGGGCCTGGGCCTGCCCGTTTGCATTGTAATATTCCACTTCCACCTCGGCATAGGGAACCGGTTTTCCATCCAGTTTTACGATGCCCTGAAAGAGGTTGCCGGCATATAACCCAAAAGGCTTTGCAAGGGGAACGATTTCTGTTTTGAGGCCGATTTCGGTATCCCAGCCCTCATCATCGCCAAAGGCCGTCACCACCGTTTTGGTGTAATGGACGATAAAGCAGTCTTCGGCCGGTTCCCAGTAGGGCTGGGGCTCCATGTAAAACATGTAGACGCCGGGTCTTTTGATATTGTATTTGGTGGCCCAGGCAGTGTGGCCCATCACCGTCGTTTTTTGCAGTTTATCGAGCAGCGGTGATGTTTTACCGTTGGCCCATACATTGAAGGCTTTCGGTTTTACAAGTTCCATACCGTTACCCTCAAAGGGATGGGAAAAGGAAAGGGTCACATTGATGTTTCGGTTATCGTTTTGCATTACCATGGCATCGGACGGAATGACCATGCCAAAATGGGCCGCAGCTGGCGAAACCAGGATGAACAGCGCAACAGAAAGGATCACAGACAAATAAATTTTTTTCATTTTTGACCTCCGATCAAAACAAAAAAACCACGAATGCGTACATGAATTTCATGTTTGCGCTACCTTCGTGGTATTGCTTTTTCGTGGCCGGTTGAATTTAAGTTGTTTTAATTTTTTTAATGCAGGCTTCTGCGCTGCTTTTTTAGCCACATTTTTTACAGTCATTGATTGTTTTTGTCAATGAATATTCTCTTTGCCCTGATTGGTACCGAAGATTCTTGACTTGACCGCCAAAAGTTTCTATGAATTAAAGCTTTTGGTAATGGTGCAACTATTAATAATTACAAAATATGAAAGCGGTATCAATATGAAACATAAAATAGCAAAACTGATCCTAGCGGCCGCCACCCGGGCACATGAAAGCGGCGCATTACCATCGGGTGCATTTCCCGCCATTGAAGTTGAAGTACCCAATATAGAGAGCCATGGCGATTTTTCATGCAATCTGGCCATGGTGATGGCCAAAGAGCAGAAAATGGCACCGCGCAAAATTGCCGAAGCCCTTTTACAGTACATGGATGATGTGGAAGGTATCCTGGCCAAAACAGAGATTGCCGGGCCCGGTTTTATCAATTTTTTTATCGCGGCCTCTGCCTGGCTGCCCTTTTTGCGCCAAGTTCATGATGCCGGGACCGCTTATGGTGCCTCCGACATGGGACGCGGCCGGAAAGTCCAGATAGAGTTTGTCAGCGCCAACCCCACAGGGCCCCTGCATGTGGGACATGGCCGTGGGGCGGCCGTGGGGGATGCCGTGGCAGCGATCCTGAAATTTTCCGGATTTGACGTGCAGCGGGAATATTACATCAACGACTCGGGCCGCCAGATCCGGACCCTGGGGCGATCTGTGTTTCTGCGCTACCGGGAACTGCTGGGAGAGACCATCGACTTTCCCGAGGATTGTTACCAGGGGGCGTATATCCGTGATCTGGCCGAAACGATTCGCGCTAACAGGGGCGATAGGTTGCTGAAAGAAAAGGAAGATGAGGCGATCATGTTTTGTGCCCGGATGGCAGCCGATGTTATTCTCACCGGCATTCGGGAGGATTTGGCGTCCTTCGGGGTCACCTATGATCGCTGGTTCAGCGAACAGACCCTTTATGACAACGGCCTTGTGGACGGGGTCATAAAGGATTTTCAGGACCGGGAAATCATTTATAAAAAAGATGATGCCCTGTGGTTCAGGACCACTGATTACGGGGATGAGAAGGACCGGGTGGTGGTCCGCTCCAATGGCCGGACCACCTATTTTGCCTCGGATATCGCCTATCATCAGGAAAAATACGGCCGCGGGTTTGATACGGTCATCGATGTCTGGGGCGCGGATCACCACGGCTATATCCCCCGAATGCGGGCCTCCATCGAGGCTTCGGGGAAAAAGCGTGAACAGTTTGACGTTATTCTGGTTCAACTGGTCAACCTGCTGCGGGCCGGGGAACCGGTGGCCATGTCCACCCGGGCCGGAGAGTTTGTCACCTTGAAAGATGTCATCGATGAGGTGGGCAGGGATGCGGCCCGGTTTATATTTTTGACGCGCCATTACGAGAGTTCCCTTGATTTTGACCTGGCGCTGGCCCAGAAAAAGAGCAACGACAATCCGGTATATTACGTTCAGTATGTCCATGCGCGGATCGCCAGTATTATTCGCAAGGCAAGGGAGACCGGGGTCGAGGAAACCGACGGTAAACCTGAAATCCTGGCGTTGATCAAAGCGCCTGAGGAGATGCGGCTGATTCAGGAGATGGCCCGGTATCCTGAAATTGTGGCCTTCAGCGCAAAGCTGATGGAACCCCATCGCATTACCTATTACCTGATGAATCTGGCATCATTGTTTCATGCCTATTACAACATGCATCGGGTTCTTACCGATGACCGGGACCTGACCCGGGGGCGCTTGTATCTGGTGGCGGCGGTTCAGAAAGTCATTCGAAATGGGTTGGGGTTGCTGGGGGTTTCGGCGCCGGATAAAATGTGACGGTTTCGTAAAAAGCCCAACTCCTGCGTTGCGATGAAGCCCGTAATCATTCAACGGTCGATCAGAACGCCTCATGATTACAAACTTTGCACGCCTTGAATTTGAACTTTTTACGAAACCGCCTAAATTAGATTTGTTACAGAGCATAAAACGTGATCATGAAGAAAAATCAAAAGAAAAAACCGGCGCCGGAAAACCAGCCCATTGCCTATTCCCTGACGCGCAAGGGCATGGCCACCTGGCTTTGTTTGATTTTTTTTATCTGTGCCTGGATGTTTGTGCTGGGCGTCCTGGTGGGGCGGGGATCGGCGCCGGTGCATTTTGATATTTCGGCATTGCAAAAAGAACTGGCGGATCTGCGGCAGGCGGTAATTAAAAAGGATGAAAAACGGTATCGGATCCATCCGTCATCTGATGTTGACAAACCGGACCTTGGTTTTTATGAAAAATTGAAAAAAAAGAAAGATGACAGTGAAAAATTTACACCGCGCTTGCCGGCTGCCGGTAACGCTTCCATACCGGAAGATGTGAAACCGGTTAAGTCCGGTGCGTTGCCTGAAACTGAGCCGATCAAGGCAAAGACCTCTTTGAAGAGCCGGACATTTAAAGGTGAAACCGTACAAAACAAACCGGCAAAACCGGAAGTGGTTGCAACATCGGCTCAAAAACAAGCGATGGGTCAATTTATCATTCAGGTGGCCGCCACCAAGTCGTCAAAAGAGGCGGATAAGATGACGGCCGCGCTTAAGGCCATGGGATATCAGGCCTACCGGGTTTCGGCCAGTATTCCCGATAAGGGGATCTGGCACAGGGTCCGGGTGGCCGGTTTTCAAACCAGGGCTGATGGGGCAGCGGTTTTAAAACGGCTGAAAAAAGATGGGTTCGGCGGGTTGCTGTTGAAAAAATAACTATTTCAAACACCATGGAGCAGTGATGAAAATTACAAAAGAAGAGGTTCTGCATGTGGCGGATCTGGCCCGTCTGGATCTGGATGAAGCATCCATAGACACCTTTGTGGGTCAACTGGGCACCATCCTCGAATATGTGGACACCTTGAATCATGTGGATACAAAAGGGGTGGCGCCCACGTCCCATGCGATCTCGTTGACCAATGCGTTTCGGGAGGATGAGCCGGCCGGGCACCTGGCAAGGGACAAATCCCTGGCCAATTCTCCGGAACAGGAGGATGGTAGCTTTATTGTCCCCAAGGTTGTGGGATAGGGAGTATTTATTTTATGAAACTGTATGAACTGACGATACAAAAAGCCCACGGACTTTTGAAAAAAAGGGAGATATCCTCACGGGAATTGACCCTTTCCGTACTCGACCGGATCGCGTCGGTGGAAGAGAAGGTTGATGCCTATCTGACCATTGCCGCAGAAACGGCCCTTGAACAGGCGGAAGCGGCGGACAGGGCGATTGCCAAAGGTGAGATGACGGCGCTGACCGGTATTCCCATGGGTGTCAAAGACCTGATCTGCACCCGGAACCTGCGCACCACATGTGCGTCAAAAATACTTGAAAATTTTATTCCGCCCTATGACGCCACGGTGATCAAAAAACTCAAAAAGGCGAATGCGGTTATCGTGGGCAAGCTGAATATGGATGAATTTGCCATGGGCTCTTCCACGGAAAATTCCGGATTCAAGACAACGCATAATCCCTGGGACCTGGGGCGCATCCCCGGTGGCTCCAGCGGTGGATCGGCGGCGGCGGTGGCGGCGGACATGTGCCTTGGGGCACTGGGCTCGGATACCGGTGGTTCCATCCGCCAGCCGGCTTCCCACTGCGGTGTTGTGGGGATCAAACCCACCTATGGCAGGGTGTCCCGTTTTGGACTGGTGGCGTTTGCATCCTCTTTGGACCAGATCGGCCCGATTACCGGGAATGTCGCCGACAGCGCGCTTTTGATGAATGTTCTGGCCGGATATGATGCTGCCGATTCGACCTCGGTTCCCGAGGAGGTCCCGGATTATGCCGCCCAGCTCAAAGAGGGCCTCAAAGGCATCAAGGTGGGCATCCCCAAAGAGTACCGGTCGACCCACGGCCTTGATTCCGAGGTTGCCGCTGCTGTGGAAAATGCCGTGGGGACCGTCAAAGACCTGGGGGCCGAATGTGTTGATATCTCCCTGCCCCATACCGAGTATTGCGTGGCGGCGTATTATGTCATCGCCACATCGGAAGCTTCTTCCAATCTGGCCCGCTATGACGGGGTTAAATACGGCTATCGGGACAAAGAGCAAAAGACGTTGATAGAGATGTATCGCAGTACGCGGTCAAAAGGGTTTGGTGCCGAAGTCAAGCGGCGGATTCTTTTAGGGACCTATTCGCTTTCGGCAGGATATTATGATGCCTATTACGGCAAGGCGTCCCAGGTGCGCACCCTTATCATGGGGGATTTCAAGAAAGCCTTTGACTGCTGTGATGTTATTTTTTCGCCGGTGGCACCCACTCCGGCGTTTACCATCGGAGAAAAAGTCGATGACCCACTGACCATGTATCTTTCCGATATATTTACGCTTTCTCCTAATCTGGCCGGCATACCGGCCATGTCGGTGCCCTGCGGATTTTCAAAACAAGGCCTGCCCATCGGCCTTCAGATGCTGGCAACACACATGAATGAAGAAATGCTTTTTAAAGTGGGCTATAATTTTGAACAGGCCACGACGTTTCATCATCAAAAACCGATGTTGTAAAAGGTAGCAGGTTAAAGGTAAAAGGTTGAAGGCTGAAGGGGAGAAGGTCGCATTGCCTGGTAAAGTTCATCGTAGGGTGGGCTGTGCCCACCGAATGGGCCGGAGACTTTATTGAAGGGGTGGGGTTTAAATGGCAGATAGCCATGAAGACCCGGTCTTACGGAATTTTGATTGAAAGCGTGTAGAACTCACGCATAAATACCCGTAAAAGCGGAAACAGGTTTTCAGTATTTAAATAAGTTTTGGCAAAAGCTGACGGCTCCGGCAATATTTATGGATTTAGGTGCTGGATTGTTGTTTCCGCCTAACGCGTACTAATGCGTTCAGACAGCTACCCGCCTTAAATCAAAACACCGTAAGACCTGTTGCCGGTTTGCAAGTTTGCAACCATGTTGATTACCCATCGTAGGGTGGGCTGTGCCCACCGAATAGACGGAATGCCTTTAAGAATGGTGATTTTGATTTTATGCCGAACTACCGTCGTGTAAAATATGGACAAACTTATTTTTTCACCGTAGTGACCTATCAGCGGAAGCCGATTTTATGCCTGGATGAATCAAGAGCAATTTTGAAAAAAGCGCTGATGGATTTGCAGCACTGTCATCCTTTTAAAATAAACGCCTGGGTACTTTTGCCGGATCATATCCACTGCATCTGGGAACTCCCTGAGAATGATCGTGATTATTCCATGCGGTGGGGTTGGCTTAAAAAAACGGTTACACAGCAAATTAGAAAGATAGAAAATAAGGATATCCGCCGATTGGTGGGCACAGCCCACCCTACGATGTCGGGCAAACGACACCGGGATGGTACGATCTGTCAGCGGCGGTTCTGGGAACATATGATAAGAGATGACGGTGATTATCGCAATCATTGTGATTATATTCATTTCAACCCGGTTAAACACGGGCTGGTCAATTTCCCGAGTGGCTGGCCCTATTCCACTTTGCACAGGTTTATAAAAAACAATATTTACAGTAATCATGGGGTACCGAGGGCGTTGAGTTTACGGAAAATATTGGCGGAGAATAATAATCATTTGGGCTTATCGCAGGGTGGGCTGTGGGGGAAGCAGGTAGAAGGTAGAAGGCTGAAGGGGCAGGTCGCATTGCCTGTCAAAGTTCATCGTAGGGTGGGCTGTGCCCACCAAATAGATAGAATACCTTTAAGAAATCAGGAGGGCCACACCATGAGTATTCAACCCGAGGGAGATGATCTTAGAAAAGCGGTACAATGGATTGCAGAACAGACCCAGGCAGATCCGGCCCTGGACCGAAAGGCGCTGGCAGCCCGGGCTTCCGTAAGATTCAATCTCTCGCCAAAGGATTCTGAGTTTTTGAGTCGATTCATTGCAAAAGAAAAAGGGTAAAAGCCATCGTAGGGTGGGCTGTGCCCACCGAATAGACAGAATGCTTCTAACCTTCAGTCTAAATAACCTTTTACCTATCAACCTGTATATACATAGAATACCTTTAAATTATTAGTTCCCAACATTAAATTTTCGTAACTGGATCAATTCCCCCATGTCAAAAGTTAAAATTCTCCCCGAGATTCTGTCCAACAAGATTGCCGCCGGCGAGGTGGTGGAACGGCCGGCGTCCGTGGTCAAAGAGCTGGTTGAAAACGCACTGGATGCCGGCAGCACGCGAATTACGGTGGAGGTGGAAAAGGGCGGCCGTTCTTTGATCCGGGTGGCGGACAACGGCACCGGGATGAGCCGGGATGATGCCCTGCTGGCCATCGAGCGCTATGCCACCAGCAAGATTTACACGGATACGGATCTGTTTGCCATTAAATCCCTGGGGTTTCGCGGGGAGGCCCTGCCCAGTATTGCCTCGGTATCTAAATTTTCGCTGATCAGCCGGGACCGGATGTCCGATGCGGGCGTTGAGATTCTCATCGAAGGGGGCCGTATCCGGAATGTGGGCGATGTGGGTGCCCCCGTCGGGACCATGATTACGGTAAGGCAGTTGTTTTACAACACCCCGGCCCGCCGTAAATTCTTAAAAACCATCAACACCGAGATGGGCCATATCGGCGATATGCTGGCCAGTATGGCATTGGGCTGGCCCCGGGTCCGGTTCCGGTTTCTGCACAACGGCCGGGTGGTCAAAGACTGGCCTGAAGTCTCAAACCAGATAGACCGGGTGGCGGCCCTGTTTGGACGGGACAACGAAAATAACCTTCTGCCCATCGATCTGGAAACCGAAGCGGTCTGCCTGTCCGGGTGGATCTGTTCGCCGCGGTCCGTACGAAGCACCTCCCGGGGAATTTATGTGTTTGTCAACGGCCGGTTTGTCAAAGACCGCATCATCCAGCATGCCCTTTTCCAGGGATTCGGCACCATGTTGATGAAGGGGCGGTTTCCCATGGCCGTGCTATCGGTCCAGGTCCCGCCGGACCAGGTGGATGTGAACGTACATCCCACCAAGCATGAAGTCCGGTTTGCCCATCAAAAACAGGTGCACGATGCCGTTGCGAGCGCTGTGGCCAGTGCCCTGCAAAATTTTGATCGCTCAAAATGGGGGGCAGGAGACCATATCCCGGAGGAAACCGGTGCTGCATCATTCCCTGTACCTGAAGCCGGCCACCGGTATCCCCCATCGGAGAACCAGACTGTCGGGTTCAGCGCGGACAAGGTTGCCGATGCGCCCTTTGTACCCCTGGCACAGCCCGCATCCGGTGCCGGCTATCAAAAACCGGATAACCGCCCCCAGGCGGCCCATGTCCCGCCATGGCCCGTCGACCCCCAGCCGTCTTTATGGCAGACGTCTTTTTTTCAGGATTTGAGAATCATCGGCCAGTTGCGCAATACCTATATCCTGTGTGAATCAAAAGAGGGCCTGATTCTCATTGATCAGCATGCGGCCCACGAAAGGGTTTTGTTTGAACAGCTTAAACAGCGTCAAAAAACGTCAACACCCGTGGTCCAGAGACTCCTCATGCCCGAAACCGTTGAACTGGGTTACAGGGAAGCGGCGATGCTGGAAAAGATGATCCCGGCCCTGCATTCAGCCGGTCTTGACATCCACCCCTTTGGCGGCAATACCTTCGTGGTAAAGGGGGTTCCGGCGTTACTGGCGGGCCGGGAAGCAACGCCGCTGATTGTGGAACTGGTGGAAACGGCCGCGGACACCGGCATCATTGGCGATGCGGGGAAAATGCTGGATCACTGCCTGGAAATCATGGCCTGCCACGGTGCCATCAGGGCCCACCAGGCCCTTTCCCAAGAGCAGATACAGGCCCTGCTCAAACAGCTCGATAGGTGTGAAAATCCTTCCAACTGCCCCCATGGCCGGCCCACCTGGATCAAATGGACCCTCCGGTTTATTGAAAAATCATTTGGCCGGATTGTGTAACCGATATTTTTGATCCGCAGATTACACGGATTTTAAAAAAGGATTTCAATCGATTGGTGGGCACAGCCCACCCTACGATAGAGGCATCCGGATGCTGAAGCAGAGGTGATGGTTTATATGGCGGACCTGCAGATATACTTTCAACCTTACCCCATACGGCGGCATCTCATAAGATCTGCTCTGTCATCGTAGGGTGGGCTGTGCCCACCGAATAGACAGAATGCCTTTAAATGCCGATACACTACAAAGAAACGATGCGGTTCATAGGTTTTAAGGGACAATAGTTTTTTGCATATGCTTTGATATTCGTTTGAGGCCTTATGTCTCCTTGAGAAATTGTTCAGGTGTGACAATGGGAATGCCCTTAAACTCAGCCAGATCAAGAAGATGACTGTCGCCGGAAATGATGCAATCGACTGCTGCTGAAAGGGCGCAGTAAAGAAATATGTCATCGGAGGGGTCATCTTTGACGATTACCGGCCCATTTGCAGGTTCAGTTACCTCAAAATAGGGAAGGATCTCCCGATAAAGAAGATAATCGATCTCTTTTTCGGAAAGTGAAAATTTAGGATAGGCAAGGACTCTGATATATTCATCAATGATCTCTTGTGACAACCAGGGGTGAATTTGCCTGTTTTTCCACATTTTGACAATTTTGCCGACCCTGCCGCCGAAAAGTAATCCGGATATCACAATATTTGTATCAATGACCACCGGGATCACTTTGACCTGGCCCATTTAATTGCCTCTTTTACCGTTTCCGGTTCAAGGTTGAGCCGGTTGATTTTATCTCTGATGCGGTCAAGGTCTGTATCGTAAAGTTTTACCGGTTTCATCCGGATAATCCCATTTTTTATATCGATATCAAAATAATCAGCCGCGGGAATCTGCTCAATAATTTTTTTGGGTATGGTGATTTGGTTTTTTGAGGTTATTTTTGCAAGCATGTTTTCTCCTTTCTTTTTTATTTGAAGGATTCCTTACAAATATATATTCCTTTAATACCGATTGCAAGGAAATAACCACATCTGTCAAGTAAGAAAAAAATAAGGATTTCAGCCGATCGGTGGGCACAGCCCACCCTACGATGGAGGCATCCGGAGGCTGAAGCGCCAAGGGATGTTAGATGGCCGGCCTGCTGATATAATGTAAACATTACCCTGTATGACGGATTTTCATAAGACTTGCCCTGCCGTCGTAGGGTGGGCTGTGCCCACCAAACAGGCAGAATGCCTTTAAGTACCTGTATTTGGTTGATGGTTTTGTCCAGATTATAATTGTTGTTTTTGCAGAATGGAAACAAAGAGTACAAGCGTCAAATGTGGACTTATACGAGTCAAATTTATTTTGACAATCTGTATCCTGTGGGATATGTTGTTCAGTATGAAATATAAACTTCGAAGCACAGAAAGGTACGACAAATGGTTTTCCAAACTGAAAGATGCTTCGATAAAAGCAAAAATCTTGGCCCGGCTTGACCGGGTTGAAAATGGAAACTTCGGAGATTTTAAACAGATTAGCTCTAAGTTGTTTGAGCTACGGTTTTTCTTTGGCGGCGGCTTGCGAGCTTATTATACCATTCAGGATGGCATAGTGGTATTTTTGCTCGCAGGCGGTGACAAATCCAGCCAGACTAAAGATATTGAAAAAGCCGCTAAACTTTTGGACGAACTGGAGGCTTGACCTATGACTCTTAAAACAAAACCTTTCGATATAGCCGAACATTTGAAGACCCCCGAAGAGATCCGTATTTTTCTTCAAGAGGTTGCTGCTACCGGCAGTGAATCAGATTTTATTCATGCGCTGAATACGGCTGCCAGGGCAAAAGGCATGACCGAAGTTGCAAGGCAGGCCGGTGTTACCCGCGCAAGTCTGTACAAGTCTCTTGCTGAAGATGGAAACCCGAATTTCTTCACGATCAGCAAGGTGACCAAGGCACTTGGTTGCAAACTGGCTGTTGTTTAAGGGTATTTTTAAAAAGAGATAAGGATTTCAGCCGATCGGTGGGCACAGCCCACCCTACGAGGGAGGCATCCGGAGGCTGAAGCGCCAGGGGATGTTAGACGGCCTGCCTGCCTGCTGATATAATGTAAACATTACCCTGTATGACGGATTTTCATAAGACTTGCCCTGCCGTTGTAGGGTGGGCTGTGCCCACCAAACAGGCAGAATGCCTTTAGCCTTCAGTCTAAGCTACCTTCGACCTTCAGCCTATTCACTCCACCCTACGAGAAAGAGCCCCGGGATCAATTTATGATCCCGGGGCTTTTTGCATTGCTTCAACAGCGGAAAAGTACATGCCCGCTGCCCGATCCATGATCTGATTTTCTTTTAGAAGGTCAGGGTCAGGCTGTTGTAGAAGGTGTAGTCATTTTCAAGATTATCATTGACATCACCCTGTTGCCAGAAATCGCCGGCATCCAGGTAGGCGGCCACGAATTTGTATTCCAGGTTGTCCAGACATTTCCAGGTCAATGTGAAATCGTATTCATTGCCCATGTCGTCGTCTATGCTGCCCAGGCCGGCTTCACTCCGTTTCATGACGGTCCCGCCGCCCAATCCATCCGGGACCAATATTGTTATAGCCGGTTCATCGGCCTTGGCATTGGCCCAGAGAAAATCAAGACTCAGGTTTTCCATTGGGGAATAAGTGATACCGGCATACATCATTTTGATGCCGGCCCTGACCGCAGGGTTCAGGAATGGAGTGACTATACCGGCGGCCACAGTACCGTATCCGCCCAGTGATTTCTCCAGTCCGGCACCCACCCGGGCATCGTTGTCGTTACCGGTGAGGATAAAGGTTTTGTCCAGGTCCCCACTGGCTTCGACATAGGCAAAACACTTGAGGTCATCATCATAGGGATCTTCATCACCGGAAATATAGACATAACCGCCGCGAAAGGCAACCGGACCGGCGTCATAGGAGGCTTCGACCAGGTACTCGAGCAGGGTGGCATCCAGATCTTGCTTGCCGTCAGTGGCATTTTCGGCCTTACCGGTGCCGTAATCGATTTCCGCCTCGAACCCAAAATTACCGAATTTGCCCTTGATAAAAGCTTCCGGAACATAGGCGAATACTTCGTAGGTTTCAGGGCCGGCACTTTGGATGGCCGCTTCTCCGAAAACGGCACTGTTGTATGCCTGTTCAAGGCCGGTGAGCATGGCCATGTTTGTCTGCATCGGCTTCAGCACCGAGCAGCGGCAGTAGCACCAGCAAAGGCATCAGCATTGGCGTTAGCAATAGCAATCGGGTCTGGTGTGGGGTTCCCAAGTGCAGCAGCCAATGCAAGATTGGCTTCGTAAGAGTCAAGATTGGCTTGGGCTGCAGCTGCCTGGGAGGCGATTACAGCAGATTCCTGGCCGCTGATCATGGGGACCAGTGCCTCCTGGGTTTTTTGAGCTGTACCAAGGGCAACGGCATATTCATCCAGCTGCAAGGGTGAGGGCAGGTATTTGTAATCATAAATACCCAACAGTGCGCCGGCGGTAAAATTTTTGCCCTTGTACTGGACTACCGTCGCGTATTTGTGGTTGTCCGAATTCGATATTTCGGTACCCTTGTCAAGTTCAGTGGATTTTTGCATAAATGCGGCAAATGTCCAGTTTTCGATGGGCAGCACATAGATGATGCGGTCTTCAGATCCAGCGGTGTCCGCCAGGCCCGTACCGAATTTACTGGTAAGGTAGCGGCCTACGACAATGCCGCCAATAGGGGTCTTGATGGTCATGTAGGCCGCGTCAAAATCGATATTCGCAATATCGCTGCCGTCTTCATCATCCGTTCCCCAGACCTTGTCCAGTGCGTCAAACCGGGTGGTCAGGCTGACATTATCCGTGACATTATAGATGGTTTTAATTCTCAGGCGCATGTCATAATAGGCATCGGTGGCATCATCTTCATCCAGGTTGACCGCTGAGTTGCTGATCCCCCGTACCCGGTATTCACCGCTGAATTTCAGGTTGCCGGCATCCAGGGCCATGGCCGGTGCCGCCAGCAAAAAGGCCAACCCCATGGCAATTATGATCGTTGTAACTTTTTTCATCTATTCTCCTCCTCATGCAGTTTTAGATAAAAGTTGTAAGTGTTCTCCCCTTTTGTGATTTTAAATTTTTTTATCACCTCCTTAACCGGATAAAAAAGCGTTGTTGGGTTGAAAAGATGTCTGCCGCAAATAACAAAATGAAGATTTTATGGTGCCGCCGGCAGTATTTTCTGGACGACAATAAAACTGCTTTTTCCGGCCATGATGCCGTCTTCTTTTTGAACCACGGCAAAGATCAGTTCCGGCTGCCCGTCCTGATCAACGTCGCCTGCGGCATAATCACTGATGTAGCCGGGGATCTCACTGGTACGCCATTGCTGTGCAAAGGTCAGTTTATTCCATGTCAGGCCCTCGATCCAGCCATTGCTGAATTTTCGAATCCGTGACAGGAAACGTCGGCCGATGTCATGGTTTTTAACCGTGACGACTTCGTTTTTCCCGTCCATGTCCATATCGGCGATCAAAATTCGCTGGGGCAGATAAAAGCGGTCCATCCGGGCGGTGTTGGCCGTGGGGTAATCCAGATAAGCGGCACTGCCGCCATAGGGTTCCCGGCTTTTCCAGACCATACGGCCGGTGGGGTCCAGGAGGCGCAAAGAATCGTTTTCCGAAAAAAAGACGGTCATGTTTGTATTGTCATTGGCGATATCACCGGAAATAAAACTGTAAAGGTTCAATCCTTTGGGGATATCCAGCCTCGGGCCGGGCACATAAGATCCGTTTTGCCAGTGCAGTTTATGGATGCCTGCCAGAAAAAGGCCGGCGGACCGGTCCAGTTCATATTCATTGGCATCGGTGAATCCCATGCTGCGTCTTTGGCCGAGGAGCAAAGGGCCGGCCCCGGGCACGGACAATACCCGAAAGTACCAGTCGGCTTCGGTGACCAGCGGGCGCAGCGCATTGCTTTGCCATTCGAGCACAAAAGAGTTCAAGGCGGTGTTGGCCAGGCAGGTGACAAATATTTCGGCCCGGCCGTTGCCGTTGATGTCGGCCACGTCGATGGTCACATAGTTGTCCTGCCTTCTGCCCTTTGCCTCTGCTATTTTGATAAAGCGGTCGTCTTTCAGGCGATAGACGAAAACAGTGTTATCGCCGGTGAACACGACGTCATTTTGACCATCGCCGGTGACATCGCCCATGGCCAGGCCCTGGATGGCCATATTGAAATTCTGGCTTTTCAGGAACTCGGGTGTCACCGGGGCAATGGCCGGTTGCCCGGCTTCCGCGGGAGCGGGTTGGATGGCAGGTATCGGTTGTTTTTTTGCCGGTATGGCAACTGGTGGTGTGGGGCAGGGGCGGGCTGGGGGGCCGCCATGGCCGGTTGGAGCGGGGCCGAAGTGCCGAATACCCGGGTGTTGATCTGTTCGGCAAACGCGTTGATATGGCCCAGAACCGCCCCCTGGTCCGGATCAAAGCGATTGAAGGGCACCAGCACTTTGCCGGTGGGTACCTCAAGAAATTGCGCATCCGTGCTGACGCTGTTGCCGAAAACCGTCAGGCTGCCGGTGAGCAGATAATCCGCGTCATGGGTTTTGGCCAATGCCAGTGCCGCCGGTTCATCTAAATCGGCTTGCTGGGATTTGATCACCGTGACCCGGCCATCGGCAGACAGGCGGGATGAGAGCATGCCCATGATCCCCGGGTTTAAAAAAGACAGGTCTTTTTCGGCATGGATGGTAAACGGAAGGACCAGTACCCGGGTTTTATCTCCGGCACAGGCATTGTTTGTCGGATAAAAAAATGATGGAATACAGAAAAGCAGGACAAGGCAAAAAAGCGGTACTTTAAATTTTTTCAATTCAAGGCAACTCCCGGTTAGTGACTCAGTTTTTTTAAGAAGTCTGTGTTAAAAATATTTCCAATCTGGATGGGTGAGTATTGCCCACCAACAGTTTTTGCTGCACAAATTCCATTCCGGCTGAATATCAAGGCCCTTTTTTGTTTGGTAAAATTGAATAATTTTTGAAAAAATTTAAAAACTGAATGCATATTTATTCATAGACAATAATTCATAACATGAACTTAGAGAAATGGAAAGGATATATTTGAAATTGAAGAATTATGTTTACATCGGTACCGGCCTTGTTGCGTTACGGGATTTAGTCACACAATATTTTGTGACTATAGTTGACAGTGACCTATGCGGCAGGGTGGGTGCTGCCCACCCTGCGATTTAGATACCTGTTTCGTGGATTTGTAAATTCAACCGTCTACCTGAAATCTTACTCAATCTCCTGGGATACAATGGCGCTTTTGCCTTTACTCAGAACAGAATCAATCCGGGTGGCCAGTGTAAACACCAGTTCATCCGTTCCGTCGTTATCGATATCGGCAATGGCGTAATCGCTGATATAACCGGATATTTCACGGGTGCGCCATTTTTTGAACAGCCCGACGTTGTCCCATCCCAGGCATTCGATGTGTCCGCTTTTAAACAGTCTAAAGCGCGCCAGTTTTCGTCCGGCAACCTCCTTGTTTTTGACCACGATCACTTCGTTTTTACCGTCTTTGTCCAGATCCCGGACAAAGATCCGCTGAGACAGATAGCGCCGGTTCATGGCACGGGTCTCGTCATCATATTTACTGTTTTTTTGTGACATACCGGATCGCGGTTCAAGGTAAGCGGTGGAGCCGCCGTAGGGCTCGGCGCTTTTCCACTCTTCAGCACCCGCGGGGTCTGAGATATACAGGTAATCGTTTTTATCGAAAGCCACGATCAGGCCCCGGCCGTCACTGGTGATATGACCAGTGGCAAATGCAAAGACAGAGACGTCCCGGGGCAACGCCTGCTTCTGGGCGGGCTCGTAGGTCCCGTTTTGCCAGAGCATTTCATAGACCGGGCCGGAAAAGATTTCTTTCATCCCCTGCTTCTGACCCAGAAGGATATTGCCACGGTCTTTAAGGTTTATCACCCGGAAATACCAGTTGACATTTTCCTCGATGGGGGCAAAGTTTGTGCCGTTATGTTCCAGTACAAATGATTGGAGCCGCCCGTTTTCAGCCTGCACACTGGTAATAAAAATTTCCGCCCGGCCGTTGGCATTGATGTCCGCGACATCCACGCCGATGTACCGATCGGTGGTGTTGCCATCGATCTGGGCGATTTTTAAAAACCGGCCGTTGCTCTGACGGTAGATAAAAATGGTATGGTCATCAATAAACACGGTTTCGTTGTTTTGATCGCCGTCCACATCACCGATGGCCAGACCGGTCAGCACGGTTTCAAAGGAGCGGCTTTTCCAGAAGGCTGCGGGTCTTTGTCCCCGGGATGCCGATGGGTCAAAATCGTCGCTTTCAATGCTGCCTCCGGTGACCTTCAGGCCCTGCTCATCCCAGATCTTGTTGGGGTCCCGCTGGCTGACAGGCGTTTCAACGGCCGTATCCTGAACGGCATCGGCAAGGGGGTTGCGGCCGAAAACGGTTGTGTTGATCTGCCCGGCAAAATGGTTGATGTGACCGATGACATCCCCCTGATCTTTGCCGAACTGACTAAAGGTGACCCTTGTTTTTTGCTGGTGCACATCCACAAAGCGGGCATCGGTGCTGATACTGTCGCCGAAAACGGTGAGACTGCCGAAAATAACATAGTCGGCCTGGTATTTTGAACCCAGGGCAACCGCGGTTTTCAGTTCAAGGGGGCCGGAGATCTCCTGCAGGGCCTGTTGTGCCACCGCCGGTTCCATGGGGACGACTTTGCCTTCCTGAAAAAGCCGGGTGGACAGCATGTTGACAATGCCTTTCTGCAGAAACGCAAGGTCCTTTTCGGCATTGATTTCAAAGGGGAGGATCAGGATGCGGGATGGGGACGTGGCCTGGGATGCGCCGGCCAAAACAGTCATGGCCGCGATGAAAACTATAATAATGAGTTGAATATACGGTATTTTTACCTTCAATGGTGTACTCCTTTTAATTGAAAATCGATTGGATCCATTATGCGGGATCCGCTGAACAGGCAACTTTCATGATTTATACTGATTGTTGTAAATAGAAGGGCTCATGGGCGTACCTTTATTCTGCGTCTCATCAGCCCGGCTATCGTACTTTCATTCTTTGTTGCATCCGTCAGGCAATGGCGGGCGGAGAGAACCGCTGACCGGTCAGTGTCGTCACCCTGGCGACAAAATTTTAACACCCTCACCCACCACCCCCGCTGACACCTCTGCCGCCACCCTGGCCCTGGGCGTTGCCGGCGGACACCGCCGTGTCTGAGGACATCCCATTGCGGCTGTTCCTGAAGGAGGTGCAGCTGATCATCACTATAAGACTGCAGCGGATGCATATCCATAAAACAAGTCGTTTCAATTTAGTCCGCCTTTTTTGTTTGTTTCCGGAATGTTTACAGCCTCGAATTGATTCCATTACCATGGATACAAGGGTTTTAAAAGATTAAAATTCAGGCAACGATAGGGTTTACTAAGGAATTTCATCATCCTAGGATAAAAATATTTGTTTTTAAATCAGTGGTAACTGACAATAGTTGCAGTAATCCGTGCAAATCTGCGTGGTAAAAAAAATGGGGATCCAGGCCTGAAAACGCAAGATGTAGCGATGCTAAGACCGGCGCTTCAATATGCGGGGTCCTCTGGGTGCGAAATACCTTTTTACCCGGGATTGCAGGCAGTTATAACGCGGTTAATTTATATTGAGCAAAGCATAAAAAGCTTGACAGGATGGTGTTGTGCTGGTAGAAATAGTTCTAATTTATCGAAGCTTGTTGCAAAAGGTTCGATTTTATTGATAATTTTTTCATCAAAGGAGGTGATGCGGGAGACGGTGGCAGTACTTTTTTAGTAGCATAAAAGATAATTATTAGGTTGCTGTTAATTTATTAATTCCGTTAAGGAGGAACACTGAGATGAAAAAATTAGGTATATTGTTTTTTGCAGCCCTGCTGGTTGTTGCGTTTACCATGCCGGCGGCCGCTTTGGAGACCAGCATTGGTGGTTATTGGCGGACCCGTGCGCTTACAATGGTGAATCTTACAGGCGAAGATGAAACAGAAGCTAACGATTTCCAGTGGGTTGATACCCGTACCCGTCTGTACTTTAATGCGACCCTTAATGACAACCTGAAGTTTGTCAGCAAGTTTGAGATGGACGCTCAGTGGGGCGATACCGGTTACGGCGATATCGGCGCTGATGGTAAGGGCCTTTTTGAGATCAAAAACGCCTATGCCGATTTCAACATCGGTTCTATGAATGCCAAAGTCGGTACCCAGGGCGCATGCCTCGCTCGTGGTTTCCTGTTTTGTGATGATTTTTCCGGCGCCGACCTGACCTTCAAAGGCGAAGGGTTTGCCGTTGAGTTCTTATGGATGAAAGCCTATGAAGGCGGCACAGGCAAAGATGCGAATGATTTTGATGTCGATTACTATGTCTTGAATCCGACTTTTTCCCTGGGTGACAACCTGACCATCAACCCCTTCTACATGATGGCTACTTCCGAAGATGCCAGTGCCTGGGGTGGGTTTGATGGCATAGCCGGTGTTTGGGCAGATGAACTCAATGACGGATTGGGTGCCGTTGTCGGTGATGTGAACACGCTTATTGCCGGTGCCATCGGATACGGCCTTTATGGCCAGGCTGAAGATGATGACGAAGAGCCAATATTTGATGATGATGGTCTTCCGGTCTGGAACGATTCTTTTCTCGTTGGTGAGGCAGATGAAGACTTTTTGGCAGATGTATGGCCGGGCGTGCAGGCCGACATTACCGATTTTCTTTTAGATTCAGGCGATTTTGACAGATCCTATGTTTATGAAGATGTAACCATGATGCGGCTCTGGGTGGCCCGTTTGAGGCTGCAGCAGCTGCTATCCAGGCCTTCGATCCCGTTTCCGTTGAAGCCACTCTGGATGTTGCGCTTGATTTAAGCGCCGTTGCCCAGGTTACCGAAACCGATCTGCATTATCTGGGTCTGAACCTGGATTTCGCCTTTGATGGCGGCGGTGTCTGGTTTACCGGTATTTATCAGTTTGGTGAAGTCGATGCGACTGCAACGATCAGCGGCACGCTGACCGAAACCGTTTCGGTCACCGGCAATGCCCTTATTGGCGGCACCGCATCCGCTGCAACGGTAACCGAATCCTTTTCACAGGATATTGCCATTGACACCGTTTTGCAAGCAACGGCTGACGTCAAGGCCTGGATGCTGGCTGCTGGTGGGAATATCAACCTGGGTGCCGTCGATGTTCACGGCCAGGTTTTCTATGCCACCGGTCAGGACGATGATGAAGACGACATCACCGCTTTCACACCTCCCAAGGGCCGGTCCTACTACTGGGCTGAAATCATGGGTTACGGTACCTTTGACTGGGATGTTTCCGCGAATTCACCTGCCGACGGTATTACCAATATCATGGCTGCTGGCATAGGTGCTTCCGTCAAACCCATGGATAAGTTGAAACTGGGTTTGGATGTCTGGTATGCCCAGCTGGCCGAAGACAATGCTGCTGGGGATAATGACCTCGGAACGGAAGTGGACCTGTCTGCTTCATATGAATTGGTCGAAAACCTGAATCTGGATCTTGTCGCTGCCTATCTGTTTGCCGGCGATGCCACCTATAAAGGCGCGAATGATGCCAATCCTTACGAACTGGGTGCCATGTTGAGCCTCAGCTTCTAATTCGGATGCAGCGCATTTGTGTAGTATAGCTTAAAATGAAAACCGGGAGCGATTGCTTGCTCCCGGTTTTTTATTTGAACAATGTAAAAGATCGCTTCTGCAAAACGGTTGTGATGGTAAATGGTGTATCCTCAGGATACACAACCGTGTTTTGCTCATGTCATTCAATCAATTTGTCATACGGATCAGAGTGTCAATATCATGTCCCTGGTATCCCTTAAAAATGTGACGCGTGTTTATCGGTTGGGCGAACTGACGCTCACGGCCCTCAACGCCATAGATCTGGAGGTTGATCGTGGCGAGTTCGTGGCCATTTGGGGCCCTTCCGGTTCAGGCAAATCGACGCTGTGCAATATTCTGGGGGCAATTGACCATCCAACCAGCGGCTCGATAAAAATCGATAACCAGGACATTGCCGGTTTGTCCGACAATTGCCAGTCCATGCTCCGTAACCGCTCGGTTGGGTTTATCTTTCAGAGTTTCAACCTGATCAAAGTCCTGTCCGCGTTGGAGAATGTGATGATGCCCCTGACCATTGGGGGGGCGGGCGCTTCCCTGAGCAGAAAAAAGGCCATGGGCATGCTGGAAAAAATGGGGCTGACGGCAGAGGCCGACCGCCTGCCGGACAAACTTTCAGGGGGGCAGCAGCAACGGGTGGCCATTGCCAGGGCTCTGGTGACCCATCCGCCGCTGGTGATTGCAGATGAACCCACCGCCAATCTCGATTCTAAAAATGCCGAAAGCATCGTCGCGCTGATGGATCATTTCAGCAGAACACAAGGGACGACATTTATCTTCTCGACACATGACCAGAGACTGCTGGACAGCGTCAGACGGAGAATCCACCTGCAGGACGGCGTCATTGTTGAAGATGTCAAAACGCCGATGTCCGGATAGCTGAGGAGCCAAAGTACGCAATGCTGACCTGGGTAAAAATAGCCTTCAGAAATTTACTTAAAAACCGGCGGCGGTCGTTTTTCACCATCAGCGCGATTGCCTTTGGGTTTGCGGCCATCAATCTGCTGGGAGGGTTTACCGACTATGTCTTCAAAGGGCTTGAGGCATCCTATGTGTATGCTTACGGCAACGGGCACCTGAGTGTTTTTAAAGCGGGTTTTTTGAAAGATGGCGCACTCGATCCCACCCGTTATCTGCTGGAACAGCAGGAACTGCCGGCACTTCGTGAAATTTGCACGCAGGATGCCCGTATCGTGTTAACGACACCGCAGTTGAACATCAGCGGCCTGGTCAGCAATGGGACGGTGTCGACCATCATGATGGCCAACGGCAGGGTCCCCGCCGATTTGCGGAAGATCCGCAGCCACGGACAGGGTATCGTCGGCAAGCTGAAAATGTTCAGCGGCCAGGAACTCGATGCGGCTTCCGGCTACGGGGTCGGCATCACAAAAGGGCTGGCTGAAAAGATGGGGTTGATGCTCGATTCCAATCTCATCGTCATGGCGGCAACGGTGGATGGATACATGAATGCCCTCGATGCCCGGGTGGTCCAGTTGCTGGATGCGCCAATGGAAATCCTGGACGACATACTGATGACCGTACCCCTTGATTTGGCGCAGGAACTCTATGACACGTCAAGTGTCGACCGGCTGAATATCCTGCTCACCGATTCTGCGTTCACGGAAACAGTGAGAAGCGACCTTGCCGAAAAATTTGCAGCCGGCAAACTGGATGTCCAGATCCGTTCCTGGGATCAGCTTCGGCCCTCCTACCTCAGGATTCGCAATATGTTCAATGTCATTTTTATGTTTGTTTTTGTGATCGTTCTGACCATCGTTGCACTGAGTGTGATCAATACCATCAGCATGGCCGTGCTGGAGCGAACGCGGGAGATTGGCACCTTGCGGGCCCTTGGCCTGAAGCGCCCGGGGGTGACTATTATGTTTGCCGCCGAGGGCGTAATGCTTTCAACGCTCGGGTCCGCGGCCGGTGGCGTGTTGACCTTTCTGGGCTGGGCATCGATCGTGATTTTTAAGCCCATGTGGACGCCGCCCAATATCCCCAAGCTGGTCCCGCTGGAAATTCATCTGGTGCCCTGGTTGATGGGATCGAGCTTGATGGCCCTGGTTGTTCTGGCGTCTATTGCCGCCATGGTCCCGGCCCGGCGGGCCGCGCGGAGCAGTATTGTGGATGCACTCGGTCATATTTAAGCGATATACAGACGGGGAGATGTCAAAAAATGCTTTATTTCCTGAAAAACAGGCTCGGGCGGCTCGGGTCTGGATGGACCTTGCCGCTGCTGGCCTGGGGCCTGTTATTTTTTATAGCCCCTGTTTGTCCTGCGTCGAGTCTATCGGTGACGCCGCAAGAAATCCTGAAAGAATGTGATGAAGCGCGGGGGAACCTCGACGGAATAACATGGATTGTGTCTGTTGAGGCCCTCGAGCGGGGGCGCCAGAACGCGCGCCGCATTCTGGTCAAGTCGTCCGGTTTTAATGTTGTGGCGGAGACGGTGATGCCGCCACGGCGCAACGGTCAGCTTCTCATCCTGGTCAAAGGGAATATGTGGTTTTACAAGCCGGACCTGAGTAAACCGGTCCCTGTATCCAAGCGACAGAAGCTGCTCGGTCTGGCCGCCAATGGCGATATTGCCTCGACCAACTATGCCGAGGATTACGACATCCTCAGTTTTGAAGCGGTCGACTTTGACGGCAGGGCATGCTATCTGTTTACCCTCGATGCAAAGACGAAAAATGCCACCTACAGTCGCATCCATTACTGGGTGACCAGACAGCCCCATCTTGGCGTTAAGGCCGAGTTCTACACCGCCCGCGGCGGCAAGCTGTTGAAATCCGCCCGTATGGAATATAAAAACCGAATTGCGACAGCGGATGGCGGGCGGGTGTTTATATCCCGCATGGTCATTCATGACGAATTGATGTCGGATGACACAACCACACTGAATTTTTCCGATCCGGTGCTGCAGCCCATTCCGGACCATGTTTTCAATCTGAACCTGTTGCGTAAATAGGGAGGCAGTATGCGATATGGGATTTCATTATTGCTGATTTTTTTGCTCACTGGATCCATCGCCACGATGGGGATAGCGGCCGCGGATCCGACGCAGACTTTCCAGGCGGATGACAATGCCGAATTCCTGGATCATTTCAGTTTTGATTTTCGAAATTTAACCTACGGACAAGTTCAACAACCGGTGAATTCCGTGTTAAACCCCGATAACCGGGAGAAAGTGCCCCGCTATAGTCTGGCGTCGGATTTCAGGCCGGATTTTGCCTTTCACTACTCCCGGTTGAATTTGCAGTTGAAACCGCGGTTTGATTTTGTCTGGGAACGGTGTGAAGACGGTATTTGTGATGGGCAGGAGGATACTGATCAGTCGTATTACGTCAACGAATGGCTGGTGCGGATCGAACCGGTGGATTCCCTGTTTATCTCCTATGGCCGAGAAGATCTGCAATGGGGGCCGTCTCTGCTGCTCTCCCCGTCCAACCCCTTTTATACCGACAATGGTCGCAGCAATCCCAAAATGGAAGTCCCCGGTGCGGATTACGGCCGGGTTGTCTGGGCACCGAATATAAAATGGGCTGCCTCGTTTATCGTCAATACCGACGAAGGGCGTCAGGCGGACGTCGCTGATTTTGACCCGACTTATGCACTGAAAATCGATCACACCGCTGACCGGGGTTATTTCAGCCTGATTCTGGCCCGGCAGGGGGAAACCACGGATTCTCATATCGGTTTCTTCGGCAGTTGGAACGTCAATGATGCCTACGTGGTGTATACCGAAGAAAGTCTTCGTGAGGATGAATTTGAAGCACTGGTCGGAGGGTCCTACACCTTCGGCAATGGATCGATGTTTACCATTGAATATTTCCACAATGGCGCGGGCAATCGTGACGATGACCTGCTCGAGATCCTGGTTTCCGGACAGGGGCCGGACCCCCGGTTGATGCTGCTGCGAAAAAACTATCTGCTCCTTCAATATTACTATCGGGACATGTTCGACCGCTGGAATGCGCTGCTGCGCGGTACGTCAGATCTGGATGACCAGTCGGCAACCCTGCTGGGTCTCGTGGAATACAATTTGGGCGCCAACGTGCAGCTGTTTGCAACCGCCACCCTGTTTGGCGGTGATGACACCGACGAATTCGGCAGCCTGCTCGATTACCGTACCATGGTGGGTCTGGAGTTCTCTTTTTGATTTCGGATGATCTTTACCCGCCCGTCGGGTAATCGAGGAACGTGTCATGGAACTTGTTGATCACCATGTTTTTATTACCGGAGGTGCTTCCGGCATCGGGCTGGCCCTGGCTCGAGCGTTCCTGAAACGCGGTAACCGGGTGACCGTTTGCGGTCGCGATGCCGGCAAACTGATCGGTGCCGCCAGGGATAACCCGGGGTTACAGACGCTGCAGGCTGATCTCTCCCGGGAGGAAGATCTCCGGCAGATCGAGAAGGAAATTGACGGCAGTTTGAAATCCGTCTCGATGCTGGTCAATAATGCCGCTATCGGTGAAGCCTATTGCCTGCTGCGGGATCCGGCGGCGTTCATTAAAATGGAGGCGGAACTCACCACAAATCTTTTGGCCCCGATCCGGTTGACCCGAATTTTCCTGCCGGTGTTGCTGGCCCGGAACAATGCGGCGGTGGTGAATGTGACCTCGGGATTCGCTGCCTGGCCTTGTGCCACAGTGCCGGGATACTCCGTATCCAAAGGGGGGCTGAAAGCATTCAGCCGGGTGCTGCGCAACCAACTCAAAGGCTCGGGCGTCAAGGTTTTTGAGGTGCTGCCCCCCATGGTGGAAACACCGCTGGTCAGAGATTCCGGGGCCAGGAAGATTTCACCGGACAGGGTTGCGGCTGCCACGATCAGTGGCATGCAGCGTAACCGGGGAGAGATTTGCATTGGTGAAGTCAAACTGATACGGTTTTGCGCCGGCATTTTTCCGGGTCTGCTGGACTGGGTTATCCGGCGCTACCCCATGGCATTGAAAAAACTGGACAGTCAATACCCGCGTATGGGGGATCATAAATAACCGAAACGCTGCATGTTTTTCCGGCAAATCGTTTCCACCACATCAAAATGGCCATACGCATTCTTGTGATGAACCACGCCGATCCCGGCGATCTTTTTCAGAAAATTTGATTGCTTTCAGCTGGATAGGGCAATTCACAAAAATCCAGGAGGCGGCGGATTTCCGTTTGCGGTTCGGCCAGAATATCTTCATAGCGCACTTCGTGAAAGTTCGGCAGAAGATGCCGGTTTTTATGTATAAATTCAACACCGTCATTCCACAGGTGGGCTGTGGTGCGAATATCATCCGGCCCGTAGTGGTCGATGTGTTCCTGCAATCGGGCGAGTCTCGGATAGGGGATAAACGGCGCATCGGGCATGGGCAGGCCTTTCCGCTTATGGATGGCCATGAGTTGTTCGTTGCAGAGCCGGAACAGCTTCAGCAGGGAATTGGCACTTGCCCGTGCATCCCGCACCAGGTGGATGAACTTGGCGTCCGGGAACATCTCTTTCAACAGCACCGCATGGGGGAGCAGGGCCGGGGTTTTGCATTCGAAACGATGGGTGTTGCCGCCGAAGCACCAGATCACTTTTCGGATGGAGTCTTTAACCCTGGCAATATCATCTGCTGAAAAATCATTTGTGGTCAACTCCTGGTGCTGTGCGTTAAATGGGTCTTGTCGCAGCCATTGCGCCCAGGTGGCCACCGGATCGGCAGGGCTGTTTACGTCTACATCCACGCTGTCCTTTAGAAAACGCTCTCCGCGGACATTGAAGCCGAGCTTCCGACGAAAATGTTCCGCTGCACAGAAACAGTTGCGGAAGGTATCCATCATATTCGTGATATAGGCGACCTGGGGATGGCTGCAGATGATATCCTGCAACATGGAAGATCCACAGCGCGGCAGGGAAATTATAAAGATCGGCTTGCTAATCTCGATGCCGGTCAAGTCGATTGAAAGCAGGTGCTGTTCATGCCACCTCAGGAAGCCTTCGAGAAATCTGGGGGGGGATTCCGGGATGACCCACTGGTTCTCGAACAGATGTTTCATCAGAAGGCGGGATGCCAGGTTTGCGTATTTGACTGATTTTGGCGGATGGACGTTCAAGACGGTTCCCCTTACGTGACAATCAAGTGATGATGAATTTGTTTTTTGCGATTTCATCAGGTGTCAGAAACTTGGGCATTTAAACAGAATGCCACCCGTCGTGCAACCGAAAAAGCAGTCGTTGTCCATATTTGGCGCAGGATTAATAATTGTAGACTTTTAATCGTGTATCATATAATGAACGTAAGTTAAAAATTATTTATTTTATAGTGAACTTTTTTTTGGAATTTTTATATGAAAGCATCTGATCTATCTACCGTTCATTATTTCAAGTCCCTGCAGACCTATCAGACCCCGGCATCTGCCATTGCTTCGATTGGCGTTGAAATTCCGGATAACTATGTCGACAATAAGGCGCTGATCAAAATGCTCAACGCCCCGGCGTCCGTGAAAAAAGCATTACCGACCATTATCAGGCGGGCCACCAAATGCAAAACCAGGGTTTACTCGCCGCCGGGGACGTCTCCTTCTGACCTTGCCATTTCTGCGGCCTGGAACGCCTTTGACCGCTGTGACATCGATCCTTCTGACATCGACACCCTTATTTTTGCCAGTACAGACATGGACACGCTGGAACCGGCCACCGCCAACATCGTCCAGAAAAAAATGAACCTCAATATCATTAACGCCTTTGATGTAAGGAATGCCTGCAACAGTTTCCTGCAGGCCATGAATGTGGCCAACAGCTTTATTATCAGTGGTGCGGCAAAAAACGTGCTGATTGTCTGTGGCGAAATCGGCAGCTATGTGGTCAACCGTGAAATCAAAACGACCCAGGAACTGTCAACAAAATTGGGCGGGCTGACCCTCGGCGATGCCGGTGCGGCCATGATCATGACCCGGTCCGATGGCACTTCGGGATTGCTGGAGGTCAACCTGTTGAGCATGGGTGAGCATTGGGAGATGTGCCATGTGCCGGAGACCACCGACTGGCGGAAAAACGGCAACGGCAAAGGCATTCATGGATGGTTTTACCTCGATATGCCCAAACTGGCCAAAGTTGCCAAGGCGGCTACGGAAAATTATTTCCGGCAATACCAGCAGCTCAGAAAAACGGTATACGGTGAAAATGCGATTTTTAACCATCTCGACATGCTCATTCCCCATCAGATTTCGCGTAAATTTATCGAAAATATTGCCGCGGCCCTGGACTACGACCTGGAAAAGATCCATATCGTTGCCGATGTGCTGGGCAACACGGCGAGTACCTCCATCCCCCTGGTGCTGAGCGCTCTGATCGATGACGGCACCCTGGCATACGGTTCCGGCAAAGAGGCCTTTCTCTACGGCGCCGCCAGCGGTTTCAGTATCGGCCATTTGCGCATCCGGTTATAGCATCCGCGCCGATCGGCAAAAACCACTGCAATTAAAAAGCCCCGTCGCAACCTGCGGCGGGGCTTTTCCATTGGCGTTATCGCCATAGGGACCGATTTGGATTATGGCACATCCTGTACAGCCTGTACCGTTACCTCGAGCAGTTCCCAGCCGCCGCCTCTGCCTTCCGCGGCCAGGTTGAAGGGATTGGCCGTACCAATGTAAAGTTTGTCCGGCGGGCCGGGCAGCATGGTGCGGTAGCCGTAGTTGAACTTATTGCCCAGACCTTTAAGGTCTTCCGTGGCGGCGGCCTGGTGGGCCGAGGTGAAACTGTACAGGTCGGCGCCGGCGTCCATATCTAACACATTCCCATTTAACAAATCCCTGATGGCACTCTGGTCCATGGTTCCCACGTAGAGGCGGCCGTTGACCATACGCATTTCCCAGGTATAGTTGTTGTCCGGGTTGCCGAAGCCGGCATCCCCGAACACCGGCGGCCCGATCCGGTTGGCTTTTTCCTGCCAGCGGACGCCTTCCTCCCACCAGTTACCGATGTCACCACCGGTTGCAATTTTCAGCTGGGTGAGAAAAGGGATGTTCAGGGACATCATGGACGGATACCCGTAGAGCACGTCGATTTCCGGATTATTCGTTTCCAGATTGCGGCCCCGGAAGATCGAAATGGCCGGGTCCTCCAGGGCAATATTATAGTTGGCTTTCATTTCGACGCACGCGTCGTATTCATCCTTTATTTCCTGTGATGCCGCACCATACAATTCTGCCAGGCATAGCGCGCGGAGGGCATGATCATCTGTTTCGCCCTCCAAATTTTCGCAGGTGTCATCAGGATCCAGAATGTTTCGACAGGTGCTGTTGTACCGGGGGATGTCAAACAAAGCAGGGTAGGCCAGTTGTATCGCCGCCGAACTTGTCTCTGGAACATGCATGGATCCCCAGATCAGCCAGCCGTCGAAATAGGCCAGGGCGCCGCCGCCGTAGGTATAGGCGCGTGCCATGTCCGGTTCGTACTGGTCAAAGGTGAAGGCCTCTTTGAAATTGGTGGCTGCGGCGACCGGATTCAGGCCGCCTTCAGGCATCGGTACGCTGATATAGATCCCGCCGTGTTTCAAGCTGGTGATGTCTAAACCCGCGGTCGAGTCGGTTTCTTCATCGATGCCGCCGGGCCAGGTGGCCACGGCCATGCGGTCGTTGCCGTATTCGCACAATTCGGCGCCGCCGCCGGGCAGTCGGCCAACCACGGCAAAGGGGGCCGAGCCGTCAGGACCCACAAAAGGATTATCCGGCGTACCCACCCACTTGAGCACATGGCCGTAGTTTCCGTCGGCCACGGTATATCGGCCGAAACCGTCAGAACCGCGTACAGATGGCCGTTGATGGCCTTCCATTTGCGGATATTGGAATAGTCCGTCAATACATAAGACCCCAGATACTCGGCGGTGGAACTCTTGAAAGCAAATACGTTGACATTTCTGGAGCCGTCGCTGCCAAAATCGGGACCGGCCAGAAAGACAACGTCACCGATGGCCCCGGCCGACCGCAGGCCCAGGGTGTTATTTAAACGCAACGTACCAGTGTCATCCAGGAACGTTTCCATGTGATAATTTTCCGAATTGTTTGTCAGGTCGTAGTAGTTGATACTGGGCGGACGCCAGTCGCCCGCTTCATCTGGCAAATCCGGCGCGATGCCGCCCTGCAGCGGATCGAGAATCCAGCTTGAGCCAAACTCGCAGGTTTGGAAATAGTCATCATCGCTTTTCAAAATGTGAGGGGTGGCAATTCCCAGATAGCCCCCCTCCACCAGGCACTGAACATTGGCGCCGGTGCCGAACCAGAGACGGTCTTCGGCCAGGGCAAGTCCCCAGACATAGGCTTCATTCGCTTTCGGGATTTCTTCTTCATACGGGCAACTGCCGTCTATAATAGAAGGGGAACTCTCAGAAACGCGTGTAATGTAATAATTAGGATAATAAGAAGGATATGGGAGATATTCGACCACGCATTCGTCCGGCTTTGTTGCCATCAGCACAACAACCGGGTCAGATACCAGCGAGGGCAGCGGAGGGGTAAGGATGTCCGGAATCTTTTCAACGACAGTGTCGCCGCCGCTATCAACACCACTGTCACCACTGTCACCGCTGCCACCGCCGCCGCAGGCGCAGACCAAAGCAAAACAGATACATAAGAGACCCAGTCCAAAAATTTTCAAACGCATTTTAATTCTCCAAAGTAAGTACCGGTTAGTATTATATTCTTACTGAACTTCGGATCCATGGATCGTTGAATTAAGATCATACAGCCGGCGGTGTTTCCTGGGATTGAACCATCGCCTGTCCTGGCGTTTGGTACAGCGTCCCTCAGTAACCGGCATTGAATAGAAACGGTAAATTTTTCTCTGGGAGGGGTGTCCCGCGTGGCCCCGGTCTCTACCCCAGTTGCTTGCGAAGCGTTTCGTTGACCATCTTGGGATTGGCCGTGCCCTTTGTTTCCTTCATCACCTGCCCGACAAAAAAGCCCATGAGTTGGGTTTTGCCGCTCTGATAAGCGGCCACCTCGTCCGGGCAGCGGTCCAGGATTTTTTCTACGAGCGCTTCAATCGCCCCACTGTCGCTGACCTGGGCAAGTCCCTTTGTTTCCACAATGGTCCTGGGGTCCCTGCCGGTCCGGGCCATGTCATCAAATACGGTTTTCGCGATTTTACCGCTGATAATGTTTTGATCGATGAGCTTTAAAAGGCCGGCCAGACCTTCAGCCGAAATGGGCGACTGGTCGACACTTTTGTCTTCGGCGTTTAAAAGGCCCAGCAGCGATCCCAGAACCCAGTTGCTCACGGGCCTGGGTTGGGGGAAATCGGTCAGGCAGGCTTCAAAATAGTCTGCCAGTGCCCGGGAAGCGGTGAGTCGTGCGGCATCCTCACCGGACAGCTGGTAGTCGTTGATAAAACGGGCCTGTTTTGCCGCCGGCAGTTCGGGCAGGCTTTCTTTTATTTCGGTAATCCAGCGGTCATCGATGACCAGGGGCAGAAGGTCCGGGTCCGGGAAATAGCGGTAATCGTGGGCCTCTTCCTTGCCGCGCATGGAACCGGTGCGGTTTTGATCAGGATTCCACAGCCGGGTCTCCTGCACCACCTGGCCCCCGTCCATGATGACTTCCCGCTGGCGGCCGATTTCATAGTGCAGGGCTTTTTCCACATTTTTAAACGAATTGAGGTTTTTGACTTCGGCACGGGTGCCAAAGGGCTCACTGCCTTTGGGCCGGATGGAAACATTGGCATCGCACCGGAAACTGCCCTCTTCCATGTTGCCGTCGCAAATGCCCAGGTACCGCACAATGGCCCGCAGCTGGCGCAGGTATTCTCCGGCATCTTCCGGGGTGCGCAGGTCCGGTTCGCTGACGATTTCCATGAGCGGCACCCCGGTACGGTTCAGATCCACCCGGCTCACCGGCCGGTCCGGGTCATGCACCAGTTTGCCGGCATCTTCTTCCATGTGGATGCGGGTAATGCCGATGCGTTTGGTGACAGGGCCGCTTTCAATATCGATGTGGCCGAATTCGGCAATGGGCAGTTCATACTGGGAAATCTGGTAGCCTTTGGGCAGGTCCGGGTAAAAATAGTTTTTTCGGGCCCAGCGGCTTTCCCGGGCAATTTTGCAATGGGTTGCCAGGGCCATACGAAGGGTAAAGTCCACCACCTTTTTATTGAGTACCGGCAGCACGCCGGGCATGCCCAGACACACCGGGCAGGTGTGGGTGTTGGGGGGGGCGCCGAAGGCTGTGGAGCAGTTGCAGAATATTTTGGTTTTTGTTTTCAGCTGGGCATGGACCTCCAGCCCGATCACCGGTTCAAATTCCATGATTATCGTCTCGTTGTCTATATGAAAGCAGGAAGATATGCGTTTTGAATAATGAGGAATAAATTAGCGGTTCTACCTTTCTCAATTCATCATTTTTGCTATGCCCGTCAGGGCGTGGTCGTTATTGGGGCGTATCACTTATCGGCAGTATCCTGGATCGAAAGGCTATTGCAGATTTTTGATTTTGACAATCGTTTTTAATAAAATAATGGGCAATTAGTCAAGATATAATTGAAAGCAATCGTTGCCCTGTCATTTTTCAGGAGGTTGTGGATCATTTATGATGCAATACTGCTACACCGTTTCTGATGGCATCTTTTGTTTTGACAAAATTCAGTGCAAATGGTTATAGCAACTCTGTTGCTAAAAGCCTTTCCGATCATACCCTACAGCGGTCAATTGCGAAATTGTGCCGCTGTTATCATGCATAAAAGGGATGACCGCAGGGTATCGCTTGAAATATGAGGACTAAATGAGGTGCCAATGGATTTTTTCCTGTGTGTCATCGGAATGGTAATGATTGTAGAAGGTCTGCCCTATTTTGCGTTTCCGGATAAAATGAAAGGCTGGATTGAAAAAGTTCTTGAAATGCCGGAAGGGGCTTTGCGGCGGTTCGGACTGGTACTGATGGGCATCGGCCTTTTTTTGATATATATGGGGAAAAGATAGAGGCGGCTATAGGCGGCTTCGTAGGGTGGGCTGTGCCCACCAATTGGTTGGAATCCTTTGAATATCGTCGATTGGTCATTTTGGAAAACAGCCTGAAAGAAATATTCTATTTTGTGAGGACAAGGGATTTAAAGGCATGCTGTCTGTTTGGTGGGCATAGCCCACCCTACGATGATTGAATCTTTTAATCAGGTTCTATAAACCGGGACCAAAGTGAAAATGGATAGTATGTCTTGATTATTCAATCATTCAATGAACGACACACAACAGACAATAAACCAATATGTACGCTCTAAACGATTATAACTATGATCTTCCGGAAGCCCTCATCGCCCAAAAACCGGCTGACCGGCGGGATCAGTCAAGACTGCTGGTTGTAAACCGGGCATCCGGGGAACTGGCCCACCACGGCTTCGGGGATATTTATGATTTTTTTCATCCCACGGACCTTCTGGTGGTCAACAACACAGAGGTCATCCCCGGCCGGCTCCTGGGCCGCAAGGAGACCGGGGGCAGGGCCGAGGTGCTGATTCTCGATTACGCCGGTGGACGCCAGGCCCTGGCCAGCACCGGTGTGTTTACCTGCAACTGTCTGGTGAATTCCTCCAAACGGCCGAAACCCGGATCCACCATCGAGTTTGACCGAGGGCTGTCGGCCACGGTGATCGCGTTTAAGGCGGGTGTGTATGAGATCCGGTTTGCCTGCGAAGATGATTTTGAAGCGCACATGTACCGCATCGGCAGGATTCCGCTGCCGCCTTACATCAAACGGACGGACAATGGGGGGCGTGAGGAGGATCGGATCGCCTACCAGACCATATATGCATCCGAAAAGGGCGCTATCGCGGCCCCCACGGCCGGGCTCCATTTTACACCGGATCTCATGACAAAAATCAAAGCCAAAGGGGTTGACGTTGTCTCCATAACACTGCATGTGGGGTATGGCACCTTTTTGCCGGTGCGGGTGGACGATGTCCGGGAACATGTGATGCACTCCGAGCGATATTTTATCTCCGATGATGCGGCGCATAAGATCAGCCGGGCCAAGATGCAGGGGCGCCGGGTTATTGCCGTGGGGACCACCAGCGTGCGGACCCTGGAATATGCCGCAGGGAACAATGGTGCGATTGCCCCGGGCAGTGGCCAGTGTGACCTGTTTATCTATCCCGGGTACAAATTCAAGATGGTGGATGCCATGCTCACCAATTTTCACCTGCCGCAATCCACGTTGCTCATGCTCGTGTCGGCCTTTGCCGGACGGGAAAATGTGTTGCAGGCCTACCGGCAGGCCATAGAGAAAGGGTATCGCTTTTACAGTTACGGGGATGGGATGTATATAGAGTAGGTTGATTAGGTGGAAGGCTGAAGGTAACCATCGTAGGGTGGGCTGTGCCCACCAATAGACAGAATGCCTTTAACTATCATTATTTACCATGCAGCACATGAAGAACATGGAGAAAAGACTTTTTGTATTGTCCTGGGGCGTGAAACTTCATGTCCTTCACGAATTTCATGGTTATATTGGATTTAATATTAAATAATTACGTGAAGTTGAGTTGGATTATGTTGAATTTTAAAGAAATCGCGAGATCAGATAAAACAAGAGCCCGGGCCGGAGCGTTTCATCTGGCCCATGGCGTGATTAAAACGCCGGTGTTCATGCCGGTGGGCACCCTGGCGTCGGTAAAATCAGTTTCACCCGAAGAGCTTATGGCATGCGGTGCCCAGATTATACTGGGCAATACCTATCATTTAAACCTGAGACCGGGCTGTGATGTTATTGAAAAATTTTCCGGGCTGCATGGGTTCATGAATTGGAAGCGACCAATCTTGACCGACAGCGGTGGATTTCAGATTTTTTCCCTGGCAAAACTGGCCAAAATTACCGAGGAAGGGGCTGCCTTTCAGTCTCATATTGACGGATCAAAGCATCTGTTGTCCCCGGAACGGGCCGTTGACATCCAGGCCTGCCTGGATTCGGATATCATGATGTGTCTGGACCAGTGCATCCAGTATCCGGCCGATTGGCAGGCGGCTAAAGATGCCCTGGAACTGACCAGCCGCTGGGCGAAAAGATGCCGGGACCACTGGCAGCAGACAACAGGCCGAAAAAATGCGCTTTTCGGCATTGTCCAGGGCGGCATGCACAAGGAACTTCGCCTCATGTCGGCCCATGCCCTGGCCGATCTTGATTTTCCCGGATATGCCGTCGGCGGCCTGAGCGTGGGGGAGCCCAAGGATGTCATGGTTGAGATGGCCCATCACACGCTGCCGTTGCTGCCGGACCATAAACCCAAATATATCATGGGGGTCGGCACCCCCGAAGATCTGGTGGAACTGGTGGCCCTGGGGGCGGATATGTTTGACTGTGTTCTGCCCACCCGAAATGCCCGCAACGGTCAGCTGATCACCGCTTGTGGAAACATCAATATTACCAATGCCCGGTTCAGGCATGATACCGGTCCCATCGATCCGCAATGCACCTGCTATACCTGCCGAAACTACTCCGCCGCCTACCTGCGACATCTGTATATGTCCAAAGAATTACTTGCATATCGATTAAATACGATTCATAATATACACTATTTTATTTCGCTCATGAGGGCCATTCGAGAGGCCATTATAGGCGGTGAATTTGAGGTTTTCAGAAAAAATTTTTATGCCCGGAGGGCCGTTGGCAGGTAGCGATAAAAATTCGACTCCAAAGGGACCGGTATTGAGTTAAGCCAAAAGGGCATAGTTTACTTACGTGCTCGTGACCGTAATCGTGACCGTACACGAAATATCGCAACTGTACGTCCCTTAAAAAGGAATCGGGGCAAGTGTTTTACTCAAGCATTTTCCTTCAATACCAGATTGCCGGTTCCAAGATCGTCTACGTGTACGTTCACGAGCACGAGCACGTTTATGGCAGAGCCACTGAACTCTTATCTGGCCCTGAACCAGGTTTTAGCAGATAAAGATAAAGGAGGCAGAGATGAAAGAAAAAGTAAGGGCCATCCTGGATGAGATTCGGCCGGCGCTCCAGGCGGACGGCGGGGATGTGGAACTGGTTGATATCGACAACGGCGTTGTAAAGGTGCGTCTGCAGGGGGCCTGTGCCGGATGCCCCATGTCGCAGATGACCCTTAAAAACGGAATCGAGAGAATCTTAAAAGAAAAAATTCCCGCCGTAAAGTCGGTGGAGGGAGTTTAAAGGAAAGAGTGCCATGACCATTGCCGGAAATATTGAAACGGTTTTACAAAAATCATCCTGGATACGCAAAATGTTTGAGGAAGGGGGCCGTCTCAAGGCCCTGCACGGCGCTGAAAATGTATTTGACTTCAGCCTGGGCAATCCCAATCTGCCGCCACCGGCCCAGTTCAACGCGGCCTTGCGCGATGCGGTGGACGCCTGCGGGCTTGGCAGCCATTGCTATATGCCCAATGCCGGCTATCCCATGGTCTGTGAATCCATTGCAAAATACCTGTCCAAGGAACAACAGGTGCCGCTGACCGACAAAGAGGTGATCATGACCTGCGGTGCCGCGGGTGGTTTAAATGTGGTTTTAAAAACCATCCTGGACCCCGGAGATGAGGTGTTGACGCCGGTGCCCTGTTTTGTGGAATACGGATTTTATGCGGCCAACCACGGCGGGGTCTTGAAAACCGTGCCGACCCATTCCGATTTTACCCTTGATCTGGACGCCATCGAAAAAGCGATCACCCCTAAAACCAAGGGCATGATCGTCAACTCGCCCAACAATCCCACCGGCCAGGTCTATTCCGCGGAAAGTTTGGAACAACTCGGGGCCCTCCTGGCTGAAAAAAGCAGGCAGACGGGGCGTACCCTTTATCTGATATCCGATGAACCCTATCGCAAGATCATTTTTGACGGTAAAACCGTTCCATCGGTCTTGAAGGCCTACCCGGAAACGATGGTGGTGAGTTCCTATTCCAAGGATCTGTCCATTCCCGGCGAACGTCTCGGATATATTGCCGTCAACCCGAACGCCACGTTCAGGGACAAGCTTCTGGCCGGCATGGCCCTTTCCAACCGGATTTTAGGGTTTGTCAACGCACCGGCCCTGATGCAGCGGGTGGTGGCCTGTCTCCAGGGGGAAAGTGTCGACATCAGCGCTTATGCCCGGAAAAGGGACCTTTTATGCGATGGTCTGGCGGCGTGCGGGTATACATTTGTCAAGCCCGCCGGTGCCTTTTACCTGTTTCCGGAAACACCTGTTGGCGATGATGTCGGCTTTGTTCAGGCCCTTCAGGAGGAGATGATTCTCACGGTTCCGGGCAGCGGTTTCAAATGTCCCGGTCATTTTCGCATCGCATTCTGCGTGGATGATGAAACGATTACCGGAGCGATGCCGGGATTCAAGCGGGTCATGGAAAAGTATACTGATTTAGGTGGAAGGTAGAAGGCAGGCATCGTAGGGTGGGCTGCGCCCACCAAATAGACAGAATTCCTTTAACTTCCAACCTAAATAACCTGATAAACCAAAGGAGATCAAATGAAGGTTTTGAAAATCGATCATCTCGGTATTGCCGTAAACAGTGTTGACGAAGGCAAGAAATTCTGGTCCGATATTATGGGGCTTGATTTTAACGGCAGTGAGACGGTTGCCGAGCAAAAGGTAACCACGGCATTTTTCCCTGTTGGTGAAAGTGAGGTGGAGCTTCTTGAATCCACGGCGCCCGACGGTCCCATTGCCAAATATATCGATAAAAAGGGCACCGGCATTCAGCACGTGGCCTTTCGTGTGGAAAATATTGAAGAGGCCCTGGCAGAGCTCAAGGAAAAAGGGGTAAAACTCATTGATCAGACGCCCAGGATCGGGGCCGGCGGTGCAAAAATCGCCTTTTTGCATCCCAAGGCCACCAGCGGTGTTCTGGTTGAGTTGTGTGAAAGATAGCAACCACTGATCCGGAAACAGGTCAACGTGTTTATCGTAAACGTACCCGTAAACGAATTGTTTTTATCGTAAACGTGCTCGTGCTCGTAAACGTACCCGTAAACGAATTGAATGGTTATGTTAGACCACGAAAAACTGGATGTTTACAAAGTCTCTATCGAATTTATGGCTATTGCGATCAATATAACCGATACAATTCCGAGGGGTTCTTTTTCGCTTGCCGATCAACTCAAACGGGCGGCATGGTCAATACCGTTGAATATTGCTGAAGGTTGCGGAAAAAATAAAGCCAACGATAAAAAACGATTTTATTCCATCGCAAGGGGCTCTGCAATGGAATGTGCTGCTATTATTGATGTTTGTCAGGTCCTTAAAATTGATAACGTGAATTCCTTTAAACAGGGTAAAATCTTGTTAACCCGTATTGTTTCAATGCTTACGAAGTTAGATCAGATTCGGTAACGTTTACGTTCACGAGCACGTTCACGAGCATAATAATAAACGGACACGGTGTAAACGGTCGGGGGACAATTTTGAGTCATCGAAGATACGTTTTGTACTTCCGCTGAAGGCCCGCGGGTGGTCAATGTCGATCATTCCAATAATAACGGAAGGTTAAATACCGGTTGCCTGAAAAGACGGTTGGCATGAAAGTTGAATATGAAAGCACATCACGTGGGGCCGATTTTGCCCATATGAACTAGAGTGGCACCGTTTTTTAACCGACATCGGCCGATTCTGAATTTTTTTGGAAATAAGTAAAAATAAGGAGCGAGCAATGGCAAAACAATCTGACCGGCAGCAATGGATAGATCTGGCAACGAAACAGTTAAGGGGACGCCCCCTTGAAGATCTTGACTGGGAAACCCCCGAAGGTATTCGGGTAAAACCGTTGTATACCCCCGAAGATGTCGACGGTCTGGCCCATACCAATACCTATCCCGGTTTTGCACCCTATGTGCGGGGTCCCATGGCCACCATGTATGCGGGCCGGCCCTGGACGATCCGGCAGTATGCCGGTTTTTCAACGGCTAAAGAGTCCAACGCGTTTTACCGGCGCAACCTGGCGGCCGGTCAGAAAGGGCTTTCCGTGGCCTTTGATCTGGCGACCCACCGGGGATATGACTCGGACCACCCCCGGGTGGTAGGCGATATCGGCAAGGCCGGTGTGGCCATCGATTCGGTGGAGGATATGAAGATCCTGTTTGGCGGAATCCCCCTGGACAAGATGTCGGTGTCCATGACCATGAACGGTGCCGTACTGCCCATCATCGCCGGTTACATCGTTGCCGCCGAAGAACAGGGGGTCAAGCACGAACAGCTCACCGGTACCATTCAGAACGATATTTTAAAAGAGTATCTCACCCGCAATACCTATATTTATCCGCCCACGCCCTCCATGCGGATCGTATCGGATATTATCGGGTATTGTTCGAACAATATGCCGAAATTCAACACCGTCAGCATCAGCGGTTATCATATGATGGAGGCCGGGGCCAACAGTGTCCTGCAAACCGCTTTTACCCTGGCCGACGGACTTGAGTATGTCCGGGCCGCTTTAAATGCCGGGATGGATATTGACACCTTTGCGCCGCGGCTTTCCTTTTTCTTTGGTGTGGGCATGAATTTTTTCATGGAGATCGCCATGCTGCGGGCCGCCCGCTTCCTGTGGCATGAACTGATCAGCCCCTTTAATCCCAAGAACCCCAAATCCACCATGCTGCGCACCCATTGCCAGACATCCGGCTGGAGTCTCACCGAGCAGGACCCCTATAACAATATTATCCGGACAACCTTAGAGTGTCTGTCGGCGACATTGGGCGGCACCCAGTCCCTGCACACCAATTCATTCGACGAGGCCGTGGGGCTGCCAACGGATTTCTCGGCCCGCATTGCCCGGAATACCCAGATTATCGTGCAGGAAGAATCCCAGATATGCCATGTGGCGGATCCCCTGGGCGGATCATACTATATCGAGGCCCTCACCGACGGTATCATTACAGAGGCCCGCAAGATCATCAACGAAGTGGAAGAACTGGGGGGCATGGCCAAAGCCATTGAAACCGGTATGCCCAAAATGCGGATTGAAGAATCCGCGGCCCGCAAACAGGCCCGCATTGATCAGGGGCTGGACGTCATCGTGGGGGTCAACAAGTATAAGATCCAGGAGGAACCCTTAAAAGGCCTGCTGGAAGTTTCCGAAACCGTGCGTGAAGAACAGGTACAGCGGTTAAAGGAGATCAAGGCATCACGTGACGAGGGGTTGGTCCAAGAGGCCCTTGCGGCAATTACCCGGGCCGCGGCATCAGACGCCAACCTGCTGGAGGCCTGCCTGCCCGCGGTGAGGGCACGGGCCACGGTGGGGGAAATATCCGATGCCCTGGAAACGGTTTTCGGCCGGTATGTCGCCACCACCCAGTGTATTGCCGGTGTGTATGCTTCGGAATACCAGGACAGTGACGTCTTTACGGCCATTCGCAAACGCACGGATGTTTTTTTGGAAAAACAGGGGCGCCGGCCCCGGATGCTGGTCACCAAAATGGGTCAGGACGGCCATGACCGCGGCATCAAGGTGGTGGCCACGGCCTATGCGGATCTGGGCTTTGATGTGGATATCAGCCCCATGTTTCAGACGCCGGCGGAGGCGGCCCGGATGGCCATTGAAAACGATGTGCATCTGGTGGGGGTGTCAAGCCTGGCCGCCGGGCATAAATTCCTGGTCCCGCAACTGATTGAGGAACTAAAAAAAGCGGGCGGTGAAGATATCAAGGTGATTGTTGGTGGCGTGATTCCGCCGGGCGATTATGACTTTCTGTACAAGGCCGGTGTGGTGGGGATTTTTGGCCCCGGCACCGCCATCACGGATTCCGCCAGCAAGGTGATGGATGTGTTGGAAGGGGTTTAGGTAGAAGGCAGCCATCGTAGGGTGGGCTGTGCCCACCAAATAGACAGAATGCCTTTAACCTGGATATATAAACAATGATATCAGATGATCCGCAGTATTATATAAATGGGGTCCGGCAGTTTGATCGCAGGATTCTGGCCAAGACCATTACCATGATCGAAAGTGCGCATCCGGCCCACCGCGATCTGGCCAAGGCCATTATGGATCAGCTGCTGCCCGATACGGGGCGGGCCATTCGGCTGGGTATTACCGGTGTCCCCGGGGTCGGTAAAAGCACTTTTATCGAGAATTTTGGCATGATGCTCGTTGGGAAGGGGCATAAGGTGGCGGTGCTGGCCGTGGATCCGAGCAGTACCCGAAGCGGCGGCAGCATCATGGCCGACAAGACCCGTATGGAACGACTGGCTGTGGAACCGGATGCCTTTATCCGGCCGTCACCCGCCGGCACCACCCTGGGCGGTGTGGCCGGTAAAACCCGGGAAACCCTCCTGATTTGTGAGGCCGCCGGTTTTGACGTGATTATTGTTGAAACCGTGGGCGTCGGCCAGTCCGAGACCACTGTGGCGTCCATGGTCGATTTTTTTCTGGTGCTCATGCTGGCCGGGGCCGGCGATGAACTCCAGGGCATCAAGAAGGGGATACTGGAGCTGGCCGATGCCGTTGCCATTAACAAGGCGGACGGCGATAACGTGGAAAAGGCCCGAAAGGCCCGGCGGTTGTATGAAAATGCCCTGCATCTGTTGAATCCGGCATCGCCCCGCTGGAGCCCGCCGGTGGTGACCTGTAGTGCCCTGGCCACCGAAGGTCTCCGGGAAATATGGCAAAAAATTTTATCACATCGGGAAATTTTTGAAAAAAGCGGTGAATTGCAACAGAAAAGAAGGGGCCAGAACCTGGACTGGATGTGGTCCATGGTGGAAGAGGAACTTAAATATCGCTTTCATTCGGCCCCGGGCGTCAAAAAAATGCTTCCCGGAATAATTCGCAGCGTTGAAATGGGGGATCTATCGCCCACCATTGCCGCCACCGAGCTTCTTTTTTCACTTGACAATAAAGGGAAAAGAGACTGTAATTCCTGAAAAATTTTTATCATTCGTTTCAGTGAATCCCTGACGACCATTGATGGTGTTGTCAGGCTGAAAAGGGAAAGGAATCAAGTAATGGGTATCGTGCAGGATAAAATCAAGGCGCTCAGGGAACGAGAAACAAAAATTCTTCAAATGGGCGGTAAAAAAGCGGTTGCCAGGCACAAGGAAACGGGCAAACTAACCGCCCGGGAACGGTTGAACTGTCTGTTTGACAAGGGCACCTTCCGGGAAATAGATATGTTTGTGACCCACCGGTGTACGAATTTTGAAATGGAAAACATAGAAATTGCCTCCGATGGCGTGATCACGGGACATGGACTCGTGGAAGGCCGGCCCATATTCGCCTATGCCCAGGATTTTACCTCCCGGGCAGGCAGTCTGGGGGAGATGCAGGCCAAGAAAATCTGCAAGGTCATGGATATGGCCCTTAAGGCCGGGGTGCCCTTTGTGGGGATGAACGATTCGGGCGGTGCCAGGATACAGGAAGGGGTGGATGCGCTTTCCGGATACGGCCAGATTTTTTTCCGCAATTCGGCCGCCTCGGGCGTGATTCCACAGATCTCCGCCATCATGGGGCCCACGGCCGGCGGGGCCGTATATTCACCGGCCATGACCGACTGGATCTTCATGGTGAAAAATACCAGCTATATGTTTATTACCGGTCCGGAAGTGATCAAGTCCGTCACCGGTGAGGAGATCAGCTTTGAAGACCTGGGTGGTGCCATGGCCCATAACACCAAAAGCGGTGTGGCCCATTTTGCATGCGAGAGCGATGAAGACGCCATTGTTCAAATGCAAAAACTGTTGAGCTACCTGCCTTCCAACAACATGGAAGATCCGCCCATCATCAATACCGGTGATGACCCGGCCCGCATTGACCCGGCCCTGGACGGTATTATCCCGGATAATCCCAACCAGTCCTATGATATCAAGGATGTGATCCGCGCCATTGTGGATAACGGTGAATTTTTCGAACCGCATTTCTATTTCGCACCCAATATCGTGATCTGTTTTGCCCGGCTCAACGGCCGCAGTATCGGTATCATTGCCAATCAGCCCAACAGCCTGGCCGGGTGCCTGGATATCGACGCATCGGATAAGGCCACCCGGTTTATTCGGTTTTGTGATTCCTTTAATATTCCCATGCTGACCATTGCGGATGTCCCCGGTTATCTGCCGGGAAGTAATCAGGAATGGGGCGGTATTATCCGTCATGGCGCCAAATTGCTCTGGTGCTATTCCGAAGCCACCGTACCCAAATTGCTGCTGGTGACCCGTAAGGATTACGGCGGATCCTATCTGGCCATGTGTTCCAAAGACCTGGGCGCGGACATGGCATTTGCCTGGCCAACGGCTCAGATTGCGGTAATGGGGGCCGCCGGGGCCGCCAATATTATCCATCGCAGGGAAATAAAGGCGGCCGATGATCCGGTTGCCAAGCGAAAAGAAAAAATTGCAGAATATGAAGAGTTGTTTTCCAACCCCTATTGTGCTGCGGCCCGGGGATATATCGATGCGGTTATCGTCCCCAGTGAGACCCGGCCCCGTTTGATTGACGCCCTTGAGGTGATGTGCAGTAAGCGAGAGCTGCGGCCGCCCAAAAAACACGGCAATATACCCATGTAATCAATGATTAAGGCGGTGAACAGATGACAAAAGATAAAAAAATGGTCGCTGCGATTTCAGCAGTGATCTCCTATATCAATCAGGAACAGGCCATGACGGCCCAGCCCACTGCCGAAACGGCCCCGGGCTTTTCGGTACCGCCCCCGCCGGTAAAAATGTGGGGATTGAGCGGTCGGCAGGCCCAGATGCAGTTTGGCAATCAGATGCAGCTTAAGATGTTCCATGGGGCAAGGCTTAGATAATTTTACATATTAACGTTTTTAATAAATATAGATTGAAGACTGATGATGGCCTAAAATTATCAGGGGCCAGACTTTAATCGAGCTAAGGAGACCTTTGTATGAGTGATCACAATCAGGTAAATATGACCAGTATGAATTATGGCAAAGACCGACCGGCAGCGGCGAATCCGGTCAAAATTGAAGATTTGACCTTTCGTGACGGGCATCAATCCCTGTTTGCCACCCGGGGTAGGACCGAAGATATGATTCCTGTGGCCGAGAAGATGGATGAAGTCGGGTTCTGGGCCATGGAAACCTGGGGCGGCGCCACCTTTGATACCACGCACCGGTTTTTAAACGAAGACCCCTGGGAACGTATTCGGACATTGAAACGATATATAAAAAAAACCCCCTTTTCCATGCTGCTTCGGGCCCAGAATCTGGTGGGGTACCGCAATTATGCCGATGATGTAGCCCGGGCTTTTGTGGACAGGGCCGCTGCCAACGGCATGGATATTTTCAGGACCTTTGACGCCCTGAACGATTATCGCAACTTCGAGACGGTGGTGCCGGTCATCAAGGAGTGCGGCAAACATTTTCAGGGTTGTATCTGCTACACCATGACCGAACCCCGGCTGGGGGGAGAGGTGTACAACCTGGAATATTATGTCCAAAAGGGCAAGGAACTGGAAGCCATGGGCGCCGACAGTATCTGCATCAAGGATATGGCGGGTCTCATCGCGCCTTATGATGCATATGCCATTGTCAAGGCCCTCAAGGCAGCGGTCAAGATTCCGCTTAATCTGCACAGTCATTTTACCTCGGGCATGGCCTCCATGAGCCATCTGAAAGCCATCGAAGCGGGGGTGGATATTATCGATACCTGCATGTCACCCTATGCTTTCCGTACAGCGCATCCGGCCATCGAACCCCTGGTCATGACCCTTTTGGGAACGGACCGGGACACCGGTTTTGATATCCGGCATATGGCGGACATTAATGAAATTCTGGAAAAAGAGGTGCTGCCCAAGTATCGGCACCTGCTGGACGATACCAAAATTTCCATCATCGATATCAATGTGCTTCTGCATCAGACCCCGGGGGGCATGCTTTCCAACCTGGTGAACCAGTTGCGGCAGATGGATGCCCTGGACAAGATTGATAAGGTGTATGCCGAGCTGCCACGGGTCAGAAAGGATCTGGGGCAGATACCGCTGGTGACGCCCACCAGCCAGATCGTGGGTATTCAGACGGTGAACAATGTGCTGTTTGATGATGAAAACGAACGCTACAAGATGATCACCGGTCAGGTCAAGGACCTGTGCTACGGCCTCTACGGCAAGACGGCAGTACCCATCAATCCGGAAGTGCAGGCAAAGGCGTTAAAAGGGTATGAGCGTGGCGAAGAGCCCATTACCTGCCGGCCGGCAGAGGTGTTGGAACCCGAACTGGCAAAGGCCCAGGCAGATGTCAAGGGACTGGCTGTGGACCTGGATGATGAACTGATCTATGCGATGTTCCCGGTTACCGGCAAGAAATTTTTAAAATGGAAATACGGGAAAGAGGAACCGCCGGCAGAGGTAAGGGCCAAAACCCTTGATGAGGCCCTGGCCGAACAGGCCCTTGTTAAAAAGGCCCTGGCCGGCGAACTGATCGAGAAGCCCACCAAGGATGTCCCGGACAGGAGTGAAAACCTGCGCACATTCAATGTTTTTGTGGATGATGAATATTTTGAAGTCGGTGTTGATTCGGCCGACGGCACCCCCATGGTCAGCTATGTGCAGCCCGCGCAACCCCAGGCCGTCGCACCTGCCACGACAGCACCCCCTATTGCTTCGGCTGCTCCGGCTGCACCCGCTGCTCCGGCAGTTCCGTCCGCACCCGCGGCACCCGCCATGCCGGCGCCTGCCGCCGGTGCAGATGCCAAGGGAACGCCCCTTACCGCACCCATGCCCGGTATGATTGTCAAGTATGAAAAGCAGGTGGGCGATACCGTAAAAAAAGGTGATAAAGTGGTGGTGCTGGAAGCCATGAAGATGGAAAATGCCCTGGCGGCGCCGGTGGACGGTATCATCAAGGCCATTCATTTTTCCAGCGGTGACAGTGTTGCAAAAGATGCCGTACTGTGTGTTATTGGATAGGTGTTTATTTATATGACGGAATAACGATTTTTACCATGAAGGACATGAAGGAACTGAAGGAACTGAAGGAAAAACTTCATATCCTTCATGGTGATTTTTTGTTTTTTGTTGTGTCCGAAGGGCATGACCGTTATTCGATAATCAGGGCAAAAGCAGGAGCAAATTCATGAAGATCCATGAATATCAGGCCAAGGCGTTGTTTCGAAAATATAATGTTCCGGTTCCCGATGGCGGGGTTGCCTTCAGCCCTGCACAAGCCCAGGAAAAGGCCGCATCGCTGGGTGGTTTCCCGGTGGTTGTCAAGGCCCAGATTCACGCCGGGGGCCGTGGAAAGGGCGGTGGCGTCAAGCTGGCCCATTCCGGAGAAGAGGTGGGCCGTCTGGCAGAAGAAATTCTGGGCATGACGCTGATCACACACCAGACCGGCCCCGAAGGTCGCCTGGTTCGCAAAATTCTGGTTGAGCAGGGCCTTAATATCGCCAAAGAACTTTATTTGAGCATCCTGCCGGATCGGGCCACGGCAACCCATGTGATTATGGCCAGTGAATCCGGCGGTATGGATATCGAAGCGGTGGCCGCTGAGACACCCGAGAAAATCATTCGGGTCCATGTTGACCCGTTGTTGGGCATTCAGCCCTATCACTGTCGTAAGGCGGCATTCGGGCTGAACATCCCGGCACCCGCCATGAAGTCTTTCAGCCGACTGCTGGCGGGTCTGTATAAAATGTTTGCCGACTACGATTGTTCATTGGTGGAAATCAATCCCCTGGTGCTGACCACCGAAGACCAGGTGATTGCCCTGGATGCCAAGGTGGATGTGGACAGCAATGCCCTGTACCGGCACCGGGATATTATGGAATACCGGGATCTGGATGAGGAAGACCCGCTGGAACTGGAAGCCTCAAAATATAACCTGAACTACATTAACCTGGGGGGTAGCGGCAATATCGGCAATATGGTAAACGGTGCCGGGCTGGCCATGGCCACCATGGATATTATCAAGCTTGCCGGTGCTGAGCCGGCCAACTTTCTGGATGTCGGGGGCGGTGCCAATGCGGAAATGGTTGAAAACGGATTTCGGATTATTCTCAGCGATCCGAATGTCAAAGGGATCCTGATCAATATTTTCGGGGGGATTCTGCGCTGTGATGTGCTGGCCGAAGGCGTGGTGCAGGCGGCCCGTAAAACAGGACTCAATGTACCGGTGGTGGTCCGCATGGAGGGAACCAATGTCGATGAGGGGCGTCGAATTCTGGCCGAATCCGGCCTGCGCCTGATTACCGCAACGGACCTGAAAGATGCCGCCGGAAAAATTGCCGAAATTGCCGGCGCCTGAGAGGGGCGCTTGTAATTATGCAACCATTTAGCGAGGTTTGAAATGAGTATTTTTGTTGATCAGAATACACGTCTCCTGGTTCAGGGGATCACCGGGCGGGAAGGCCAGTTTCATACACGCCAGTGCATTGGCTATGGCACACAGGTGGTGGCCGGGGTGACGCCGGGCAAGGCCGGTCAGAAGATGGATGATGTGCCGGTGTTTAATACGGTGGCCGATGCCGTGGCAGCCACCCGTGCCAATTGCTCCATGATTTTTGTGCCCCCGCCCTTTGCGGCCGATGCCATTATGGAAGCCGCCGATGCCGGTGTTGAACTGATTGTTGCCATCACCGAGGGCATCCCGGTCATGGACATGATGAAGGTGAAAAATTACCTCAAGGATAAGCCCTGCCGGCTCATCGGCCCCAATTGCCCGGGTGTCATTACGCCGGGGCAGTGCAAGATCGGCATTATGCCCGGTCCGATTCACCAGCCCGGCGGGCCCATCGGTGTTGTTTCCCGATCCGGCACCCTGACCTACGAAGTGGTGCACCAGCTCACTGCCCATGGCATCGGTCAGACCACCTGCATCGGTATTGGGGGTGACCCGGTGAACGGGACCGATTTCATCGATTGTCTCGGGGCATTTGAAAAAGATGCCGACACAACGGGCATCGTCATGGTGGGTGAGATCGGCGGTGATGCGGAAGAAAAGGCTGCAGAATTTGTCACCAGCCATGTCACCAAACCTGTTGTCGGGTTCATTGCCGGTCTCACGGCGCCTCCGGGGCGGCGTATGGGACATGCCGGTGCCATTGTCAGCGGCGGCAGCGGAACGGCCCAGGGAAAGATAGCGGCCATGAAGGCCAGCGGTATTCATGTGTGCGAAAATCTGGGCCTGCTGGGTGAACTTTGTGCCGAGGTTTTTAAAGGTTAGGACTCTTTGTTTGTAACCGGGTACACGCCCAGGGCAGGTTGATGATATGCATGAGATGGGTATCGCCATGCAGATTGTGGAAATTGCCATCGATTCGATTCCGTCGGATCTTCAGGGAAAAGCCGTTGAAACGGTGAACCTTAAAGTCGGCAAATTGTCCGCGATTGTGCCGGACAGTTTGCGGTTTTGCTTTGACGTTGTGATCAGGGACACTGTTCTGGCCGGAGCAAAGTTGAATATTGAAGAGATCCCGGTGACGGCCAGGTGCAAGGAATGTGGTTTTGAATGGATCATAGACGGTCCGGCATTTGCCTGCAAAAATTGTCAAAGCGGCGCCATTGATATCATTGCCGGCCGCGAACTCGACATAGACTCAATTGAAATTGCGGACGGGGAACGATCAAATGCCGTTTAATCTTTTTAAAATGCCCAGACAGTATCATCATACCGGGCCTCATAAATCACCCCATACCCATGACCATCATGACAGGGGTACGGCAAGCCAAAAATCGGGCACCCATACTATCAAGGTTGTGCGCCGGGTCCTGGATGCCAATGATATGATGGCCGAACAAAACCGTCAGCGGTTTCGGGAAAAGGGTGTTTTTGTTCTCAATATGATGAGTTCTCCCGGGTCGGGCAAGACCACGACCCTTGAGAAAACCCTGGGCCGAATTATGCCGGAAATAAAAACCGCGGTGATTGTGGGGGATATCTGCACCACCAATGATGCCGACCGGCTGGCCAAATCGGGCGTCCCGGTGGTCCAGATCAATACCGACCAATTCGGTGGTGACTGCCATCTGGCGGCCCATGTGATTGAAAAGGCCCTGGACGGCCTGGACCTGGATGCCATCGATTTGCTCATCGTGGAGAATATCGGCAACCTGGTGTGCCCGGCGGAATTTGATATCGGTGAAGATGCACGGGTGGTGGTTTTGTCCGTAACCGAAGGCGAAGATAAGCCCGCCAAGTATCCGCTGATGTTCCGGCAGTGTGATGCGACATTGCTCAACAAAACAGACCTGCTTCCCTATCTTGATTACGACATAGATCTTGCCATAAGGACAATCGGGCAGATTCATCCGGATATGCCGGTATTCGAGATCTCTTCAAAAACCGAAGCCGGCTTTGAACCATGGCTCCAATGGCTCCGGAATCTCGTCCACAATAAGCTGCACCACTGAAGGTCAGCCTAAAAACCTTCCACCTTTCAAAAGGAGGTAACCCCATGGAGACCCGTAAAGCGGCCTTTTCCGGGAGCTGGTATCCGGCAGGGGCATCCGAGTGCGAACGGCAAATCAAAGGTTTTCTGGCGGAAACCGGGGTTGAAGAAATTGGCGAGGGGGGGTTCAAGGGGGGTATCGTGCCCCATGCCGGATGGTATTTTTCAGGGGCGATTGCCTGCCATGTTATCCAGCGTCTGCTGCAGGACACCCGGCCGGAAGTGATGTTGATTTTCGGCATGCACCTTCATTCCAATTCACCCTGCTATATCATGGACCGGGGGGCCTGGGAAACGCCTTTTGGCGATATCGCCGTCCATACCGATCTGGCTTGTGACCTTGCCGCGCATTTTCCCTTTCAACTTGAAACCGCAGACAACTGCCATTCCGACAATACCATTGAACTGCAGCTTCCTTTCTTAAAATATTTTTGTCCGGATATCAAAATTGTTCCCATGGGCGTACCACCGGCAAAAATTGCCCTTGATATCGGCAGAACAGCGGCAACGCTGGCAACCGACCGCGGGTTGACCGTCCGGGTGCTGGGCTCCACAGATCTTACCCATTATGGATCCAATTACGGGTTTACCCCCCGGGGTATCGGCCCTGGGGCCGTTGACTGGGCTAAACATCAAAATGACCAAAGGGCCATTGATGCCATTTTAGCCATGGACCCCGAGACCGTTATAGAAGAGAGCCGGCAACATCAAAATACCTGCTGTGCCGGTGCCGTTGCCGCCGCCATTACTGCCGTGGGGCAACTGGGTGCTGAAAAAGGAATACAACTGGCCTATGCCAGCAGTTATGACAAAAGCCCCGGGGACAGCTTTGTGGGGTATACGGGGATTTTGTTTTAAAAAACGGTAAACGCTTACAGTTTGGCAGGTTGCGGCAAAACGGGCGTTATAACCCCGTGAACGGTTAGAAAAAAGGGGGGTTACAAATGGAAAAGCTGTTTTCAACCAGGCCTTCGCAGACGACCATCCTTGACTGTATGAATCAGTTCAAAGAAAAAACGATTCCCTTTGAAATCAGAACCGACCGCTTCACCGGGCGAACAAGCCGCATCCTGACATTTCGCCTGCGCCTGGCGAAAGGGTCCCATGACCCGGCTTTGATCGAAAAATCAAGGGAATTTTGTCCGTTCTGCCCGGAGAATATCAAGGCCGTAACCCCTGAATTCCCGCCCGCCATCGTACCGGAAGGCCGCATCCGGCTGGGCACGGCCACGGTGTTGCCCAATGCGTTTCCCTACAGCCGTTACTGCGGGGTGACGGTTTTTTCAGATGAACACTATGTTCCCCTGGACAAGTTTGGGCCCGAGATTCTTTTAAACGCCCTCAAGGCCAGCGTCGCGTTTATCAACCGTGTCCGGTCCCATGATCCGGGGGCGTCCGTTGCCTCGATTAACTGGAACTACATGATGGCGGCCGGCGGCGGTCTCGTGCATCCGCATCATCAGGTGGTGGTCCATCGCAAACCCACGAAATTTCATGCCCATCTCATGCACCAGGCCCGTCAATACCGGGAAAAAAATAAAAGCGATTACTGGGAAGATCTTGTGGCCCATGAAAAAAAAGAAAAAAAGCCGGTATATTTTCAGCCAGGGCAAGGTGACCTTTCTATCAAGTTTCAGCCCGGGCGGTATGTTCGGTGAAATTCTCATGCTGTTTGCCGGAATTCATACCCTGGACGATATCACCGACCATGACTGGCACGCTTTTGTCCAGGGCCTGATCCGTGTACTCAAGTGTTTTAACCGGTTGTTTCTGGATCAACTCAACATGACACTGCTGCTGAACCTGAACAGGGATACTGATTTTTGCGTGCAGGCCCGTCTGATGCCCCGTTTGACCATGCCGCCATGGGGCACCAGTGATGTCAATTATTTTGAAAAAGGCCATGATGAAATTATCGTGGCCTTTTCACCGGAGGATCTGGCCGAAGAAATTAGAAATACGGAATAGTATATAGGCTGAAGGCTGAAGGTTGACGGTATTCTATCGATTGGTGGGCACAGCCCACCCTACGATGCTAACCCGGATAAATCGGCGCTATTGAAAAGGCGTACGCTGTAAATAATAAATCCCAAATTATAATATCCAAATTCCAAACAAATTCCAAAATATAAGCTCCAAAATTCAAACAAGATCAAAAGCTATTTGATTAATCCAATATAGTCTTGAATTAATGTGCCTTTTGATTTCTCCCTGTTTTGGAATTTTAGTCCTTGTGATTTGTTTGATATTTGTCATTTGATTATTGTGATTTTTTGATATAAAAAACACGAATTTTAGAATTAAGTAAAAATCCTTCCACTTTTACATCGTATGCACGGCAGATGGGGCAAATTGTATAAAGGCGGGGTCACCGCTGGACAGGGCCATCTGGTAAAAAGTGCTGGACTGGAGCATCACCTGGAACTGGACTGAATCCCGGTTGATGCCGATTTCACAATAAAAACCATGGTTCATGACTTTCGATATCACGCCGCTGGTGACATTGGGCGTATTTTCCGGGAATTTTTTACCACTGATCTGAATATCTTCCGGGCGGATGGCGATATGTTTTCCTGATCCGTTCACCGGTGCGGCCAGTGTGATACAAAAATCATCCATCCATGCCTGATTTTCATGAAAAACAACCGGGAAAATATTTTTCATGCCCACGAAGCCGGCCACAAACGGTGTTGCCGGTTTCGTGAAGACCTCGGCCACATCCCCCACCTGCTCGATTTTTCCCTGATGAATAACCGCGGCCCGTTGGGCCAGGAAGTGGGCTTCTGCAAAATCATGGGTCACCATGAGCACGGTGATGCCGGTGGTGGTATGCAGCCGTTTCAATGTGCACCGGATCTCTTCTCTGAAGTTGGGATCCAGTGCGGATAAGGGTTCGTCAAGGAGCAGTACCGAAGGATCCACGGCCAGGGCACGGGCGATGGCCACCCGTTGCCGTTCGCCACCGCTGAGGTTTTCCACGGAGCGGTTCAGCAGCGGTTCCAGATACAACTGGTCAATGAGGCCGGAGAGATGTTTCCCGCGGTCCCGGTTATTTTTTTTATGGTATCTGAGACCAAAGGTGATGTTCTCTTTTACCGTCAAATGGGGGAACAGGGCCGTGTCCTGATACACGATGCCGATGCCGCGATTTTCAGGGGCAACCCGGGTTATATCGATGCCATTTAAGATGATGGTGCCACTGGTGGTGGGCAGCAGACCGGCAATGGATTCCAGCACCAGGGTTTTCCCTGAACCGGTGGGCCCGAGCAGCGTAAAGAACGCTCCTTTTTTAACGGTCAGGTTGACTTGCTTCAGACTGAAGCCGGGCAGTTCAACCGTCAGGTTCTCAAGGCGAATCATGGGGCCCCCTTTTTGGGCACCGAAAAAATTCTCAGCAGCAGGAACAGGATCAGGCAGACGATGATCAGCCAGACGGCAACCGGCTGGGAATACTTGAGGCCATATGCGGTAAATCGTTCATAGATCATCACCGGCGCGATCATGGGATGGTAGGCCACGATGACCACAGCCCCGAATTCACTGACTGCACGGGCCGTGCACATGATCATGCCCACCACCATAGAGCGCCATGCCAGGGGAAACGTGACCCGGCAAAAGGTGCCGGTAACCGATGCGCCCAGACTGCGGGAGACCTTTTCAAGGCGGGCCGGAATCGCTTCAAAACCGGCTTTGGCCGTATTGACATAAAAAGGCAGTCCCACGAATGTCAGTACCACGATGATGCCGGTGACACTGCCCATGATGCGCAGGCCAATGGCGTTGAAGAACTGGCCCAGCCAGTGGTTGCGTCCGGCAATGCTCAAGATGGCGATGCCCACAACCGGATGGGGAATCATGATGGGCAGGTCAATGATGCTTTCGACTATTTTTTTTCCGGTAAACTCGTGGCGGGCCAGCAGATAGGCAAAAGGGGTCCCTAAAACAAAGGAGATCAGGGCGGCTGATCCGGAGGTATATATGCTGAGCCAGATGGATCGGATCACATCCGGATCTTTTATGGTCTCCACCAGATCCGCCAGGGCCGGCTGGGCCGTCATTTCGATGAGTGGAAAGAGGATAAATGCGACAATGACCGCACTGGCCGAAAATGCCAGTGCGGTAAAGGGGTCACATTTTTTTCCAATTTTTAAAGTCATTAATTTTTGATGCATTCGTAAAAAATATTTGAAATGGCTAAGTAGAAATTTTCATATACAAGGCATAGCAGTTGTCCGGGGGCGAAGGCATACATATGGTATGTCGAGCCTCCGGACAACTGCTATAACGCAGTAGATGGAGATTTTCTACGACGCCATCAATTCTTGATTTCAACCAGCTTCTGTAACTGTGCGGGAAGACCCTGCAATACCTTTTCGGAGGAAACACGGCAGGGGATAAAAGGGGGCTGTCCCATCTCTTTTAATACAGTAAGTCCGCCATCGGGGCTCAGCAGGTATTCGAGGAACAGAATAGCGCCTTTTTTATTGGGGGCGGCATTGATCAGAGTGATTCCGTAGGTGCAGGATTTTCCGGTGCGCGTAATCCAGGTATTGGGTTGCTTGCCCGTCACCTTGACTGTGGCCTGCTTGTAAAATGCATCATATTTATAATTTCCCAGATTGATATGATCATCAAGTTTGACGTATTTGAGCCCGTGCTGAACCGCCACGCTCAGATACTCCCAGGCATAGTCCATATTGCCGGTTTTCAACAGGGACACCAGTTCAACCGATTTGGGCCGGATATTTTCCATGGGGCGATTGGCGATGAGCCGGTCGAACAGGCCCGGCTTCTGGTAGAATTTTTCAGCCAGTTGCAGAACCATCACCGCACGATAACCGCAGGGATCCAGGTTCGGATCGGAATGCCCCCAGACAACGCCTTCACGGCAGAGAATATCATACCAGTTTTGCGCAGTCACCTCACCGGCAAATCGACTTTGATCCGTGTAGCACAGCACGAGCTGGTTGGTGGCAAAACGGATATTCCAGTCTGCAAATTTCGGGATTAAATTTTTATCAATCACTGCGAAGTCGGCAGACGCCATGATGTCGGCGGGCTTGCCCAGCTCGGAGATCATACGGGCCATTTTGGTGCTGCCCCCGGCTTCCCGCTGGATGTCGATGTCCGGATGGTCGGCTTCAAATTGTTTTTCGATTTTCGCAAAAGGCACCGTCAGGCTGCCGGCATGGAAAAGGGTTACTTTTTCTTTGGCTGCCGCGATGGACACCAGGGACATTGTCATCAGCAGTGCCGCTAATATCCCAACCATTGTCATTAATCTTGAACGACGCATTTTTACTCCTTATTTTCTGACGTGTTGTTATTTAAATCGGGAAAAACCATTTTCCCGCTTATACTCAAATCATAGCCGGCAAACGCAGCGGCTGCCTCTGTAAAGTCATTTTCATGGAGCATGCCGATAAACAGCTGAACGCCCTGGTCGAAAAATCTGTTTTTGTCGATGAGCAGGTCATAGCGTTCCCAGCGCAGGGGTATAAAATCAAGATCCAGCAGGGTCGCCACGTACCGTATCGCCGGTCCGGCGTCAGCATGGCCGCTTAAAATTTCAAGGCCGATGTCAATGTGTTTGGCCACTTCATGGTGATAGCCCGCGATATCGTTTCCCTTGATGCCGGCCTTTTCCAGTTCCCGGTCCAGCAGCAGACGGGTCCCGGTGGTGTTGGACCGGTTCACGATTTTCAGACCCGGCCGGGCCAGGTCGGCTACGCTGTGGATTTTTTTCGGGTTGCCTTTTGCCACCAGCAGGCCCTGTTCCCTTTTACAGAAGTTCACCATGGCAGGCATATTATCGAATTCCCGATCGGCAAAATCAAAATTATACCCTTCCCCGTTATCCTGCATCAGATGACTCGATGCCATGTGGCACAGGGTTCGGCGAAGGGCCTGGAGTCCGCCCATGCTGCCCAGGTTGGCAAATACCGCGATATGTTTGGGAGCGTTGCTGTTAAAGATGGATATGGCCTTGTCCAGAAGCGGGTCGTTGCTCCCGGTGATGATGAGCAGGCCGTTATAGGCCGGCAGGGATGTGCGCGGCTGCGGGTAATTGCTGGTGTTGGCATCGATCCATTGTTCCACCAGGTGGAGGGGAAAAAGCCATTTGCCGGTGATCTTGGTGGCCGGAAGCCCTTTGTCCGATATGAGCGAGTAGATCATTTTTTCATTGACATCCAGAAACTGGGCAACTTCTCTGGTTGAAAGCAGTTTTTTCATTTGTTCCCTCGCTTTTTTGAGTGTAGACTCACTGTAAGTTGTTTCTACTCATAGCTTTTCCGTTATTTTCTGTCAATTTATTTATATAAAAATTTTTGCAATTCTATAATTACCAAAACTAACCCAAATGTTCGTCAATGTTTCAGTGATCTATGGCGATAAAAAATTCGGGGCGGGTTGTAGCTTCGAATACTGTACAGTAAAAGGTAGAAGGTAGAAGGCGGTGGTCGCATTGCCTGTCAAATAGTAGGGTGGGCTGTGCCCACCAAATAGACAGAATACCTTTAACCTTCTACCTATCACCCTTCAACCTGAGATGAAGGTAACCATATGGGTTGTCGAGCCTCTGGAAAATCCCTATAAAGCAATAGATGGAGAACCTTTACGACGCCATCGTCTTTATCAAGGTTTGGTTTTACGGAGCAGGGCCAGCATTTTTTTTGCATTTTTCTGCTGGGCCGGGAATTTTGCCGCCTGATCAAATGCCTTTTTTGCCAGTGATGTATCGGTCAGGTTCCAGGCGGTATACCCGAGCATGAGCCAGGCTTCTCCCGGGTTATTTTTTTTAAGGGCCGCCGTTTCAAAAATCCGGGCAGCGGCCTTGTATTTTTTCATTTCGTACAGGATTCGGCCCTTTAACATCAGCAGGGTATCGTCTTTGGTATCCTGCAGGCCCTTTTCCACAGCCGCCAGGGCCCGGTCGGACTGGTGCAGGCCAAGATAGCCGGATGCCAGGTGGTTGACGATGTCGGCATTTTTTTCGGTTGCCAGCAGCTCCTCGTAAAAAGGGACGGCCCGGCCCGGCATACCCAGCATCATGTTCAGATCTGCCATCAGTCGTTTTTCCCCGGGGCTCAATGGGGTCAGGTAATGATACAGCATCATCGCTGCCAGGGCCTTTTGGTATTTCCCATGGGACAGATGCAGGTTGGCCAGGGCCTTCCACCATTTTTTTTCAACGGGGTCTTCCCGGGTCAACCGCTGGGCGTAGGCCAGGGCCTTTTCGTTCATTTCCAGGGAGATATACTGGTACAAAAGGGTTTCCTGCCACTGTTTCTTTTTTTTATCGCTGCTTTTTTCGGCAAGCTCAAGGATATAGGGCAGGGCCTTGCGGGGTTTTTGGGCCGCCATGAACGCCTGGACAAAATGCTCTTTCCATTCCAGGGGAATCGGCTTGTCCGGTGATCGGGTCAGACGGTCGATGATTTCCAGTGCGTGTGAATACTCGGTTGCCGCCATAAAGGAGACAAAGCTGTAATAAAGGGTTTTGGTCTGTTTTTCATCGGCGGATTCATATCCGCGTAAAAAAGCCCTGGCCGCCTCGCCATATTGCCCAAGGTCATAATGGCATTTGGCCAGGTTCAGCCATGCCGGAGAAAAAGACGGGTTCTTGTCCGTGGCGGCCCGGTAATGGTCCAGGGCCGCCCGGGGCCGGTCTGTCGATAAATAGCAGTTGCCCAGGGTGAAATCGATGAGATAATGGCCGTAGCCTTTTTTTGTTGCGACCCCGGGGTCCTGAATTGTATTTCCCCTGGCCTGAAAGGCCTCCAATAATTTGATGGCACCGGCCAGGTCCTTTTTTGTAATATATTGGCCGGCTTTGTTCAAGATGAGTCGAGCAGCCAGTGGTACCGGCTCTTTTTCTGTGGCAGCTGCCCCGGTGTACACCAAAAGGCTAAATATCAGGGCCGGTATAAAATAAAAAAATAGTTGTTTAACTTTTACCATTATTTGGCCAGCTCGAATTTTAAGATTTGTGTGGCCCACGTGCTGACCGCCACCCCCTCCACTGTACCCGGATTAAATCGCCAGGTGGAAATAGACTGGATGGCACTCTGGTCAAAAACACCTGCTGGATGCGCGTCTACGATTTTAATTTTTTCCACAAGACCTTGCTGGTTGACCATAAAATTCACCTTTACCCACCCTTCAATCCCCCTGCGTTTGGCCTGTATGGGGTACATGGGGGGCATTCTCACCAGGGGGGTCAGCGGTGCGTCCAGATCGCCGATACTGAAAATGCCATCCATGGCAGGGACCCCGACGGCAACCGTTTCCATGGCCGGTGACGGCAGCACAAGGGGGCCGGCCGGCAGTCTGGGGTTTATGTCAAAATCCAGACGGGGTAATTTATCGATGACGGGGTGAGCCGGGGCCGGTATCTTGGCCACCGCGCCCTGGTGCGTTGCCATGGTTTCAGGTTTGGGTGTGGTTTTTTTGGGCGGCGGCGGCGGGGGTTCCGCTCGTTTGATCCGGACAACATCTATCATCCGCAGCGGTTCGGTTTTTCCGGGGCGCTCTGCCACACCGGTACTGAGCCCGGGCATCAGGCCGAACATGGCCAGATTCAGTATCAGGGAAAAGAGTATCGCACCGGACCACAACAAAAACGGTCGGCTCCAGTGGGGATGTATGTTTGCGGAAAACGGCATCAATTAGCCCCCCTGGCTCGGCCGGCTGGCCGCCAGAGAGATGTTTTCGGCACCGGCCATGCGACAGCCGTCCATGACCCGGATGGCAAAACCGGTACTGCTTTCCCGATCCGCCACGATGACCACCCCACCCTCGGGGTTTTCAGCCAGCGCCCTTTCAATATTGGCCCGTACCGCCCGGATGTCGATTTCCCGATTCTCCATAAAAATTCGGTTGTCATGGGTAATCCCGATGAGGATACCGGCCTTTTCCCGGCTTACGGCGGTGGCGGCCGACGGTCTGTTGATATCCACCCCGGTCTCCTTGACAAAACTGGTTGTGACAAGAAAAAAGATCAGTAGAATAAACACCATGTCGATCAAGGGTGCGATGTTTAATTCAAGGGTCTTTTTCTGGCCCCGCCGGGAAGCGGTTATGTTGAGCATAATATCTCCTGCAAAAAAGTTGAGTCAGACATGACAGATTTTTTACGGGACCGTCCAAATCCGACTCTTTACGAGTTTATCAGACATACCGTTTCAGATAAATACCCAGTGAAGAGATCTGCTGTTTCAGGCGGTTGGCCCGGTCGGTGAGAAAGTTACACATATAAAGTCCAGGGATGGCCACCAGCAATCCGGTCTGGGTCGTGATCAAGGCCTCGGAGATGCCTCCGGCCATGGCCCGGGCATTGCCGGTACCGAAAAAATTGATAATATCAAATGTTGCGATCATGCCCGTCACCGTGCCCAAAAGCCCTAAAAACGGGGCAACTCCTACCAGAACACGGATAAAGGCCAGATGTTTGTCCAAAGAGGCCACCACCGCCATAACGGTTTCATCCAGTATGCGTTTATCCATAGGGGTGTTGTTACTGCGGCGTCGAAAAAATTCGGTGATAAAAAGAGCGGTAATGCCTTTGTATCGGCGGCCGTCGGGAAACACACCCGCCCGGACAAACTCGCCGGCTTTTTCCCGGGTCATGTTTTTTCGGTACAACTGCCGGAGGAACAGGGCACGATTAAAAATCAGTATCCACATGATCACAGATACCAGCAGCAGGGGAATCATGACAATACCGCCGGATTGCAGAAAATTTTCCGCCTGGAAAAGATATTCCTGTAAATAATGAAACATCGGTTCTTTCTACCTTCAGTCTTCTACCTTTAACCCCTTGAACAGGGTATTGATAAATGTTACGGATTTTTCTTCCATCTGGCCGATCAACGTTTCCACTCGTCGTGATAAAAACGTATGGCACAGCATAATCGGTATGGCCACGGCCAGACCCAGCATGGTGGTTACCAGTGCTTCGGAAATACCGCCGGACATCATTCGCGGATCACCCGTGCCGAAATAGGTGATCACGTGAAAGGTGTTGATCATGCCGGTCACCGTTCCTAAAAGCCCCAGCAGCGGCGCAATGCCCGCCAGCATTCCCAGTGTCGACAGGAATCGCTCCAGGCTCGGGATTTCACGTAAAATCGCCTCCTGCATGACATTTTCCATATCTTCCCGGGTGGTGCAGGCGGCCCGGGTACCCTGCATCAGCACATTGGCAATGGCTTTATGCGGGTAGGGGGCGCATATCTCGCCGCAGGCCGCCCAGTTTCGGTTTGATGCCGGTAACAGGATTTTTTTCATCAAGGCATCGGCATTCATACTTTTCCGGGTCAGGGAAAAGAGCCGTTCTATTACGATCAGCAGGGACAAAAGGCCGATACCCAGAATGGGCCATACGATGGGCCCCCCGTTTTTGACCTGATCCAGAAGGCTGAGCCGGTGGGTCAGCTGGCGCAGGGCACTGCCCCGGGAAACGTCCATGAATACAGCTTCCGATTCTCCGGCCATGTAGCGGGTAATGTTTTTCATGATGCGTGCCGACGGCAGTTTTGACAGGGCAAATAACCGATGACTTTTATCGGAATAGATCAAAAAACCGGTCTCTTTACCGGTGCGGTAGGCGGCGGTAAAATTCCCCAGCACGAGGATATCACCGGAAACATCCCGGCCCCCGCGATCCACCATGGGGCCCTGGACCAGACGCACTTCACCCGAACGTTGAATTTCATCAAAATACAGGTCGATCATGGTGCGAATGTCATCCATTCCCGGGAACCGGGTCTGGTTTTTCAAGGGCAGCAACGCTGCCTGCCGGTCCACTGCAAAGGCGCTCTGCTGGCTCTGATCCAGCAGGCCGCCCAGGTCTCCGGCGGCAATTTTGATAAACCCGGCCAGCTCTCTGGAGGCGGCATCTGCCTGCCGGAGGGTTTGGGTCAGTTTTTCTCTTTCAACAGCCAGTTGGTCGATTTTTTGACTATATTGCTGATTCTGCGCTGTCAGTTTTTTCTTATTCGCCTTAAGCGCATCAATTGCCTGCAAAAGGGCTTTTTTGTTGGCCAGAATCTCTTTTTTGCTTTTTTCAGCCTCCTGTCGGGCCGTCTGCTTTTCCAGAATCGCTTTTTGCAGCAGGTCTGCTTTTTTTTGACTGCCGGCCATGGATGCGGCCCGCATATCCTCGGCATGGACCGGTTCAGGACCCAGCAAAAGGCAGCAGCACAAGAAGAGCCATCCTGATAAAAATTGTTTCATTATGGTTTGATCCTCCCCAGCGGCAGGTTCAACAGGTCTGCCGACCGTCTCTTGGCACCAATTTCAAAAGCGCTGCCGATATCCCGGTTATATTTGTGTGGTAACACCTGCCACCGGGATGTGAGGGGATCAAAATATCCGGTTTCGGTTTGGTCCAGGGATTGAAAAAAAAGCGACAGCCGGCCCAGTCGAAAGATGTCGGCCAGAATCGTATTGTCGGCCACGGATATTTTTTCCTGATAAATTTCAATGGTATTGCCATATTCCGCTTCAATGGAAAGGGCTTCCATGACCTTTCGGAATTTTTCGCTGACAGTCACATTGGCATCATTTATGATCTGGTCAAGGTTTTTCAGCCGGGTGTGCCGCTCTTCCGGCAGAAACGGCAGGCCCGATGCCACCAGTTCCGCCAGGCGCTCACGGGTTTTATTTAAAAAAGGCAACAGTTCCGTTGTCATGCGGGCAATTTCATCGATTTCACGCTTTAGATCATTCACAGCGGATTGCTCGGCTGTTGCCTTTTTTCCCAATTCCGTGTTGAGGGCCGTCAGCTGCATCGTTTCCCTGGTCAGCGTTTCAAATTCAGCAATCATTTCCGCCTTGCGCTCAAACCAGTCATCCTCGGACTTCTGGGTGCTTTGCCGGATAGTGATGGCATCGCTTACCGGGCCGGTGACCTGCTCGGTAAATGTCTGGCAATACCCGGTCCCGGTAAATATCAGGCCGGCCATGAAGACCGCCGTGAAAAACAGCTTGTTCAAAACGATTTCCTCCCTGTTCGAGGTTGTATTTGCTCGTCAACCATATCGGTAAAACAGTTGTTAATAATAATTTTAAATTGGGAATATAGGATGATAAACAATGGGTTTCAAGATAAAAACACTTAATGATCGTTTTTATAACCAGGAACCAGGAAGGCAGGGGGCCTTTATCGCGTCAATTTTACCCAAACGAAACAGCGGTTTATAAAACAAGAACACCCTGTGTATGGATAGTGGTAACTCTATACACAGGGCAGGTTTGTTTTTTAATGGCGTTTTATCGATTATTGATCGATGGAAACATCTTTCAGGAAATAATCTTCAGCAGCCCTGGGTTTGTAATTTTTGACTTTCGGGTTGATGGCCTCGAAGGTGACCGGCTGATACAGGTAGATAAACGGCGGGTCTTCCTGCATCAGGCGCTGCAATTCGACATACAGTGCGGCCCGGGCCGTGTCATCAGCCGTTGTGCCGATTTTTTTGAGCAGTTCGTCGAGTTTGGGGTCCGACCAGGAAGAATAGGCCTGGTCCCAGCCGCCCAGGGTGCCGTCGAGCCGTTCAAGGGGTTCGCCTTCACGGCAGGCCCAGCTGTCGCCGAACAGTTCGGGCAGTTCCTTTTTTGCTTCCAGGTCCCAGTATTTCCCGGATTCCATGATCGTCAGTTCCGTTTCAATACCCACATCGTTGAGATAGCCCTGAATCGCCTCGCAGACCTGCTCGAACTGTGAATAAGCCCCTGCCGGGCAGGCAAAGCCGATTTTGAATCCGTTCGGATAACCGGCTTCCGCCAGCAGTTTTCGGGCTTTGTCCGGGTTATACCCAAAGGGCTTGAGGGTTTTGTCATAGGCAAAGTTGGACGGCACCAGAAAACCGGTGAGCGGCATGGCCTGGCCGTTGAACAGGGCATCGATAATGGCATCCATATCAACCGCATAGTTCATGGCCTGCCTTACTTTTGCGTTTTCAGTGGGTTTGCCTTTGCCCGATGTCAGGTTGTTGAAAGCGATATAGAAAACCCGGTCCACGGCATATTTGATCACCTTGACATTGGGTTTGCCTTCAAGGGTTTGGGCCTCTTCAGGGCTGATGCGCGGCACGATATCGATTTCACCGGTTTGAATCGCCGCCACCCGGGTGGCGGATTCGGGAATGGGTCTGAAAATGACGTTTTTGACCTTGGGTTTGCCTGGTTCCCAGTAGTCGGGATTGGCTTCATAGATGATCCGGTCGCCTTTTTTCCATTCCACCATGCGAAACGGCCCGGTACCCATGGGGTGTGCGGCAAAGCCGTCTTCACCGACCTCTTTCAGGTAGCCCGGCGGAATGATGTTCCAGAAATAGCTCACCACTCTCAGCAGCAGCGGGTAGGGGGCGTCCAGTTGCAGCTTGATGGTGTTGTCATCGATCTTATCGATGGCTTTGACGATGGCCCATTTTTTGTTCCACGTCACCCCTTCTTTTTTACCGCGGTTCCAGGAAAAAATAACGGCATCCGCATCAAATTTTTCGTTGTTGTGGAATTTTACCCCTTTGCGCAGGTGCATGGTATAGGTTTTGCCGTCTTTGGAGACTTCCCAGCTTTCGGCCAGGGCCGGTGCCACCGCACCGTTGTCATCGACCACCACCAGCGAGTCGTACAGTCGCCACCCGGCATTGGACGCCTGCCGGTCGGCCCCGTAACAAAGATCCAGGGAGTTGGGCATGTTGGTCAGGGCCACCCGCAGGGTGCCTTGGGGGGCCGCCATGGCGCTCCCCTGACCGATGAGCAATAAAGCCATCAAAAAGCAAAAAATAAGGTTGTCCGTTTGATCATCTTCATTTTCTCCTTTGTTGTAATGATTTTATGGGTCTGTCTAATCGACAGGCATGGTTATTAGCGTATAAGGTTCCTATCCGTTTCAAGTGGATCGGGGCTTTGTTTATTCAATTTTACCCACTTAAACGGGAACAGCGCCGTGTTCGACGGTCAGTGCAACGATATCCCCGGCGGTGATCTCCCGGGAGGGAACTTTCTGTTTAACGGCCAGTGCCGCTGCCGCGCCCATGGCCTGGCCCATGGCCATGCAGGTGCATTGGGCCCGAATGCCGGCAAAGGCCACCCGTTCGGCGGATACGATCCTGCCGGCCACGGTGATGCGTGAACTGCCTTTGGGAATCAGCGCCCTGAACGGCACCTTGGGCAGCAGGTCTTTGGATTCGTGGAAATAGACGTCGCACCCGGTTTCCCGGCTGTGCAGATCGATGTAGTTGAAGGCATTGCACACCTTGTCCTCAAAATCGGTGGCCTGCATGAAATCTTTTTTGGTAACGATGTATTCGCCTACGGCCCTGTAAGTCTCCCGGGCCAGGGCATGGGGGTACATGGTTTTGAGGACGGCCCGTTCACAACCGGGGATCGATGATGTGACAAATTTGAACATCCGCAGCATTCTGGCCCTTCCCTCCAGGTTGGCGCGGGTCTGGCCATCGGCATCGGACGTATCCGCATCATAAATGTGGGTGCCGTTGTGACCGCCGTGGTCGAGATAATTTTTAAACGGCAGCATGTTGGGGTAAGCAAAATCGCCTTTTTCCAGAACACCGTCGCGCATGGCCTCTTCGTACAGGGCCTGAACCTCTTTTTCCCAGATCTGTTCATGTTCGATGTTTTCGATTTTGTACTGATAGGTGCCGGGCTGCCGGACCTTGCTGTGCAGCACCCCCAGGCCGAGAATTCGCAGGACATCCGAATCACCGGTGCAATCGATGATTTCCCTGGCCCGGGTGATCCGCCGGATGCCGCGGCCCAGGGAGGTGATCTCCCAGCGGTTGCCCACCGCTTTTACATCGGCGACAAACTCATGGTAATGGAGGATAACGCCGGCCTTGATCGCTTCTTCCTCGGCGACGGCCGCGTAGATGGGCACATTGATATAGCTGTAATAGCCCGGTGTTTCCACGGGTCTTCTTTTACGGTAGTCGGGAATGGGCAGGCCCTCGATCTCCTTTGACCGGGTGTACAACTCCCAACCGATGCCCTGAACCACCGGGCCGTTGGTGCTGAAAAAATGGTTGGGCATATTGACGCCGCCACTGGTGGTGGTGCCCCCCAGCATGGTGCCCGCCTCGATGACAGCGGTTTTGACCCCGGCCCTGGCCGCCTGGAGTGCGGCGATGTGCCCGGCGGTGCCGCCACCGGCCACCACCACATCCACGGTTTCGTTAATGCATTTCATTGGGCAACCCCCTATGCGATCCTGACCCCTTGTTTTATTAATGTTTTCTGGACACGGGCAATGTCAACGTGCCCGCACGCCACATTTTCTTTTATGGACACGGCGGCGGCCACCCCGGCGCCCTGGCCGGTGACGGTGCAGCACATCATATTGCGCACCGCTGCGTGGGATATTTTATCACCGGCGACACAGCGCCCGGCCACCAGAAGATTCTCCACTTTCTGCGGGACCAGTATGCCGAAGGGAACCTGAAAATAACGGCCGGTGGTGGGCAGGATCAATTTGCCGTATCCATCGATAAATTCAGGGAAAATACCGATGGTATCCTCAAACCGTGCCTGGTGCCGCACATCGGCCTCCGTGAGGGTGTATTGTCCGATGATTTTGCGGGTATCCCTGACCCCGACGGTCATGCCGAAATTTCTCAGCCGTGCCTTTTCGAAACCGGGAACGTATCGTTTCAATGCCTTTATGGCCATCAGGGCCTGGCTTCGACCATCTATTTCAGCCCGGGTCAGGTCCCACACATTTGTGCCGTCACAGCCCGGCGTATAGGTCATGTTCAGATAAGTGGCGTCGCCGGTTTCCGACAGGGTGCACCAGGTGCCGCCGATGCCGGTCAGTTCTGCGGGAATGACCCCCTCTTTGCGCGCCATTTCAAATGGTTCCGACAGATAGGGGCTGAACAGGTGTTCTTCCTTTGCATTGGTTTCGATGGTCCAGTTTTTGGTCCAATCCCCGTAGGTGGGGTTCTGTTCCGCGACATACGCGAGGAAACGGTCTTTGTTCACCCCTGAGCAGGAAAAAACAACGGTCACCCCCATCATCTCATCCCGGGGTGTTTTGTGACAGGGGGCCCCTGCGCGCCGGGCAATATCCGCATCCCCGGTGGCATCGATGACCCGTTTGGCCAGGATGGCCTGTCTGCCGGATTTGCTTTCGGTAATAATGCCTTTTATGGTGTTGCCGTCCATGAGCACCTGGGCCGCCGGGCAGTGCAAAAGGGGAATGATGCCCGCTTCGGCGACCAGGATGTCGGCGACACACTTGAACATCTCCGTATTCAGGGCCTGGCTCAGGGACTGGGGCTCCTTCTGGGTGCCGCCCAGGGCCTGGGCCCTTTTTTCAAATTCCCTGCCGATGCCGTCACCGTCAATGGTATCGGTGTGTCGGTACCAGGCAATGCTTTCCACGCCGGTCTGGGTGATCACCCCGCCAAAGCACCCGTAGCGGTCGACGAGCATGGTCTTTACACCCTCCCGGGCGGACGCCAGCGCCGCCGACAGGCCCCCGGGGCCGCTGCCCACCACCAGTACGTCTGTTTCGGCCGTCACCGGGGTTTTTCTCGGTGGTTCCTCAATATATTGCATATAAGCTCGCCATTAATAACCGGGTTCATTTGGCAGGGTTGCGGCCATCTGACCCGTATCCGTCATGAGGGGTATGGGTCACGATTGCCGGTTCACAGCTTTTTGCAACCGTGAACCGGCAACCGCGAACGGTGATCAATGAGATTACCTGGCCAGGGCTGTCTTGAGTGCGGCCAGTACCCGGCGGACATTTTCAGGCCGGGCTGTATGGCCCATGAGCCCGATGCGCCAGATCTTGCCGGCCAGGGGGCCTAAGCCTGCGCCGATCTCAATTTTGTGTTCCATCCGGAGTGCTTTGCGAACCCCGGCCTCGTCAACACCATCGGGCACTTTGACGGCATTGAGCATGGGCAGTCGGTATTTTTCCGCCACCAGCATCTGGAGCCCCATCTCTTCCAGGCCGGCCACCAGGGCCTGGTGATTTTCAAGATGGCGCTCAAACGCCTTATCAAGGCCTTCGGCAAGGATCAGGTCAAGGGCCTGGTACAGGCCGTAGAGCATGTTGATGGGGGCGGTGTGGTGATAGGCCCGGGTGTGGCCCTCCCAGTATTTAATGATCATGGTCAGATCCAGGTACCAGTTGGGCACCTTGGTTTTCCGTGCTTTGAGTGCGGCCACGGCTTTTTCCGAAAAGGCCACCGGTGCCAGACCGGGGGGGCAGGAGAGACATTTCTGGGTGCCGCTGTAAAGGCTGTCGATGCCCCAGCCGTCCATGTTCACATCAATGCCGCCGAGACTGGTCACCGCATCCACCAGGTAGATCGTATCTGTAGCTGCAAGCAGAGCACCGATTTCCGCCACCGGGTTGCGGACGCCGGTGGAGGTTTCGGCATGCACCACGGCAACGATCTTATAGGTTTTCGCATCAAGTTTCTTTTTTACCGCATCCACCATCACCGGAGTGCCCCATTCAAATTCGAGCGTGTCGACATTGGCGCCCAGGCGGGTGGCCAGGTCCTGCATGCGCATGCCGAACACCCCGTTGATGAGGATCAGTATGTCATCTCCGGGTTCGATGAGGTTGACAAAACAGGTTTCCATACCGGCGGAACCGGTGCCCGACGCCGGCAGGGTCAGTTTGGCCGATGTTTTGATCAGTTTTTGCAGCTGGGCCTTAATTTCATCCATGATGGTGATAAAATAAGGATCCAGATGCCCGATGGTCTGTGTGCCCAGGGCCGCATAGACCTCATCTGGGACGTTGGAGGGGCCGGGGCCCATCAGCAGGATGTCTTCTATTCCGTTTAGCAGATTGCTCATCATTCCTCCTTGTTGTTATCCAGGTTGGCGGATTCAAAATTCGTTTTGCAGCCGTTGATATGTCTGCGCGTTAACGCGCCGATGGTATCGGCGTCTTTTCTTTCAATGCACTCAAAGATTTCCCGGTGGGTTTTAAGGGCGTTTTCACGGCTTAATCGATTTTTGGCATGCTCGATCAGAAAAGATTGAATCGAATCATCGATAACGTCGAGCATCTGGGTTAAAAACATATTGCCGGCCATGGTGGCGATCAGTCGGTGAAACTGGTAGTCCAGTTTGCCGAATTTTTCAGGGTTGCCCAGCTGTGCCTCGGATTGGGCCAGGTTTTTACGCATGGCCGTAAGCGTTTTTGCCGGGCGCCGCTGGGCGGCCAGAACGGCCAGGGACCCTTCGATAAACATCCGGGCTTCAAAAAGATCATCGTAAAATCCGTCGGGATTGCTGGATCGAAAGGGTACCAGCAGGATACCGATGCTGGCCGGATTGATGGTTTTAGACACAAAGGCGCCCTTGCCGTGAAAAATATCGATAATGCCCAGGGCGCTCAGCCGGGCCAGTCCCTCCCTGAGGCTGAAACGGCTGATGGCCAGCTGCTCCTGCAAAACCCGTTCGCTGGGCAGCTGGTCCCCGGGCAGCAGCCGGCCGTCCTCGATTTCCGATTTAAAATAGTTTACCACTGCTTCACTGGTGGATATTTTTGATAGAAGAGGTTTCATATTGGAAGGGTCATACTACTCATCAGACCAGTTGTCAAGAAAGATTGGTGATAGATGATCAAGTTTGATATCCTGCGTTTTAAAAGCGCAAAATAAAAAATAGCTATCCTGAAAATTTCAATAACCAAAAGACAAATATCAAACAAATTCTAATAATTAAAATTCCAAATACCAAAACAGCAGATACACCGGGTGATGCGTGATCAAACAATTGGTTTGTGATCTTTTTTTAATCCGCAGATGACACAGTGCACAATTCATTCAATTCTCAACCTTCAATATTCACTTCGGGTCCGGCTCGGGCAGGGTAAAGACGTAAGGCGCGGCGTTTGCAATACAACGCCGAACAAAGGGATTTTTTATGGTTGACCCTTTTTTTCAATATGATAGATGTGCGATAAAATGGAACGGAGGCAGGGTAATGAAGTTGAGGGGATATCTTTTAATCATAACGGCGGCGTCCTTGTGGGGCATGATAGGCCCTTTTTCCAAGCTGGCATTTGAAGAAGGGCTGGCGCCCATGGAAGTCGCTTTCTGGCGAGGCCTGCTGGCATGGCTGTTTTTTGCAGTGCATGCCGGCATGACACGTCAGGTTCGTCTTGAAAAAAAGGATATCCCCGCAATTATTTTTTTCGGCATAACCGGTGTCACCCTGTTTTTTGGATCATACCAGATGGCAGTGGATAAAGGCGGTGTGGCCCTTGCCGCAGTATTGCTCTATACGGCCCCGGCCTGGGTGGCGCTTATGTCCGGAATATTTTTCAAAGAAAAAATAACGCCGGTCAAAACTGTTGCCCTTGTGCTGACCCTGGTCGGTGTCGCCGGTGTATCCTTTGGCGGCGGGGGTGGTGCATCCGGCATCAATATTGATTTTCCGGCTATTTTCTGGGGGCTTCTGGCCGGTTTCTGCTATGCGCTCTACTATATTTTCGGAAAATATTTCTCCGGCCGGTACACGACCCCCAATCTTTTTCTGTATATCCTGCCCATCGGTATCCTGGGGCTTTTGCCCTGGGTGACGTTTACCCCCAAAACCCTGAAAGCCTGGCTCGCCCTTTTATTTATTGCCTTTTCATGCACCTATATCGCCTATGTTGTTTACTATGCCGGGCTAAAATACCTGGAAGCCACCCGGGCCGCCATCACGGCTACTTTAGAGCCGGTGATGGCCGGGGTGATCGCATATATATGGTGGCATGAATATTTCACGATCTGGGGCTATGCCGGCAGTTTTCTGGTTCTTGTCGCGGTTTTGCTGATGATCCGGGACAGTTCCGTTGCGTCCTGATCGAACCCGTCCCATTCCCGGAATTTTTCCAAATTTTTATTGTTGTCGGCAGGTATCTGGCAAACCTTTATTTCAATTATCTTTTCCCGGTACATCTGTTTTTACGAAGCGATACCATTCCTTTAAGCAAACGCCGGCCCTGCAAAGGGAAAACGGGCTGGCTGAATAGACTCATGAGGGACCGCCTGTTTGTGATCATGCTTCATCATGAAACGCCCGTTAAAAAAAGGCAAATTGCGCTAACCGTCGGGTTTGTTGGTTCGAATCCACCAACATTTCTCATACAGGTTGACACTATATACCTAATTGGTATATAGCGTATACCATGTATTTTGAATTTGACCCGAAAAAATCGGACAGCAATAAAAATAAGCATGGGATTGATTTCGTTGAGGCCCAAGAGCTTTGGAATGATTCTGATTTATTAGAAATTCCAGCCAAAACAACCGATGAAGCAAGATTTCTGGTAATTGGCAAAATAGATGAAAAACACTGGACTGGAATTATTACATATCGCAATGATAATATACGTCTTATCTCAGTACGACGTGCCAGAAATGAGGAAATTGAGTTTTATGAAAGCTAAAGAATTAGACAAGAAATTTGATGAGGGGAAAAGTATCATAGCGCATCTTGACCTCTCAAAGGCAAGACGACCGAACCAGGAGCAAAAAAGGGTTAATGTCGATTTCCCTCTCTGGATGATTCAGTCATTAGATAAAGAAGCCAAACGCCTTGGTGTTCCGAGACAAGCGATTATTAAAATTTGGCTTGCGGAAAGATTAAAAAAATCCGTTACCGTATAGTCTTCGAACCTGTCGTTTAACATTGACCGGGAACCCGGAGCGGCCCTTTTTCAATCGCCCTTTCAGCCATTGCTTTTTTATACAGCTGCGTTGCCTATGTTGTTTACTATGCCGGGTTTAAACGTCTGGAAGCCACTTTGGGCCCGATGATGGCCAAAATATCCACCACGGAATACACAGAACACACTGAAATTTCGGTAGTTGCCATATGCCTTCCAGGCCGCCTGAAAAGTGAATCAAAAGTCGCACGCCCATTAAGAAAATACAGCGCCAAATAGTCGTATTTAAATACGGCTATTAGGCCGTCTAATCTATGTTGGGAAAATGGTGATGCCTGGCGTTCTGTGGCAGAAAGGGTTTCGATATGTTTGAAGTTAATAGGAGCGTTGCATCACATTATTTTCAGAGGTATCGAACGCCGCAAGATTTTTCGGGATAACAAAGTTGTTTCCGGGCGGCCAGAGCGCTTGGGATAACCATGAAGGAACTTGCCCGCCGGCTGGGATTGACGCCACCGGCTGTGAGCATTTCCGTCAGACGTGGTGAAGCACTGGTAAAAAGTTTGGTTATCGACTGACAGGCGAATAGATATTTACTTTTTTATCTACGTCTCATAAAACGTAAACGAATTGATGGAAATAATTATGAATCATGACATACCTGAAAAAGATTGGAAGAAACTCCGTGCTTTAAAAGAAAGGGCGATTAACAGTGCCTGTGAAAGAATATTTTACAAAATTAATGCGTTGATTGATTCGCGGGGATCTGAAAGCCACAAATACTACCTGAAGTTTTGGAAAGTTATGAAAACAGAGGATAAAAAGATAGGGTTAATGTTTGATGATCTGAAAAGAAGCACCGCAATTTTCAAACTCGCAATGTGGAAAAAAAATGGGATTCTCTCTGATGATGACTTTGAAGAATTCACTGAGAAAACACAACAACACATTGATTCAATCTGTAATATCCAGCGATAACCAGGCACTGAACTCAAGCGGCATGCCCCAATTAGTGCCAAGGCCTACGGTAACCCATCGAATACGATCAAAAACCCCCTCAACTCGATGATGCAGAGCTCATTCCCGGCGGCAAAGGCGATAAATGCGAGGGCAAAGACAACCTTTTGGGGACGTAGGTAAAAAAGTAACTTTCTGAAAATCAAAATTTGTGATATGAGGATGTATGCCACGGAAAGCACGAATAGACGCTCCCGGAGCGTTACATCACATTATTTTCAGAGGAATCGAACGCCGCAAGATTTTTCGGGATAACAAAGACAGGGATAATTTCCTTGATCGTCTTGGTAATGTTTTATCCGATAGCGGAACGCCTTGCTACGCCTGGGCGTTAATCCCCAATCACGTTCACCTGCTGTTGAAAACAGGCGACACACCGCTTTCGACGGTTATGCAGCGTATTTTGACCGGTCATGCAGCGTATTTTAACCGCCGTCATCAGCGGCACGGCAAACTTTTTCAGAATCGCTACAAGTCTATTTTATGCCAGGAAGATGCGTACCTGTTGGAGCTGGTACGGTATATACACTTGAACCCGTTAAGGGCAAAAGTTGTCAAAGATATGAAAAAGCTGGATAAATATCTTTACTGTGGGCACAGCAGGATTGTTGGGAAGCGTGAAAGCAGTTGGCAGGATGTTTCCTATGTATTGCGGCAGTTCGGCAAGAGGCAATCGACGGCCCGCCGTAATTACAGAGATTTCGTTCAAAAAGGTATTGAGCTGGGACGACGTCCGGAGCTGACAGGGGGCGGTTTGATCCGGAGCCTTGGCGGATGGTCGACGGCAAAAATTCTGCGCGGGTCGATTGATCGGATTAAAAGTGATGAGCGTATTCTTGGTGATGGGGACTACGTTGACGAAATTCTTAAAAAGGCGCATGAGCGGCTGGAAAGCCGTTACCTTTTGGCAAGCCTTGGGGTTGACATAGAGACGGTGGTTTCAAGGGTAGCAGCGGTATTGGACATCGATCCGGAAAAGGTGTGGCAAAAAGGGAAGCATCCGGAAACCGTGCGCGCAAGAAGCCTGTTTTGTTTCTGGGCGGCCAGAGAGCTTGGGATAACCATGAAGGAACTTGCGGGCCGGCTGGGATTGACGCCACCGGCTGTGAGTATTTCCGTCAGACGTGGTGAAGAACTGGTAAAAAAGTTTGGTTATCGACTGACAGACGAATAGATATTTACTTTTTTACCTACGTTATATATCAAAATAACAGAATGTTACACCTGGCAACATGGCATTAAAAAAATCTATTTTCGCGTAGATAAAAAAATAACCTCCTGATAGCATAAAGTCGAATTTCCCACAATTCTAAACTCTTAGCTAAAAGGAGGTTAATCAGATGAAGGTAATGTGCTATAATACTTGTTAAAACCGACGAAAGCGTTAACAAGAATAGCCATACCAATCAGATGGAGGACTTGATGAAGAAACATAGCAAATCTTACCGAAAAAAGGAACTGAAAATTAGCAAAATTGAAATGACCGGCGAACGTTTGACCGGTAGAGCCGGTTTGACGCTGTTTGTCGCATACTTGCATCAAATCCAGATATTTTCTCTGATTGACAGATTTTTCGGTTCTATACGGAAAAGCAAAAAAGGCATTGCTGCCTTCGAGCTTTTCAAACAGATACTTTGCTTCATGGCAGACGGTACCAGTCGGCATTTGACATACTTTGATCAGCTTGCCCAAGACCCCGGCTATGCCGGAAGTATTGAAACAGATGTGAAAGAGATGGCTTCGTCCCACAGGATTAAACGATTCTTCAACGCCTTTGCCTGGACACGAATCTTTTTGTTCCGCCACTTGTTGCAGAGACTTTTTATCTGGCGGTTGAAGATCAAGCAACCGGAACTGATCGAGCTGGGTATTGATACCATGGTGATGGACAACGATGATGCTAAATGCCGCCACGGAGTTAAACCGACCTACAAAAAGAAAAAGGGTTTTCAACCGCTGCAAATGAACTGGGGGCGATTGATTGTTGATGCGGTCTTTCGCGGTGGAAACAAACACTCCAATCATGGTAACACAGTACAACAGATGATTCGTCACATGGTCACCAAAATCCGCAAACAATATCGACAGGATGTTCCCATCATTATCCGTATGGACAGCGGGTTTTTCGATCAGAAGATTTTCAATTTCTGTGAAGAATTGAAAATTGGCTATGTCTGCGGTGGGAAGCTGTATAAAGATATCAAGTCCTTTGCCGTGGCTTCTACAGACGAAACATGGACCCGTTATTGTTCCGGCAAAAAAGACTATTGGGAGTATATTGAGTTTGGAAGTAAATGCAAAACCTGGGACCGGTTCAGAAGAGCTATCTATTGCAGACTGATCAATGATGGCGATCAGATCTATCTGCCTGGATGCCGGCCCGATACGATTATCATCACCAATATTGGCCAAGGTCAGCAAATCGATACATTGCTCAAAAAAATTGGAGCTGAAGATTATTTGAAAGCAGACGGCATTGTTGCCTGCTACCATGAACGTGGCAGTGACGAGTTGGCAAACCGGGCCTTGAAAGACTTCGGCCATGAGCAGTTGCCTTTCAAGAAGTTCAACCCTAATGCAGCTTGGTATTATTCGATGTTGCTGGGTCATTTTTTGATGGAAACCTTTAAAGAAGATGTTGGTACCCCGATCTTACCGGTTGGTGCTTATGCAACCACGGTTCGCAGAAAATTGATAGACATTGCCGGCAAGATCGTCTCTCATAGTGAAAAAATCATACTCAAGGTTTCTGCCGTTTGTTTTGAAAGTCTTCGCCTGCCGGAGCTTTTTAAACGCTGCCAATATGCGCCGGCTATAACTTAACGCTGGCTGTAACATAAAATTAATCACATAAATCGTATGGTGAGGTGCGCAAAATATCTGAGACATTTGACCCAATCGCGTTAAAAATCGTTTGCATTGCTGATTAGAGAGAAATATCTCGCTCGATAACAAGGTCTCTTCACTTTTTGCCTCTCGCCGACAGGGCTTTTTGTTGTTCAACGGCTGGGATTGACGCCGCCGGCATGTGAGCTTTCGTCAGACGTGGTGAAGAATTGGTAAAAAAGTTTGGTTATCGACTGACAGACGAATAGATATTTACTTTTTTACCTACGTCCCATAGCTGATATCTCAACCAGAAAAAATGGATTTACAACCTACATAAAGGTTTATTATGATAGATCTCACAGAAGAAGGTTTGAGAAAAAAATGCCCTCATTGTGACCCAAATTCCTTTGCCCTCAAGCATAAACTTGAAACAACCGAAAATTTTTACGTAGTTTGTGACGTTCATCCTCTCTGCCAAGGTCATATTTTAATCATCCCAAAACAACATTTCGCATGTATTGGTGTATATCCAAACGAGTTATTAGACGAAGTTCAAAAACTATACGTGAGAGTTAAAACCTTTATTAAAAGCATTTATGGCTCGGTAAGTACTTTTGAACACGGGATTACAGGGCAGACCGTATTTCACTCGCACATTCAAATGTTTCCATATGCTGGAAGTATAAACGCCATTATTCCCGAAGGTCACAAATATATTTTCCACATTGATGACATAGCAGAGTTAGGAAACCTTTTTGCAGAAAACCAACAATATTTGTTTGTGTCAATTGGTGAAAGCAAATGGGTAGTTGATCCCTGCCTTGGTGAAGCTGGTTTATTTAGAATCAGGTTCGGAAAAGCTCTTGGGATAGAGGAACGTGCAAGATGGAAAGAAATGCGTAAGGATAAAAAGCTGATGGACGATGGTGACTTACACATAAAAGAACTTGTGAACGCTTGGGAGGAATATCACAAGTAATAATGTGAATAAAAAAACTATATAAAAGTTATAACGAACAAGATAGATTGCGAGTGGGGTCATCCCTTGAATTGAGGCCTAATGCTTCGATACGAAAAAATTACATGATAGTCCATGGCCAGACAAATGGCGTATTTCAGGTATGATCCGGTGAAGTGTCAAAAAATGGTAAAATTGCCTGAGAGCCCAGACCCGGGATTTTGTGACATGAATGGCGGGATCGTTGTAGTCCGCCGTAAAATCGATCAGATGACGGCAACGAACCCTTTTGACAGAACGGATTCTTCGTGTTTTTAAAAAAATTGTTAATTCGTTGAGCCTGCTGGCGAAAGCCTGGATGGAGCGCGCCGAGAAATCGGCCAACTGACAATATTCAAGAAACTGACCGCAATAGTGATGGAACATGATCGACCTCCTGTTTGTGATCATGCTTCATCATGAAACACCCATTAATAAAAGGCAAATTGCGCTAACCGCGAGGTTTGTTGGTTAGCGATAAATCAGTACTGGAGAAGAAATGAAAATTCGAGTAGCAACTGATTCAGACTTCAATGATGTATTTTTAGTTGAGAAAGATGCGTTTGGATATGACAAAGAGGCAAATCTCGTTAAAGATCTTTTAAGTGATGCGAGTGCAAAACCACTTTATTCATTCCTTGCTTTTAATAACGATAGAGCGGTGGGGCATATTTTGTTTACATCGGCGTACATAGAAGGCTCGCAAGATGGGACATCTATTTCGCTCTTAGCCCCTTTAGCTATTATCCCCGATTTTCAAAAACAAGGTATAGGGGGTAAGCTGATAGATTATGGCTTACAGCACTTAAAAAACTCAGGCGTTGATTTAGTATTTGTGTTGGGGCACCCTGGTTATTATCCACGCTATGGTTTCAAACCCGCCGGTGTGCAGGGATTTGAAGCTCCTTATCCAATACCGGAAGAGCACGCTAATGCGTGGATGGTTCAGGAATTGCGTCCAAGTGTGATAGGTAGCGTATCTGGGAAAATTAAATGCGCAGACATGTTGAATAAACCTGAACATTGGCGAGAATAGAAGAAAATCGCTAACATTTTGCTGCACCGGATTCGGGCCAAAAAGTGGCCCTCTCCGGTGAGCAATGCGTTAGAAAATAGAGATGAAAGAATTGTGAAAGTCGATTCATGAACGAAAGGGGGTAGAGATGCAGCGTTCAAGTCGTCAGCATTCGGTATCTATTGTGACACGATTTTGGTTGATCTCCCTGCTGCCGATTACATGCTTCATTATTTTCGCGGTGGGAGACTTATATGCAAATGAGTCCACTGTTTGGAACGCTCTCAAATCGGGTAAGCACTTTGCATTGTTACGTCACACTATAGCGCCTGGAACAGGTGATCCTCCGCATTTTGAGCTTGGCAAATGCTCAACACAGAGAAACCTATCTGGTGAGGGCCGAAATCAGGCGGTAGCAATTGGCGAACGATTTCGTGCGAATGGAATTGATAAGGTACGCGTGTTCTCGAGTCAATGGTGTCGGTGCCTTGAAACAGCAAAATTGCTTGCACTCGGACCGGTCCAGGCGCTACCTGCGTTAAACTCCTTCTTTCAGAAATACGAGCGTGAAGAATTACAAACTCAAATGCTCAAAGAATGGTTAGTAAAGCAAGACCTTACAGAAGTGATTTTGTTGGTTACACATCAAGTCAATATTACAGCGCTGACCAAAGTTTATCCTGCCTCTGGCGAAATAGTTATTGTTCGACAATCCAAACCAGGAGAATTCATAGCCGTTGGTAGATTCCAAATTGATTGATAGATACCGGACAGACACATTGGGTAAGCGCTCAGGAGATGTATTTTGCATGAGTCATGTTGCGTTATAGTGGGTGCCGGCCCTGGGCTTGGATTGAATGTAGCCCGCCGGTTTGCACAAGGCGGTTTCGATATAGCCTTGATCAGTCGTGATCAGAGTAAACTGGATGGTCTATCCGAAACATTAAACTCGGAAGGTTATACCGCTCAAGGCTTCGCTGCCGATGTACCAAAAATGGGAAAATAAAAGTGTACCACCCAGGGGTTCATTGAAGCTCCTTTTTCCCATCTTCAGCTACCGGCCCAGAAAATCCAGCGGTGGCAAAATCGCTCTTTGAAAATGTATGTCCCCGGAGCCGGTAGCTATGGCCCTTGATGTTGATCACCCGGCAGTGGTGCAGCAGCCGGTCGAGGATGGCAGTGGCGATGACCTGCTCGCCGAACAATTCCTGCCAATCCCCGAAGCTTTTGTTCGAGGTGATCAGGGTCGATGACCGCTCATAGCGGTAGGAAACGAACTGAAAAAACAGATACGCCTCCCGGGTGTCGATGGGCAGATAGCCCACCTCGTCGACGACCACCAGAGGTGAAGTCAAATACGCCTTTCGCCGGGATTGTGGCTCTTTGAGCTTTTTCATCAACGTATCCATGGTGGTAAAATACACCTTGCAGCCATGGTGACAGGCTTTGGTTGCCAGGGAGATGGCCAGATGGGTTTTACCCACTCCGGGCGGCCCCAGGAAGATCACGTTCTCCTGTTTGCCGATGAAATCCAGATCAAAAAGAGACATCACCTCCTTTTTGTTTAATTTAGGGTGAAAGGTAAAATCGTATTCCTCTATGGTTTTGGCCACAGGCAGTCCGGCCGTTTTCATGGCGGTCTGCACGCGCCGTTTTTCCTTGGCGGCGACTTCCTCTTCCAGCAGCTGGTCCAGAAAGGCCAGGTAGGATCGCTTGTCCGACTCGGCCTGTTCCACCACCGTGTCGAGCATTTCGGCAGCCTGGGTGAGCTTGAGCCGCTTGAGGTTGTCCTGAAGGCGGTCGGTAATCAGTTGATCCATACGCCACCTCCTTTCGAGATCTGGTCATACACGGAAAGCGGACGGTAAAACACCTGGGGAAACAGGCTGGCATTGACCAACCCTCGTGTGGCTTTCGCTTTATGGTGACCGTATTTGAGATTCTTTTTTTGTCGCCGCTGGTTGTGGATCTGGGCGGTAATGGCTTGGTTTGTTAACCAACTGCCCTTTTCCCTGGCTTCCTCATAAGTGACCAGCAATCGGTCGTCATCGTAAAACCGGATAATGCCATCTTTGATTTTCAGCAGGATCTTTTTTCCGATCACTTCCGGGGGCACCTGATACCGGCTGGCGTTATAGGAAATGGAACAGTCCTTGTAGACCTTGCGGTACTCCTTGACGGAGGTATCGTAATCGCTGACCGGGCACGGGCTCAGACTGACCAGTTCCTGATGCCAGCGCATGTCAACCATCTGCCGATGGGTACCGTGCCTGCGGCAATTGGCGGTTTCGTTCAGCCAGACGAGAAGATCCCGGTTGGCCTGTTCGATTGTGGTAAAGGTGTAACCACGCCAGAAGTCTTCCCGGATATAATCTATCGGCCTCTCCACCTTGCCTTTTACCCAGGGGCTGTAAGGCGGACAGGCCATCGGCTTGAAGCAGTAATGCTGGGCAAAATGGGAGAACTCGACATTAAAGGTCGTCTGGCCGTCTTTCCGGTCGATCACCACATGCTTCATATTGTCATAGAGCATCTCCATGGGAATCCCGCCCAAATAGTGAAACGCATGGATGTGGGCGTCCATGAAGGCCTGCAGGGTGCAGCGGTCAACGAACATGGCGAACATCGCCCGGGAGAATCCCAGGACCAGGACGAACAGATAAACCGTGAAACTGCCACCACGGAAATCAGCGACCTTAAAGTCGGCCCAATCCATCTGACCCTGGAGACCGGGAACGGTCTCGAAGCGGATATAGGCCTGGCGCTGGCGTTTGTTTTTAAGTTTGCGCACATAGATTTTAACGGTATCGTACCCGCCGGAATACCCCAGTTGTCTGACCCGTTTATAAATCCAGGTGGCGCGGTAATCGTCCTCTTCCAGAAAATCGTCGATGACCTGGTAGTAGGGCGTCAGAATACTTTCTTGGCGCTTACCTTTTTGGTACTGGGGCGTTTGCCCCTCCTGAATGTGTTTTTTAACCGTATTGCGATGAATGCCAATTTTTCTGGCAATGGCCCGTTCGGAATGCCCTTGCCGATGCAATGCAACAATGTCCATATACACCTCCCATGTAATCATGGCGATGCCCTCCTTTAAGGAAGGACTCTACCATGATTTGACTTTCAGGGGTGGTACACTTTTCATTCCCATTTTTGGTACATTATTGCATTCCCGGCGAATTGAGGCCTGATGCTTCGATACACAAAGTTACATGATAGTCCATGGCAAGACAAATGGCGCATTTTCAGGTACAATCCGGTGAAGGGACAAAAATTGGTAAAATTGCCTGAGAGCCCGGACCCGGGATTTTGTGACATGAATGGAGGGGGCGTTGTAGTCCACCGTAAAATCGATCAGATGACGGTAACGAACCCTTTTGATGGAACGGATTCTTCGTGTTTTTAAAATTGTTAGTTCGTGTCCGTCCAGAAGCGATAATTTTTGTTCAAGATCAAGGCATACACAAATTTTACCACAGGCATATAGCTGATATCCCGAGGATAAAGTTTTGAGCATAACGCAGAGATTGGGCGAAAAGACCGTTTCTGGATTGGCACTAATTCGTTGAGCCTGATGGCGAAAGCCTGGATGGAGCGCGCCGAGAAATCGGCCAACTGACAATATTCAAGAAACTGACCGCAATAGTGGTGGAACATGATCGACCTCCTGTTTGTGATCATGCTTCATCATGAAATGCCCATTAATAAAAGGCAAATTGCCCTAACCGAGAGGTTTTTTGGTTATGCCCAACTAAAGCATGATGGGAGTCAAAAATATGAAAAATTGTATATTAATTTTTTGTGGCCTTTGTCGGTATTTATGATTTTACCCGAAGATCATGTTACCTTTGCCCGATAATCGGAAATTGTCATCTGAGAAACCGGAAAATTTAGATTATGAAATATTTAAATCACTTTTATTTTTTGACCGGCATGGTTTTTTTGTTAATCCTGGCATTATCATCCTGCACATCAAAGGATAAAAAGACTTTTTCAGAAGTCCGATGGGCCATGCAGGTTGAAGAGACCAAGGTTGAGAAGCTGTATGCCCCCCATTATAAGGACGAAAGGTTTTTTGTCCCCTGGATAAAGGTTCCGGATAAAAGCTTTTTAGATGTAATTGGATGGAAACTATTTTCCAAAACCAATTACACCAAAAAAGAAAAAGCTTTTCTGCCTGAGGTGGTCCCATTTACGACCAAAAGGTTAAAAAATACCCAAGGCGATTTCATCCTTTGGATTGGCCACAATACCTTTTTAATCCGTATTGCCGGCATATACTGGCTGACAGACCCTATTTTTTCCAAACGGGCTCTGCTTCCGGCAAGACAGACACCCCCGGCCCTTACGCTAAATGAGTTCAACGATATGGTCAAGGACGTCAATATTCTGATTTCTCACAATCATTACGACCATCTGGACCGGTCCAGTATGAAAAAGCTCCCGCAGCATTCTGCCGTGTTCGTGCCAAAAGGGCTTAAAAACTACGTCATGGGCATGAATAAAAAAAATGTGCACGAAATGGACTGGTGGGAAGAGATTGAACTCGCCAACGGTTCAAAGCTGATCTGTCTTCCGGCCCAGCACTGGTCCTTAAGGATTAACCAGGGCAGAAACCAGTCGCTTTGGGCCTCCTATCTTCTTGTAACCCCCTCTGCAACCCTATATTTTGGTGGTGATTCAGGTTATTTCAAAGGGTTCAGGGAAATCGGCCGGAAATATCCGGATATTGACTACGCGTTTATGGCAGCCACCGCCTATCACCCCAGATGGTTCATGCATCACCAACACATGAATGTTCCTGAAGCAGTCAAAGGTTTTGAAGACCTCAATGCCCGCATCTTTATCTTGACCCAATGGGGCACGTTTCATCTGGGGAGCGAGCCCGCAGGATTCCCAGGACTCGACCTGGCACGTCATATAAAGCAGAACCATCTTGCCCGCTCGCACTTCAAAATCATGGATATCGGTGAGATCCTTCCCATTGGATGTTCATCAAGGAATTAGCTTTCTCTTTTGGAGTTGCGGGTCGCCATAATGGGGGACATTCGTGCATAAAGTGCTTAAAAATCAATCTTAAGTGTTAAAAATTAAAGGGTATACCGAGATTATAAAAATTAGATACTCCGGGCGTGTTACACCATGTCATGGGCCGGGGTATTGAGCGAAGAGAAATACTTCGTATCGATATCGATCGCAATGATTTTATAGGCCGTTTGTCGACCCTGGCCCAGGATGGCGCAGTAGCAATTCAAAAAAAAATTATCCCCGATACGTTGGAAACGGTATTGATCAGGGACGCCACCCGGAACTGGTCGGCGGCGGATTAATCCGGAGCATGGGTGGCTGGACAGCGTTTCTCGCCAGTCGGAGGCGCGGCGAAAGAGAAGTTGCAGATCAACGGATACCCGGTGACGGAGATTTCGTCAAGCAGGTCGTATCGGGCCTTGATGATCTTGTTAAAAAGAATTTAAGACTGTCGGGACAACGAATCGATATTAAAGCATTTGCCCGGAAGGTGGTTGAAAGATATAATGTTTCCATTGGTGAACTCCGGTCAGTGATTGGGGTCAACCTTGAATTGAGGCCTGATGCTTCGATACACAAAGTTACATGATAGTCCATGGCAAGACAAATGGCGCATTTCAGGTGCGCTCGGGTGAAGGGACAAAAAATGGTGAAATTGCCTGAGAGCCCAGACCCGGGATTTTGTGACATGAATGGCGGGCTCGTTGTAATCCGCGGCATAATCAACCAGATGACGATAGCGGGCATTTTCAACAGCTCATTTGATGAGGTGATCATGATTTTTGGATTCAATACGATTGGTCAGAACGCTGACGAGGGGCTTGATTATGCCATCGCAAACGGCATGGGCCATCTTGAAATAGATCTGGCCGATGAAAACGCTCTGGTGACGACCCTAGATCCTGCTCGTATTGAGAGCCTGCGCCAGAAGGCGGCTCAGGGAGATGTCCGGTTGTCCCTGCACGCGCCCTTTGACATCAATCTGGCAGAGAGTGCGCCTTTTATAAGGGATGGGTGCCTGCACTATTTCAAACAATGTATCCATCTGGCCCACCGTCTCCAGGCCACCCATTTGACGGTTCATGGCGGATTTTGTCTCGGGATATCCGACTTGCACCAAGTGAGGACCCGTGCGCTGGGTGCTCTGGCGGACAACCTGGCCGAGCTTCTCAAGCTGTGCGAGACACTCGACGTCATGCTGGCCCTTGAAAATTTGAATCGCATCGGCAAGGGGGAATTTTTTTATCTGGGTGACAACACCGCTGACCTGGAACTGATTTTTCAACGGGTGCCCTCTCCCAGACTGGCCCTGTGTCTGGATATCGGACATGCCCACACATGCGAAGGGGTTCAGGCCTACCTGGACAGGTTCGGCCCCAGGATCGTCAGCATTCACTATCATGATAATGACGGTATGGAAGACAGGCATCTTGACATTGGCCAGGGCAGTGTGGACTGGCCGGCGGTGGCCGCATCCCTGGCGGCGATCTCCTATGCGGGTCCCTTTATCAGCGAAACCCTCAGCGATGCACCCATGGCATCCATGGAGAAATTCATGGCCTGCAATATCCACCACGGAATACACAGAACACACCGTTGTTTTCGTAGTTGACATATGCCCAAAGGCCGCCTGATGAGTGAGTCAAAAAGTCGCACGCCCATCAAGGAAATACAGTGGTAAATATTTTTTGACATTATATCCCAAATGACTGTATCGGTTATCTTCCTGATTAAATTGATATTGCGCCATACCCTTAACAAAGGACGGGCCGACACGATGAATAGACAAACCCCATATCTCGATGAATGTTGAGAGTGGGGTTTTGTTGTTGGTTGGCGCCGGTGATGGCCTCGTTGATCGCTTATGTATGGTGTCATGGATATTTTACGGTGTTAGGGGTATGCCGGCAGTTTTTTGGTTCTTGTCGCGGTTTTGCTGATGATTCGGGACAGTTCCGTTGCGTCTGAAACGTCCGGTGTGCCATGTCGTGGATCGGTGTCCGGGAACTCGGTTGTTTCGGAGCTGATGTTGCCAGATATTTCGGTGTTACGAATTCTTGTGTGACGCGAATGATATCAACAGGGAAGGAGTCGGAGATAGATGACACCAAATTAGACTTGTGAACGTTCTGCACGAACGCTCTCTGTCACGTGCAATTTTGCAAAGGGCTGCAGCCTGGTTCAAGGGGATTGTAGAAGGCCGCAACCCTTATAACGGCGGGTGTTTTTAACCCACTTCAAAATGAGCCCGACGGTTTTTGGCCCAGGCTTCCTCATTATGCCCGGTATCTACGGGACGTTCTTCCCCGTAGCTGATGGTCATCAGGCGACCGGCGTCAATACCCACATTCACCAGATAGGCCTTGACGATCTCGGCCCGTTTGTCCCCCAGGGCCAGGTTATATTCATTGGTCCCTCTTTCGTCACAATGCCCCTCAATGGTCACCGACGCATTGGGATTGACCCGCAACCATTCCGCCTTGGCCATAAGGATATCCTGGGCAGGCCCTGCAAGTACGTAGCTGTCGAATTCAAAATAGATATCTTCGTTGACAAACAAGTTTTTGGCCGCCATTGCCTCACGCTCAGCAGCGTCTGCCTCTGCCTGAAGGCGTTCTTCCTCAAGGGCATTTTGCCGGGCAATCTCCTCCTGCCGTGCTTTTTCAGCGGCCAGCTTGGCTGCTGCCTCTTCTGCCGCCGAGTCCGTCTGTGCCACGGGTTGCTCCTGGGTCAGTACCGGCGACGACTCAACTGTTTTTTTAGCACATGACGTAAAAAAAAGTAATCCTGGCACAACAAGTAACAAACTTAAACATATCAACATTTTTTTCTGCATTTTTTCCTCCTTACCAAAATAAACTTTCAATTATCGACAACAATAGATGATGACAACTTCGGGTTGCTCTGCTCCCCCCGCAACGTCAACAGGCGCCTTTGATCGGTTCCGTAGGACGTCATGACATAAATCCTGGACGCGCTACCTTCCTATAGAAAAGAAGATACTTGTACCCGTACCTGGTTCGCTAAATCTGAACATCAGATGTCCGCTTTCTCGATAATATCTACCGCGTTTCTGAATATCAGGGTGCTGTCTTGCGTACCTGTCCCACTCATCCCAGGACCTCCAATGACCCTGATAGGCGTATTTTCGTCCATTATATTCGTGGTGCTCGTAATGTCGGTGTTTACCATATGGACGTTCTCTATAGCCACGATTACCCTGGTAATTGTGACGTCCTTTATCTTTATGACTATCGCGGTTATTGGACTGCCCCCCATAGTCACGACGGTCTTTGTCATCGGGCCACTCTTTGTAATTAGAACGTCCCTGGTTATCGCGATTTTTATCTTTAGAAAGTACAGGCGTAGCGGTAGCAATCAAAAAAAAGAAACATAATACCGCAATAATTAATTTTTTCATTTAACACCTCCAACTACATCCATGGTTTCGTGGCATTATTGATAGGTGAAAATCTAAATCTCTGTGGTTATAGTTAACGATAAATGGACAAACCAGTTGCCAACATAATAATTATTTTCATCGCACCCTCCTTTGCCAAGAACATGTTTTATGTTTATACAATTATGCTATTTTAATCGACTGCCTTTCAAAAATTTAATGCAATGCCGGCAGTCGGATTTTTTTTGATAAACGCCCCTTTCAAGTAAAGCACTTACTCGTATATCGCCGGCCTGATGCCTTCTGGCGCATTGGTAAATGCTTTTTGTTCACTACTTTTTAGGTTCAATTTATGTGCCATGTTTCCAACTTTCAGGGTGGCGTCACCCATGATTCTGATTTATAAGAATAATTTGTTCATAAAACACTTTCAGGTAGCCATTAACAGCCATATAGGAAGGGTCATATATACCCAAGTGGTCATGTATGACCTTTTTTATCCGGAACTCCTTGGTGTTATGGATGGCAAATGACTATGGTAGATTGAAATATAGAAATATAAAAGTTGAGCAATACATAAGTTCGTTTAATTTTCATTAATTGTGGACACACTGTAAGGGGGGAGCGTTCGTGCAGAAAGTGTTTGAAGATTAATCGTAAGCATTAAAAATTAAAGGGTATACCGAGATTGGCAAGATTAGATGCCCCGGGCGTGTTGCATCATGTCATGGGCTTTTTTCAGGTTGGCGACTGCGGCTGATGCCGGGCAACCCTCCGGTTTTCTCCATGGATAATCGCGCTCTTTTTCAAAAAGATCCTTGAGTTTGACGGCAGAAAAGATTATCATTATCCTGTTTTTTGGGCTCGGCAGCCCATTTTTTTGCAAGGGCGTCAGTTTGCTTATCTCTATCCGCCGCCCTTGCCTCAAAATTGAGACCCATTTACCCTGATAATCACTTACTGCTTGTCAACCGATTCTAAAAATATCTCTATTCTTCAACCAATTTTCAAAGCTTTTTGTCCCGTTTTTGCAGACACCAAAACTTGATAAGGGAGGATTGACGATGAAAGACAATCGCATTGTAATTAATGCCAGCGAAGAAGAAATTCATTTTCGTGAACAGGAGAAGAAACAAATTGAGAAATTGAGGGCCGCGGCTGCAAAAGAGGCTATTGAGGGCTATAGCAATGCTCACAAGAACCACTGTTTCAGATGCGGCACCCACAGCCTGGTCGAAGTTGACCATAAAGGCATCAAAATCGATATATGCGTCAATGACGGATGCGGCGCGGTTCACCTTGACCCGGGTGAGATGGAAAAAATACTTAAAGGCGAAAAGGGGGTTTTCGGCAAGGTCAAAAACTCCGTTTTTTCCGTCTTCAAATAGGCACCTGCGAACTTGAAGCAAATAATCATTATTGCCTTTGCCCCTCTTAAAAGAGGGGTCTAAACTAAATGGGTCACCCATTAAAGGGCTGGTCAAGTCTGCTCTTGATTCTTGGTTCCTCGCTGTTTCGTGTGGGTGCCCCGGGATGATTTCATTTTGCCTTGGGTGATATTTCCCCTAAACCCTTAAACGTCCGATAACCACCAGGGCCATCACCGCCACATTGGAGCCGGTGATGGCCGCATTGATAGTTTATGTATTGGGTTATGTCGGCAATTCATCAATCGGCAATGGAAACACCTTTCAGGAAATACCGCTCATTGGCCCGGGGTTTGTAATCCCTGACCCGTTTGAGGGTGGCTTCAAAGGTGATGGGTTCGTAGAGATAGATAAAGGGCGGATTGTCCTGCATATAGCGCTGCAGTTCAATGTACAGGTCACTGCGTTTTTTGTCATCAACGGTTTGGCCGATGGCCGTCAGCAACCCATCGATCTTGGGGTCGGACCAGGCTGAAAAACTGGCATTCATACCCCCGAGGGCGCCCTGAAGTCTGGGCAGGGCCTCACCGCAGGCAGATGCCCAGGAATCACCAAAAAGCGGCGGCAGTGTTTTTTTGGCTTCCATGTCCCAGAACTTGCCGGATTCCATCTGTTGCAGTTCCACCTGAATCCCCACATCCCCAAGGTAACCCTGGATAGCCTCACAGACCTGCTCAAAATTCGTATACGCCCCCACCGGGCAGGCCAGATTCATCTTGAAACCATCTTTGAATCCGGCCTCGGCCAGAAGCTGACGCGCTTTTTCAGGATTATACCCGAACGGTCGTATCGCTTTATCATAGCCCAGATTGCCCGGGGTCACAAATCCGGTGCTGGGATTGGCAAACCCGCCGAACAGAGCATCTACGATGGCATCAATATCGACGGCGTAGTTCATGGCCCGGCGCACCAGAGGAGATTCCGTGGGCTGGCCTTTACCGGACGTCAGGTTGTTGAAGGTAATATAAAAAACGCGATCAACGGAATATTTGACGCTTTGGATATTGGTGCTGCTTTCCAGGCTCATCATCTCTTCTGAACTCAACCGGGTAACCACATCCACCTCGCCTGTTTTAATGGCCGCCGCCCGGGTTGTGGATTCCGGAATCGGCCGAAAAACCAGTTTTTTGACCTTGGGCAATCCTTTTTCCCAATACTCCGGATTGGCATCAAAAGTAATCCTATCGCCTTTTTTCCACTCGACAAAGCGGAACGGACCGGTTCCCACCGGGTGGGTCAGAAACCCATCTTCCCCCACACTGGCCATATATTTAGGCGGCACCATGGCCCAATAGTCGGTCATGACCCGTAAAAGGAGGGGACTGGGACCCTCTGTTTCAATTTTAACCGTATACTCATCGATTTTTGTAACGGCTTTGGCCATGGTCCATTTTTCACTCCACTGCATTTTTTCCTGGCACCCGCGCTGCCAGGAAAAAACCACGGAATCCGCTGTAAACGCTTCGCCATTATGGAACTTGACATCCCGTCTCAGTTTAAATGTATAGGCCTGGCCGTCATCGGAAACAGTCCAGCTTTCAGCCAGGGCCGGTACGACGGTTCCCGTATCATCTATCCATACCAGGGAGTTGTATAGTTGCCAGCAGACGTTCATGGCCTGGCCTTCCGACGTCATGGGCAGATCCAGGGAGTTTGGAAATACCGTTACCGCCATTCTCAAGGCGCCCTTTTCCGTTGCTGCTGACACCGGGGTGCCGACACAGACGATACCGCCCAGAAAAAATGCGAATACTGCGAATAAAACAACTTTTAACCGATGTAACATACTGCCTCCTTTTATGGGTTATATGAAAGTAGTGGGCTGAAATATCAGCCATTAGCTGTTAGCCAAAGGATTCTTTCATTATTTCGAGCTGAAAGCTAAAACCCAATAGTTAACAGCTAATCGCTCAGCTTTGGCAATTATAAGGATCTGCTCTGCTCAAAAAACCCGCCATATCCACCAGTGCCTGTTCGAGAAGGGGGCAGAATCGATCCAGATCAGCACTCAGATCACTTCGCGATGTCAGGCAAAAAATAAGGTGGTCCGATTCCCGGCCGTACCGGATCCCGAATCCGTTGTCCACCACCGGCCCGAACCCCACCAGTTTTACCCCGATGCTCCGGGTGGTGCTGGTGGAAAAAACAGCCCGGGTTAAAGTGGGCCACCCGGCATCACAGAACAACTTCGGCGGTGAAAGGATGCCCAGTGCCATTCCCCGCAACCGGTAAGTGGTCAACAGGGCACTTAAATGGCCTTCCACGCCTTGTCCGTCCATGCATTCGGCGATGTGTTTGACATGGGTATGGGCCGCCTCGTGCAAATATTCGATTTTTTGATCGGCGGTGAGTCCTTGCGTGCCCATGGCCAGGACAAACTGATGCGAGGCCGGGGAGATGGTTTGAAAGACCTCTGTGCGGCCGTGCAGAAACTTCCGCATCAACACCGATTCGCCAATGGTGCAAAGTCTGCCCCAGAGCCGGTATTGGGCCAACTGAAGGGCCAGTTGTACAAAAGCGTCGGGACTGACCCCCAGTGCTTTGATGGTATCTTCGCCAAAATGATCAAATTTCAATGCCCGGAGGTGGATTTGCGAAACCTGGTCGTCAAATTGATCCAGGGCTTTTCCAACAAAAGCCATGATCCTGGCGTCGGTTTTGAAACACAGTTCCCGGGGGGGCCGGGCCGCCTGGCTTGAGCCCTCAAAGGCCCCGGCATTGTCCTCATGGAGAAATCGCACCAGCCGGATTATGACAGAGCCATCGATGTGCGAATGCTCATAGCAAATCCCGGCCTGGGCGTTACCCCCCACAATGATTTGAAACAATTTATCAAACCACCGGTTTTTGCCGTTGCCGTGAAACATCATGCGGGCTTGTGATATGATATCTTCCGGACACCTGTCATCCAGGCATAAAACAAACAGGGCGCGTTCAATCACATCGAGATTTTTCCGGTTTTCATCGTCGATAGCGACCAACCGTTTTCTGGCGTCAGCCCACGTTTCCCGGTCCATGGTGGTCAAAAGACCCAGGGCCGGGTGCGCCGGGTCGGCATTTGCCGCCTGGGATTTGATGACGGCCAGATCCCTTGAAATCGCCTGCACAGACCGCAGTCGGCCGTCAGGGGAATAGGCTGTCAATGTAAAGATTCGACTGTTGCAGAATACCGCAACGTGAGTTTCCTGAAAGGATGTGGGATCAGATGCCGATACCGGACTTCGAAATGTATCACAACCGGATCCGGGCACCCGGCAGGATGAAAAAAGGCGCTGGTACTGGTGCATACACAATGGCATGCCTTTGAGGGTATCCGGTTCCAGGTCGTCCTGGTGGATCTGCGCCTTGAATCTGAGGGCTGAAACAATCAGTGCGGCTGCCCGCTCGATTTGTGAATCGGTCTGCTGGTGGATGTTCTGCTGTAACACATAAAACGGGTTGATATTAATGGGCAGCGGATCACGGATGTCGAGATACCAGTCTTCCGTATACGGCAATAGCCGGAACAGGGTCTCCTCTTTTCGAATGCACCGTTCCAGTTCCCTGCTGAGGCGCTGGCCCTCTCCTCCGGCTTTTTTAAAGTCTTTGACAATGCCGGCCGTCTGCCGAAAATCAAATGGGTCCATCAGCGGTGCCAGATGGTCAAGATAGGCGCTGCAGGTCTGTTCAAGCAAAGGAAATGGCCGAACAGGCCGTTCCTTCGTCTTATGGTCGCTTGATATGGCGGTCAATAGAATCTCCTTCAAACCGGTTCGTATATTGGGTCATTCTTGACGGTCTCGTAAAAAGCCCAAGTTAGCGCTACGCTTCACTGCGTGTCTGCGTTGCGCTGTTTTTCGCAATCATTCAACGGTCGATGGTTACGCCTCATGATTGCAAAATTTGCACGCCTTGAATTTGAATTTTTTACGAGACCGTCTCAATCCGACTTTTTACGACGCCATCAATGTTAGCGGGGTGTTTTCCGCCGGTTAATTTATTGTTTGGATAAAATCTCTGCAATTCAGATGCCATTTGACAATAGTCCATGCCAGTCTCATTCATGAGATCAAAATTAACGCATCATTAAAGCGGGTTAAAACGGGAATCGGGCTTAATCTAATTTCCTTGCTGGGGACCGTATGTCTGTCCCGATGTTCAAAAAAGACTTGGTTTAAGTTTCTTAACGCCAAGGGTGGAATATCATAAGGCCTTGCCGGGTCGGCTTTCGGGGAGGGTCGAGCACAGGATTTCAGGTTGTTTTGTAGGATGACTTGGGTAAGTCGCTGGAGACTTGGCCCCTGTGGACGGGCGATGGGCCGATAGCCTGATACAGGGTATCCGAGGTGCCGGGTATGAAGCCGTCGGTTTTCAGCGTCGGCCATACAGGGCTATTTTTTGAAAAATTTACGAATCAGCCGACTGGCCCGGCTCTGGCTGATACCCAGTTTCCGGGCCACTTTGTATGAGCTTTCGCAATCCTTGTAGGCATTGACGACAAACTTGCGGGTCAACGCTTCGACAGCCGGGCCCAGCGGGCCATACCGGCCTGATTCGCCGGCGACATCTTCCAACTGATGAAAATTTTCAGGCAGATGGCGCTTTGTGATCGTGTGGTCCCGAACGGTGGCTACCAGAAACTCAATGGTGTGCTCGAGTTCGCGGACATTGCCCGGCCAGGAATAGTCCTGCAAAAGGGCGATGGCGTCGGGGTGAATTTGATGTTTTGTTTTACAGGCGCCGTCAAAACGGTCTAAAAAAAAGTAAATCAGGGGTAAAATGTCCTGAACCCTTTCACGCAATGGCGGAATTTCCAGGTTAATAACCGTCAACCGGTAGTATAGATCTTCCCGAAAACGCCCCTCTTTGATCGCCTTTTTAAGGTTTTTGTTGGTGGCCGCCAGGATGCGCATATTCACTTTCCGGTAGCTATCGGCACCCAGGGGAATGAATCGGCGATCCTGAACCACTTCCAAAAGTTTTGCCTGTAATTCCGGGTTCATTTCCGTGATTTCGTCTAAAAAAAGCGTCCCTCCCTCCGCCATGGCAATCCGGCCTGTTTTGCCGTTTTTCTGGGCACCGCTGAAGGCGCCTTCGGTATATCCGAACAGCTCGGATTCCAGAAGGCTGCCGGGTATGGCCGCACAATTGATGGTCACGAAAGGGCCGTCTGCGTATCGGCTACAGGAATGGATATACTGGGCCAGCAGACTCTTACCGGTTCCGGACCGGCCCAGAAGGGTAATATTGGAATCCAGGCCGGCCACCTGATGGGCCATCTCCAGTATGTTTTTAAATTTTTCACTGTGGGCCACAATGCCCAGGGCCAGCATCTGTTTTTTTCGATACGACAGGGCTTCCTGCCGGTACCCCTGCATCATGCTGCGTGTTTTTGTCAGGTCCTTGCGAACGGCATCCAGGTGGGTAATGTCCCGGGAATTCTGGACAATCAGTTCCAGATCACCGTTCTGCGTGAAAACCGGGGTGGCTGTAATCAGCAGCTTTTTACCGATACTGGTTTCCTGCTCCACGTTGATTCGTTTCATTTCCCTGAAAAATCGGGGCATCATGGGGGGGAAGCAATATCCCTGCTCCACCAGATGACTGGCATTTTTCCCCACGATGTCTTTGGCTTCAACGCCGTAGTGTTGTTCACACATGGGATTGACATAGAGGATGACACCCGCTGCATCTGTGACAAAGATTTCGTCGTAGGAATTCTGCAATATCTTGAGGAGTATTTCACGGTCGAGATCTGAATACAGTTGCAGATGGGACGCGGTGTCCACGAGGTTGCTCATGTGTCTGTTTCCTTTTTACGGGTTTAAAACCCCAACCAGGGCAAGCCGGAACCACTCAATATACCCACTTTCTATGGCGCGCTTCAGATATGATTTGGCGAAGTGCAGTCTGCCCTTTAAGCCAAGTTTTTTCGCTGGTTTCCCCCGTGTCATTTCACCCTGGAGGATTTCAAGAAATCGTTCGGCCTGCGGGGTGACCTGGTGCATTTTTCAGTTTTCACGAAGGCGTCTCGAGTGCATTATGCATCAAGAGGTCAAGCACCGGTAGACCAGATTGCTTCTGATGGCTGAATTTGAAATTCTTACGAGACCTTCTAAATTCGACTTTTTACGCGTTTATCAGAAATTATAAAAATATAAATTGTTTAACAAACTGCCAAATCAAATGCCAGCATTATTTGAAACGTATCTGGCGATAGCGAACAATATCTGGAAAATTGAAACGGATCGACAACTGGATTTGTCGGCAGGCCTTCCACCGCCCGCCTGACGCGTGAACCCCAAAAATCGCAGGCCCATTAAGAAAACACAGCGCCAAATAGCTTTTGACATATATCCCAAATACCTGTATAGATTATCTTCCTGCTTAAATTGACCCTATAGTTGCATAAAAAACATAAGCTATTGATCTAAATCCGCAAAGAGAAAGCGTTCAACGAGAATAATGCAATTTTTAAGGAATTCACGAATGGTGATATCCATAAAAAATACAAAAGGGCACAATTTTTTTACCCTACGGGAAAGCCGGATGACTCCAGATCCCTCGTTATCAAGGGATTGCGGTAGATGATTACAGCTTCACCCTTGATGCCTCGACTCTGAAGACATCCGGCTTTTGCAACGATAGGGTTGATATTGCATCATACCCTTAAAAAAGGACGGGCAGACACGATGAACAGATAAACCCCATATCTCGATGATTGCTGAGAGGTGGGGTTTTGTTGTTTATCGGCAGCGGTGATTTAAAATTGCGCTGCCCGGTGTTTTTCAATGCTATATTTTTATCGCAACACTTTTGGTTTTTGTACGTATTTTTAATTTCAATATACACCTCAATAGCGTTGTATTTATTGTAATATCAAATAATTATTTCAATTATAACAAAAACAATATACTGCAAAACAGTCGCGTATTAGAAATAGGCGGCATTTTAGCCGTATTTTACATTTCAATATGAAACAACGGTGAGTGCGAACTCACTGTATTTTTTAATTTTGTAATGGCAAATAGCCGTAATTAAATACGGCTATTAGGCCGTCTAATCTATGTTCGATGCTCAGACAGGGTAATGGAAAATAATGGGCCAGATAGACGCAATAATAAGAGCTTATGACGATGAAGCGGAGGCAACTGGATGGTACGGTCCCGAGGTTGCTTTTGGCCTGACTTACGCTTATGTTCAACCTGTTGAGTCCATTCTGGATATTGGGATCGGCACTGGTTTGGGATCTATTTTATTCCGCAAAGCAGGTCTGGAAATCCATGGTATGGATATCTCTCCGCAGATGCTCGATGCATGTCGCAGCAAGGGTTTTTCGTCTCTGCATCTGCATGACTTGGGCAAGACGCCTTACCCGTTCGATTCAGAGAGTATAGATCATGCTGTCTGCGCTGGTGTTTTCAACTTTTTCAGCGATCTCTCCCCTGTTTTTCAAGAAACCAGTCGCATCCTTCGCAAAGGTGGATTATTTGTATTTGTGGTTGGAGATCGTGCTGAAAACGAGGCTCATGCGATTGAGGTGGGGGCCGAGCACACAAACTCGGAAAAAACTGTAACGATGTACATACACAGCGGCAAACAGATCGCCGAATGGATGGCAAGATATGGCTTTGAGCCATTGAGGAGCCTCTCGTTCACGGTCTTCATGGATAGAGAGAGAACCAAAAGCATGCCCGCAAGATCTTACTTGGCGAGGAAAATACGGCATAATAAAGGATTAGTAACCGTGCCGAGGCACGAGGCTCGGTACTAATCCTATGGTTCAAGAAGCCGCGGATGAATAGGGGAAAAGGTTTTCGATTTGCTGGATATTTAAAGACGAGATGGGATGAAAATTTTAAAAGAGTGCCTTTCCCCTGACGTAAACACCAAAAGACACACCGTTTTTAGCCATTAAAACCCGGGTCGAAAATTTTAATATCGGCAATTTGGCGCACGGGTACAAAACATGCCCTATGACAATTGATCAGGCTGTTTGTAAAGTTGATCAATACCGGATAATCAGTTTCGTGCAGTTATCCAGGCTTGCCTCGTGGTTCAGGCTTTACAAAGAGAATAAATTTCAAATCATGCCCGCAATGGCTGCATTTAATACCGGGTATTGCAGGTTCCGGGATTTCAGTAAAAAGCGCAACAATGTCATGGATGAATGAAATGAGTTCACGGATTTTTTCAATAGCCAATGCACTGCTCGGATTGAGAAAACCATAATGCCTTATTTTCATAAATCCTTTGGGAAGAACATGCTGCAAGAATCGTCTGATGAACTCCATGGCATCCAGTGCCATGATTTTCCATTTTTTCTTTTCACGGTCTTTGTACAAAAATTTGATGACACCATTTTCAATGCTTTTGATACGATTATTGGAGATGGCAACCCGGAACACATATCTTGAAAGATAACGCAGGGAATTTTGTCCCTGTCCCACGGCCTGGCTGTCAATCACCCATTGCTGATTCCAAACTGCGGGATCTATTTTATCCAGCAGCCCGGCTTTTTTCATTGCATCCTTGAATTTGGCTTTAAAAATGATCTCAAGGGGTTTTGTGTGAACAAACAGATCCTGTCTGGAAGACAGCCATTGGTCCTTATCCGATAACGCGCCCCCGGGAATGACCAGGTGTAAATGGGGATGATACTGGAGCATACCGCCCCATGTGTGGAGGGCTGCCAGATATCCAATTCGATCAGATCCGATAAACCGTGTATCCTGTGCTAATTTTTTCAGCGCTTCATTGGTGCATGAAAACATGGCGCCATAAGATTGTTTCTGATGAGATCTTACAACATCCCGGAGACCCTGAGGGAGTGTAATCGTTAACAGAAAATAATGGGTCGGCAGCAGTTTTTTCATCTGCTGATTAAGCCATTGATCCGCTTTACTCTGCTGACAGTTGGGGCAATGGCGGTTGCCGCAGCAACATTGGATAAAATGCAGGTTACGACAGTCACTGCACTCATACACCATTGTTCCAAAGGAGCCCTTTTTGCACTTAATGATATCCTGGATGGTTTTTTTATGAGATATCGGCATTCGATCCCCATAAAGTGCCAGATATTGCGGCCCATACATTTGGAAGATTTTTTGAACAGCACTCATGACAACACCCCCTGCATGACTTTGGAAACTTTGTCGTTGGAATCAACTTGGGCCTGTGTGGTCACATGCAGATAAATCATGGTGCTCTTAAGCGTTTTATGGCCTAATATTTTTTGGACATGCCGTATGGGGATATTGGCTTCCAGCAAATGAGTCGCATAGGCATGGCGGAACACATGAGGGTGAACATGTTTTTTAAACTTCAGGCGTTTCAAAGTAGTTCGCAGAACGCCTTGAACCCCACTGTCACTCACATGATCTTTGGCATATTGAGCATTCTTACCGCCATTGCGGCCCAAGGCAGGGAATATCCATTTTGGATTGCGATGGGTTTTATAGTATTTGCGCAAAGTCAACAGGGTGATTTTAGGTAAGGGTACCGTCCTGTCCCAGAGCACCCTTTCCGCAGTGAATATGCACAAGCCCCCTGTCGGAAAGAATATCTTTGACCTGAAGGGTTGTGGCTTCCCTCAAACGCAGTCCCATGGAATATAATGTCAAATAAAATGTCTGACTTTGCATCGTGGGAAGGGCATAGATAATCTTTCTGACTTCTTCCAGACTCAGAATAGTCGGCAAGGTCTGTTCACGTTTGAAAGTCCCTGTCGGGAGGAAGGTCAGTAATGACTTTCTGTAAGGGTTAGCCACCCACCCGTATCGAGCCTTGGGCCCATGGCGGAGTTGCTGGAATAATTGGCAGCGAACAAGATGGGCTAAGCGTAGGCAGAGAATCTTGTAGGCCGTAGGGGTGATCGCGCACCCTGAAGTGCTGGTACAGCTTCGAAATTACAATTGCGGACGCCGAGGGTTTTAACGTGCACCGAAGGCAACACAGAAGCATTCGTTAAAGGCGAGAATGTGGAGGTCCGCCGGAGTCATCAGGCCGTGGCATGCAAGAAGAGATACGCTGTAGAACTCGGGAAGCCCCAAAGGTTCCAGGAGATAAGGACGAATGGTTCACTATAGTGCTGAAATGCTGAGCCCGAAAACCTGGTGGGAGGGAAGTCGGCCATCCGATGGACCTCTACATGCCGATGGGGTGTCTTATCAGGCATACTACTCAGAGGTGGGGAAAGCCCACTACACGGGGAAGGACCTGACGGAAGTACGTAGCCCGCAAAGGAAACTCGTACCGGACAATGTAGGGCTGGGACAATACGAGCAAACCTCACTGCGGGGAATAGCAATTAAGGCAGCAGCAAATGGAAAACATCGTTTTCAGGATCTTTATCGATGCTTGAATGCTCCGTTTTTACACATCTGCTGGAAGGATTTGAACAAGAACGCCGCCAGTGGTGTAGACAAGGTGACGGCAGAGGCCTACGAAGAAAATCTTGAGGCCAACATTCAAGCGTTGGCGGATCGACTGAAAGCAAAGCGTTATCGTGCCAAACTGGTACGACGATGTTACATTCCCAAAGAAAATGGTAAGGAAAGGCCCTTGGGCATACCAGCCCTTGAAGACAGGTTGGTCCAGTTGGCTTGTGCCAAACTGCTGACAGCCATATTTGAGGCTGATTTTCTTGATAATAGCTACGGGTATAGACCAAACCGAAGTGCAAAGGATGCGGTAAACGACCTTCGCTTCAATCTTCAGTTTGGGAAATTCGGATATGTTGTTGAAGCCGACATTAAAGGCTTTTTCGACCATATGGACCATGATTGGCTATTGAGGATGCTCAAGGAAAGAATCGATGATGCTGCGTTTTTAAACTTGATATGTAAATGGCTGAAGGCAGGGATACTGGAAACGGATGGTAAGGTTATCCATCCGGAAACAGGTACCCCGCAGGGCGGAATAGTATCGCCGATCCTGGCCAATATCTATCTGCATTTTGCGCTCGACTTGTGGTTTGAGAAGGTGGTCAAGTCACATTGCAATGGTGACGCACTGATCATAAGGTACGCAGACGATTTTGTGTGTGCATTTCGATACCGCAGGGATGCGAGAAGGTTTTTCAAAGTACTGCCCAAAAGGCTTGGTAAGTTCAAGCTTTCGGTGGCACCAGAGAAAACAGGATTGATGAGATTCAGTCGATTTCATCCGGGCATTAGCAGACGGATCATATTTTTAGGTTTCGAGACGTACTGGACCATTGACTTGAAGGGCATGGCCAGGGTTATGCAGCGCACCGCACGCAAAAAGTTACAAGGCGCTTGCAGACGCATCAAAGACTGGATAAAGGAAAACCGCCATTTAAAAGGGATAAAATTCATAACGGCTTTAAACAGGAAACTACGTGGACATTACAATTATTACAGTGTGGTCGGCAACTTAAGGTCATTATGGCGTTTCTACAGTTGGGCGATTGAATGTGCATTCAAATGGCTGAACCGACGAGGTGGAAAGCGTAAAAGCTTTACCTGGAAGGCATTTAGTTGAGCCATAGAACGCCTTGGGTTAGCAAAACCTAAACTCCCAATATCGACCAAACGACATCGGGTATTTTCATAATGCCAATGCTTTGCGCGAAAGCGAGTACAACCGAGGAACCGGATGCGGGAAAACCGCACGTCCGGGTCTGTGCGGGGGGCGCTGGGTAACCGGCGTTCCTACCGCGAGATATTGATCAAAGGGGTATTATGCTGCCTTTTGGTTTATAAAACTAAAAATGACCATTACAAGCAAAATCTTCTATTTTCTTATATTTTTCAGTTTCGCCGTGATCTTCATGCTACATTGATTAAATATGCGACCATATTCCTTTGTCTCTCGTGAAGGAAACATCTATAGCTCTGCAGTATTTGGTTTTGAACACATGCCGGATTACGCGGCAGTCCAGCCCCTGTTCCGGGTCATGTATCGTGAGTTAAAGTAAGATTCGCTTTTGCCTTGACTCCCTTTTTAGTTGCTCATCTGTTTTATACGCCTTCACGAAAGGCATTCAGCGCTTTAAAGGACCGCGTGCCGCCGCTTCGCGACCACAATGGTTTATGGCTGTTTACGACTATTACGATACCGAATTTAGGTGATATGTTGCTTTGTTGTACTTATCTGGTGGTTATGTGGCCAGGGGGTATGCTGCTGGCGAATAACCATTGGCTGGTGTTTGCGTACCGTTTGCCGGCTCGACTCTGTCGCGTCAACCGTTTTAATGCTCTGTGTCAACGCCAGCTTATTAATTATGGTGACCTATTACCCTAGCCTAAAATAACCCAGAGGCACCCTGCATGGACGGCCACCTGGATCAAACCTTGAATTGAGTACTACACCTGGATACAAAAAAGTTGCATGATAATCCATGACAAGGCAAATGACGCATTTCAGGCACGATCCGGCGAAAGGACAAAAAACGGTAAAAAATTGTCTAAGAATCCAGACCCGGGATTTTGTGACATGAATGGAGGGGGCGTTGTAGTCCGCCGTAAAACTGATCAGATAACGGTAACGAAGCCTTTTGACAGATTGGATTTTTTTATTTTTAAAAAATGGTCACATCAAACCATGCCATCTACTCGTATTTGATAAAAAGCCTGCGAATATAATTCCGGATGTCATGAAGCTGGTTGCCGGCAAAAATGGCCCGGTACAGTGGCCAAATCCCTTGAAAAGGCAACTTCTGGCGCTTATGATTGATTTTAAAATTTGAAACGCTCTTAGGGGAGTCAAAGACATGGGCATCACCGCATGATTTATCGGCTCCGAGACGTCAATATGGCCGGTTGCAGCTCTGCATTCTCATTGATGGGGAGGGGGTCTGTTTTGCTTTGGATTTAGGCCTGACCGCTTTGATCGGGCTTCGTCAGCAGGGGATCGATCCCAACCGCATTGATGCCGTGTTGCTGACCCACCTGCATGGCGATCATTGCGGCGGGGTGCCGTTTCGGCACATGGACGCGGCATGCTCGGCCCAAAACGGGACAGACCGCTGACCATCCTTGGCCCCAAGGACACACAGTCACACCTGGACGAGCTTCGGGAGGTATTGTTTCCAGGCAGCCACGTGATGCACCCGAGATTCCAGGTTTCCCATGTCGAGATCCTGCCGGGTGAGACTGTCCTGCCTGCTGGCATTCACCGTTGCAGCCATCGAGGACCGGCACACCGCCGAGACTCACCTGTTGGCCCTGCGCGTCCAGGCGGAAGATAAGGCCGTCGCCTATACCAACGACGGGGCTCAGCAGACGCTGGCCGGGTTCGTTGCCGGTGCCGACCTGCTTGTCACGGAAAGTCATTATTCTAGCAAGGGGGTCAAGTGGCACCTGAACTATCTGGATACTGCTCCGCTCGGCCAAGAAAACAGCGCTGACCCATATGCACAGCGACATGCTCACCCCGTGGATGAGGTGCCCGAGACCTGCGCTTATGACGGCCTGGTGGTGAGGGCCTGATGGACAAAGCTGGATGGATCGCGCCTGTCGCAACCGGCTGACTGACAATATTAAAGCAAATGACCGCAATAGTGATGGAACATGATCGACCGCCTGTTTGTATCATGCTTCATCATACACACCCATTGATAAACGGCAAATTACCCAACCGCGGGGTTTGGTGGGTTATATTTTCACACGACAACCATCTCATTATGAGATAATTTTGTCTGTATGCACATCATCACCTGAAAGCGCTTACTCGAATTTGCTAAAAACATCCTGATTGCGCCACTGCACTTGAATCATGGTATAGGATTGTTAAACGCATTGATTTCAATTCGTTTAACGAACTTCGCCAAACTTTTCCGAGTGCTGATATAGTCGATAACTTAACGGTTTTTAATATTGGTGGGAATAAAGCTTGTTTGATTGCGGCCATATACTATAATAATTCATCGGATTTATATTCGGCATATTCTTATCCATAAAGAATATGATCGAGGATCTGGAGGAAATAATGAAAATTCGAACTTAAAAAAATTGCTAAAAGTTTGGCCTGATATCCAGCCCATGTTTTCTGTGCCACATAATGAAAAAGACCACAATAAGTTGGTCAATCTCCTTGATAGCCTTATTGATGAAGTGGGGAACAATGAAAATCATCCCTTAGCTTCTTTGATGGAGACGATTGGGAGCCTGATTGAAACATATGAATCCCAACATATTAGTGACATACAGGGTGAATCCAATCAACACGTTTTGAATGCTTTGATGGAAGAACATGGCCTGAAACAGTTGGATCTGTCTGAAATCGGTAGCCAGGAGTTGTATCAGAACTTTTATCCGGCAAACGTCAGCTAAATGTGCTTACCAGCGATGAGATAAATCATAGTAATAAGGTTCCGTTTTGTCCGATAACCTCGGGCCCTGGCCTTGGCTGCCTGGATCAGGCTGTTTATCCCTTCCAGGATGCCGTTGTTGATTTTAGATGTAAACCAACGCAGGACGCCGTCCCAATGGTTCTTTATGGTTTTAGCGGCTTTTATGATTGGCTCCAGGCGGCTGTGGGTTGCCCAGAAGTACCATTTCTTCAAAAAGGTTTCAGCCAGTTCGCGGGTTGTTGGTACAGTTCCTGGAAATTGAGTCGGATGTGGTAGGCACGGCTGGTTTTGAGGTTGAGCTTTTTGATCGTCAATTGGTCAAGTAGTTCAGTCTGTGATGGTTTAAGATTTTTTTGATTTTTCAGCCAGATGTAACGGCTTCCCGTAAGCTCCGGGCGGTCCTTGATTTCTTCTCGGCGAACCTTGTCAACAGCATCATTGATAACTTTCATTACGTGGAACTTGTCAAAGGTCAGTTGGGCTTCGGGAAACTGTTTTTCAACGCCGCTGATGAATGCCGGGGACATGTCGCAACACATCTCCTCAATGGCGCTAGGATCGCCTCCGTGGTCGATAAGATCCTGTTTAAAACGTTTGACTGTGGAGGCGTTTTTGCCATCGGTTGCAAACAGAACCCTGGGGCCGTCAAGGTCCACAAACAGGCTCACATAGTTATGGCCACGCCGGCGGGAGGTCTCATCCATGCCGACTTGTTTAACCTGGCTATGATCGGCTTTTTCCCGGGCACTGTCCACATAGTGGTGCAGTACTCGCCATAACCGGGTATCATGCTCATTGACAAACTGGGCTATGGTTTTTACCGGCATGGATTTGGCCAGTGTCATGATCATAGCCTCAAACAACAACGTAAAGCCGCTATCGATTCCTGGCCCAGGGAACATTAACCAAGTGCGTTCCACATTTTTCACACTTGGTCCTTGGCACTCTGGCGGTCAGGTACGCTTCGTGCTGGAAAAAGTTCAGATGCCGCCACGTTTTCTCTACTGTGTCGAATGCCTTTAAACCAGTCTGTGCACATTTAGGGCAGCTAAAGGTGCTTCCTCTGTGCTGACTGTGTGATCGCTAGATTTAAATTTCGACGATTGTGTGCCTAAGGCCATGGAAAAGGCCTGGAAAATGGCTGGCAGACTGTTCCGCATACGGCCTGGGAAGGGTAAGAAAAGATTCCCGCTGCTATTTATGCTCGGATATACGACCCTAGTTCTTGAAACGCTGGATAAGATGCAGGCAATGGGCGTTGAGAAACCGACCCATTTACTGCTCCAGGCAGGCGTAGGGTGTTTTGCCGGTGCGATACTGGGTTTTTTTATGTCTGTCTTAGGGGAAGATGCACTAATTTTTTACCAACGTTCAACCCGAGGCAGCCAATTGTTTTTATGTTTCTGCCTGTAAAAACGATGAAATCCCCATACCGTCGGCGGCACGCTTTCGACGTTGATGGCCGGTCTTAATTAAGTGTGAGCCTACTTTGACAAGTTGGGAAATGTTGCGTGATTACCCTATGGCCTATGTCTCCTTGCTCCGGATGACATTGCTGCGCAGGGAATGCGCATTCTCAGTACTCCCATTAAAAGGAGACCCGCAAGTCATCTCCGGCGAATCCGGTGCTGTTACAACAGGTTTTTGCAGTGGCTTATGCGCAGAGAAGAAGGCCGGGATGCACGTGGAAAACTGGGCCTTAATAATAGAATCAAAGGTGCTTTGTATCAGCACGGAAGGCGACACCTCCCCTAAAACATATCGGGATGTCGTCTGGTTTGGTCGAGAAAAATAAAAGTTCCATCCTTTATAGATGATCCGATAATAGGTCGATGCCTCTCCCTTACTTTCTTTTTGGTATTTTTATACAATCTCATATCATCATCGACAAGGATAACAATTCGAGAAGGGTCAGAGGTCAAAAAAACGGTAATCGCCTGAAGCCCAGATCCGGGGTTATTGACGGATGTGGAAAATATAAAAGAAGGAGCTGAAATTATGGAAGAAATTAAATTTCAAGGATTTGTAGTTGAAGGGTTGATGATAAGTTTGTAAGGAGCATTAAAACAAGATCTAGTGATTTGCCTCAAAATGAGTTGTTAAATCAAGGTTCGATATTCATCTTTAAACTATAAAGATGCGCTTTCCGCCAGAGGGAATAGGGGCGTAACAAAAAAATACCCACACACTCCAGGAATCGATGCTGTTGGTACAGTTGTTCGTTCCGATAACAAAAAGTTCTGTGAAAATGAAAAGGTTATTGTCATAGCTTATGACTTGGGAATGAATACACCCGGCGGTTTTGGACACTATTTCGGGTACCATCGGCTTGGGCGGTAAAATTACCGGAAGAAATGTCGATGAAAGAGTCTATGATACTTGGAACGGCGGGTTTGACAGCTGGAATGTCTGTTTTAAGACTGACTGAAAATATAAAACCTGAGCATGGGAAAGTTGTGGTTTCCGGAGCAACCGGGGGCGTAGGATCGCTAAGTATAGCCATCCTTGCAAAATGGGTTACACTGTTTCCGCTATTTCAGGTAAGAAAAAAGATACCGATTTTCTATTTGACATCGGCGCACGCGAAGTTATTGCAAGAAAAAGATTTTGAACAAGAAAATACCCGTCCCATGATGAACGGGATTTTTGCAGGCGGTATAGATACAGTAGGTGGAAGTATCCTTGATAATATAATCAAATCAGCTCAACCCATGGGCGTAGTTACATGCTGTGGCAATGTCGCTTCAGCAAAACTCACGCTCACCGTATTTCCGTTTATTCTAAGAGGCGTCTCTTTGATCGGCATCGACTCTCAAAATTATCCAATGGCTTACAGAGATGTCGTTTGGAATAAATTAGCCAAAGAATGGAAGCTCGCTAATCTGATGAACGTTTGTACAGAAATCTCTTTAACTGAATTAAGTGACAATATTGACCTCATGCTTGCTGGGAAAATAAAAGGAAGAATTGTTTTGGATCTGGAGGCATAAAAACATCACAGGGCATTTAGGGGACATTGGATTAAATTTTTGCCAAAAATGTATGTCGACGATTCTTTGATTTTTATAGTTAGGTTGGATCGTAATTTGCTTTAAGATTAATTAAAATATTTGATTTATAAATTCTTTAAGCCGGGAATTTTTCGGATTTTCGAAAAATTCTTTGGGTGAAGCACTCTCCAAAATAAGCCCGTCGTCCATAAATACAATACGGTCTGCGACTTCTTTGGCAAATCCCATCTCATGGGTTACAACAATCATGGTCATTCCATCGTTGGCAAGTCCTTTCATGACATCAAGCACTTCGCCTACAAGTTCAGGGTCAATCGCACTCGTTGCTTCATCAAAAAGCATCACATCCGGATTCATCGCCAAAGCCCTTGCTATTGCGACTCTTTGCTGCTGACCGCCTGAAAGCTGTGATGGATAACCTTTTCTCCGCTGTGTCAAATGCCTTTAAACCAGTATGTGCACATTCAGGGCAGCCAAAGGTGCTTTTTCTGGGAAAATCAAGTCGGATTTCCAGGCGTTTCTCATGGAGGTTAACTTCGGATGTGCACACCTGCCATGGCGGTGTCAAACCAGGAGCCATTTGAAACAGGCCAATGTTTCTCATAATGAAAATAAACTCTATAGTTGCATAAAAAACATAAACTATTGATCTATATCCACCAAGAGAAAGAGTTCAACGAGAATAATGCAATTTTTAAGGAATTCACGAATGGTGATATCCAAAAAAAATACAAAAGGGCACAATTTTTTTACCCTACGGGAAAGCCGGATGACTCCAGATCCTTCGTTATCAAGGGATTGCGGTAGATGACTACAGCTTCACCCTTGATGCCTCGGCTCTGAAGCCATCCGGCTTTTGCAACGATAGGGTAAACTATCACTTTCTTGGCCATGTAAGCAAGGACTTACCCAGACGAAACAGCGAGGCGCCTAAAAAAAAGTAAGACTGTCCGGACAAAGAATCGATATTAATGCACTTGCCCGGAAGGTGACTGAAAGAGGTGGTGTTTTTGTTGATGAACGCTGGTCAGGGGGTCGAAGAAGGCCGATGATAAACGCCCGGCGTGCCCTGTCGTGGATCGGTGTTTGGCAGCTTGGGGATATTTTCATGGAAGGGGATATTTTCCATACTTTTTAACCGCTCTGGACATGGCCATTACATTTTCAACTTTGCAGAAATCTGTAATGCTGTTGGCGGTTCCAAGAATAAATCCCCCGCCGTTGCCGATTTTGCAGATCCGCTGTTTCACCTCAGCCTCCACCTCTTCAATGGTGCCGTAGGGCAGGGTATGCACCAGGTCGATGTTTCCCCAGAGGGCAACCCGATCACCATATTCTTTTTTTATTTTTTCAATATCCATTGTCGGGGGTTCAATGGGATTGATGCAGTTCATGCCAAGGTCCAGCAGGTCATCAAATACTTTTGTCAGATCACCATCGGAGTGATAGGCCCAGGGAATGGTAATCGTGTCGGCGAGTATTTTAAATTTTGGCAGAAAAATGTCACGATAGGTCTCAGGAGAAAACAGGGTTCCTTTTTTATAGGCAATATCGTCATAGAGAAAAAAGAAATCAAACCCCGCCGCTTCAAGCAGTTCGATATTGCGGCAGTTCCATTCAATATAACGATCATAAATCCCGGTGATCAGTTTTAATCCCCCGAACAATGATTCGGCAAACCCCATCCATCCCAGGGAAAGATAGGTGGGCTGGATGCCGGGCCGGATGCCGCAGTAAAGGGCAAGATCCTTTTTCCCGAAGTCATCAACAAACCGTTTGGCCTGATCCAGCATGCCCCCCTTGGCAAGATCAGGGAAGACCATCATGGAAAGGTCTTTTTCCGACTTAATTTTCCCCTTTCCCAGATAGTACACATGGCCCGCCTCATCTGTTTTTGTTTCATCGCATACCGGGGAGATATTATAGACGCCCTGAAATCCGATGGCGTCAAAACCCATACCCTGGGCAAATTCGGCCTCATCCATTTTTGTTTTTCCCATGGCCTGGACCAGCTTCTGGCGGATGCCCGGATCCACCCAGTCGGCAAAAGGCACCTGATCCGGCTCTTCAAGGTTCAGCGCTTTCATAAATCTTTGTTTTGGTGTCATCAGCTCTCCTTTGCCACGCAATCACCTACCACGCCCATAGGACGTGGTTTGATGAAGCCCCCTCGAAGGGGGCCAAAAGCAACCACGATTCACATATATTACAATTCAAAATCAAGGGCATGGCCGCCTTGGAACGTTATGAATGTCGAACGCCCAATGTCCAATGTTGAATATTGAATAAGGTATTCTGCCTATTTGAAAAATGGGACGCCTCGCTGTTTCGTATGGGTAAATATGACCGGCTACAGCCTTGGGATGCTTTCATTCTGATGCTCGAAACTGTTTGAGGGGCTTAGCGATCGTTAGGCCGGACAGCCATCAAATAGTCCCCCAAACACTTCCTCCCTCCCTTTTCCCCCCTTCCTATCATCCAAAGATTCTCTTCCTTTTCCTCTCTTTCCCCTCTTCCTCCCTCTTTTTCCCCCTTTCTCCTGAGATGAGTCAGTCAATCTCCGCTCTACGACACGCATACCCCGAGATGAGGTATCCGGGCTACCCCCCCAGGGGACTCAACGGGTTTGTGGCCGAGACCATATACTCCCCCAACTCCTCATCGTCCATCTTTTCCCCCCCCCCTCGCCTCTATATCTCCCCTCCCGTATTTGGTCGCCACTGGGTATCCTACTCGATGAACGAAAGGCATCGATGGAGGGCAGGGCACCAGCCCAGGATTGGAGGGACAGTCGATCTGGCGGTCCAATCGTGCCGGGCTACTCGCGATGCCGCTGTCAACGACAGGCGGGGAAATGTCGAGGTCGGCGGGATGGGGTGAAACGACAGCGTCGCTCTCTCGGGCAGGGGCAGGGTGATCAACGGGTCCCGGACAAGGGACCCCCCACAGATCCAGCCCCGGCGGTGACCACCCACCCGCCCAGGGGCCGAGCCCCCGCGACCCATTAGGCCCATTGACAGGCTCCACCCTATCCGCTCTGGAGGGAGAAGAATAAACGGAGGAGAGGGGATGCTCGTCTGGGGACTGGATCAGGACTAATCTCAGTCAGGGGGGACTTGGCCAGCGCCAGTGAGGGGCCAACACGATTCATGATTGGGGGCCTACGGTGGGCATCACAGGGGTATATCGGGAGAGGAGGCTAAAATGGAAAAACCTCCAATGATCTCTGGGAAAACAAATACCAAAAAAAAAAAAAAAAAAATATTACTTGTATGGCTTTAATTTTACAAAAAATAGCAAGAGGATATTTTCGGCCAAGGCCCTGTCCGGCGTTACGATCACTTAGCGCCGAGTTTTTTGAGCATCAGAATGAAAGCATCACGGGGCACCCACACGAAATAGCGAGGAACCAAAAATGGCGGAGCGAAGCGATTCCTTTTGAGCTAAGCGGCCGCGAGTTTTGAAAATCCGTTAAAGTGGCCGTGCTTCAGGCCGACCACCATCGTTCCATCGACTTCCAGCCGTCGACGTCACGGTTGGCGGCCAAGGGCCCATGGGCCACGCTGCTTCGGTTGGCGAAGACGTATTGCGCATAGACCGGAATGATCGTGCCGCCGTCGTCCCGAACGATCTCCTGCATCTCCCAATACATCACCCGGCGCCGGTCGGTATCGAGCTCGGTGCGGGCCTCAACCAGCAGCTTATTGAAGCGCTCGTTCTTCCAGTGTGCATCGTTCCAGGGGGCATCAGCCGCATAGGCGGTGGCGAACATAAGGTCCTCAGTGGGTCGACCGCTCCAGAAACAGGTACAGAATGGCTTTTTCAACCAGACATTCGACCAGTAGCCGTCATTCGGCTCACGCACCAGTTTGATCTTGATGCCGGCCTTTGTGGCTGATTCGCTGAACAGCACCGCGGCATCAACGGCCTTGGGAAACGCGGCGTCGGCGGCGTGGAGGTCTACCGACAGCGTTTCGAGCCCAGCCTGTTTCAGGTGGTAACGCGCCTTGTCCGGATCATAGGCGCGCTGCGCCATCTCTGTATTGAAATACCGGTTGGCCGGTGTGATGGGGCTATCGTTTCCGACCTGGCCATAACCGGAGAGAAGGATCTTGACAAGCTGTTCGCGGTCGATGGCGTACTTGAGGGCAAGGCGGACATTGACATCGTCAAAGGGCGCAACATCCGTGAACATGGGCATGGTAAAATGCTGCGTTCCGGTCACGGCATTAACAATGATTCCGGGCTTCTTTTTCAAAAGATGCACGGTACCGAGATCTACGCCGCCAATACAATCCACCTCGCCGGTGAAGAGGGCGGTCGTCCGGGCTGTCTGGTCGCTGAGGGGCACTATCTCCACCCGGTCAAAATGGGCGCGCCCTTTTTTCCAGTAGTTCGGGTTGCGTTCACCGACATAGCGCACGCCCGGCTCGAACTTGGTCAGCTTATAGCCGCCGGTGGCAATCCCGGATTTCCAGTCGATCTCACCATCCTTGGATGGGAAGATGATGAAGAAATATTCTGATACGGTATAGGGGAAATCTGCATTTCCGCTCTTCAACTCGAAAACCACGGTCCGGTCGTCCGTCTTGCGAATGTCCGTCACCGCCTTTAGAAGCGTTTTGCCGGCCGACTTGGTGTCCTCACCCCGATGGTGGTTGAACGAGGCGATGACATCATCCGCCTTCAGTGTTTTGCCGTTGTGGAAAGTCACATCCCGGCGCAGGTGGAAGGTCCAAACATCCGCGCCCGGGCTTGCTTCCCAGGACTCGGCCAGCTCCGGGATCGCCGTGCCGGTCTCGTCGATCTCGGTCAGGCAGTTGCCGATGGCCCCCACCATGAAGTGGTTGATAATTCCGGTGCCGTAGGTTGCGGGATCGAGCGATTCGGCAGTGCTGGCACCCCTAACGCCGATGCGGAAGGTCCCCCCACTTTTCGGAGTTGCGGCGTGTGAAATGGAAGTCCACAGTGCAGGAGAGACAGCGGCGGTCAATCCTAAAACGGAAACACGGTTTAAAAATTCACGACGGTCCATGTGACCTTCAGCCAGCCATTTTTCCAGTTTCGTAAGTTCCGACATCATATGCCCCCCTTTTTGCTAATTGTATTTATGCTTCTGTTGAAGCGTTGGTTATGGACTGAATGTGCTCAAGCACGATTTCGGCAAGCGGTTGTCCAAGGCCGGGCGGGGTATCGTGCCCCATACCGTCGATTAATGTAAATGTTGCACCTGGAATCAGGTCGGCGGTTTCCCTTCCCTTTGCCGGTGGAATCAGCCGGTCATCGGCACCGTGCACCACCAGGGTCGGCACTGAAATTGTTCTGGCCCTGTTTCTTGTGTCTTTCATGGAACAAATGGCCAACACTTGGCGGTTGGCCCCCTCGGGCGAGTAGCAGCGGTCAAAAGCTGCCGCGGCGGTCCGGCGTGAGTAGTCATCACCTTCAAAATACGTTTTGCTGCCGAATTGACGAACGTATTCGACCCAATCCTGGATAAACGCTTCCCTGGACCTTGGAACCGACCATAACATATCGATGAGCAGGGGATCGGCAGGACCGCTGTGGGACATGATCGATGTCATGGAAAGCATCCGGGAAGGATATGTCGTCGCCAGTATCTGGGCGATGAAACCGCCCATGGAAATACCGATGATGTGGGCCTTATGGATGTCGAGTCCATCCATCAAAGCGATGACATCCAGCGCCATATCATCCATTGTATAAGGCGGAACGATCTCTTCACCTGCCGACATCCGGTGCTTCAGCGCTTCAAGTTCCCTACCGGCGATGCCATTAAATTTTTCGGAAAGGCCGGTATCCCGGTTGTCAAAACGAATCGTCCGAAATCCCCGGCTTGAAAACGGTTCATAGAACGATTCCGGCCAATGGATCAGCTGGGTCCCCTGGCCCCGGATCAGAATGATGACGCCGGCTTCCCCGCTGCCGGATGCTTCATATGCGATTTCAGCCCGGCCGGTTTGTATGATACTCATTTCGGTGCACCTCCAGTTTTGACGGTCTCGTAAAAATTCCAAAACAGAAAAACCCCCTTTAATTTATCAGGAAGGAGACCGATCGGTGCTGTCATAATTCATTGCAGCACCGCGATCGGCTGATTTGGCCATTTTTGAATAAAGCGCCAGATACCCTTTTTTGACTTTTGGTGCCGGCGGTGTCCATGCCGCAAGTCGTTTTTTGAATTCCGCTTGGGAAATCAACAGGTTGATCTGGGTTTTGGGGATGTCGATTTCAATTTGATCCCCATCAGCGACAATGGCCAGCGGGCCGCCCTCGGCTGCTTCCGGACCGATATGTCCCACGGCACAGCCCTTGTTGGTACCTGAAAACCGGCCGTCGGTGATCAAGGCAATTCTGTCCTGCAGGCCCTTGGCGGCCAGCTGCCATAGAAACCGCTGCAACAGCCGCATACCCGGATCACCCTTGGGGCCGACATAACGGATAACAACCACTGATCCCGGGGCCAGGCGATCCTCTATCAGGGCCTGGCAGGCGGCTTCTTCATCGGTAAAAATCACCGCCGGTCCCGTGTGATGCTGCATGGCGGGGGGCACGGCGGCCTTTTTAATCAAGGCACCGTTGGGCGCAAGGTTCCCGGTCAAAAATATCAGCCCGCCTTCTTTTTCAAGGGGATTTTCCAACGAATGAATCACGTCGGCGTTGGTTACAGTGGCTGTTTTTAAATTATCTTTCAGTGGATGCCCCGTGACAGTGAGTGCCTCTGAAGCCAAAAGGGGGTGCAACACCTTCATTACCGCGGTAATACCGCCGGCTTCGTCCAGATCCGACAGGAAATGACCGCCTGCACCGGAAGGATAGACATCACAGATAAACGGCGTTGTTCGGCTCAATTCATTGAATCGATCGGCCCCGATCTCCAGGTCCAGTTCGGCGGCAATGGCCTGAAGATGCAGCACCCCATTGGTGGAACCCCCAATGGCCATCAACACCCGGATGGCGTTATCAAAAGCCGCCGGGGTCATTACACGACTGGGCTGTATCCCCTGTTGCAGAAGGGCCATGATCTGCTGCCCGGTCTGAAATGCCATCCGTTGCAACCGGGAATCCGCTCCGGGCACCGATGCATTGCCCGGCAGGGTCATGCCCAGGGCCTCGGCCATGGCCGCCATGGTGTTGGCCGTGCCCATAACCGGGCAGGCACCGGTGCCCCGGCATCCCTTGTTTTTGACTTCGCAAAATTCAGTTTCCGTCAAATCGCCTGCTTTGAATGCCTGATAATGACGGGCCGCCACATCCAGCGGATCGATGGGCCGGCCGTTGAATCGGTTAAGCTGCATGTAGCCGCCGGTAAGGACAATGGCGGGCAGATCCAGCCGGGCCGCGGCCATTAAATGCCCGGGAATCACGTCATCACAAACCGGCAGGAAAACCATGGCATCGAAGAGATTGGTCATGGCAACGGTCTCGATATAACCGGCCACCAGATCGCGATGGGGCAGATGATAGTTGTCGTGCCCGGCCATGCTGGTGCAGATCGAGCTGATGACAAACTCCCGAGGCGTGCCCCCGGCCGCCCACACACCGGCTTTGACCATCTGGGCCACCTTGTCCAGATGGATGGAAGCCGGATTGACCTCGCCCCAACTGCTGACCACACCGATCTGGGGTCGCGCGATGGCGTCATCTCCCAGGCCCAGGCCCCGGATCATCTCCTGCCTTTCCACCAGTGCATAGTCCGGCAGGATACTGTCTTTTTTATCAATACGCATAATTCATTCCCCAAAATTAATATTTTCAGTATCCGTTGACGGTTGTCGGTTCACAGTTTATCAACAAAAAGGCCATCAGTCGTTAACTCACAACAAAAGATAAAAACAGGTATGGCCGCTGTGCTCGTGAACGTTCACGTATACGTGCACGGTTTTTTGAAACCGACGCCGCCTTCATTTTCATGTGAAGCTATTCAAGAATTGAAGCATTTCGAATTAGGATTTCAATCCTCTGGTTTTTCAACCGTGAACCGTTAACCGGCAACTGTGAACGGTTATAACCTTGGATTGTTAACCATCAAGTTACTTGGGTACTCCTTGTTCATCCCATCCGCTAAGCCGATAATATTCTTTGCGCATGTATGCCAGCTCTTCGGGTTTTAATTCAAGGCCCGTGTCTTCAAGTTTGGTAAACATTTTCGGGGGCAGCCAGTCATCATCTGCCGTCACACCCTCGCGGAGGTTGAATTTGCGAACAATGTCCGAGATGGATCTGGCAATGGTGTGCAAATTTTCCCTGTCCCCGGAAAGTCCGGTAACGGCATGAACGGTTTCCCCGAGTTCTTCCCACAAATACATGTCACGGTAAAAGCGGCAGAAAATCATCGCATCAAAAACCGTCAGACGATCTTCAAACTCAAGAAAAAGGTCGGCTTTGCCCTCGATCTGATCCGGTGGAATCATACCGGCCAGTTCAGGTTTGTAAAAGGTGGCCCGCAAATGACATGCGCCCCGGTCAGAGGTGGCAAACGCCAGCCCCATGCCCTTTAATTTGCGTGGGTCATAGCCGGCCGGTTCCATCCCCTTGACATGCACCGCGATATCCTCCAGGCCCCACTGCCGGGCCGCATATCTGATGCCTTGGGCAAGGGTGTCGCCGATGCCGTCCCGGTGAGCGATCATGTGCAGCAGATTGGCAAATCCATCCACATCACCATAATCCAGGGCATAGTCGATTTTACCGCGTTTGCAGGCCTCTACGGTAAAGGCGCACAGGTTGCCGGCACTGATCGTGTCCATGCCCAGGCGGTCGCAAATGTCGTTGAGGTAGGCGATCTCCTCGATGCTGTCGATCAAACAAAGCCCGCCAAAAGCATAGATGGTCTCATATTCGGGCCCTTCGATCTTCAGACCGGCATGACGCCCTTTTTTGATGGTGGTCATCCGGCCGCAGGCCATGAAGCATTTGGCACAGGCCCGGGGCGTCACATCGCATTGGGCGTGCAGGGCATCGGAGCTGATGTTTTCCCATTTATCATAGGTGCCTTCCGACCAGTAGCGCGTGGGAAAGGCATTGGCGGTGTTGAGCACCTTTACCAGTTGCGATGTGCCCATGGTCTTGTAAGCGGCCACCCCGGGATTGTCTTTTCCGGCGGCCATGATTTTTTGGGAAATCGCCTTGACGTCATCTTCACTGAACATCGTGCGCCGGCAATTGCCTTTAAAGACAATGCCCTTGACCTGTTTGGCCCCCAGTACAGTGCCTACACCGGTGCGGCCGGCCGAACGCCACTGATCGTTTTTGATCACGCCGAAACAAACACCGTTTTCAGCGGCAGGGCCGATAACAACCGTTCCGCTTTTCTTATCGTCTCCCGACAATGCCCCATAACGCTCGATTAAAATATTTTCGGTGTCATAGGTTTCCTTTCCCCACAAATCCCCGGCATCATGAAAATGAACCGTATCGGGGGTGATCTCCAGGGCGGTGGGCTTTTCGCACCGGCCTGTAATGATAATGGCGTCAAAGCCGGTGGCATCAATGGCCTCAGGGACCTTGCCGCCGGAATAAGATTCGGCATAGATACCGGTTTGGGGCGATTTGGTAAAAACGCCATACCGGCTGCTGCCCCACACCCGGCTGCCGGTGATGGGGCCGGTGGCGAAAATCAGACGATTTTCCGGCGACAACGGATCCACTCCCGGTGGATTACGGTCAAACAGCAGATAGGAAGCCAGCCCCTTGCCCCCGATATATTTCGTATAGATCGCCTCTGCTATGGATTCTGCCTGAAATGTTTGATCCGACAGATTGATATTTAAAATTTTTCCATAATGCCCATTCATACGTGTCCCTCCTCGAGATAATAAAAAAAATGTTTACATGTGGCGTGCCGACGATCGACACCAAATTGAATAACAACGATTGAAAGTTGAAAACTTGTGGTATCTCTCTGCCCTATCTTATCTATGAAAAAAAGGTCTAATTTTTTCTGGTCATCGGTGTCGGCACGGATGGTAAAATGTCTATTTATGGATTTCTTCCAAACCCGCTTGTATGATGGACAGTCCCTTTTCAAGCTGATCGTCGGTAATGACAAAAGGCGCCAGGCAGCGGACGATATTTCCATAAATACCGGTCACCAGAAGCACCAGGCCATTTTGGTGGCAATAGGCGGCCAGATTCATGGCTTCAGCCGTCGCCGGGGCTTTATCTTCTCCCTTGACAAGTTCGAAACCGCGCATGGCACCGATGCCGCGCAGTCCGCCCACCATACTGAATTTTTCCTGCCAGGATGCAAAGCGGGTTTCGAGTTTTTCGCCCAGGGCCACGGATTTTTCCAGCATGCCCTCTGTTTCGAAAGCGTCGAGAACGGCCAGGGCCGCGGCACAGGCCACGGGGTTGGCACCGTATGTACCGCCGAGCCCCCCGACATGCACGGTGTCCATCAGTTCGGCCTTGCCGACCACCGCCGCAATGGGCATGCCAGCCCCAAGGCTTTTTCCGATAACCATCATATCGGGTGTTACCCCCCAGTGTTCCGAAGCAAACATTTTCCCGGTCCGTCCCATGCCGCTCTGAATTTCGTCCATGACCAGCAGTATCCCGTGATCTTGACAGATTTTTGCCAGTTCCGGGAAGTAACCATCCGGCGGTGCAATAAAGCCACCCTCCCCCTGAACGGGCTCGGCCACCACTGCGGCAATGGCCTCCGGGTTGATGTGGGTCACGAAAAAATCATGGAGCCCCCGAATATCGCCGAAAGGAACACGATAGATCTCCGGCGCAAAGGGGCCAAACCCGAGCTTGAAGGGCTTGACCTTGGTGGTCATGGTCATGGTGAGCAGGGTCCGTCCGTGATAACCATTGTCGAAAACAACAATCCCCTGCCGCTTGGTGGCATAGCGGGCGACCTTTACTGCATTTTCCACGGCCTCGGAACCGCTGTTCAGGAAAACCGCTTTTTTGGGAAAATCACCGGGTGTCAATTGACACAGTTTTTCAGCCAGCGCCACCGCTGATTCATAAGGATTGACCATGAAACAGCAATGGGTCAGATTTTCAGCCTGTTCCTTGATGGCAGCCACCACCTTCGGATGGCTGTGACCAATATTCATCGCGCCGATGCCGCCGGCAAAATCGATGTACTCCCGGCCTTCCACGTCCTTTAGCAGCGCACCTTTTCCCGAAGCGATAAAATTCAGTGAGGCGTTGCCCACGGCTGATGTAATGGCCTGTTTTCTCCGCTCGATAAGTTGTTGATTCAAGCTTTTGTCCATGTCTATTCTCCTTGGTAATATTTTTGAGTTTTCGAAAAAAATATGAAACTTCCGGGATCTTGCATGACAAACCAAAAGTGGTTACCATTTTGTTGATTTTGAACCTTGGCAGTGACGTTTGAAATTGAAAAATAGAAGCATTCGTTTCAGCACTCTAAAGCCGACTTACTGCCTATTGTAATTTTAATTCTGCCTCATATGTGTCGACAATGCTTCGCATGGTCTCTGCCGCGCCTTTGGGCAACGGCGGTGCCTCATGGCTTGAAAGGATCTTCAACGCCCGTTCATACGCCCGTTCGGTCAAGTCTCTGCCGTCTGTTTTATCCATCCAGCTCGACCGGCTTCGACGATCAAAAAGATCGGATTTTGATATGGCGCGCATGTTCTCAAATGTATGGGAGTGGGTCAGGAACTCGCCTCCGGGGCCGACTTCTTTGATGACATCCAGGGCCAGGGTATTTTGATTGACCGGTATGCCCTTTAACATGTGTTGTATCCGCCCTATCTGTTCGCAATCCATGATTAACTTGGCATAATCAAAAGTCAACCCGGATTCCAGGGCACCGGCGCCATATACAAAGTTCGGGCCGCTCAATGCGGCCATGGTTGCCGACAATGAGAAATCGTAGGCCGCTTGTGTATCCGGGAGCTTGCTGTCCGAGACGCCGCCGCCGACCCAGCAGGGCAGTTGATACATTTTTGCCAGTTGGGTCAGTCCGGCACTGATCAGGCCGTGTTCGGGAGAACCGGTGGCCGGTACGGCGGTCCGCAGATCTAAGATGGTACTCATACTGGCATAGGTGCAGGGTATTCCCGGGGCGGTTAACTGTGCCAGAACGATTGCACTTAAGACTTCAGCGTTATGAAGAACAATCGAGCCGGCAAGGGTCACCGGAGACGTCGTCCCCGCCAACACCATGGAGATAGGGGCAACACCGATCCCCAGTCGAGCGCTTTGAATGATTACATCACAGCACATCTTCACCAGCACCAGCGGGCTGGTGGGGCAGACAAAAGCAGTCACCGGCGTGCGTTTTCGGAAATTTTTATCACCGCCTACGCAGGCCGCGGCCATCTGTGCAATACGCGTTGCATTCCCGCCGCTGTAGAAACCAAGAAAAACATGCTTGCCGGTATTGGAAACCATGGCCTCGTAATTGTGGAGCGCTTGCGTAGCGGCAAATTGTTCCAGCGAACCCACAGGTCTTTCAACGATGACAATCTCGTCAAGCCGGTCGCAAACCCGGGTGATTTTCCCCAGATCCGCCTTTGTTGTTGACCGGAGCTGGCGTGTCATCGGATCGATGATCTGCACACATTCCCCAAAGGTTGAGAACCCGACATTATTGGGCTCCGCAATGAAATCATACGTTGCATTCCGGCCATGATAGGTCACCCGACTGGGGGATGAGTGGATACATTTTTCGATGATATCGGGAGATATCCTGACAATGCCGTATGTTTCCGAACGATCCACCCTTGCTCCGGCGCCGCTGAAAATTTCAAGGGCTTCCTCGGATTCAACTTTTATACCGGTTGTCTCGAGAATCTCCAGTGTGGCGTGATGCAGCGTGCGGATCTGCTCATCGGTAAAGACGGCCGCTTGAATACGGCCGGCTTTGTCACTGCCAGCGTCAGGTGTATGTTTCATTATGATGGTTACCTCGTAAATGAGATATAAATATTACCCTTTTCCGCCAAAACCGATATTTTCAATACCCACTACCTTGTCGATAACAAAAAGACCGAAAATAACAATTTTGATTAAATAGAGCGGCTTAGATGGGATGGAACCCCCGGAAACCGAGATATATGAACATTCACCAGAGGTTTAGAAAGAAACCGCATTCGGTTCTGCAACAAAGGCATCTGTTGCATGCCGCTCATGGATTTTTTTAAACACAATACCCATAAAAATTTTTAGGATCCTCGCTGTTTCATGTGGTCACCCCGGGATACTTTCATCCGGATGCTCAAAAAACTCGGCACCAAGCGTTCGTAATGCCGGACAGGTGGATGCTTTTAAAGTATTGCAGTAAAGCCATGTAAATATGAACCGGTAGGGATTATTCAGTCGCTGTCCGGCATAACGCTCGCTAAGCCCCTCAAACAGTTTCGAGCATCCGGATGAAAGTATCCCGGGGCAGTATCGAGTTAATTTTACCCACACGAATTAGCGAGGAGCCAATTTTTATGCACGCCGTGAACCGGTGGACGGCAATATTTATTTGCAATGTGATTATATCAATGCGGGCCGGCCACCGCCGGCCCGCACATCAATGAAAAATGTTTTGAACCGCAACAGCGAGCGCATTCCCCGTGGCTTGCCGCCGGGTTAGCGAGCGAATCTAAAATAGACAGAATTCCTTACGGTCGAAGATTCCTCGCAGCTTGCTGCGAGGTTCTTCAATTCGGCAATGACGGATCAGGATTTAAACCACCATCGCTCGAGGCAGCGAGTGCCGTCCAGCGTTTGATTGGCCGCAAGCTTTTCGGTATGGCCTATCTTGTCGGAAACGGCCCAGACATGATTGGCAAACATCGGAATCACGACGCCGCCCTCGTCTTTGATGATTTTTTGCATCTCACCGTACATTTCACGGCGTTTTTGTTTGTCCAGTTCGGCACGGGCTTCGGTTAGCAGTTTGTTGAAGCGGTCATGCTTCCAGAACGTATCGTTCCAGGTGGCGTTCCCGGCATAGGCCATGGTCAGTGCCCAGTCCTCGGTGGGCCGGCCGCTCCAGAAACACATGCTCCAGGGCTTTTTCATCCAGACATTGGTCCAGTAGCCGTCCTTGGGTTCACGGATAACGTTAATGTCGATACCGGCTGCTTTGGCATGCTCCTTGTACAAGATGGCCGTACCCTCGGCACCGGGAAATGCGGCGTCCGATGTGCTCAGGTTCACCTTTAAGCTCGAGAGCCCCGCCTTTTTTAGATAAAATTTGGCTTTGTCCGGATCATAATCACGTTGCGGCAGGTCCCTGGCATAGTACTGATTGGAAGGGGCAATGGGGTGGTCGTTGCCCACCATGCCATGGCCGCGCAAAATCGTTTTAACGATCTCTTTGCGATTGATGGCGCACTTGAGCGCCAGCCGGACATTGTTGTTGTCAAAAGGCGCGATGGTGGTATTCATCGGAAGTGTGTAGTGCTGTGTGCCCACGACTTCCTCCACACGGATGCCGGGTCGTTTGCCGAGCAAATGAGCGGTTTTGAGCTCGCAGCGGTCCATGATTTGCACTTGCCCGCTTGTCAACGCCGAGGTCCGAGCGGTGATGTCCGCGATGGACAGCATTTCCACTTCATCGAAATATCCGCGGTTAGGCTTCCAGTAATTGGGGTTTCTTTTCAGAAGGGTACGCACACCGGGCTCAAATAATTGTAGCTTGTACGCACCGGCACCAATTCCCGATTGCCAATCGGGTTTACCGTCTTTGTCGGGCATAATGGCAAAGGTGCGCTCGCTCAACAGGTAGGGGAAATCCGCGTTGCCGGCATCAAGTTCAAACACTACTGTGTACGGGTCCGGGGCTTTGATATCGAGGATGGGTTTGACCAGGGTTTTTTGTGAGGATTTGGAATCTTCACCGCGGTGATAATTGATCGAGGAAATGACGTCGGTGGCCGTCAGGGTTTTGCCGTTGTGAAATTCAATCCCTTTGCGGATACGAAACGTCCAGGTACGGGCACCGGGGGCTGCCTCGAAGCTTTCAGCCACTTCGCCGACCAGTTTGCCTTCGTGATCGATTTCCGTCAGGTAGTTGTGCATGGCCCCGAGAAACATCACCATGGTGTAGTTGTCCGGGGATAACGAGGGGTCAAGGGTATCGGCCGTGCTGCCGCCTGAAAGGGCCAGACGGAGGTTACCGCCTTTTTTGGGCATTGCAGCAAGGGCCGGACTTCCCAGCAAGACCGGACTGAGGACAGTTGCTGCACCCAAGGCCGACGCTTTTGCCAGAAATTCACGCCGACTGATTTTGCCTTGATTGAAAAGTTTTTCCAGTTGATTTAATGACATGGTGGCCTCCTTGTTTTGAACGATCATAAATGCGCGGAATGATGCGGGGTGTTAACTTTAACGTTAAAGTTAAATTAGAATATAATGATTTTAAATTGTCAATAATTATTTTTTATCTTAAATCGGTCCTAATATACAAAATGAGCTAATATTCAAATATAATAAATGGTTAATAATAAAATTATTTATTATATTTCTTGACAACTCGCCAACCAGTCTGCTAAAAATACATTTAACGATTAAGTTTTTACGCTCTGTTCAGAATTGGAAAGGCTGCTGATTTGAAAAGAAACGCCACCATAAAAGATATTGCAAAAGCTGCTAATGTTTCGGCAACCGCTGTTTCCATGGCCATGAACAACAAACCGGGCGTCAGCCCGAAAACACGCCAAAAAATTCAAAGAATTGCCGAGCAACTTCAATACAATCCTAATTTTATTGCGAGAAGTCTCATAAGTCGCAGGAGCTACACCATCGGGTTTATTCTCAACAGCATCACCGACCCCTTTTTTCCGGAATTGGCCAAAGGCATTGAAGAATATGCCAACAAGCTAGGATATAACCTGCTTTTATGCAATACCAAGCGGGATTTGCAGACGGAAAAAAAAGCCATCAACATGCTCAGGTCCAAGGGTGTCGATGGCATCATCCTCGCAACCGTTTTAAAGGATGACCCGAACATCCTTCCTTTGATAGAGGATGAATTCCCGTTTGTTCTGATCAACAGGCATTTTATGGATCCGGATTTTAAAAACAAAACCAGTTATGTGGTTCTGGATAACTTCCGGGGCGGCTACATGGGAATGGAGCACCTTTATCGACTCGGGCATGACCGAATCGCCATAATCACGGGAAACGTCAACACGTCTACAGCCATTCTGCGGACGGAAGGCGCCATCAAAGCACTTTCCGATTACGGGGCTAAAGTGGACAGGGAGCTGATTGTTGAAGGTCGATACCGGCGCCATGTTGCTTACGAGGCTGCCAAAAAGCTGATTTCGATGGAAGCGCCGCCAACAGCCTATTTTGCCCAGGACGATTATATGGCCTTCGGGATACGCGAGGCCCTTTTCGAGGAAGGGCTTCGGATTCCCGAAGACGTTGCACTTATGGGATTCGACGATACTGAGGTTGCCTCATTCGCTGGAATCGATCTCACGACCATCAGTCAGAAAAAATACGAAATGGGAGCCATGGGAGCGGAAATTCTTGTCCGGAAGATCGAAAAAACGTCATCCGGGGTCGTCAGTCAGCTCATTCTTGAGCCAGGATTGGTTATCCGGAAATCCTGTGGTCATTACCAACACGGGTATATCAGACAACCCTTTAATTTTAAATAAAAAGTTACCGCTCGATCAAAGCATTTCCAAGCGGAATTTTTTTCCTGAAACACCCGGATGAAAAGAGCCAACGGTAATTGCCACTGCTTAACCTGGCAACGTCAGCGCCGACAAAGAAAAACATTATTGGCACCTCGCTGTTTCATGTGGGTAAATTTGACCGGTACCGTCCCGGGATGCTTTCATTTTGCTGCTCGAAACTGTTTGAGGGGCTTAGCGATCGTTAGGCCGGACAGCTATCATATAGTCCCCGATGGTTTTAATTTTAGATAAATATCAATATGATAATTTATGACAAGGCCCTGTCCGGCGTTACGACCGCTTTGCGCCGAGTTTTTTGAGCATCAAAATGAAAGCATCCCGGGGCACCCATACAAAACAGCGAGGAACCACATTATTGCTTCAGTTTGGGGAGGATACCGCCCACCAGAATTTCATAAACCCGGTATTCGGTTTTTTCACCGGTTATGTCGTCTATCTGTTTCTGAATCGCGCCCCGCTCATCACTGTTGAGCCATTTTTTCCAATCATGGTCGGATTGCCAGGTGGATCTGACCAGATATTCATCGTCACAGGGCGGGTCAATGCATTGCAGCGACTCGCTGGATATATAGCCTGGCTGGGCTTGGGCACCCGATCGCAGTTTTACCATGAGCGAGGCGATCTGTTCTGCTTTTTCCTTGATAAATTTTCTTTTGATCAATACTTGAACAGCCATGAGCGTCTCCTTTTCGCTAACGGTTAAGCACCCATCCATCAGAGGACCTCTGCAAACGGGCACCGGGTAAGGGCTGACCGGCCGACATGGCCATGACAATTATCGTTCCATGACCAACTCGTCAACCGCATCTGCGTCATATCCAAGTGAACCAAAATCAAGCCGCCCCTGATCTTTCGTATGACAGTCGTTGCACTTCAAGGCTTCCGCTGCCGGGGCGATGCTGTGATACAGATTGAAATACTGGGGGGTTTTTCGGATAATGGCGGATTTGTACCGACCGTTATCCCAGGCGCGCATCTGCGCAAGCGTCGTATTTTTTTTACCTTTTCCGCCGGCGCGCGCCACAAATGTTCTGGGCACCGGATACCCGGTGGCCGGGCCATCCGGATTTTTCACGACCTCGGGTGTGGTGCCATCGTCAAACAATGATATCGTGATGACATTAAAAGGCGTAATGCGGCTATTCGGGTCATCGATACTGCCGGAGGGATGGGGAATCTCCGTGCAGATCGTTTCACGGTTATACCAGGTATAAACCGGTTTGAATCCGGAAAGATTTTTCGTTTTATAACAACCGATCATATTATCCATCTGCTCATTCATTTTTTCCGGGTCGGCCATACCCAGTATTTTTGCAACGGGCATCATCCAGTGATACAACTTCATCATTTTGGGCATGTCCATACCCAGGAGCCAGTTGACCTTGACCGTGCCCGGCGATGTTTTCGGTATATGGCAGGTTTCGCAGGCGATTCTTTCCATATGCATGTTCAAATCATCGGCATTCTCACCCTCATGGGGGTCTTCGCCATGGCAGTCGGTGCACGATTGCATGGTGTCCCTGAGTTCCGGGGATCCTGCATTGTCGACAATTTTCCCTTTACCGATCTGGTGTTTTTTCGTCACATGGCATTCCTGACAGCGCATTTTTTCCGAAAAATGAACATCCGTGGAAACACCTTTAAACAGCCCGTAATGGGTGCCGCGTTTGCTGTCTGATTTCCAGTGGCAGAAATTGCAGTTGTCCGGGGTTGGCTTTCCCACCCGTAATTCGACACCCTCCATGGCCTTGGCGGATATATGAGACAGATCCAGTTTTTCCAAATCGCCCCCGGCATCGGCGCCGGCCATCATCAGTTCGGCCATTCTGGCACCATTGCTTTGAATGATCAGCCCTTCACTGTCCATGCCGGCCGGGGTTTTCCCAAGTCCCTTTCCCCCCTTGTAACCGGATTGCTGATGGCAGATCAGACAGTCCACATCCATGCCAAACGGTTTTAAAACACCGCCGCCGGGGTGGCATTGGGCGCAATACACGGCTTCCATCAGCCGCCATTGGGATTCCGGTGTTTTGACCCTGTCGGTGTTGGACAGAGAATACCATCGGTTGTACATTCCCATATCAACGGCGTCTTTCGGGTCATGGGCGATTTTCCCCTCTTTGGTAATTCGGCCCTGGTGAACGTGATAGCTTTTGCTCACCGCTTCGTACTCTTTCTGGTGACAGGCATAGCAGGCTTCAGGTCCCTTATAACCGCCCAGTTGGCTGAATACACGGGCATGCATCTTTTCGATACGAATCTCTTCGGCGCTTTTTGAAAAAACAACCGTTGAGCGCTGCGGCGCCAGGGATTTTTGGGGCGGCGCACAGGTCATAATTGTAAATGACGCAATCAATAAAATAGATAACGGTATAAGTATCCGGGTCTTTTTTTTCATTGGTCGCTCTCCTTATTCCTGCGTTGAATCTTCGGCGGGTGTGTCTTGTGTCAGGACCCGAAGTTCCTCCGGGGAATCGGCGAATTTGCGGGCGATATCCCTGAATTTTTCGTGGATGTCAAGAAAGGCATCCACCATAACCGGGTCAAAATGGGTTCCCCGGCTTTTTTTAATGATATCGACGGCCATGGTATGCGGAGAGGGCTGCTTGTAGACTCTTTTGCTGATCAGGGCATCATAGACATCCGCTATGGCCATGAGTCGGCCGCTGATGGGAATTGCATCCCCTTTGAGGCCTTGCGGGTAACCGGTACCATCCCATTTTTCCTGGTGAGAGTAGGCCATCTCCGCAGCAAGCGCAAGAAACGATTTTTTGCCGAGTTTGTAGACGGCGGATTCGATCACGTCACGGCCGATGATCGTATGGGTCTTCATGACTTCAAACTCTTTTCCGGACAACCGGCTCGGTTTGAGCAGGATATGATCACGGATGCCGACCTTTCCGATATCGTGGAGCGGGGCCGATTTGTAGAGCAGGTCAATGGTTTCGTCATTGAAAAAGTGTTTGTATTTGTCGTGTTGTTTGAGGTGCTCGGCCAGCAGTTTGACATACCGCCGGGTCCGCTTGATATGACCGCCGGTCTCCGGATCCCGGTATTCGGCCAGGTTGGCCAAGCTCTCGATGGTAATGTCCTGGGTCAGGAGCAGTTCCTGCATGCCGGAGAGGATTCTTTTTTCCTCCAGCCGGTATTTGAGGACGGTGAGGAATATATAGGTGCAGACAACCGAGGCCATCGGAAATGCCGGTCCTGCAAACAACCCCATGCGGAAAAAAACCTGCTGTGTCGCCACCCAGGTGCCTGCGGTGAAAATCAGCATGCCGATAAAGCCGGAGGCGGCAGCGCCAAAGGCGACAAACAGGCTCAACAGCACACCTATAAAGACAACCAGCAGCAGGGTCAGCGCGTTGGCCCAGCTTGGCACTGCGATGAAATCACCGGTCAGCAGATTGTCTGCGACAGTGGCATGGATTTCTACCCCCGGAAATATCGGATCAAAGGGCGTGGTCCGCAAGTCTTTCAAGCCGTCCGCCGAGGTGCCGACAAAAGTGATTCGTCCCTGCAGCCGTTCGGGTGAAATAAGGCCGTCCAGGATATCCGCTGCCGACACGTAGTCATAGGCTCTGCCCGGGCCCCGGAATTTGATCAGCAGTTGCCCGTGGCGGTCAACAGGTACGGAGATGCCCTGGTAATTGAGAGACTCAAGGGTGTTGCCCGCTTTTTCCAGAAAGAGGGTGTCGGTTTTCTCAAGTTTTAGAACCGTGGCAAGGGCCAGGCTGGCATACACATTTCCGTTGTGTTGAATGAGCAGTGGCAGACGCCTCAGCATGCCGTCCGGGTCGGGGCTGAAATTAAAAAAACCGGAAGCGCCGGCCTTTTGCGAGAAAATGGCCAGATTGCACAGGACACCCGTGCTCTCGGGAATTCCCATGTTTGCTTTTTGCGCCGCCGCAGGCTGCACCAGTGAAACCGTGATCGGGTGCAGAACGCATGGCGCCGATTCTTTGTCGGGTCTGTCAAAATGAAACTTGTTACCCAGGACAAAGGGCCCCCGGGCCAGTGCTTCAGCAAGGACCCGGTCGTTATCACACAAGGCACCGGCCGGCCGATCAACTGCCGGATCAGGCGGATCGCCATAGCCAGAACCTTTCAGCAGCCTGCCTGCGGGGGTTCTCTCGGGTTCGGCAAAAATGATGTCGAGGCCGATGACCGCCGGCGCCATGGCCGTGATTTTATCAAACAACCCGGCCACCAGGTAGCGGGGCCATGGCCATTGCCCGTATCGCCGCAGGCTTTTTTCATCAATATCGACAATGACCGGTCTGGTGCCGACGGAATTGTCTGGAAAATGCCTGAGCAGCAGGTCATAGATCTTGAAATCAAGCGGTTGCAGCAGGGTCGGCTGGAGGGTAAACAGTGTGGCAGAAACCAGGGTGGTCAGGAGCCCCCAGACAAGGATGCGGCGGCTTCCCGGCCTGCCGGGGGTGACAAAATAACGGGAACCCTGAATTGGCCGCCTGCTCGATTCCGTCTGCATGAATTCCCTTTGTGTGCCGGTGGTTGAATTATTTTACCACTACTTCTACCCTTCGGTTTCGGGGTTCTGCAACATTGTCGGCTGTTTTTACAAGGGGGTTCCCTTCACCGTGCGAGGTGATGGTGATGTCCGCAGAAACGGCCCCGTTGGCCACCAGGATATCACGCATCTCTTTTGCCCGGTCAAGGGACAGCTTGTAGTTGTATTCCTTTGCACCCACCGTGTCGGTATGCCCCACAATGACAATATCGGTGGATCCCCGCTCCTGGATGGTGAGAAGGATTTTCGGGATAATGGTCCTGGATTCACCGGTCAACTCATTGGAGTCCTGCAGAAAGTAGAGGATGAATTTGACCGGCAGCGTGGGCTGTGCAGCCAGCGCCTCGGAAAAAATGGACCGGATTTCTTCATCACTGAGTGTTTTGACGTCACCCGGAGGTGCCTTCCGGCCGGCTGTCTGCACCGACTGGTTTGCCTCGCTCAGGATCTGCTGTCCGCCCTCGGTGGCCACCACCAGTTGCCCCACATTGCCATTCGGATCCGGGAGCAGCACCACCGTGCTTCTGGTTGCACAGCCCGTCAAAGCCAGAAAAAGGGCGCAGCCGATAAGGATGGGCATCGTTTTTTTCATATTTGCCTCATTTGTCTGAATGGCTCGATATGACCGTCTGACCCCGGGTTTCCGGCGTATCCGCAGGAACGCAACGGATGCAGAACGCAGGGACATGGATCACCTGTTGCCCACTTTGACGAGAAATTTGGTTCCACGGATACCGATGGCCGCATCCGGCGTCTGGAATGTCACTGATTCCGGCGATTGCCGCCCGATGATGCCGGATAAATAAGCGGCTGTGCCTTTCAGCATGTCGATAATCATGGACAGCTTGCCTTTATGGGGGGCAAAAACATATTCATGGATCACGATTTCACTTTTCGGCCCCAGGGACAAAATTGTGTTGTCCTCAAAAATTATGCCCACCGAACTGGCTGCTCCTGTTTGTATGGTGTCATGCCGGTAAAGTCTGTCACCGGTATGCATCGCAATTTTTTGACCGCTGCGGATCACCGCGACATCCCCCTGGCCGGCTTTTATCTGGCCGATGGGCGGCTCTTCGCTCAGGGCAAGGCATGGCAGCAGGATCATGATCACGATCACCAGACAACGGCTAACTCGTTTTTTCATTGGATGTCTTCCTCCTGTGACGCTGCGGACGGCGCATACCGTAGCATATATTAATATGCGTCACTTTATTCCTTCAGTATAATTATATTATCGTTTTCATCAAGTCAAGGGGACCTTTGTACCCGTTGTCGACAAGCCGCTATCCGGTCCTGCACCTCTGAGCGGCGTGCGATGGCATACTGGCAAAGGCTTATTGCCAAAAAACAAGGGGCTGTTTTGGGATACGGAGATGTTACGGTTTGACAATCGGTTGTTGCCGATATAATAAAACAGGTACAATTTAAGCGCAGGGAAAACCGGCACAACAGGTGCCTCGGCGTTATGTGGAATCAGAATACTTATTTTTTTCACAACCCATGAAGGGGGTGGAAAGATGGATCGGCTGGAAATTCAATCTATTTTAAAAGGCTGCGAATTTTTTAATGAATTCGATGAGCAGGATCTTGGCAACATCGCTGATTTGTGCCGTGTAACGGTCTATCAGGCCGGAGCGTATATTTTCAGACAGGGGGCTTTCGGCGAAACGCTTTATATTGTTGTGGCCGGGCGTGTGGCACTGGAAAGATCCATTGACCTGGGGGCCCGCAAGGGCAGCGTGGTGATTAAGATGCTGGGCAAGGGCAAGTTGTTCGGGTGCTGGTCTGCGCTTCTGGACGAACCCCAGGATTTCATGTCTTCGGCGGTTTGTGAAAAAACCACCAAGGTTCTGGTTCTCAATGGAAGGGACGTGCGAACCATGATGAACCAGGATGCCGAATTCGGTTTCAAGATGCTTGAACGGCTTTGTTTTTTGCTGCGTGACAGGATTCAATGGGCGTACGGTGCCATGGAAAAGATTTAGCAGATGATGAAAGGAATGGTTTATGTGTCAGGCCTTGACGGCAGAAGAGGAAATTCAGTTTGACCATATTCGCTCCCGGTTGTCTGAATTCGGCAAGCAGCGGAGCCGGATTATCCCTTTACTGCAGATGGTTCAGGAGGAGTTGGCCTACCTGCCGCCGGCTGCCATAACGGTTGTCGCCGAGCATCTGGAATTGTCGGAATCGGAAGTCTACGGGGTGGCCACATTTTACAACCAGTTTCGGTTCAATCCCCCGGGCAAACATCCCATCAAGGTCTGCATGGGAACGGCCTGCCATGTCAGGGGCGGGGATATTATTCTGGAAAATTTTGAGCGCAAACTCGGTATTGCCGAAAATGAAACCACCGAGGACCGCGAATACAGCCTGGAACGGGTGGCCTGCGTGGGATGCTGTGCCCTGGCACCGGTGGCCCTTGTGGGGGATACGGTGCATGGCGGCATGGCCCCTTCCAAGGTCGAAGGGCTCATCACGCGCATTCAGGTCCAAAATGAGATAGAAGAGCGGGAACAGCGGCAAAAGGAAGACAGTGAACAATCAGACACCTGAACAGATCTATGCGGCCTTGTATGCCGAGGCTGGAAAGCGGCGGAACGAATTCAAACAGGCCCCCGGCGCCAGGATCCATATCGGCCTGGCAACCTGCGGCATAGCGTCCGGTGCCCTGGAAACCAAGGCGGCCTTCGAAGAGGTGATTGCCCAGCGCAACATCGCGGCCCGCATCCATACAGTGGGATGTATCGGCCATTGCTATGCGGAACCGGTGGTGATTATCGACCATCCGGATTCGGGATTTCCCCCTATTTTTTATCCCAATGTGACACCGGGCAAGGCCCGGATGCTGGCCAAACTGTTTCTGGAAGAGGGGGACCCCCGTTTAGAGCATATCCTGGGGGCCACCGAAGAAAATGACTTGATTCCAACGGTGAACGAGTTCGCCCGTTTTAATATGGAAAAACGGGTGATCATGGAAAAATGCGGCCGTATCGATCCCGAAGACATCCATGACTACATTGCCGAGGGGGGCTACGCCACCCTGCCGGCGTTGCTGCAGACGCCGCCGGATGCGGTGATTGAAAAAATTAAACAGTCCGGCTTGCGGGGCCGGGGCGGGGCCGGATTTTCCACCGGGAGAAAATGGGCCCTTGGCAGGGCTGCCGATGCAGATGAAAAGGTCATGATCTGTAACGCCGATGAGGGAGACCCCGGCGCCTACATGGATCGCACCCTTCTGGAGAGCAACCCCCACCAGGTGCTGGAAGGCATGATTGCCTGCGCCTATGCCATCGGTGCCCACAAGGCCCTGGTGTATGTGCGGGCAGAATACCCCCTGGCCGTGAAGACCGTTACCCGGGCCATTGCCCAGGCCAGGGAACTCGGGCTTTTGGGCGTCAATATTCTGGGTGCCGGTTTTGACCTGGATATAGATGTTTTCCAGGGGTCCGGTGCCTTTGTATGCGGTGAAGAAACGGCTCTGATTCGTTCTGTAGAAGGGTTTCGGGGCATGCCGCGCCATCGTCCGCCCTATCCGGTGGAAAAAGGTCTGTATGGCCGGCCCACAGTAATCAACAATGTCAAGACATTGGCTTCCGTACCCCCCATTCTTTCCAGGGGGGCAGACTGGTACCGGTCCATTGGTACACCCGACAGCCCGGGAACCGCTATTTTTTCGGTGGTGGGCAACATCACCCATGCCGGCCTGGTGGAAATACCCATGGGGGTATCCCTGCGAACGCTTATTTTCGATATCTGCGGTGGTATTCCCAATAAAAAGAAATTCAAGGCGGTCCAGATCGGGGGGCCTTCCGGCGGGTGCCTGTCCGAGGAATTTCTCGATACCCCCATTGATTTTGACTCCCTGACAGGGGCCGGGGCCATGATGGGATCCGGGGGTATGGTGGTCATGGACCAAGACACCTGCATGGTGAATGTGGCCCGCTATTTTATTGAATTTACCCAGAATGAATCCTGCGGCAAGTGTACCTTCTGCCGGATCGGCACCCGGCACTTGTTGGATATTTTGGACCGCATTACCAAAGGAGAGGGGAAAACCGGGGATCTGGAAGAACTGGAACGGCTGAGTCTTGACATTAAAAACGGTTCCCTGTGCGGTCTGGGGAAAACAGCCCCCAATCCGGTGTTGACCTCCCTGAAATATTTCAGGGATGAATATGAGGCCCATATCAATGAAAAACGATGCCCGGGCATGATGTGCCGGCCTTTGACGGCGTTTTATATTGATCTGGACAAATGCGCCCGCGGCTGCGATGCCTGTGTGGGGTGCTGCCCGGTGGATGCTGTTTTTACCACCCGGAACCGAAAAAAAGGCATCGATCAGGGCCTTTGTGTCAAATGCGGTGAATGCATGGTGGCCTGCCCGCCGGATTATGATGCGGTGGTGAAAATATCACCGCCTGAACTGGCCCCGATAATCGAACGTCCGGAAGAAGATAACGTCCGGAAGGAAAATTAATTTTAGTTCTCTTTTTGTAACCGGTACCGGTTATGAAAAAACAGGTACCCATAAAAATGGTTAATTGCAAATGACTGAAACAGATCAGGTAACCCTGCATGTCGATGACAGGGACATCAGTGCCAGGGCGGGAACGTCTCTGCTGAAGGCCTGCCTGGACAATGATATTTATATTCCGAACCTGTGTTATCTCGAAAATGGGGTTCAGCCGTCGGCCTCGTGCCGGCTTTGTCTGGTGGAAATCGGAGACAGTGGTCAACCGGTTACGTCATGTACCGTGCCGGTAACACAGGGCATGCGGGTGAAAACAGATACACCGGCTGTCCGGCGTCTTCAGCGCAGTGCCCTTGAGTTGCTGCTGTCGGTTCACAAGGTGGAATGCCGCACCTGCCCGGCCAATAAAAAATGTGACTTGCAGAAGATTGCCCGATTTTTAAAGGTGGGCCTGAAGGTAAAGAAGCTGGACGTCCACCTCAAGGATATGGCGGTGGATACCCATCATCCGGTTTTAGATTATTTTCCCAATCGATGCGTTTTGTGTGGTAAATGTATTCAGGTCTGCGAAATGCGCCATGGCACGAGTATCCTGTCATTCAGCGGCCGGGGGTTTGATACGCTGGTTCGGTATTACGGAAAGGCCGATCCATCGGCAGTTCCCTGCGAAGGGTGCATGGCCTGTGTTGATGTCTGTCCGGTGAGGGCGCTGGTGGTGAAGGTGGAAGGTAGAAGGTAGAAGGTTTTTAGATAGAAGGGTGAAGGAAAATTTGTATCGGTTTGCGAGTGATAACTTATAAGTAGTTTATATGATGGTAAGGAGAAAAAAATGCTTTGTAAGACACCCGAAGATGTGTGCCGCATTGTTGCGGAAAAAAATGTCAGTTTTATCCAGTTCTGGTTTACCGATGTACTGGGGGCTTTGAAAAGCTTTGCCGTAACCCCTTCGGAACTGGAGTCGGGCATGATGGAAGGCATGGGCTTTGACGGCTCTTCCATTGAGGGGTTTGCCCGGATCGAAGAGAGCGATATGATCGCCAAGCCGGACCCCACAACCTTTCAAATGGTGCCCTGGCGCGATGTGGAAAGGCCGGTGGCCCGCATGTTTTGTGATATCCTCAACCCGGATGGAACGCCTTACGCGGGTGATCCACGTTATGTGTTGAAGCGCCTTTTAAAAGATACATCCGCCCAGGGCTATACCCTTTATGTGGGGCCTGAACTGGAATATTTTTATTTCAAGGACAACAAGGGGACTGAAATAATCGATAAGGGCGGCTATTTTGACTCAAGACCGCTTGATGGCGGCAGCACACTCAGGCGGGAAACCATATTCGGTCTTCAGTCCATGGACATTGATGTGGAGTATAGCCACCACGAGGTGGCCCCGAGTCAGCATGAAATCGACCTGCGTTATGACGAGGGGCTGCGCATGGCCGATAAGACCATGACCTACCGGCTGGTGGTCAAGGAAATTGCCAGGCAGCACAATGTCTATGCCACCTTTATGCCCAAACCCATGTTCGGTGAAAACGGCAGCGGCATGCATGTGCACCAGTCACTGTTTCAGGGGAAAAAGAATGCGTTTCATGACGGCAATGACAAATATCATCTTTCGGATATGGCCAAACACTATATTGCCGGTCTCCTGCGGCATGCACCGGAAATGACGGCGGTGACCAACCAGTGGGTCAATTCCTACAAGCGTCTTGTGCCGGGGTATGAGGCCCCTGTGTATGTATCCTGGGCCCGCCGAAACCGATCGGCCATGGTACGGGTGCCCATGTACAAGCCGGGCAAAGAGGAGGCGACCCGGGTCGAGTTCAGGTCAGCGGATCCGGCCTGTAATCCCTATCTTGCCTTTGCCGTCATGCTGGGGGCCGGTCTGGAGGGAATCAAACATAAATATGAATTGCCCGCTCCCGTGGAAGAGGATATTTATGACATGAATCCGGCTCAGCGCAAGGACCACGGCATCACGGACCTGCCGGAGAATCTCTATGCCGCCATCAAGGAAACGGAAAAGAGCGAACTGGTGAAAAATGTGCTGGGGGATCATGTGTTTAACAAATTTATCGAGAACAAGAAGATCGAATGGGACCAGTACCGGACCCATGTGAGCCAGTATGAACTGGAAAAATATCTGCCCCGGATGTAGGTTTTATATGACGTAATGCGACATGTGTTTTGAGGTGTGAGGAATAGATCGGAATTTTTTGCATGAACAGAGCCATTCAGGCAGCCCCATCAAGATGCCATCCGATGGGGCTGTTTTTTTGTTTCCAGTTATTTCAGGCGGGGCTGTGTCGAGTCATTTTTACCCACACAAAACAGTGAGGCGCCTCTTTTTTATCTTGCGCCGATGATTTTTTGCAGTGCCGTCAGTACGGGCCGGATTCTTTCCTGATGTTCCGGGGGCACGAGCAGCATGGGAATGGCACGGTTGGCCGCAAGCGGGGTGCCCTTTAGTTGCATGGTATGGCCGTTTTGGTACTGCCGCTGCCGGGTTTCAGGCTGGAGAAACAGCAGAACGTCCGTGAAATTTCCCCATGCGCCGGGCCTGTCGATGTGTTCGATGAACTGTAAAAACAGGTTGTTCAGGGTCAGCACAAAGGGATCCATCACCGCAGAGCCGGACTCCCGGCAATCTTCGCTGGATATCATGCAGCGGCACCCAAAGGGGCGAACCGGATAGATGGGGCATTCATCGATGGCGAGAAGGGGGCAGGCACCCCAGGCCGGATCATTGGCTTCATCGGGCAGGTCCTTGCCCTGCATGCACAGGGCAGCCATGTGATTGGTGGTTACCGATGGTTGAAAACGGTTTTGGGAAGCTTTAGACTGAATTTTTGACCATTCGGCGGCGGGCCGGCCGGCTGCCAGGTACGCAATGATCAGCTGACCTTCCAGGGTTGTCATTGTCACGTTGCGGGTGCAGCAGTGGGCGCAGTGTTTTCTGCACGCAATGGGAACGTACCGAATCGCATGATCATAAATGCGGTAAATTTCTTGTAAAATGTGTATGCGGTCAAATTTCAATAGAACCACCCCCGAGAAAGGAAAAGACATATGGAAAGTACCGTCTATTTTACCGATTTGAGAACCCAATACAAGGATAATCTGCTCATCAAGCTGGCAAGGCTTCTTGAGATGGCAGGACTTGCCGATGTGGTGGGGGAAAATGACCTGACCGCGGTAAAGCTGCATTTTGGCGAGATGGGAAATACCGCCTTTATCCGGCCGGTATTTTTCCGTAAAATCGTGGCCGCGATCAAGGCCCTGGGCGGCGTGCCGTTTTTAACCGATGCCAATACGCTCTATGCGGGCACGCGCAGTGATTCCCCCCACCATTTGAAAACGGCGATTCAGAACGGTTTTGCCTACTCAGTGGTGGATGCGCCGGTGATCATTGCCGATGGATTGCGGGGCAAGAGTGAAACCGCGGTGGCCATCGAGGGGAAACGGTTTGATATGGTGTATATCGGCACGGACATTGTGGCCGCCGACGGTTTGATTGGAGTGGCCCATTTCAAGGGGCACGAGCTGACCGGTTTCGGTGGTGCCCTCAAGAATATCGGCATGGGGTGCGCATCCCGGCGGGGCAAGCTGGCCCAGCATTCCACGGTGGCCCCCAAGGTCAAACGTAAACGCTGTATCGGCTGTGGTGACTGCGCCGGCCACTGTTCCCAGAATGCGATTGCCATTGTCGCTGAAAAGGCGGTCATCGATCCGGAAGGCTGTATCGGCTGCGGTGAATGCATCCTTTTGTGCCAGACCGGTGCCATTCAGATTCAATGGAATCAAACGATTCCCGTTTTTATGGAAAACATGGTGGAGTACACCATGGGGGTGTTAAAAGGCAAAGAGGGAAAAGCTTTGTTTGTAAATTTTATTACCGATATCTCGCCGGCCTGCGACTGTCTTCCGTTTAACGATGCGCCCATTGTACAGAATATCGGCATTGTCGCCTCCAAAGATCCGGTGGCCCTGGATCAGGCATCCGTTGATCTGGTCAATAAAGAAGCGGCCCTGCCAGGCTCCTGCCTCACGAAAAATAAAGGTATGGATGAAGACAAGTTCAAGGGCATTTATCCCGATATTGACTGGACCCTTCAGCTTGAATATGCTCAGCACCTGGGGTTGGGCAGTCGCAGCTATACGCTTGAAAAGGTATAAAAGGGACGCTGACGCTGGTTTATCAGGGGTAGCGCTTACCCTTCAGGCGGTCCCGCTGGCTGAAATGGGCAAATGCCAGACTGATGGGATCATGGATCGCAGGGGGCAGGGGATGATCGTCCCGGGCATCCCTCAGGAAGTGGGCGGCCTCACCGAAAAAACTACCCATGATGGCATTGATCCGGCCCCTGAGCACCGCATAGGAGTAGTGTTTCAGGGCGATTTCATAATTTGTGGCCACCATTTTTTCCCGCCTCTGGGGTGAGGTGAGGATCTCCCTGACCAGGTCAACGGTTTTTCTGGACAGATACCCGTCCATTACCGCCAAATCAAAACCCAATGGTTCAATATCTCTGATAAAAGTGGCATAGCGGTTGATCAGCATGGGTTTTTTAAAATAGATGGCTTCCAGGAATGCATTGCCAAAGCCTTCATAGAGGCTGGGGTAGGTAATGAAATCGGCGTGGGGATATACATCCCACAGGGTAAAGCCTTCGGTGGGACCGGTTTTATTGTGAATGGGATCCCCAATCCGTGTCCTGACCAGACGCAGGTCCACATTGTGCTCACCGGCATGCTCCTGGAGCCATTCCGCATAGTCATAGCCTTCATCGCCGGCTTCATGGGAAATAACCAGTTTGCAGCGGGGATCATTCAGTTTCTGGACCAGTTCAATGGCATGCTCGATGCCCTTGCGTTGCACAATGCGGGTGGGTTGCAGAATCATTCGGTCATGGGGTTGCAGTCCGATGGACTGGCGGAATTTCTCGGTTTTTTTCGCATTGTTCAAAGGTAAATGCTCAAAATCAAGAACATTGGGAATGACCATGGAGGAAATGCCGGTGCGCAGGGCAAGTTGCTCCTGGGCCTCCGAATTGATGACCACGTGCATGATTGTCGGCAGGTTGGGCGGGAAGGCCATGCGCAGGTAATCACTCACGGCATTGACCGAATAGCGCACCCGTTCCCAGTAAAAATCGTGATGATGCGCAATGGTGGGGATCTGGGTTTCCGCGATGACTTCGCACAGGGCAATCCCTAAGGGGACATGCATGGGGATGGTCAGGATATTTTCGGCAATAATGATATCGATATTGAATTGATCGATAAATTCATGAATACGGGACTTAAGCTGCCGCCGGGTCTCATGAATCATCCTCGTGATGGCAGGGTTGCGGCCCCTTCTGCCGAAAATCTGTTCGTTGATCGATATGTTCTGGGAATGCTGAAAATGGGCTTCGGGTACAAGGAAACTTGTTTTATCATCCCGATCAAGCTCACCGGCAAACCAGAAACAGCTGAACCCGTTTTTTTCAAAAACCGCGGCCCACTTGCTGGCTTCAAGGGTGACACCGTCGGTACCGGAAAACCGGGTGGATATAAAACCGATATTTTTTTTCATTTTAAATACCGTCTTTCCAATGCCACTGAAATTTGATGCTTGCGACATTGACTGTCATTTAAAAAATAATGCCTGTTCAAAATTTTATGATTAGGCATGTTAATATAATGACGTGTCGTTTTCAAGGAGTTGTTTTGAAATGAAACAACGGCGTTGCATTTTCCTGGGTAGCCACCACAAGCTGGGTACCACAACCGGCAAGCGCCGGTGCAATTTCCGCAATGGCCTTTGACGCGGTGTTGTTTTTGTCGCTGAGGTGGGCCAGGATGACATGCTGCAGGCCACTGTGTCGGATGTCGGATAGAAGGTCCCGGGAAACAGTATTGGAAAGGTGGCCGGTACGGCCCTTTATGCGCTGTTTCAGGTGCCAGGGGTAGGGGCCGGAAAGGAGCATTTCCGGGTCATGATTGGCTTCGAGGACCAGCAGCCGGCAGTCCTTGAGATGCTCCCGGACCATGGCCGTGGCAATCCCCAGGTCCGTTGCAATGGCGGTTTTGAATCCGTTTTGCATGAATGTGAACCCGGCCGGGTCCGATGCGTCATGGGATATGGAAAACGGATGGATGGTCAGGTCGTTGATACAAAAGGTGTGTCCGCATTCAAAATTTTGATAGTTGTGGACCCGGCCGAGCCTGGCCGCGGCAGCCTTTCTGGTTTTTTCATTGATGTAGACGGGCAGCCGGTACCGCCGGGAAAGGACACCAACGCCCTGGATATGGTCCGTGTGTTCGTGGGAAACAATGATGGCGGCAAGCGTTTCCGGGGCCAGACCTCTGGATTTCATGCGGCGCTGGATTTCAACGCCGGAAAGACCCGCATCAACAAGAACGGCGGTGGTCCCATCTGAAATATAAATGGCATTGCCTTTGCTGCCACTGGCCAGAACACAGACGCAGGGGTCGCTGGCGGCCTGGCAATTGGAGGGAGTTGATTTCAAATCAATCATATACCCGTATGGCCGAATCCGCCACTGTTTCGCTGGGTTTCATCCAGTTTGTCCACAGGAGTGAGTCTGGCCTGATACACTTTCTGGATAACCATCTGGGCGATTCTTTCACCGCGCCGGACAATATACTCGGTCTTTCCAAGATTGATGAGGGCGATTTTAACCTCGCCCCGGTAGTCGGCGTCAATTGTCCCGGGGGCGTTGACGATGGTGATGCCGTGCTTGACGGCCAAACCGCTCCGGGGGCGGATCTGGGCCTCAAATCCAGGGGGCAGAGCCATGGCGAAACCGGTGGGGATAAGGCTGATGGCTCCCGGGGGCAGTGTCGTTTCTATTTCCATGGCCGCACAAATGTCCATGCCGGCGGCCAGGGGGGTCATATAGCGCGGCATGGGGATATCGGTATCGGTCTCCGGTCGTAATTTAGAAAATGCGATGACGGGATTTGTCGTGTCCATTGAGACCTGCCCATATATTTAAAATAGTGTGAACGCGTCCCCCAGCTTATAGGGTCAGAAAATGGTCAAATGAATGGTTCCCGGAGACGGGGCCGAGAATGGTCATGGCGACCTGGTCGGGTTGGAAAATAAGGCCGGCAAGTTCCATAACATCGGCTTCGGTGACCGTGTCAATCCGTTTGACAATTTCCTCCAGGGGGACGTAACGGCCGAAGTGAAATTCATTCTGGGCCAGGCGCACCATTTGGTTGTCAACACTTTCGGCGGCCAGCAGCAGGCTCCCTTTGGTATATTCCCGGGCGGAATCGAGTTCATTGCCCGTTACGGCGGTTTTTTTGATTTTTTGAAGTTCGTTTGTAATCAGATCAATGGTTTCCGTTACTTTTTCCGGCGCCACGCCGGCATAGACGCCGAATATCCCCGTATCTTCATAGGCGGATATAAAGGAATAAACCGAGTAGGCCAGTCCCCTCTGTTCACGAATTTCCTGAAACAGCCGGGAACTCATGTTGCCGCCTAAAACAGTGCTCAAAAGGGAAAAGGCATACCGGCGGGGATCGGTTATGGAAAACCCCATGGTATTACAACAGATGTGAACCTGTTCAAGGTCCTTGGAGTATACGGAAACACCGGAAGCACTTGTCGGAACCTGTCGCTGGGGAAACCCGTTTGTTTTTTCAATGGCTTCAAAGGCAGGTCCCACCAGATCCACAAATCGGTCATGTTCCAGGTTGCCGGCCCCTGAAATAACGATACGGTCGGGTTGATACAGGTGATGAAAAAAACCGGAAACGGTGGCGGCGTTAAATTTCAGAACATTTTCCCGGGTACCAAGTATGGATTGTCCCAGGGGGTTTTCCCGCCAGTAATTGGCACTTGACAGCACATGCACATATTCTTCCGGAGAATCCTCAACCATGCCGATTTCCTGGCAGATCACCGGTTGTTCTTTTGCCAGATCATCCTGGCTGAATCGGGAGTTTAAAAAAATATCGGTGAGGATCTCGGCCATGGTGTCCAGATGGGTATCAATGACCTTGGCATGATAGCAGGTGTTTTCCATGGAGGTAAAGGCGTTGGTATGTCCCCCGATGGCATCGAACTCCTTGGCGATCTGAAAGGCCGACCGCCGGGTGGTCCCTTTGAAAATCATGTGCTCGATTAAATGACTGAGCCCGTTTTCAGCCGGGGTTTCATCCCTCGCCCCGGCATTTACCCAGACGCCCATGGAAACGGAATGCACATGGGGCATCTGGTGGGTCAGTATCCGGATGCCGTTACCCAGAACCGTTTTTTTTGTCACTGCGGTCATCAACGATTATTTATCCTCTTCCAGAACGGCCTTGCGGCTTAAGCGGATCTTGCCGTCCCTTCCGATTTCAAGCACTTTGACCTTGATGATATCGCCCTCATTGACCACATCGGTGACCTTGGCCACCCGTTTGTCGGCCAGTTGGGAAATATGCACCAGACCGTCGGTGCCCGGCATAATCTGAACAAAGGCGCCGAAATCGGTGGTTTTGACCACTTTCCCCTCGTATATGACGCCAACCTCGGGTTCGGCTACAATTTCTTCCACCATTTTTCTGGCGGCATCACCTTCTTCTGCTGAGAAAGCAGCGATTTTAACCAGACCGCTGTCATCGATTTCGACCCGGGTATTGGTTTCACTCTGGATGGAGCGGATAATTTTTCCGCCGGGGCCGATGATTTCACGAATTTTGTCCGGGTTGACCTGGATGGTGATGACCTTTGGCGCGTAGGGAGATGTTGCGTCCCGGGGCAGCTTGATGGTTGCCATCATCTCCTCAAGGATATGCAGACGCCCTGTGCGGGCCTGGGCAAGGGCTTTTTCCATGATCCCCTTGGACAGTTCGTGAATTTTGATGTCCATCTGGAGAGCGGTAATCCCTTCACGGGTGCCGGCCACTTTAAAGTCCATATCACCGTAATGATCCTCATCGCCGAGAATATCGGACAGGATCGCGATGTTGTCATCTTCTTTGACCAGGCCCATGGCAATACCCGAGACCGGGGATTTTACCGGGACCCCGCCGTCCATGAGGGCCAGGCTGGCCGCACACACGGTACCCATGGATGAAGATCCGTTGGATTCAAGGACTTCGGAGACGATGCGAATCGTATAGTCGAAGTCTTCCTTGGAGGGCAGAATTTTCGACACGGCCCGGGTGGACAAACCACCGTGACCAATATCTCTGCGGCTGGGACCGCCCACGCGTTTGACTTCGCCCACGGAAAAAGGCGGAAAATTATAATGCAGCATGAACGGCCTGGATTCTTCCCCGCGAAGGGTTTCGACCCGCTGTTCATCGGGCCCGGAGCCCAGGGTCAGCACGCCCATGACCTGGGTTTCGCCTCGTGTGAAGAGAGCTGATCCGTGGGGCCTGGCCAGAATGCCCACCTCACAGCTGATGGGTCTGATCTCATCAAATTTGCGATTGTCGATACGGCGGCCTTCCTTCAGGATAAGGTCGCGACAGATACGACTTTGTTGCTCATCAAAAATCGTATAGACCTCATCCCTGCGATCCGCATAGGCTTCTCCCAGGTCTTCGAATATCTCCGCTTTCACTTTTCTCAGGGCTGCATATCGCTCCATTTTGGCAGGCACCAGAACGGCATCGCGCAGAAGGGCCGCGGCCTTGGATTCAACCAGTTGAACCAGCGCCTGGTCCTTTTCAGGGGGTGTAAATGCTCGTTTGGCGCGGCCCACCGTCTCTTTCAGTTCCACCTGCATATCGATGAGGGGCTGCAGGGCCGTGTGGCCAAAGAATATGGCCTCCAGCATATCCGCTTCACTGACAATATCACCGCCGCCCTCAACCATCACCACGCCGGTTTTTGATCCGGCCACAATGATGTTGATGTCGCATTTGTCAATATCGGAAAGCTGCGGATTGGCGACCAGTTCTCCGTCAATGCGACCGACCCGGACACTTGCAATGGGCCCGGCAAACGGGATGTCCGATATCTCCAGAGCCGCCGAGGCACCCACCATGGCCAGCATATCGGGATCATTCTCCTGATCCATGGACAGCACGGTGGCAATCACCTGGGTTTCGAAGCGATAATTTTTCGGAAAAAGCGGCCGGATGGGCCGGTCGATCAGTCGGGCGGTGAGGGTCTCTTTTTCGCTGGGTCTTCCGATTTCACGCCGGAAATAATTTCCGGGAATTCGTCCCGCGGCGTATATTTTTTCCTGGTATTCAACGGACAGCGGCAGAAAATCAACCATCCGTTCATTGTTGGCCGAAACCACTGTTACCAGAACGGTGGTCTCCCCATATTGCACCACCACCGATCCGGATGCCTGTTTGGCAATCTTTCCGGTCTGGATGCTGAGCGGTTTGCCCCCGATGTCTGCTTTCAGTAAAATATCCATTTTATCTCCTAAAAACAAAGCGACTTTAATTTTGCATAATCAAAAGTCGCTTTGATGATCAATTGCTTGATTTAAAATATGCTCCGAATCGGTTTATGCTTGATTGTCATAGAGCTATATGAACAGGGAACACTCAATACATTTGACCATCCCCTATGGTTTTACCGGATTCGCAATTTGAAAAATCCGGCTTGTTAAATTGGGTCCCCAAACGCGAGACCCGCCCTGTTGGTTTATCTTCTGAGTCCCAGGGTTTCGATGATGCCCCGGTAACGCGTCACATCGTTGCTTTTAACATAGTTTAAAAGTCGGCGGCGCTGCCCAACCAGCATTAAAAGGCCCCGGCGGGAATGGTGGTCTTTCTTGTGAATTTTCAAATGTTCGGTAAGGTACGAGATTCGATGGGTCAAAAGCCCTATCTGAACCTCGGGTGAACCGGTATCCGTATCGTGAAGTTTATATTGATCGATCAATGTTTTTTTTGCTTCCGTTGTGAAAACCAATTTTTTTGCCTCCTCTGATTAATAAACTTATATATAGTATATCTTCATTAGCCTAAACAAACAACAATTTTTTCCCGATAATTCACTTCATGGATGAAAAACACAACAATATTCCAGCTCCCGGCAGTCTTTATTGAGCCGCAGTACAGCAATAAGGCTGTCATCCGCATCAACGATTTTGACTAAATTTTCAGGGCCTGTCAAAGCTGCATCGGCAATATTTTCAGCATCAATGGTCCGGCCGGTCATTATCTTCTGCTTTAAATCCGTATCGGCCGTGCATTCAGGTAAATGGGACAGCGTTTTGTTCATGGGGATTATCACATGGTCAGCCTGGCCATCCCGGGCCATTTTTTCGAACGTATCCAGTCCGATGGCATTTTCAATGTCAAATCCACTGCTACGGGTGCGCCTTAATTCCTTGAGGTGCCCGCCGCATCCCAGGCGTTCCCCGATATCGGCACAAAGTGTTCGAATATAGGTGCCCGCCGAGCAGGTGACGTCAAAACAGATTTCCGGCAGATCTATTTTGAGTATCTTAATTTGTGAAATATAGATCGGGCGCGGCGGTTTCAGCACCGGTGTCCCTTTTCGAGCCAGTTTGTAGAGCGGTACCCCCTTATGTTTTAATGCCGAAAAAGCCGGTGGTTGCTGCTGCGAATGCCCCTCGAATGCTTTGAAAACTGATTGCAGCAGTTGATCCGGAAACACCGTGGTCTCGCAACGGGTAAGGACATTGCCGGTAAAATCCTGGGTATCTGTTGTCATACCCAATCGGATCGTTGCCCGGTATGTTTTCCCCGAGTGCAGGAAGAATCTCGCAAGCCGCGTGGCCTGGTTGATGCAACATACCATAACGCCGGTGGCAAATGGATCAAGGGTGCCGGCATGGCCCGCTTTACGGGCCCCGGTTGCTTTTTTGATGCGGGCCACAACCCTGGCCGAACTGATATTGGCGGGCTTGTCGATAATCAGAATCCCGCTTTTGCTTTGCTGCATTTGTTTAAATTAGAGTGCCCCTGCCAATTCAAAAATCTGTTTTTTTAAATCAGCGAATTTGGAATCAATATTGAACCCGGCGGCACTAAAATGCCCCCCCCCTCCAAAAGATGCCGCGATTTTCGAAACATCCGTGGTGCCATCGGAGCGCAGGCTCACATGGTACCGGTTTCCCGGCAGACCAGCCTTCGGGGCCGGCAGTTCCCGGATCAAAACCGCGACTTTAACATCTTCAATTCGTTTGGCATAATGGATAAACCCATCTATATCCTCTGTCTGGGTACCGGTTTCATCCAGCATGCTCTGAAAAAGGGTCATCAAAGACAGTTTGCCGTTTTTTGAAATTTCAATGGAGTCGATGGCCAGATTCAGTAATTTTATGCGACCCAGTGAATAGGTGCCGTAAACATGCTGGGCCACATCATGGGGATCGACCCCAAGGCCCATCATCTTGGAACAGATGTCAAAGGCGGCCCTGCTGGTGTTCGAAAATCGAAAAGACCCGGTGTCGGTTAAAATTCCCGTATATATGGAAGTCGCCACATCTCTACTGATGGGAACCCCCATTTTGCAAATCAGGCGGTAAATGATCTCGGCGGTCGCACTCGCCGACGTGTCAATAAATTTAAGGTCCCCGAAGCCGGTGTTGGTGACATGGTGGTCAATATTGATAATGACCGGCACCCGGGTCATCTCTGAATGAAGCTTCCCAATACGCTCAAGGTCCCCGCAGTCCAGAATTACGGCCGTATCATAGCTGTCCATGGCATCTGCATGGTGAACAATACGATTGATGGACGGCAGGAATCGATAAACTGCCGGAAGCGGATTTTCATTGTAGAGCGTTACATCTTTGTTCAGGGCCGCCACCGAGAGTCCCATGGCGATGAGTGAGCCCAGGGCATCTCCGTCCGGATTGATGTGGGTGGCCAGTAAAACATGTTTACTCTTCAGTAGGTGATCTATTATCTGGTTCATTGTTCGTTTCAATAGATTTTAATACTTGCTCTATATGGGCTCCATAGTCGAATGAGTCATCATAAAAAAAGGTAAGGTCCGGCATATACCGCAGCCCGAGCTGGCTGGCCAGAGTGCGTTTTAAAAATCCCTTGGCGGCTTCAAACCCTTTGATGACCTCTTTTTTGGCAGTTTCAGAACCGGTAAAGGAAAAATATATTCTTGCCAGTCGCAAATCTGCGGACATTTTTACACCGGTGATGGTGGCCATGGACAGACGCGGGTCTTTGATTTTTCGGGACAATACCTCCGAGAGTGTCTTTTGTATCTGCCCTCCCACCCGGTTTCCACGCGTAAAGGGTTTCATAGATTGATCATCTCCATTTGGGTATCAATAATTTCGGCAAGGCCCATTTCATCTACCAGGTTAAAAATTTTGTCCGTTTTGGCGTTTATCATTGCGCGATCATTTCCGACCAGGGCAAATCCGATTTCGGCTTTCTGATAAATATCGTTGGCGCCGACTTCTGCAATGGACACATTAAATTTATGGCGCACCCGGTCGATGGTTGCCTTTACGACTTTTCTTTTCTCTTTCAAACTGCGGCAGTCATGCAGCCTGAAGGTGATCATGCCGAGTCCCACAACCATGGCCAGTACCCGTCGCTTAAGCCATCTCAGGCTTTATCTCTTTCATCAGGTAACATTCGATGACATCACCTAATTTGATGTCGTTATATTTTTCAATACCGATACCGCATTCGTAACCGGTTGCCACTTCCTTGACGTCGTCTTTGAAGCGCCTTAAGGAAGATAATTTGCCGTCATAAAGAACAATACCGTCCCTGACCAGGCGGACCTTCTGGTCACGTGCGATTTTGCCATCGGTAATATAAGAGCCGGCAATGGTGCCGATTTTGGGTACATGGAACAATTCCCGAACTTCGGCCCTGCCCAGTACCGTCTCTTCGTAGGTGGATGACATCATGCCTAATATGGCGTCTTTTACTTCTCTGATAACGTCATAAATAATGCTGTGGTAACGGATATCCACGTTTTCTTCAGAGGCCATCTCCGTTACCTTGGAATTGGGTCGGACGTTAAACCCGACGATGATGGCATCGGATACCGTGGCAAGGGATACATCAGATTCGGTAATCGTGCCGGTGGCCGAGTGGATGACGTTTATGCTGACTTCCTTGTTTGACAATTTTGTCAAAGAGTCACTCAGGGCCTCGATGCTGCCGTCTACGTCCGCCTTGATAATCAGGTTGAGATCTTTGATTTCCCCTTCCTGCATTTTTTCAAAAAGGCCTTCCAGACTCAACCGGCTGTTTTTCGCCAGGTCCAGGGAACGCTGCTTTTGAATGCGATGCGCGCTGACCTGCCTGGCACTCTTGTCGTCGGCCAGGACAACCAGTTCATCACCGGCTGTAGGAACACCCGTAAGTCCGATAATTTCCACGGGCATGGACGGCCCCGCCGCATCAACTGTAGCGCCTCTGTCGTTGAGCATGGCACGTATCTTACCATAGTGAACGCCACACACCACCGCGTCGCCATTATGCAAGGTACCTTCTTTAATTAAAACCGTGGCCAACGGGCCGCGGCCGGAATCAAGCCTGGCTTCAACCACGTGGCCGGCGGCATGCTTGTCCGGATCCGCCTTGAGTTCCAGCAGTTCGGACTGCAGCTGTATCATTTCCAGCAGTTCATCGATCCCCTTGTTCTGCTTGGCCGAAACCTTGATAAAAATGGTGTCGCCGCCCCATTCCTCGGACATCAGCCCCACATCGGCCAGTTCCCGGAGCACTCTTTCGGGCTCGGCATTGTTTTTATCAATCTTGTTGACCGCTACGATGATCGGTACATTGGATGCCTTGGCGTGATTAATGGCTTCAATGGTCTGGGGCATAACACCATCATCGGCCGCCACCACCAGTACGACGATGTCGGTTATCTGGGCACCCCGGGCCCGCATGGCCGTAAATGCCTCATGGCCGGGCGTATCCAAAAATACGATCTGCCCCCTGTCGGTTTTTACCTGGTAGGCGCCAATGTGCTGGGTAATGCCACCGGCTTCAAAATCCGTAACATGGGTTTTGCGAATGACATCTAAAAGTGATGTCTTACCGTGGTCAACATGCCCCATGATGGTGACTACGGGCGGCCGCTCAGATAGATTCTCCGGGTTGTCTTCTTCGGGTTTCACCAGGATATCTTCCTCAAAAGAGGCCTTGTCCACCTCGTAATCAAACTCGGCTGCCACCAGTACGGCGGTATCAAAATCAATGGTCTGATTCACCGTTGTCATAACCCCCATGGCCATGAGTTTAACGATCATTTCACTGGCTTTGATGCCCATTCGTTTGGCCAGTTCGGAAAGAATGATGGTTTCATCAATCTTGATTCGGCGTTTAATGGCCTTCGGGGTGGTAATGGTGGTTTTTTCAAACTGCTGCATCCCTTTGCTTTTAGGGCCTTTGTATCCTTTCCGGCCTTTCCGTCCACGGCCTTTTCCGCTATAAAGATCCGACCCTTCCACCACGGCCTTGCGCCGGAAAGCGATTTTTTTCTTTAAAAATTTCGTATCTTCTCCGACGTCCTCGATTTTTTTCTTCCAGCCCTTTTTCTTTTTATCCACATCGGTCTCCGCCGTTTTTACCGGGGGGAGCTGGGGTGCCGGCCGGGGAATGTCGGTTGCAGACTTTTTGTGGGGGCCTTTCGGTTTGACTGACGGGCGCCGGGTAATTGTTGGTGCAGCCGGTGCCGGTTTTATAATCCTGGCAGCGGATTCTTTTTTCTTTTTTCGAACCGGTTTGGCGGGTTTCTGAGGTTTGGTAATCGACGCTTCGTCTTTTGCCGTTGTTTCCGTCGGTGCCGGTTCTTCGGTGGGCGGTTGAATGGTTTTTTCAACCATTGCTTCAACAGCCGGTTTTTCTTTTATATCCACCGTTTCTACGGGTTCTGTCGCCGGTGTGGCAACATCTGCGGCTTCCGCAGTTTGCCCGTCGGCAGCTTCAGGTGCTGCCGGTTTGACCTCGGCGGCTTTTTCTGCCGGGGGCTTTACCGCAGCGATAATTCGGGCCGCCTCTCCCTTAGGGGGCGCTGCCCGTTTTTTTACCGGGGCCTTTGGCATATCGGCCACTGCCGGTCTGGCCGGTTCGGCAACCGGTTTTTCCAAGACAGGTTCGGCAACCGTTTCAGGTGCCGGTTCTTCGACTTCCGGTTTGACCGGTTTCTCGGGGACTGTTTTTTTGCGCCTTCGAATCACCGTTGGCCTTACACGTGTTACCTCAACCGTATCCGGTTTTTTACCGTAAAAATTGTCCCTGATTTTCTCTTCTGTTTCTTTATCCAGAGAACTCATATGGCTCTTTACGGTAATATTCATCTCTCTTATCGTTTTGATAAGCACTTTGTTGGTCACGGTAAGATCCCTGGCAAGTTCATATACTCTGATATTTGCCATCCATCCCCCTTCATCTATCTGTTGGAGATTGTATAAACGCAGTCAATCCCGTAAATTATATTTTATGCCGGTTCATGCGGATCACTTGAGTCGTCGGCACTTTCATTTATTTTCGCATCATCCTCAGACTCGGCTTCCGCAACGCTGGCCGTTGACCGAGCATCATCCACCGGTTCGGGTTCCTCAAGGGTTTCCACTATCTCTGCATCGTCTGCCGGTGTTTGTTCATCAGTATCAATTTTTTCATTGCCGTCGGGTTCAGTTGCCTCGCCAGATGCTGCCGCTTCCATTGAAGCGATTGAATATTCGATCAGCTTGGCTGCCTTCTGGGCACTGATACCCCGAATCTCAGTCAGCTCTTCGATGGTCACCTGGCGCAATTCTTCAGTGGAAAATATCCCTTTTTCATAAAGCGCATCTGCCATGCTGATGCCGATGCCCGGCAGGGCCAGTAGTGAATCATATCCTTTCTGCATGGCCTCACTGTACCGACTTTCACTTTTGACGTCCAGATGCCAGCCGGTCAGTTTGGATGCCAGCCTTACGTTCTGTCCGCGTTTGCCAATGGCCACCGACAGAAAATCATCCGGCACAATTACCTCCATGGACCGGTTGTCTTCATCGATGATGACCCTGGATATCTCCGCTGGTGCCAGTGCATTGCAGACAAATTTTGCAGAATCAATATGCCAGGGAATGATGTCTATTTTTTCTCCGCGCAACTCCTGGACAACATTTTGGACCCGGCTGCCTTTCATACCCACGCAGGCGCCCACCGGATCAATGTCCGAATCGTTGGATGCCACGGCGAATTTTGCCCGGCTGCCCGGTTCCCGGGCTGCGCCCTTGATTTCAACAATGCCTTCGCTGATTTCAGGGACCTCGGTTTTGAACAGGTTGATCAGAAAATTCGGATGGGTCCGGGATAATATGATCTGGGGGCCTCGGCTTTCGTGGAGGATATCCATGATATAGGCCCGAATCCGGTCTCCCCGGCGATATGTTTCCCGGGGCACTTGTTCCCGGGAGTGTACGACACCCTCTGTCTGTCCAAGGTTGACAATAATATCGCCCCGGTCAACCCGCTGGACAATGCCGTTAATAATTTCACCTTTTCGATCAATAAAACTGGCATATACCGCATCACGCTCTGCGTCTTTCATTTTTTGTATGATGACCTGCTTAGCGGATTGCGCGGCAATACGGCCAAACGTGCTGGTATCTATTTTGGTGCCCAGGCTGTCGCCTATTTCGCACTCCGGATCTAATTTAACAGCTTCTTTATAGCTGATTTGAGTTTCCGGTTCGGTGATCTCCTCGGTAACCTCCCGGAATTGAAAGACCTCGATTTCACCGATTTCAGGGTTGTACTGGACTTCGATATCAACCTTGCTGCCGAATTTTTTTTTAGCGGCAAACCGCAATGCCTCTTCAAGTCCCTGAATGAGAATTTCACGGTCGATGCCTTTATCTCTACTGACTTGTTCGATGACACGCTGTATATCAGTTATAAGCATTAGATGTCTCCGTTATGATTAAACCGGAATTGGTCGGGATTTTACCCAATGTGCATGCGTCCATTGTCCATTTTAATAGGGTCTTCAATTTGGATTAAGTCTGGCCCTGGCGATAGCCTGAAAAGGAATTTCAATGGATTTGTCGTTTGTGTTGAGTTTTACAAATCCGGGTGATGTTCCCATCAGGGTCCCTTTGAAATTTTTTTGCCCGTCAATGGCGGTGCCTGTTGTAATTTTTACCTTGTTGTCTTTGAATCGTTCAAAATCAGATAGCTTCACCAGGGGCCGTTGAGATCCCGGAGATGATACCTCAAGGGCGTATGCACCGAAATCATCCGTAAGGTTGATATCCAGTAAAGCACCCAGTTCGCGACTGACCCTGGCACAGTCGTCCAGTTTAACGCCACCGGGTTTGTCTATATACAGGCGTAATTTGCGTCCCCCCGGTTCCCGAACATGTTCAACATGTACCAGTTCAACCCCTTCGTCATCGCACAGCGGTATGGCAATTTCCCGCACCTGGGCAATCAGGTGACCTTGATTTTCATGGGTACCGGTTTCCCCGGAGTTGTCATTGTTTATTTTAGTTTTCTTTTTTCTTTTTAATTTCAACCCATTACCCCTTAAAAAACAAAAAACGGGCTTTTCGCCCGTTTCCAAATACTGAGGTAGTTCTTTTTGGTAGAAAGCTGAATTTATCGGTTCATAAGTATAACCATAAATTAAGAAAATTAATCAAAACTGCAACCAACCCAAAATTCTACCCAAATTACGCATACTTACCGTCGGAAAAGGCGGATATTATGGAGCGGGCAACGAGATTCGAACTCGCGACACCAAGCTTGGGAAGCTTGTACTCTACCAACTGAGCTATGCCCGCTTACCAAAAATGATTAGATAAGATAAAAAAATATCCATGTCAATCTATTTTAAAAAAAATAATTTAGAAATGTTCGGCATGTGCTCATTTATTCAGGATATCGCGGATACCCAGCAACTCGGTTCGAATTTCATCAAGGGTCAAGGGCTTTGCCGTTGTTTTTTCCCGCTGACCGGTTTTCAATCGTTGCCGGGCACCTTGAATCGTGAATTTTTTTTCATACAGCAATGTTTTGATTTTAAGAATCAGTTCAATATCGACCCTGCGGTAGAGTCTTTGGCCGGATGGGGTACGCTTGGGGTTGATGCGTGGAAATTCGGTTTGCCAGAATCGCAGAACGGAAGGGGGGACCCCCGCAATTTCACTGACCTCACCAATTTTAAAATAGAGCTTGTCCGGAAATTTTGATTTTAAAGGCGTCATTTTTTTTAATCATCTGTTTGGCTGCCTTTGTATCAACCCATCAGGATGGCAGTGTGGCGTCAAATAGGGCTAAAAGTCTTTCCGTGATGTTTTTGTGCAGCCTGTTTACCGTCTCATCTTCCAGCGTTTTATCCGGTGAACGGTAGGTCAGCCTGAATGAAATGCTTTTTTTACCGTCGGGGATGGGCGCTCCTTTATAGACATCAAACAGGCGGATATTTTCCAGTAACGGTTCGTCAAAATTTTCAAGATTGGCCAGTATGGCGCCGGATTCGAGGTCTTTGTCGAAGATCAGCGTGATGTCCCGATCCGTTGACGGGAATCTGGGAATGGGCCTGGCCTGGATATTGTCAGTCACTATAGCCAAAAGCGCATCCACATTCATTTCAAAAACAAAAACGGCCTGTTTAAGGTCATAGGCGCCAAGGACCTCTGGATGGACTTCACCAATGATACCCATGAACGTCCCATTGATGGCAATTTGAGCGCTGTGACCGGGTTTTGTATAGCAACAGCGGTCATCGGGCAGGCTGGTAAATGTGACATTGACGCAATTCAGCCCTGAAAGCAGGGCTTCGGCAACACCTTTGATATCAAAAAAATCACATGCCCGGGCCTTTGTATGCCATGCGGCATCCATAATGTTCCCGGTCCAGAGGGCGGCTATCGCTTCGATTTCCAGGCCCTGTTTATCGTGACCCTGGTTGATGAATGTTTTGCCGGTCTCAAAAATCGTGAGGTTTTTTTCCTGATAGGTGGTGTTCAAATGGGCGGTTTCCAGCAGGCCGGGCACCAGGGACGTCCTCAACACCGCCTGATCTTCAGTGAGGGGATTTAATATTTCAACGTGCTGTCGGCGGGGGTCATCACCTTCAAGTCTGAGCCGGTCACAGGAATGGCGGTTGATAAAACTGTAGTTGATGACCTCCATAAAACCGAATCCGGTCATCAGCTGTTTAATCCGGCGACGAAGGGCAAGATGTCGATTGTCCTGCTGACGTGCCTCGGAAGGAATGGGCGGATTGGTGGTGGGAATTCGGTCATACCCCCAGAGACGGGCGATTTCTTCCATCAGATCCACCGGTCTGGTGACATCCACCCTGAAGGTCGGCACCGTTACCACCAGCATGTCCGGTGCCGTATTTTTAACTTTGAACTCAATGGCAGTGAGCAGGGTAGCCGCTTTTTGGGCCGTAATATCGGTGCCCAGAAGACGGTTGACATCCTTGATCGGCAGGTTGATGATTCTGGCTTTTTGAGGGCCGGGGTGTTCATCGACAATCCCCTTGACCAGATGGCCATTACCGATTTCGGCCATCAGTCGGGCGGCCCGGTTCAAGGCCTTGACCGTGCCGTCAGGATCCACGCCGCGTTCGAATCGGTGGGATGCATCCGTGTTCAGCCCGATCGCTTTAGCTGTTTTTCGAATACTCACCGGGTCAAAACAGGCACTTTCGATCAATACCCTGGTGGTGGTCGGTGTCACTTCGGAGTTCATTCCGCCCATAACGCCGGCGATGGCTACGGGCTTATCCGCATCGCAGATCATCAGCATGGTATCTGAAAGAATGCGGTTTTTACCATCCAGGGTTTGAAACGCTTCGCCTTTGACGGCCCTGCGGACAATGATCCGGTTGCCAGCCAGATGATCAAGGTCAAAGGCATGCAGGGGCTGGCCGGTTTCCATCATGACGAAGTTGGTGATGTCCACGATATTATTAATGGGCCGCAGGCCTATGGATACAAGACGGTCCTGAAGCCAGAACGGTGAGGGGCCGATGGTGATGCCGTCTACGATGCGGGCCGCATATCGGGGGCAGTCGGCCGGGGCTTTTATGGTGACGCTGGTCAGTTTGGATATCCGGTCTTCACTGTCTGTAATCAAGGTATCCGGATAGTTTACATTCAACCCGGTGAAAGCCGCGACCTCCCGTGCCGTTCCCAGAATGCTCAGGCAGTCGGGGCGATTGGGTGTCAGATCAATATCCAGTACCATGTCGGAAAGGCTCAGGGCTTTTGCCAGGGTATCTCCCACGCAGCAGTCGTCAGACAAAACCATGATACCGCTTTTATCGGTTCCCAGACCCAGTTCAAATTCACTGCACAGCATCCCATGTGATTTTTCACCGCGGATGGTTCCGGTTCGTATGACGGTTCCATCGGGCATGACCGCGCCTGGCAGGGCCAGGGGTGCCAGCATGCCGGGTTTCACGTTGGGCGCCCCGCAGACCACGGCAAAATCAAGGTTGTCTCCGGCTTGAACGGTGCACAGTTTGAGCTTATCGGCATTGGGATGATCGATGACGGTGGCAACACGCCCCACCAAAATTTTTTTCAGGTAGGCATAGCGGTCAAAAACCGCATCGACTTCAAGCCCGGCCATGGTCAGTGCATCGGACAGGTCCTGGATCGGGCCTGAAAAAGAAACATACTCTTTTAGCCAGCTTAGACTAACTCTCATATTAAAACTGCCTTAAAAACCTAAGATCGTTGTCGAAAAATTTGCGAATGTCATCGATACCGTACTTGAGCATGGCGATACGTTCGATCCCCATACCAAAAGCAAAGCCGGTATATTTATCGGTATCATACCCGACACTGCCAAATACATTGGGATGAACCATGCCGGCACCGAGGATTTCAAGCCACCCGCTGTGGGAACAGACCCGGCATCCTTTTCCGCGACACATGACACACAGGATGTCCACCTCGGCACTGGGTTCGGTAAAGGGGAAAAAACTGGGGCGGAACCTCAGGGAAATATGGTCGTCAAACATCTGGTGCACAAAGGTGGTCAGTGTTCCCTTAAGATCCCCGAAGGACACGTTTTGAGCGACCAACAGGCCTTCAACCTGGTGAAACATGGGGGTGTGTGTCAGATCCGAGTCGCAGCGGTAAACCTTGCCCGGGGCAATAATAGCCACCGGCGGGGCCTGTTTTTCCATGACCCTGATCTGCATGGGTGAGGTCTGGGTTCTCAGAACAATATTGTCCGAGACATAGAAGGTGTCCTGCATGTCCCGGGCCGGGTGAAATTTCGGCACATTCAGCGCTTCGAAATTATAGTAGTCGGTTTCGGTTTCCGGGCCTTCGGCGATGTCAAATCCCAGGTGGGTAAAAATATCACAGACCCGCTGGGTGATTTCCGTGATGGGATGCAGGGAGCCCCGGGAGGCAACCCTGCCCGGCAGGGAAATATCAATTCGATTGCCGGAATCGGCTGTACCGGTCTCGATTTTTTGTAATGCGGCCTTAAACGCCTTATCCAGAATTTTTTTGGTTTGATTGGCTTTTTTACCGGCCTGGGGGCGCTGGTCTTCGGGCAGGTTGGATATATTTCGCAGGAACTGAGTGATCAGTCCCTTGCGGCCAAGGAAATAAACGGAAAGCGCTTTGATGCCGTCGGCGTCTGCAGCTGTATCGAGCTGCTTTAAAGCGTCCTGATAAATGTCTTCAATGCTGAGCTTCACTGTGTTTACTTAGTCCGTCGGGTCAATGTTTTAAACGCAAAAAGACTGTGTCCAATAAACGCCGTTTGAATTTGCAACAGGGTGAAGATCTTGGAAACACAGTCATTTTGACAAAGACAGATGTCAGGTAAGGCCCCATGGGCTTTGCCGGAGCGGCAGACGCCCGGGAACCAGTTTTATATCTGTTGAGTCGACATTTCAACCAGTTGGGAAAAACCGGCAGGATCCGAAATGGCCAGTTCCGCCAGTACCTTACGATCAAGTTCGATATCGGCTTTTTTTAAACCAAATATAAATTTACTGTAGGACAGGTTGTTCAGGCGGGTAGCCGCATTAATTCTGGCGATCCAGAGCCGCCTGAAATCACGTTTTCTAACCCGCCTGTCCCTGTATGCATACATGAGTGCCTTGTCCACGGCATCGGCGGCGGTTCGGAACAGTTTGCTGCGTCCGGCACGAAACCCTTTGGCAAGCTTTAAAACCTTGTTCCGACGTTTTCTTGCTTTAAATCCTCTTTTAACACGCATTGTTCTTCTCCTTCTATCAACAAACGGCCCTGAAAATTCGGTTATCCATTGGGCAGCAATAGTTTGATTTCTTTTACATTGGTTTTATCAACAATCTGACTTTTTCTTAAAGAGCGTTTTCGTTTTCTGGATTTTTTAGTTAAAATATGGCTGGCATGGGATTTGCCAAATACAATTTTGCCGGTGCCTGTTTTTTTGAAACGTTTGGCTGCGGCCCGATTGGTTTTAATTTTCGGCATTGATATGTCTCCTTACCTTATGGAAATAGGCATTCAATAAATTTAAATATATCGGCAACATTAATAAGAAACCGTTAATGCAATGGCCTGATGTGCGACATCTTATAAAAAATAGATGGCGTGAGCAATAAATCAGCCCACGCCAATATAATTGACAAATTTAAAAAAAACAACCCGGCGCCACTCAAATAATCTGCTGCAATGGTTATCGGAAAATTTAAAAAAATTATTTGGGTGCCACGATCATGATCATGGTACGCCCTTCAAATTTAGGATATTGCTCAACAACAGCAATTTCATCGAGTTCTTCAGCTATTTTTTTCAATAAATCCCGCCCTAACTGCGAAAGCGTAATTTCCCGGCCCCTGAACACCACAGTGATTTTGACTTTATCTTTTTTCGCGATAAATTTCCTGATATGGCCCAGTTTGGTCTGCAGGTCGTGTTCGCCGGTTTTGGGGCGAACCTTTATTTCCTTGAGCTGGAATGTCGTTTGTTTCTTTTTGGCCTCTTGCAGTTGTTTGGTTTGTTCATATTTGTACCGCCCGTAATCCATGATTTTACAAACCGGCGGATTTGCCATGGGCGAAACTTCAACAAGGTCAAGGCCAAAATCGGCAGCAATAGCCAGCGCTTTATAGATTGGAATGACGCCAACCTGATTCCCGTCAGGATCAATTACCCGGACTTCTTTTGCCCTGATATCTCTGTTTGTTCTAGTTCTATCTTTGGTTGGTCGCGTTGATCGCTTCGGAATAGCTATGCCTGTCACCTCCTAAAGCAGCAACCGCGTTGCTGCTTTTTTCATGAACGATGTTAATATGAATATATGCATTAGTATATGAATTTGAAAAGATATATAACGCAATTAAGAAATGCAAGAAAAAAATACAAAAACATAATAGAAATTTAAATAAAGTATAGGCTGCCGGTTCGGGATTGACCGTTATTTATTCTATCGGCTGTTTCAGTGTATAGGCTGCCAGAAAACTGTTCTGCCAGTATTTATTTTCAGGCGCTGAAAAGTATTCCTTAAATAATGCCAGGCTTTCGTGACGCAATATATACGGTATAATGGGAATCTTTCGCTGTTGATAGAGGGGGGCAAGGGTTTGCAGGTCGCATCCCGTGCCGCCGCCCATGGCATCTTCATAGGCATATACAAGTTTACCGATGCCGCTCAGCAGAATTGCCCCATAACACATCAGACAGGGCTCCAGGGTGCAAAAGAGGGTGATCTTGTTTTTCTGAAACGGTGTTTTAAGCGCTGCCAGTTTTCTCAGGGCAACCATCTCAGCATGGTCAGTTTCGTTGGGACAAGACCCGCAGGTGCCGGATCTCGCTCCGGTTATCAGAACGCCGCCTTCGTATACCAGGATGCATCCCACCGGGAATTCACCCTGTGAGAGCGCTTTCCGGGCCTGATTCAGCGCCTTGTTCATAAAAAAGGAATGGTTCATGGTTTGCCGGGTGTGCTTTTATCAGCAAGGTTGCATACACAGTTATCGTCTATTTCAAAAGCATACAGGATTCGACGTTCCATTTCAGCTCTTTTTTTTGAAATCGGTGTATAGGTAAATTTTTTGGCCCGTTCCATCAGGTCGTCTTTGGCGGGTATGGCCCCAAGCCCGGAGGCGATGACATTGCCGGATGCCGCATCAAGAAGATCCGCATCCCGGCCGTTGGTAATGACGGCCAGGGGTACCTGGTAGGGCGCCACCAGTCTTGCCAGCGCCAGCGTCAACCGGTGCCGGGTTATCAGGGAACCTGCGCCGTACTTGACAATCATGGAAATTCTGCCGTCGATGCTAACCGCTATATCCACCATTACGCTGCCGGTTTTCCCACCGGCGGTGACAATGATCATTTTTTTGGGGCTAATCTCATCTTTTTGATATCCCAGGGTGTCGACAAGCCATCGGGCCAGTTTCTGCCGATAGCGTTCATCATGGGTGTCGATCAGGGTTTCACCGGTAATATAATCGGTGGTCCTGCCAAGAATAAGATGGTGGCTTTCCATTGCTCAAAACCTTAATTATTTCTTTACAATTCTGTATTCTATGCCTACAAATACTATCTGTGCCTTAATCTGTAAAGGGCTTGTCCTTTATTTTAGATAAAAAAATTGTTTTTGAACGATCCACATTGGGTTGTCCGCGGGCCGATTCACAAACTAGCGGTTGAGGGATTTATGTCCATACGCGAAAATTTCGAAAAACGTGAAAAAAGTTTCATGTCTTCTTTTGGATGTCTCAGCGACCAAAGCCGGGGGCGGAGGAGAACTGAAAAGCCCAATCAGATTCGAACCGCCTTTCAACGCGACCGCGACAGGATTCTGTACAGCAATGCCTTCAGGCGGTTGAAACATAAAACCCAGGTTTTTCTGTCGCCCCTCGGGGATCAGTACCGTACCCGACTCACCCATACACTGGAAGTCGCTCAGATTGCGCGTACCATAGCCCGGGCCATGCGGTTGAACGAAGATCTGGCCGAAGCCATTGCCCTGGGGCATGATATCGGTCATCCGCCCTTTGGCCATAGCGGTGAACGCGCATTACAGGAGATATATTCCCCGGGGTTTTCACATCAGCAGCAGAGCCTGCGGGTGGTGGATAAGCTTGAAAAAAACGGCCGGGGGTTGAATTTGACCTTTGAAGTCCGGGACGGCATATTGAAACATTCCAAAGGATACGGCAAGATTATATCCGATGATCCTGCAAAAATGGCCGTCACGGCCGAGGGTCGGATTGTCAGAATTGCCGACATCATGGCCTATCTGAACCATGATCTCGATGATGCCATTCGCAGTGGGGTGATTCAAAAGGAGCAGGTGCCCAGGGTGTGCCGCTCAATTTTGGGTGAGACCCATTCACGCCGGGCGACTTCCATGATCAGGGATTTAATTTTTCAAACAAAAGAGGTGAATGGCCAATTGCAGCTGGATATGAGCGCCGCTGTTTTTTCCGCCATGACCCGCTTGCGTGAATTTTTATATGAAAACGTTTACCGTTCCCCTAAGGTGCATCGGGAATTCATCAAGGCTAAAAAAATATTGACCGAGCTGTATTCTTTTTTCCTGGACAATGGCGATATGCTCCACCGGGAACTTGCCACCATGGAGATGGACCATTGCCATGGCCCCGATGATTCCCGTGAACGGGTCGTCTGTGACTTTATTGCCAGTATGACCGATCATTATGCATTGGATTTATATGCCAAAATATTTTTTCCGTCCCCGTTGGTGTAGGGGGCTATCATGTTAACTGTCGAAGCGGTTTTAATGGATGATTCAGATATCGCTGAACCTTTTCTCGAACAGCTGAAAGATATTTATACCGATATGGACATGGCCTATACCCGGGCCAGTAACCATTATGGGTTTGAGTGCCGGGGCTGCATTGACAATTGCTGCCGGACGTTGTTTTACCATCATACCCTGCTCGAGTATCTGTACCTCATTAAAGGGTGGGCCGATCTGTCCAAAGCGCAGCAGACGGCAACGGCAGATATAGCAGCCTCCGTATGCCGGCAACTCCCCGCCGCCCTTGCAGGCCCGGAACCGGTGCATCTCATGTGTCCCCTTAACCTTGAGGGCCGCTGCCTGCTTTACGCCCGGCGTCCCATGATCTGCCGGCTGCACGGGATACCCCATGAGCTGCATCCCCCGGGACAGCCGGTTCATCATGGAAAGGGGTGTGGTGCGTTTACCGCCCAGTGCGGGACAAAAGCGGTTTTCAAGTTTGATCGAACCCCTTATTATACCCGGATGGCCAGACTGGAAAAGGAGTTGCGCCAGGCCCTGGGATTTTTTGAAAAAATCAAGATGACCGTTGCCCGGATGATCAGGGAAAGGAGCTGTGCCGGATCATGAAATATGTAGACACGCAAGATATTGATTCTTTGCCCGGACGCCGGATCAGTGCGGATGATACATTTAAATTCCGCTGTCACCCGGATATCGGCTGTTTTAACAGATGCTGTCGCAACCTGAATCTTTTTCTGTATCCCTATGATGTTATCCGGCTTAAACAGAGGCTTGGCTTAACTTCAGAAGAATTTTTAGACCGGTATGTGGGTATTGTTTTAAGGGTGTCAAATTTTTTCCCGGACGTGTTGCTGAGCATGTCCGACAATGCAGAAAAAACCTGTCCGTTTTTAAGCGACACCGGATGTCTGGTTTATCCGGATCGCCCGGATGCCTGCCGAAGCTTTCCATTGGAGCAGGGCGCCTTTTACAATGCCCGGGCAAAAAAAAATGAGCCGGTTTATTTTTTCAGGCCCCCTGATTTTTGTAAGGGGCAGCATGAAGATGTCCAATGGACGCCGGAAACCTGGGCCCGGGATCAGGGGGCAGAGGACTATCATAAAATGACCCTGATGTGGTCGGACCTGAGGCGGTTGTTCCAGGATGACCCATGGCAGGGTGAAGGACCCGGGGGCCGCCGGGGTAAGATGGCGTTTATGGCCATTTACAATATGGATGGATTTAAAAATTTTGTATTTAAAAGTACATTCCTGAACCGCTACAAGGTGAAATCCGCAGTGCTCAAGAAATTACAGACCGATGATGTGGCGCTGATGAAATTCGGTTTTGAATGGGTCAGATTTTATTTGTGGGGGATTCAGGGGCGGAATATCCGTCTGCGGTGAACAGGTATTCTCATTTTGCAAGGCCCCTGACCCGGATATACCGGAACTGTTTAAAGGGCGTACGCCGCAAATGATAAATAACAAATTACAAGCACCAAATGACAAACAAATTCCAAATCACAATTTCCCCCTGATCTTAAAGTTGGGTCAAACAAAACTCAAAACCACTTGATTACCATTTAATTCTGAATTGATGTGTGTTTTGATTTGTTATATTTTGTATTTTGATTATTTTTATTTTTTGTACCCAAAAAACACGAATCTCGGAATTTGATGGCCGTGCTAGCTACTACACAACACCGGGGGGCATGGGCGGAATTTTTCACCACCGAGGGTATATCCGCCATCGAGTCGCAATACGCTTCCGGTCATGAAGGGGGCATCCTTGATGATAAAACAGACGGCCCGGACCACATCGTCAATGGTGCCGGTCCGTTGCAGCAGGGTATGATCGATGATCGCCTGCTTCTGGGCTCTGTGGAGAAGGCCCCATCCCCTGGTTTTTTCACCATGACGGGTTTCCATGATGCCCAGCATGATCTCGTTGACCCGCACCCGGGGGGCCCCCAGACGGGCCCAGGTTTCCGTAAGCAGGGAGATGCCCCTGTTGGCTGCGGCATAGCCGTCGTTGAAAATCCATGCTGCCGGACCCGAGCGCCCGGCAATAGCGGCGATGGAGGAGAGGTTGATGACCAGACCGTCACCCGAGGCCTTCAGGTGGGGCAGGGCCGCATCAAAGACCCATTGTTTGGCCCGCAGGGTCGTGGCCATCTCAAGGTCCCATTGTTTTTGCACATACGGTCCGTGGACAACGGGCCATCCGCCTCTTTCAATATTGTTGATCAGGATGTCCAGGCGTCCAAAGCGGGCCATCACTGTTTCAATCAGCCCCGGTATGCGGTCGGTCTCAAGCAGGTTACACCTGATGATCAGGTGGTCGGTGCCGGTGGCGGCAAAACTCTGCCGCATTTCATCCAGGCTTTCTTCCCAGTCGTAATGGGTAAGGGCAAGTCTGGCACCCTGGCGGGCCAGTTCAATTCCGATACCCCTGCCGATGCCCTTGATCGATCCTAAAACCAGGGCCACCTTGTTTTTGATCTCCATGAAGTCAGACCTTGTAAAATTTTTTCATTAAGGGGTGATGTATCGCTTTTTACTGCCCGAACAGGCTTTTTTTGACCCATTTTATGCCCAGCATCAAAAGGGCTGTATCATCATCCCTGACACCATTCAGGTCGCCGGCATCAAAGGATTGTCCGTTCAGCAGGTTGTTTTCAAAAATGTGGGTTCGGAACCTGTCCAGATCATACAGGGCCAGATAAAACAGACGGCCTGATTTCATATCCAACGGACCCGATTTCTGTCTGTTTTTCAGACTGATGATGTCCATGAGCAGGTCGTTGTAATGGTTGTATGGTTCAAGGCCCTGGGATGCCAGCCACTGGCGGACGGTCTGTGTTTTGGTTTGATTAAACCCAAAGCAGTGCGATTCTTTCATGAGGGCGTAATGTTCCGAGACCCGGCCGGTTTCCGGGTCGTGTGTCAGTGCCCGGGCAACAGGGTACATGCGGCAGGATGACGGCCGGTCCGCATATACGCGACATCCGTCGGGGGTGACAAAGGGGCATTGCAGACGGGCATTGCTGACGGGTTTTAAGCTTATTACCGGGAGGCCGGTTTCCGGTCCGTTGTGAAGCGTGGTAAATTTTTCCAGAAAATCGCCCGAGGTCATGCCCAGACAATTTTTCAACCGGAGTATATCGTAAGGGGTCAAAAACTGGTTAAGATCTCGGCAGCACTCATTAAAGCAGGGTATCTGCCGGGAGCATGCAAATGTAAACGAGTCCTCTATGCCAATTGCTACAATGCTGTTTTCCATAAGCTTGTTTTCCTGATTTTGTAAAGATAAGTGATGAATCAGACGCCATCTGTGGGTTTTTTCAATACACCCCACAGGGTATCTGGTAGCATTTTTGCGGGACTTGTCAACTTAAATCATCTTTTCCGGCAGTTTTTGTCCTACCCTGATTATTAGATCGTTACCGTTGAACCTTTAAGCGTTGAACAGCTGTGGGGGTTCATTTTTTGCCAGAGATTGCAAAGGCTTTCGATGGTATTCCCATGACCGTATTTTAAAAAAAATGTTTGCTCAAAAGTTCTTGACAAGCCAAGACCCCGGTGATATTTACATTCCTTGCATGATAGTATATGGTGTTGAATTTAATAGGTAAAATATTCTTTTAAAAATCAAACCGGAACAATATGCAAGTGATATGCTTACAGATTTTATTCCCGTTGGAAAAAATAGACGCAAGCTGTTTTTGAAAGACGGCCCAATTAATGATTGAAACGATATTCTACAAATATAGTCATGAAGGGAGGTGTAAAAAGGTTTTTTGTATCGCATTTATTTGCTAAAATTTGAGGAAGTTGAAGCAACGGAAACTCTTTACAATCCAAATTAGGAGGTATGCTAAAATGCCAACGTATGTAATCCAGGAAAAATGTGACGGCTGCAAGGGCGGCGACAAGACTGCCTGTATGTACATTTGCCCGAATGATTTGATGGTTCTGGATCCCAATGCCATGAAAGCTTACAATCAAGAGCCGGATCAGTGCTGGGAATGTTTTTCTTGTGTAAAAATCTGCCCGACCCAGGCCATTGAAGTCAGAGGCTATTCCGACTTTGTTCCCCTGGGAAGCTCCATTATGCCCATGATGGGCACAGAGGATGTTATGTGGACTTGTAAGTTCAGAAACGGCCTCATCAAACGCTTTAAGTTCCCTATCCGAACCACTCCTGAAGGCGGTGCCAATGCGTATTCTGATCTGAAAGGCAAGGACCTTGAAAGCGGCTTGCTGTCAACCGAAGAGGCTGACGGTTATACCCTTCCGGTACCAAAGGAACTCGTCTAAACAGACTCGAATTTTTATTTATGTCGCGTAACAATACGAATTTAATATCTGATAGGAGGATATGATATGGCAATACCGAATAAACCTTTAGGTGAACTCAAGGCGGTTAGAGACCCGGAAGTTGAGGAGCGCGAAGTTGATATTCTCATCGTCGGCGGCGGCATGGCTGCCTGTGGCGCTGCTTTTGAAGTTAACAAATGGATAGCCGAGGGACAGAGCGTCCTGCTGTGTGACAAGGCTGCCATGGAAAGATCCGGCGCGGTTGCCCAGGGACTTTCCGCTATTAATACTTATATCGGCGATAACACGCCCGAAGACTATGTCCGTATGGTTCGTAATGACCTCATGGGGCTGGTTCGTGAAGATTTGATCTTCGATCTCGGCTGCCACGTTGATGATTCGGTTCATCTGTTTGAAGAATGGGGCCTGCCGGTCTGGAAAATTTCCGAGGACGGCAAAAACCTGGACGGTAAAAAAGGCCAGAAAATGGGTACGCTGAAAGGCGGTGCCACTCCGGTCCGTACCGGTAAATGGCAGATCATGATCAACGGCGAATCCTACAAACGCATCGTTGCCGAGGCCGCCAAACTGGCCCTGGGTGAAGACAACGTTCTGGAACGCTGCTTCATCGTCGAATTGCTGCTGGATGCCAACAATGAAAACACCATTGCCGGCGCTGTTGGCTTTTCCGTACGCGAGAACAAGGTCTATATCATCAAGTGCAAGACCATGATGGTTGCCTGTGGTGGTGCGGTCAATATTTATCAGCCCCGCAGCGTTGGTGAGGGTAAAGGTCGTGCCTGGTATCCCGTATGGAATGCCGGTTCCACCTATACCATGTGCATGAAAGTCGGTGCGGAACTCACCATGATGGAGAACCGTTTCACCCCGGCCCGTTTTAAAGACGGTTACGGCCCGGTCGGTGCATGGTTCCTCCTGTTCAAGGCCCAAGCCCTTAATGGTCTGGGTGAAGCGTTTGCCGGTAGTGATGCGGCCAAGGCCGAGTTGGCAAAATATGCGCCCTATGGCACCGCAGCCATCACCCCCACCTGCCTGCGTAACCACCTCATGCTGTTTGAGATGAAAGAAGGCCGTGGCCCGATCCTGATGGATACGGTTTCGGCTCTTGCAAAACTGGGCGAGACCATGAGCAAGAAAGAACTCAAGCATCTTGAATCGGAAGCCTGGGAAGATTTTCTGGATATGACCTGTGGTCAGGCCAACCTGTGGTGTGCCCAGAACTGTGAGCCGGAAAAGAAAAATTCCGAAGTGATGCCCACCGAACCCTACCTGCTGGGCTCCCATTCCGGTTGCTGCGGTCTGTGGACCTCCGGTCCGGATTATGACTGGGTACCGGATGCTTACAAGATCAAGGCTGCCAACGGCAAGGTATACAACCGTATGACCACGGTCAACGGTCTGTTTACAGCCGGTGATGGTGTCGGCGGTTCCGGGCATAAATTTTCTTCAGGTTCCCATGCGGAAGGCCGTATGGCAGCCAAGGAGATGGCCAGGTATGCCAAGGACAATGCCGATTCCGCTCCGGCGCTGAAGCAGTCCAAGGAGGAACTGGTGGACCTGATTTACCGACCGGTTCGGACGTTCCTTGACAACTGTGACTATACCACCGCCATCAACATCAATCCAAACTATGTCAAACCCAGTGGAATGATGTATCGTCTGATGAAGGCTACCCATGAGTATGGTGCCGGGACCGCGACCTACTATATGACTTCCAGCAAAAGCCTGGAGATCGTCATGGACCTTCTGGCCACCATGCGTGAAGACTGTGCCAAAATGGGCGCCGGCGACCTGCATGAATTGATGCGGGCCTGGGAAATCGAGCATCGTATCTGGACTGTGGAAGCGCATCTGCGCCATATCCAGTACCGTAAAGAAACCCGCTATCCCGGTTTCTATTATCAGTCCGATTTTCCGGGGCAGGATGACGAAAACTGGTTCTGCTTCGTTAATTCCAAGTACGATCCGGCTAAGGCCGAATGGGATATATTCAAGAAAGATTATATCAAGATGATCGCAGACTAAGTAAGGTGCGGCTGTCGTCTGGTCGAACCTGAGAACAGCCTCCAGGTGCCTCGCGGCACCTGGAGGTTTTTATTAATATCCAGCCAGGTTGTCATTTTAAATTCGGACGAGATACCATCGCATGCAAAATTGTCCGTATGCCTATCTGCTTGACGGCCACCATAATCCCATGGCCCTTTTTAGGTGTCGGGTGTACTTAAAACTTCGTAAAGCATTCAGGTATCCGGACAATTTGCGGGATATCGTCTGAACCAAAATGAACCCCTTAAATATTCATTAACCATGTACGATGCACGGAGGGATAGCATGACAGTAGAAAAAGCAGCCCCAGCTAACGGAAGTATCCTTGTTGTTGGAGGGGGGATAAGCGGTTTGACCACGGCCCTCGAAGCTGCCGAAGTAGGGTACGAGGTGTTTCTGGTCGAAAAGAACCCTTACCTCGGTGGAAGAGTTGCTCAGTTAAACCAGTATTTTCCTAAACTGTGTCCCCCTACCTGTGGCCTTGAAATTAATTTCAGAAGGATCAAAGAGAATCCGCTCATCAAGGTCCTTACAATGGCCGAGGTTGAAAAGGTCAAGGGCGCCCCCGGGAATTATGATGTGACCGTTAAAATCAGCCCCCGGTATGTGAATGAAAACTGCACCTGCTGCGGGGAATGCGCCAATGTCTGTGAGGCGGAGGTCTCCAATGACTTTAACTTTGGTATGGACAAGCACAAGGGCGCTTATTTGCCCCATGAAATGGCGTTTCCGGCCCGCTATGTGATTTCACCCCAGATTATCGGGACCGACGCCGCCGGCAAGTGCAAAGAAGCCTGTAAATACGATGCCGTAGACCTGGAGATGGCTGTCAAAACCGTGGACCTCAAAGTCGGAGCAGTGGTATGGGCCACCGGATGGGAACCCTACGACGCCGCGAAGATCGATAACCTCGGGTTTGGCCAGCACCGGAACATTATCACCAATATGATGATGGAACGGCTGGCGGCACCCAATGGTCCCACCAAGGGTAAAATCCTTAGACCCTCGGATGATCAGGCCCCCAAAAGCATCGGGTTCGTACAGTGCGCGGGATCGCGGGATGAAAATCATCTGCCCTACTGCTCTTATATCTGCTGCATGGCCTCGTTGAAACACGCCACCTATATTCGGGAACAGTACCCGGATGCCAGCATCTATATTTTTTATATTGATCTGAGGGCCCCGGGCCAGCGCTATGAAAAATTTTACAAGAAGATAAAAGAAGATAAAAATGTCTTTTTTGTTAAAGGCAAGGTCGCCGAAGTCAGTGAAGATCCGAATTCCGGTGCTATCACCCTGGTCGCCGAAAACGCGGTAACCGGTGAAAAGGTCAGACAGACCGTGGATCTGGCCGTGCTGGCCACCGGCATGCAGCCCACGGCTGTGAATGCCAAGTTGCCCGCGGACCTGAACTATACTGCTGACGGATTTATTATCAATGATTTTGAAAAGGGCGGCATGTTTGCCACCGGGTGTGCCAATAAACCGGCAGACGTGGTTTCGTCCAATCAAAATGCAACCGGTATGGCCCTCAAGGCGATTCAAACCCTGGTGAGGAGGTAATCCATGGATAAAAAATATGGTGTATATATCTGCACAGGCTGCGGAATCGGAGATGCCCTTGACATCAAAGCGCTGTGCGGCATACCCGAGGAAGAGGGAGTGCCGGTTACAACCCATCCCTTTTTGTGCGGCAAAGAAGGCCTGGCCCTGATGAAGACGGATATCGCCGAAAAAGGGACCAATACCCTGGTGATCGGGGCGTGTTCGCGGCGGGTCAATTTTGATATTTTTAAATTTGACGGCTGCATTGTGGATCGCGTGAATTTGAGAGAACAGGTGGTCTGGTCCCATCCGCGCTCTGAATTTCCCGCGCTGACCGAAGCGCAGAAGGATGATGAGGAACATTTCGACCGTGTGCAGATGCTGGCCGAAGACTACGTTCGGATGGGCATGGCACGGGTCGAAAAAGTCACTCTGCCCGAACCCTATAAGCCGGATACTTTCAGTCGGAAGATACTGGTGCTCGGCGGTGGTATGACCGGTATGGCAGCGGCGTTGGATGCGGCCAAGGCCGGCTATGCGGTGACCATTGTGGAAAAGGAATCGGTACTGGGGGGGCACGCCAACCACTGGCGCTGCCAGCTGCCCGTACAGGATCCCTATGAAGCGCTGATTCCCCCCATGGTGGCCGATACCATCAAGGCGGTTGAGTCTGAAAAGAATATTACCGTCAAAACCGAAACCATGGTGGCCAGGATTGCCGGTCAGCCGGGTGAATTCACCGTCACGCTGAAAAAACCCGGTGAGAAGATCAAGTTTGATGTGCCTTTCCCCCTGCCCGATGAAATGAAGGTGGATGAAAACGGCAAAGAGCTGGATGTGGAACAACAGGTCCAACGCTACAAGGAATACAATGAGGGACGGACCGATATTCTGAGCCTTGATCCTGACGGTGAGCTTTTTGGCGCCGTGATTCTGGCCGCCGGATGGCGACCCTATGCGCCCGAAGGTGATGAGTTTGCCCATCTGGGTTTCGGTGTTTCCCCGGATGTGGTGACCAATGCCCAGTTTGAAACATTGGCTGCTGCAGGCAAAATCAAAAGACCTTCCGACGGGAAACCGGCCAAATCAGTGGTGTTTATTCAGAGCCCTGATAAAAATGACGATGATAACGATTTTTCTTATACCGGATCCGTCACCAGTCTGGTGGCGCTCAAACAGGCCAAATATGTGCGCGAAGATTATGAAGACGGCAAGGCCTATGTCTTTTACCAGCACATGCGCACCCCGGGACTCCAGGAAAATTTTTACAAGAGTCTTCAGCAGGACAGGGGTATTTTTCTGAGCAAGGGTGATGTCATGGCCGTATCGGTGGACGGCGATGCGCTGGTGGTGGAAGCGGATCATACCCTCTTAGGTGAAAAAATCAAGGTCAAGGCCGACATGGTTGTTTTGGCAACGGGGATGGTGCCGGCCACAGCGGACGACCCGGTTGTCAACCTGGCCTATCGCCAGGGTCCGGCGTTCCGGGATATCGGTCTGTTTGACGGGTATTCGGATTCCAATTTTATCTGTTTTCCCTATGAAACCCAGCGTACCGGGGTCTATGCCGCCGGTTGCGTGCGGCGTTCCATGACCGTGGAAGAATCCATGGAAGATGCCACAGGGGCTGCCCTCAAGGCGATCCAGTGTATCGAATCCACCAATCGGGGCGTGTCTGTGCATCCGCGGTCCGGGGACATGACGTTTCCGGACTTCTTTTTCCAGCGCTGTACCCAGTGCAAGCGCTGCACCGAAGAATGTCCTTTCGGGGCCCTGGACGATGATGAAAAAGGCACACCCAAGCCCAATCCCACCCGGTGCCGTCGTTGCGGTACTTGCATGGGGGCCTGCCCGGAACGGATTATCGGGTTCGCCGACTATAATATCGACAGTATCGGTTCCATGGTTAAATCCATTCAGGTGCCGTCAGAGGACGATTATGACGAGCCCCCCATGCGGATTTTGGGGCTGGTATGTGAAAACGATGCCTATCCGGCCCTTGATATGGCGGGGCTGCACCGGCTCTCCTTTTCAGCGGATGTCCGTTTTATCCCGGTACGGTGCCTCGGTTCGGTGAATGTGATCTGGATCAAGGATGCGCTGGCCCAGGGTATGGACGGCGTATTTCTCCTGGGCTGCAAGCATGGCGATGATTATCAGTGCCACTTTGTCAAGGGCAGTGAACTGGCTCAAGTCCGTATGCAGAAGATCGGGGATGCATTATCGAGCCTGGCTCTGGAAGAGGAGCGGGTGGCCCAGTTTGATATCGCCATTGACGATTACGACAAGCTTCCCAAGATCATCAATGATTTCGCAAAGATAATAGAGGACCTTGGCCCGAATCCATTCAAGGGTTTCTAATGGTTGAAGCGATCTGACTGGTGCCTGCCAGCCCCCAGGGGCTGTCAGGCGCAGCCTTAATATGAAGGAGATATGAATATGGCTGATAGATATTTGATTGAGCCGGATGTTAATTTTATAAATGAAGTGGCCGGGCTGGGCGGTGAAGATCTCAAAAAATGCTTTCAATGCGCCACCTGTTCGGTGGCCTGTCCTATTTCCCCGGAAAATAAACCGTTCCCCCGCAAAGAGATGATGGCCGCATCCTGGGGACTCAAGGATAAACTGGTGGGCAATGCGGATATCTGGCTATGCCACAACTGCGGCGACTGTTCCACCCTGTGTCCCCGGGGGGCCAAACCCGGTGATGTGCTGGCAGCCATTCGTCAGTATGCCATTACCGAATATGCGACTCCCAAGGCCCTTGGCAAGGCGGTGAATGATCCCAAAAAACTGCCGCTGCTGCTGGCGATTCCTGCGGCGTTATTTATCGTGGTGGGGTTGCTCCTGAAGCTGTTCGGCGTTAACTGGCTGAATTTTGCCCCGGGTGGTGATGAAATCGTGCATGCCCACTTTTTTTCAAGCTGGCTGGTGGATGCGATGATGATTCCGGCCTCACTATGGGCGGTGGTGGTTTTCGGGCTGGGATTGAAGCGGTTTCTGGCCGATATCCATGCCAATGCCCTGGCCGAAGGAAAGACGGACAAGACAACCATTGATCCGGTGGGGTTTGTTCAGGCCCTGATACGGGTGGTGCCCACCATCTTAAAACACGAAAAATTCAACGAATGCAGCGAAAACAAGGATCGCTCCACCGCTCATATGATGGTGTTTTTCGGTTTTATCGGGCTGTTCATCGTTACTTCTATTTTCTTTGTGGTGTTATATGTTTTCCAGATCCACGGACCCTATTCACAGCTGAATCCGGTAAAATGGCTGGCCAATATTGCCGGTGTTTCCCTGGTTATCGGCAGCAGTCTGATGATTAAAAACAGGTTGGCCAAGAAAAATGATCAGGTATCCACCTATCAGGACTGGTTTCTCATCGGGTTGGCCCTGGCCCTGGGGCTCAGCGGCATGCTGACGGAAATGACCCGGCTGGGCGGTCTGGCCGGTATCTCTTATTTCCTCTATTTTGTCCACCTGATGCTGGTCTGGTCTCTCTTTGTCTATGTGCCGTTTACCAAGCTGGCCCATATCGTATACCGTACCGTCTCCATGACCTATGCGGAATACGGCAATCGAAAGTAGCCGATAAACAAACATCTACTCAAAAAAAGGACGCTTTTTAAGAAAGGCGTCCTTTTTTTTGGGCCGCTATTTTTGATACCATTTTCCCTTATCGTCCTGGAGCCAGTGCCCGGGTTTGGCACTGGCGGCAATTTTGATGGCCCTGCGGCGGCCGACGTTTTCCGTTGTGCTGCCTTTTTTCTGGGCAATGGCCCTGTAGACCGTTTCCCGGTCTTTGTTTTCAGATGCCACCATCTGTGCCTGGGGCTTTTGGGTGCTCATAAAATCCAGATATCCCCGGTTGTTTTCGCCGATGCTGCCCTCTGCCTTAAGGGCATTGATTTGCGGCAGCCTGGCCTTCATGCGCTCCTTGATGTCGCCGGCAAAGCAGTTGGTGCCAAGAATGAAAACGGCGGTGAGGATGACGGCGGTTATCCCTTGAAATTTTTTGATCGTCATTTTTTTATCTCCCTGTGTTTTGTTTAAGCGCCGGACCCTTAATTCTGTGTATCGGCCGGCTGGCCGGTGCTATCACCGGTGTTGTCAATATCTTCGAAAAAGTCATCCAGGGCTTTGTCCACTTTGATATTCACGTCTATGGTAATGTGGATGGGTTTGATCTCCACTGGTGCTACCGACACCGCATGGCGGGTGCTGCATGAAAATGAGAATATTGCCAGCAGCGCAGCCATTAGATAGCCGCTCTTTTTTTTCATAACCGAGTTCCTTTTTTTTAAAGGGGTTGTGGGTATTTCCCCATTTTCACCGGGGACTTTCAGTCAAATATCCCGACATTGTCCTTATAGCGCAAAATCTGATTCAAGGGAAGCTGCAGGTTGATGTCAAGGCTGATGCCCTGAAACAAAGACCCCTTGCTTTTGGCATCGACCCTTGCAAACCGCCCCAGTTCCTTTTTGTATATAAACGGCAACGGCGCCATGGGTTTGCCGTCAAACTGAAGTCTTAAAAAAAGGGTCCGGCCCTTGGAATTCAATCCTAATTTGGCCCACGTATATTCATAATCCTTGAGGGCCTCTCTGGCCAGGTCCAACTGTGCAAACTGGGGGGTGTCAACGGGCAGGCCGGCGGTGAGCATGTCCGTGTTGCTGAGTTTGATGCGGCCCCCGTCTCCCGGGGTGGAGTACAAAAAACCATCTCCAAAATGCAGGTTTCCATTTTCGAATTCCAGGGGAATTCGGCCGTTGACCGTTCCCTTGCCCTCAGCATTCACGGTACTCAGTTGTTCCAGCAGTTGTGCCATCTGCAGCCGGTCACAATAGAGGATCAACCGGTAGCGGGTGGTTTCCGGCGATATTCTCAAAGATTGGGTGTCGATATTCCCGTTGCACCAGGCAAAGGTGCCTTTTTCAACCAGCAGGCCATTGTCGGGCTCTATTTGAAATGTTATTTTTCCATCATGAATCGTAATGTCTCCAAAAACCGCCCGCTTGAATTCAAACGGCTGTCCGGCATTGCTTCTTACAGACGGCAGTTCCGGGAAAGAAAGGGCCATCTCGATGCCATCCATGACCATTTTTTTTGTATCGATTTTTACAAACCCCTGTTTCAGGGCAAGTGCGGCCGATCCCGCCAGCCCGGAAGAAGCGACAAAGAGTTTTCCTTTTGCTGACAGATGGCCGCCTGCCACAATCCCTTTTGCTCCGGGTAAAATTTTTGCCAGATCAACTCCGGTGGCCGGGTGCCAGTCCGGAACGCTGAAATCGATTTCGAAAAGGGGCCGGTTTTTTTCAGGTTCCAGGTACCACCTGCCGGAACCAAACAGCTTTAGACCGGGTAGAAGTGTGTTTTTGTGAACCATTGAAAAGACGGCACCTGTTTTTTTCTGGCGGACCGACCCTTCCAGCGCACCAAGGGATTGAGCACGGTAGAGGATGTCCGAGATGGAAAAACTGCCATTGGGTTCAGGTTTTTCAACGGGCCATGCAAATGGAATATTGCCTTTGATTCCCTGCAATCGGGTATGGGACGCATTAAGATCAAGCGTTGCTTTGGAAAATTTGAGCATGCCGGTAAAATGCGGTTTGCCCGGTTCTTTTTTTTGGATCTTGCCTGAAACATGAAGCCGGGGCAGATCGATTTGGAGTTTCTGGGCCTGAAGTGCCTGGTTTTGAACTTTCTGGACGCTGATGCGGGTCTGGGACATATCG